>JBBSBP010000017.1:0-78804 GCA_038251165.1 Bacteroidales bacterium | reverse complement strand
CGACTGATAGTTTTCGGTGTTATCCTCATTGTCAGCCATCCATTTATCAACCTCCGCCTGAGACTGGAAGATACCGCCCACTTTATATCCCCTGATATAATTCATGGAATAACCTTCTTCAATGTTGGAAGACTGCCCACTAAATAAAGGGATTCCATTGGATGTTTTCTCAATTGTATTTTTTACGGTAGAAATATTTGCTCCGATGGTGTATCTCAGTTCTCCAATTTGATTGTTGTAGTTCATTGAAAATTCAACACCTGTGTTTCGAACCGATGCGATATTATCAACAGGCATATCGACTAAGCCTACCGAAAGAGGCAAAGTGATGGTCTGAAGAATCCCATCGGTTAATTTATTAAAGTAATCAAATGATACGGAAAGTTGGTTGTTCAACAGGACACCATCCATACCAATGTTAACAGTTGACGTTTTTTCCCATTGAAGATAGGGGTTTGGAAGTGAATAAACGGCTGCTGCCACATATTTATTTCCCATTCCAATCCGTGTTCCATCAACCCCCCAGGCAAAAATCGGGCGATTGTCGATGGGTGAAAGGTAGGCCATATTGCGTACTTCCTGATTTCCCAACTGACCATATCCTGCGCGCAATTTCAGATCATCTATAAAGGAAATATCCTTCATGAATGATTCCTGAGAAACTCTCCATGCTACTGATGCGGAAGGAAAAGTTCCCCATCGGTTTTCCTCAGAAAACCGCGTACTGCCATCATGACGTACCGTAACATCAAAATAATAAGTTGAATTATAATTGTACGATACACGCCCCATGAGCCCTTGCAATGCACTATTCGTCATGTCGGTTCCAAGTCCGAGATATTTACTTTCGCCTCCAAGTCTGCGCATATACGGTAACTTCGACTGCATCCAAGTGGTCGAAGCAGTTTTGTATTTTGAATCGTATTGCTGATCACTTCCATTAAAGACTAGGTCGATGTTGTGTTTTCCGAATGTATTGTTGTAATTGACAGTTATTTCATTGATGTAGTTGTTGTTAAAAACATCGCGCTCTTCATAACTACCTACTGAATTCCCTCCCGAAGGTGCAAAACGATCACCTGCCGTATAGTCAAACACTGTCCCATCAAAATCCTGGAATTCGAAACGTGTAAAATCATAAATATCCATGCTCATCTGACCTTTTATCTTCAGGTGTTTGAGAGGCTCAAATTCAACATAAATACTTCCCATGTTGCGCATCGATTTGTACAGATTTTCATTGGCCGCGGACTGACCTAACACATTGATTCGTGTTCCCAAACCATAAAGTGTCCCAGCGGAATAGGATCCATTTGCCTGTCTTCCTTCCACAACCGGGGCAAAACCAAAAGCATTATTCGAATCATAAATTTTCTGCCATGCAGGGTATTGGCCTGCCTGGACCAGATCGGGATTAAAATTACGTCCTTTTGCCGAGGTGATGCGGTAATTGGCACCTACCTTCAGCCAGTTATTGACCTGAGTATTGACTTTAAAGGAACCTGATAAACGATCCAGGTAATTATTCTTGAAAGCCCCTTCATTTTGTGTAGATCCAATTGAAACAAAATAATCTGTTTTCCCTGTTCCTCCGGATACACGCACTGAATAGTCTTTTGATAAGGCATTTTTGTTTTTGATCGCTTCCTGCCAGTTATAGGTAGGACTATCTCCCAAATATCTTGCACTGGTAGGATCAAAGCGACCTACATTTTTAGAGTTTATCTTAATGGTAGGATCAGAAGCCAAAACATCACTGATGAATTTCGTATATTGCGGGGTATTCATTAGATCTGTTTTCTGTGTAATATTCTGAACCCCAAACCTTGAACTGAATTCCACAACGGGCTTGTCGCCTCTTCCCTTTTTTGTAGTAATCAGAATAACGCCATTCGCGGCACGTACTCCATAAATAGCAGCAGCAGAAGCATCTTTCAAAACAGAAATTGACTCAATATCGTTTGGATCGATCATGGTCATAATATTCAATGGGCCACGGACATCCGAGGCACGTGGATCTTCCAATCCTTCAATTCCGGCACCAAACTCCGTAACAGGAACCCCGTCAATGATATATAAAGGAGAAGAAACGCCCCAGGTATTGACTCCACGGATCCGTATAGTGGGTCGGGCCATCGGGTTTCCTCCACCACTTTCTACCTGGACTCCTGACATACGACCCTGCATGGACAATTCAGAAGACATACCCACTGATTTTCCAATCTCCTCATTATTGATGGTCGAAATAGCAGTGGTTATATCTTTTTTGGCTCTGCTACCATAACCAATTACTACTACTTCGTCAACTCCAACTACATTTTCTTGCAAAGAAATGTTGATTTCTGATTGACTGCCAATTGCAACTTCCTGGGTAGTCATTCCAATAAAAGAGAATACAAGCACTTTACCGCCCGAAGGAATAGTCAGATTGTATTTCCCATTTGTATCGGTGATTGTTCCAATTGCGGTTCCTTTTACCATTACTGTTACTCCTGGAATCCCTTGCTGATCGCCAGCATTGGTAACTGTACCATTGACTTTGGTTCCATTCTGCGCAAACACCGAGGTTTTTGTTCCATTGTTGGTAATCAGTATATGACGATCCATTACTTCGCAAGTAATGTTCGTGTTCCTGAAAACTTCGTCCAAAACATCTTCAATCTTGCGTTCACTCACATCAACATTGATACGCTGTTTCAGATCAAACTGGGAGTTGTCGTAGAAAAAACGAAACTCGCTCTGAGCTTCAATTTTCTCAAATACATCAACAAACGATGCGTTGGTCATTTTCAGATTCAACTTAGTTTTCTGCGCATAACTGGCAGCCGAAACCTGAAGAAGACCCACGAAAAATAAAATAAATGTGATCTTACTCATTTTAATTAGTTTTTTAACGGAAAGATCACTCACACAATCATTCCATCCTGATTTTTTTTTCATAGATTTGACTTGTTAAGTTAATGACTTAATTCTTGTAATTAATTGTTATTAATTGAAACGTTCACGCGTTTCATCCGAAGGCGGAAAATGTTGACGCATTTTCTGCCTTTTTTCATAATCAGATTTACAATCCTATTTTCTTAGTTTTACATAGATTGTGTTTTTATTGTGTTTATACTCTATTGGTTCAACTGATGTACGACGTAGGGCTTCCATAAAAATGAAAATATTGTCGTTGATATTGATAGTTCCCGTGTAGGTTTTCTTTCTTAGAATATCATCTTCAAATTTTACTTCAATATTGAAAATACGCTTAATCTTAATTGCCAGATTTTCAAAGCTCTCTTCTTTAAATGCATAAACACCATTCTCCCAATATTGATAATAAGAAGATTGTATTTTTTGCCGTGTCAGTGAGTTATTTTGCTTGTCGTAATACAGGCTATATCCGGGTGCTAATAAAAACTCCGATTTTCCGTTGATTTCCCGGTTGCTGTCGAACTCAACCGAACCCGAAATAAGCGAAGTTTCGATTAGTCGGTCTTCAGGATAGGCATTCACCGAAAACCGAGTTCCCAGCACTTTAATGCGTTGGTCGCCAATTTTTACAACAAACGGATGTTCGGCATCGTGATGTACATCAAAATAAGCTTCACCTGAAAGCTCCACTGTACGGTTTCCACTGCTAAAATCCGATGCATATCTAAAGTGGGTTTCATTGTTTAGCCAAACACTGCTGTTGTCAGGCAAAATCAGTTTCATCCGGTTGCCGCGGGGAACCACTATCTCCTGCCATGTTACCAATTGATTATCAGCCTTCTGGCCGAAATGATAAACCAGAAAATTGGAAAGTAGAATTACTGCTAAGATAGCGGCAACCTTAAAAAGCGGATGAATTCTTGATAAAATAGATTTTGGTTTGCTTTGATAAACAGCGATCCTGCGTTTCACCGAGTCGAACAAGGAAGAAAAACTACCTTCAGTTGTTCTATTAAACTCCCACATATTTTGCAGCCGAATATAAACTTTTCGGTTCACCCTGTTTTCAGCAAGCCATTTTTCAACCTGTTGCACATCTTCCTCAGTCTCTTCTCCCGAGATTTTCCGACTAATGTGCGACCATATTTTTTCCTGATCCATGCAAATACAATTATTGATTGTATTTGTTTAAACAGGAATTCTAAAACAATCCCCTAAAAGAAATTAAAAAATAGAGAAGGAAGAAAGCTTACAACGATTGTTTTGGAAGAAATAAATGAAGCAACACTGTATAATGGTCAGACATTTCCTGTTCTTCAAGATAGTTTCTAATCTCATCGCCGATTTTTTTTATGGCAATGGTCAACTGGTGATCGATGGTTTTTACCGATATATCCAGGATTTGGGCAATCTCCTTGTATTTCAACTGTTCAATTTTTGCCAGACTGTATATCAGTTTACATCGTTCGGGTAAATGGTCGATGGCTTTACTTATTGCCGCTTTCAGCTCTTTTGAGATTAACTCCGATTCAGGACAAATTTCATTAATTTGGAGTGACACTGAAAGGTCTTCCAACTGAATGGCCTTTCCCCGTTTTTCCTTATCAAGATAATTGAGGGCTGTGTTCCTGGCTGAAGTAAACAAATAAGCTTTGAAATTTTCGATGCCCGAAAGCTTATCCCGGTGTACCCAAACCTTGAAAAAAACATCAGATATAGCTTCCTCTGAAAGCTCCTTGCTTTTAAGAATGGAAAATGAAAACCGTGAAAGTCCTGGAGCAAATAACTCGAACAAATTCCGGAAAGCTATTTCATCGCCTTTCCCGCTGATCCTATTCAACAGGATTTGTATATGAGGTTCGTTTTTCAAAACAGGCATTCAATGATTCATTCAATAATACAAAGAAAGCTTAATTTTTATCGTTCAGATAAAACGCAGGCTATATATATATTTATGAAGTGGCGATTTGAAATCATCTCCTCAGTAAATCTGCATGATGGGCACAGGATTAAAAGTTACTGTCTTCCTCATTCAATAGTATTTCTTCAATCACCCTGGCGTAATGCTGGTACTCCAGTTCATGAATCCGGGCAGCCAGAGTTTCAGAAGTATCCTTTGGCAAAACCGGACAGGTTGCCTGAAAAATTATTTTTCCTTTATCGTAATCCTGATTCACCTGGTGAATACTGATTCCCGATTCTTTATCTTTTGAGGCCAGGACGGCTTGGTGAACATTCATTCCATACATTCCCTTACCACCATATTTGGGCAATAAGGCAGGATGTATATTAATAACTGTAAATAATTCGGTCAGATTACGGGGTATAAGCCAAAGAAATCCAGCCAACACGATCATATCAATCCGGTGATCGTACAATTGATCCAGAATATCATTGCTTCTGTAAAATTCTTCCCGATCAAAGGTAATCGTTTCAATTCCGAGTTTTTCTGCTCTGATTAAAGCATAAGCATTTTCATTATTCGACCAAAGTGAATCCACAATAATCTCCTTACTCGTTGAAAAATACTCTATTATCTTCTGTGCGTTGGTTCCTGAACCAGAAGCAAAAATGGCAATTCGTTTCATTTAATCTCAGTTTTAAGTTTTATGCTCAATGGAATTTTAGAATAAAAGGTTCAAATATAGATCAGCATGCTGGTTAATTCAAACCTTATTCATCCACTTAAATCATTTTTTGTTTGAAATATCAGGCGTAAATTTATTACTTTGCATCGAATTTTTTGAAACAATTTTAATATTAACCAAAAATTAGAGTTATGTCTGACGTTGCAGCTAAAGTTAAAGCAATTATTGTTGATAAATTAGGCGTTGATGAAAGTGAAGTTACACTTGAAGCATCTTTCACAAACGATCTTGGTGCTGATTCACTTGACACCGTTGAATTGATTATGGAATTTGAAAAGGAATTTGATCTTGCCATTCCGGATGATCAGGCCGAAAAAATTTCAACAGTTGGTGAAGCCATCAAGCACATCGAAGCAAATTTGAAGTAATAATAACAAAAAGAGATTTATGGAATTTAAACGGGTAGTTGTTACCGGCCTTGGAACTGTAAACCCGCTTGGTAATTCTATTGAGGAATTCTGGGAAGGCTTAAAAAATGGAAAAAGTGGCGCAGGCCCCATAACCCGTTTTGATGCTACAACACACAAAACTACATTTGCCTGCGAACTTAAAAATTTCGATCCTGCTTTATATGTAGAGCAAAAAGAAATCAGGAAACATGATCCGTTCACATTGTACGCCTATGCCTCAGCAGCGCAGGCAATGGCTGACTCTGGTCTTGATCTTGAGAAATTGAACAGAGACAGAGCAGGTATTGTTTGGGGTGCCGGGATTGGAGGATTACAAACCTTCTTTGAAGAAACGCTGAATTACAAAAACGAGATGCCTCGTTATTCACCGTTCTTCATTCCGAAAATGATTGCCAACATTGCAAGCGGCTTGCTTTCTATCCGTTACGGATTCCGAGGCCCGAATTTCACGACGGTAACAGCATGTGCATCTGCTTCACATGCGCTCATCGAAGCAATGAATTACATCCGCCTTGGAAAGGTTGATGTTTTCATCTCCGGTGGTTCAGAAGCAGCCATTAACCCTGCAGGATTGGCTGGATTTAATTCCATGCGGGCCCTTTCGACCCGAAACAGCGATCCATTAACAGCATCCCGACCTTTTGATCTGGATCGTGATGGATTTGTAATGGGAGAAGGCTCTGCTGCCCTTATTCTTGAAGAATATGAGCATGCGGTAAAACGGGGTGCAAAGATTTATGCTGAAATGGTCGGAGGAGGCATGTCAGCCGATGCGTACCACATGACGGCCCCTGACCCTGAAGCCGGCGGTGCAACTTTAGTCATGAAGTGGGCTATGGAAGATGCAGGAATGAATCCTGAAGACATTGATTATATCAATGTTCACGGTACTTCAACTCCCCTGGGAGATATTGCTGAACCCAAAGCCATCCAACAATGTTTTGGCCAACATGCTTACAATTTAAGCATCAGTGCAACCAAATCAATGACCGGACACTTGCTGGGTGCTGCAGGAGCTGTTGAAGCAATTGCATCGATTCTGGCCATTCAGGATGGTGTCATTCCACCTACAATTAATCACTTTACCGACGATCCCGGAATCGATCCAAAACTCGATTTTACTTTTAATGTCGCTAAAGAACGGAAAATTAAAGTTGCTTTAAGCAATACCTTTGGTTTTGGTGGGCACAATGCCACTGTTATTTTTAAGAAAATTTAATACAAGTGATACGAACTATCGTTCAAAGAATAAAACTCTTTTCTTCTTCTAGAAAAGAGTTTTATTTGTTTTTGAGATCTTTGCTGGGTTTTTATCCTACAAATTTGCGGATATATGACATCGCAGTTATTCACAAGTCTGCCTCGAAGATTGATTCTCAAGGCAATTTCGTGAATAACGAACGACTCGAATACCTGGGAGATGCCATCCTGGGAGCTGCCATTGCCGATTTTCTGTACAATCGTTTCCCAAATCAGGACGAAGGTTACCTGACTCAAATGCGGTCGAAACTGGTTAACCGTAGTTTTCTGACCCAACTTACATACCAGATCGGGTTGAACCATTATATCCAGTCGAACACCACTTCAACCATTGAATCGAGCCACATATACGGCGATACGCTCGAAGCTCTTATCGGTGCAATTTATCTTGACAAAGGTTATCCGGAAGCTAAAAAATTTATTACCCGCAAACTGCTGAACAACTACGTCAACCTGGTTGAGGTTCAAAACACCAACACCAACTACAAAAGCCAGATGATTGAGTGGTCGCAGAAAAATAAAAAATCAGTATCCTTTGATACTGTTGACGAGAGTAAGAATGACGGCAAACAACCCTGGTTCATCGCTGCCATCGAAGTCGACAACGAACTTCTGGGAAAAGGTTCAGGTACTTCCAAGAAAGAAGCCCAGCAAAATGCCTCCAAAGTAGCACTCGGGAAAATCAAGGCACTGACTTCGGATACCAATCCTGAAGAATAACAACTACCATCCCGGATGGAAAACTCCTTTCCGGAGGTTTACAGTTTAACTGCACATCTCCTGATCAATTCATTGCTGACCAGGCTCAAGGTTTGCCCGTTTGCAGTTTTATTCCTGTGGATTGCAACCACCGGTATTTCACAAAAGAGTACCAGTGTTAAATATTGTTAAGTGTTAATTATCAGTATTTTTAAAGCTTATCTTTGTTCCATGAGCAGAAGGGTAATTTTAATATTGATTGTATTAATGGCATTGGTTATGACCAGTTTAATTCTGGTTCAGACCAATTCGATTTTAACAGCACTCAAAATAAAAGAAGAACAATTTGACTCCGCTGTTAAAAGTGCGCTGAGCCAGGTGGCTTACCGGCTTGAGATGGATGAAATTTCCATGTTGACCGAATATGCCAAAGAGATTGCCACACCCCGAACCAGTGGTATATATCCCGGCAATTATCAGCATTCAGTGTCAGGAACCATTATTCAGCAAAACGCTCTGCTTTCATTCCAATATTCGCAACAAAGGGTTTCCGAAAATGCTATTAAGGACGAGTTGAAAATTGGCTTCAATACAACTAATCCTTCAGAACAAAAGGAAAGGGGACGGCCCGGCGATTTTCCCAATGGATTTGATATCCTTCACGAACGAGACGGACTGCAATCCCGTCAGTACGAAGAGAGACTCGACCAGCGTGCACAGATGTTCCAACTGCAAACCATGGTTTCTCTCCTTTCAATAATGCCCATTGAAGAACGCATCAATACTAATATTCTTGGCAGGTCAATCAAGACTGAACTGAAAAAACAGGGGATTAACCTGGATTTTAAATATGCCATAAAAACCTTCCCGGCCGGAGTAGAACGATTTATTTTCGGGGATAAAAACTACAACTCCAAAAAACAAACAGAATTCAATGCCCTGCTTTTCCCAAATGACGACGATCTGAAACCCAATTATCTTTATGTTTACTTTCCAAAGCAGAATACTTTTTTGCTTAAGGAAACCGGACTACTCGTTATTCCAACATTTGTACTTACGGCCTTGCTGATTGGGATTTTTGTTTTTACCATCCTCATTATCCTGAGGCAAAAAAAACTGTCGAACATCAAAAACGACTTCATCAACAACATGACACACGAACTGAAAACTCCCATTTCGACGATTTCGCTGGCGAGTCAGATGTTGCGCGACAATACGCTTTCCATTACACCAAAAACCATTGATCACATCTCCGGAATCATTTTCCAGGAAAGTAAACGGCTGACCACACAAGTCGAGAAAGTGCTTCAGATGGCTGTCTTTAATGAAGGCAATCTGAAGCTGAAATTTAAGGAAGTAAATATTAATACCTTAATAAACACCGTTATATTAAATTTTGAGCTACGGGTTAAGTCAAAGAATGGTGAGTTAACTTCGGAACTGAAGGCTGATCCGGCCATCATCAAAGGCGATGAAGTACACATTACCAATGTTTTGTTTAACTTGCTCGATAATGCCGTTAAATACAGCAAGGAAGAACCAAAGATTGTCATTTCGACCGAATTGGATGAAGACTTCCTGTTGGTTTCGATCAAAGATCACGGGATCGGGATACAAAAAGAATATGTTGGCCAGATTTTTGAGCGTTTCTACCGCGTCCCGACAGGGAATGTACATAATGTAAAAGGCTTTGGTCTTGGACTGAGTTATGTAAAAAAAATTATTGATGCCCACCGGGGCAAGATTAAGGTGGACAGTGCGCTGAATAAAGGAACTAAATTCATGATATATTTTCCAATTAACATACAAGAACATGGGAAAAAAAGTAAAATTGCTATTGGCCGAGGATGATGAAAACCTTGGATTATTGTTGAAAGAGTATCTCATTGCCAAAGGATATGAAACCGATTTGTATCCCGACGGGGAAGCTGCCTACAAAGGATTTACAAAAAATCAACCTTACAGTCTTTGCCTGCTGGATATCATGATGCCTAAAAAAGATGGCATTTCCCTGGCAAAAGATATTCGTTTGCTCAATATGGATATCCCGATCATTTTCCTGACAGCCAAAAACATGAAGGAAGATGTTCTGGAAGGATTCAAAATCGGGGCAGACGATTACATCACCAAACCTTTCAGCATGGAAGAGCTGATCTTCAGGATTGAAGCCATAATGCGTCGTGTTAGTCAGGATAACAATTCGCACGAAGATGCGATTTACAAACTGGGAATTTATACCTTTGATTCGCGCAAGCAGATACTCTCAGGAGGTCATGAGGAAGTAAAACTTACGACCAAGGAAGCCGAACTGCTGGGCCTGCTTTGCAACAACGCCAATAAGGTATTGGAACGTAATTTCGCGCTGAAAACCATCTGGATCGACGACAATTATTTCAATGCCAGAAGTATGGACGTGTACATCACGAAACTCCGGAAACACCTGAAAGATGATCCTAAAGTTGAAATTATTAATGTGCATGGGAAAGGCTACAAGCTGATCATGTAATTCTAAAAATAATTTTCAGATACAGAAAACCCTGCTCCAAAAAAGTGGGATTTTTTGTTTTATTTCGCCGAAACAACGCATCGGAAGCCGGTATGATTCAATCCGGTATCCCAGCTTGTTTTCATTCGTGCGCCTATCCTGAATCCGGAACAATACTGATCGTTACAAAGAAACGAACCCCCGCGGGTCACTTTTTTCTGCCCAAATGGTTCATCCGGATCAAACGATTTCGAAGGACCTTTTGGATTAACAACCAGGCCGGCAAGCTTACATTCAGCGTAATAATCAGCTGCATACCAATCGGCAACCCATTCCCATACATTGCCCGCCATATCATATAATCCGTATGGATTAGGGGCAAATTGTTTTACAGGTGCAGCTCCGACATAACCATCTATGCCTGTATTTTTAACCGGGAATTTTCCTTCCCATACATTTGCCTTTTGTTTCCCTTTGGTAACCAGTTCATTTCCCCATGGATAAATCGCCTGAGTCTGTCCTCCCCTGGACGCAAATTCCCATTCCGCTTCGGTTGGCAAACGCTTTCCTGCCCAATTGCAGTAGGCCTGTGCATCTTCCCACGAAACCTGAACCACCGGATAATCAGCTCTTCCCTCCAGATTACTGCCTGGCCCTTCCGGATGTTTCCAATCGGCTCCCGGTACCCATCTCCACCAAACAAGTGGATTATCGAGCGAAACGGAATGATCGGGTGGCGTAAAGACAAGCGATGCCGCTACTAAAAACCCGGCATCAGGTTTTGGAGTTCCGGGAGGAAGCTGTTGCTTTAATTCTTCCCAGTCAGGCTTTTTCTCTGCAGTAGTTATATACCCCGTAGCATCGATAAAAAGCTGAAACTGCATGTTGGTAACTTCATGTTCATCGATGTAAAACGACGAAACTTCAACCTGGTGCCCGGGGAATTCATCCGGACGTCCCCAAATACTGTCACCTCCCATCGAGAAACTGGCCCCCTTGATCAGGACCATGCCGGAAACATCAGCATTAAGCCGGGTCGCAGTATCCATGCCGGGACCAACTCCCGTCGAAAACCGGGAAGGTAAGTTTGAACAACATGAAAGGGTAGCTGTATCTGAAGCAGCCTTTTCAACAGCCACTTTTTCACTTTTACTTTTAGTCTTGGATTGGTTGCATGCAGTTATGACCAGCAACAGGATTCCGGATAAAAACAGATTTTTCATATCCTTTTAAAACGGATAAAACCGGAACTTGTTCAGGAATATGGATAATTGAAACAACAATTTTAAAAGAAACTATTTTGGTGCAAAAAAAAGAATTCCCTGTTAACCAGAAAATTCCTTTTTCTATTTTATTGCAAACTGAATCCTGCATTTTTTCTCAATCCAACTTCAATACGGCTAAAAACGCATTCTGCGGAACTTCAACATTTCCAACCTGTTTCATTCGTTTTTTACCTTTTTTCTGTTTTTCGAGCAGTTTACGCTTACGGGTAATGTCACCGCCGTAACATTTGGCGGTTACGTCTTTCCTTACTGCCTTTACCGTTTCGCGCGAAATAATTTTCGCACCAATAGCGGCCTGAATCGCGATGTCGAACTGCTGACGCGGTATCAGCTCTTTCAGTTTTTCACACATTCGTTTTCCGAAACTATAGGCATTGCTGACATGAATCAGAGTCGACAAAGCATCAACCATTTCGCCGTTCAGCAGGATATCCAGGCGAACCAGTTTGGCAGGCCGGAAGTCGAGTACATGGTAATCGAAAGAGGCATATCCTTTCGAAATACTTTTCAGCTTATCGTAAAAGTCGAATACAATTTCGCCCAGCGGAAGGTCAAACATAAGTTCAACACGGTCAGTAGTGAGGTATTCCTGTTTAATGAGTGTTCCCCGTTTTTCAAGACACAAAGTCATAATTGAACCGATATAATCAACAGCGGTAATGATATTGGCGCGGATAAACGGCTCATCGATATCATCGATGGTCGTACTGGCCGGAAGTCCGGAGGGATTATATACATTGATTGTAGCGCCCTTGGTTGTATGCACATGATACAAAACATTGGGAACAGTAGTAATCACGTTCATATCGTATTCACGGTCGAGGCGTTCCTGGACGATTTCCATGTGAAGCAAGCCGAGGAATCCGCAACGAAAACCAAAACCCAGGGCGGCCGACGATTCTGGCTCGTAAGTAAGCGAAGCATCATTCAACTGAAGTTTTTCCATTGCAGAACGAAGGTCTTCATAATCTTCAGAATCGATCGGATAAACTCCGGCAAAAACCATAGGTTTTACTTCCTCAAAACCGGCAATGGCTTTCTGGCAAGGCGCTTTTGAATGTGTAACCGTATCGCCGACTTTCACCTCACGGGCAGTTTTAATTCCGCATATGATGTAACCAACGCTTCCGGCTTTCAATTCAGGACGTTCAAACATCCCGAGTTTCAGTGCTCCGACTTCGTCGACAACATATTCTTTTGATGCATTTACAAATTTAACAAGATCGCCTTTCCGGATGACACCATTTTCCACTTTCAAATAAGCAATAACTCCACGGAAAGAATTGAACACCGAATCAAAAATCAATGCCTGAAGCGGGGCTTCTTCAATACCTTTGGGTTCCGGAATTACATTTACAATTCGTTCGAGAATTTCTTCAATACCCAGACCGGTTTTACCGCTGGCACGAATTATTTCAGTGCGTTTACAGCCAATCAACCCGATAATCTGATCTTCAACCACCTCAGGCATCGCATTATCCAGATCCATTTTATTCAGGATAGGGATAATTTCCAGATCGTGTTCGATGGCCAGATACAGATTTGATATGGTTTGAGCCTGAATTCCCTGTGTAGAATCAATAATCAGCAAAGCTCCCTCGCAGGCTGCAATAGACCGTGAAACTTCGTACGAAAAGTCAACATGACCGGGCGTATCTATCAGGTTCAGGGTATATTCCTGTCCTTCGTGTATGTACTGCATCTGGATGGCATGGCTCTTTATCGTGATTCCACGTTCCTGTTCGAGATCCATACTGTCGAGAACCTGAGCTTTCATGTTCCGGCCATCAATTGTTTTGGTAAACTCCAGAAGCCTGTCAGCCAATGTACTTTTCCCGTGATCGATGTGTGCAATAATACAGAAATTACGTATCTTCTTCATTCCTAATCGTTCTAAAAACCTTATTAATCAATTACTCCGCATGTGTTTGGCGCAAAGATATCTATTTTTTGGAAACAACAATCGGAGAACTGCTTTGAGCCACTTTTCCTGAACGATTGGTAACAAAAGAAAGTTTTGGAAATACACCCCGGGTTGAAGGTTTTAAAACGAACCTGACAGATCGGGACTTCCGGACATTCTGAAAATTCTTAATCCTTCGCTTTCATTATTTTACAGGAAAGAATAAGCCACGACGATCAAATGACCTTCCAGGCTGATTGTTAATCGCACATTCCCGGTTTAGTTTTATTAATTCCGCCGGTATTACTTCGACCATGTAAAAAAGTTCCTTCGTTTTCCAATTCAAACTGAATATGTCTACCTTTACGCCTTTCTTAAAAAGATTACTGAATGAAGCGTTTTTTGTATCTGATCTTAATACTTATGGCCGGATCAGCCTGTAAAGAAGTGTTTGAAGCTCCTCCGCAAGCCTTTCTTCAGGTTTCGTTCCTGAATTCGTCGACAAATAATCCCATTTTCCCAAGTACCACGGTATGGGGAATCGGCCTTGAGAATTTGTGGGTGAAAGATTCTGTTCTTCACGAAATTCTTCTTCCATTGTCCGCAAACGACTCAACAAACTTCCTGATCTCGTTTGATTCACATATTGATACCATAACCTTTAATCACGAAACAATACAGAAATATGCTTCGATGGAATCAGGTTTTTACTTCGAATACAAATTGCATTCGATTGATTACACGCACAACAGGATTGATTCTATCCATATTATTGACAGCCTGATAACCAAAAAATGGAATGAGAATATTATATTATACATTCATCCTTTGTCTGTTGGCAACAATTAGCTTCGGACAGGCTGAGCAGAAGAAAAAAGTTGTACCGAAAAGAACCGATAATTACATCCGGATGACTGGCATCCGGGTAGGAATGGATGTAACACGTCCTTTTCAGGACCTATGGACCAAAGGGAACCGCTATGGATCCGAATTCTCGCTGGATATGGAACTATGGCCCAATTGGTTCCCTGTTTTCGAATCGGGATACGAATTCATGAAAATCAAAACCAGCAACATCGATTTCACAGGAAAAGGCAGCTATTCCCGGCTCGGAATTGATTACAATTTTCTTCAGGCGGAAAATAAGAACGACAAGGATATATTATTTGTCGGACTCCGTTATGGCTTTGCTCTTGCTAGCCAGCAAGTCAATCAATATCAGATCGATTCTTATTGGGGTCCGATAACCGGGCGGTTTGGCAATCAGAATTTTTTTGCGCATTGGGGTGAATTTCTGATTGGTTTAAAGGGAGAAGTTTTCCATAACTTCTACATTGGATGGACTATCCGGGGCAAAGTGAAAATGAATCATACCGATTTTGTCCTACCGTCGGTCTATTTTATCCCTGGTTACGGGAAAGCAGAAAAAAAATTCACCCTCGATTTTACGTATTCTGTCTATTACAACATTCCATGGGATTTCCGCAAATCACTCAGCGACAAGAAGCCTGACAGTAAAAAATAATGCAAACTTTCGGGTACCGTGTATTTCCGGAGGCAACAGTTTTTATGCCATTCAATATCACGCAATTTATCCGGAATTTGATCCAAATGGATTATTGAATCCATCGTGAGTCAAACGAAAACCGACAACTGATTATCCGGCAAGCTGCTTCATTCGGGTTCTTTGACGTTTCGGACTTCCCTTGTAATTGCATGTCCGATTTTCAACCTCTAAAAATCAAATCTAGGATATTCCAATAAAGTTTTTTACCTTTTGATGAAATTCTAACATACTAATTATGACAGATAGAAGACAATTTTTAAAATCAATTGCAAGTGCGACTGCTGCAATAACTTTATCAGGTGCTGCACAGGCTGCAACCGAAACCAGGGACCGCATTGGCGAAGTGCTTCCAAAACGGAAACTGGGCCGGACCAATGAATATGTAACCATGCTCGGCACCGGAGGGTACCATGTGGGCTGGACAACCGAACGCGATGCACAGGAAGTCATTGAAGCAGCAATAGAAGGCGGTGTCCGGTTTTTCGATACCGCAGAAAGTTATGGCAAGGGAACCAGTGAAATACGTTATGGAAAATACCTGACTCCCAAATACCGCGATCTCATTTTTTTAATGAGCAAAACGATGGGGAAAGATGCAAAAACGGTAAGGGAACATCTGGAAGGAACCTTGAACAGACTTCAAACAGATCACCTCGATTTATACCAGGTGCATTCCGTTGTCACGCCGGAAGATGTTGACAGCCGGATTCAACAAGGTGTTCTGGATGTTTTGGTGAAAGCCAAAGAAGAAGGCAAAATAAGACACATTGGATTTACCGGTCACCAGAATCCGTTTGCTCATGCCCGAATGCTTGAGCGGACAAAAGAAAGCGACATTTTCGACACTGTCCTGATGCCTGTGAATGTGCTTGACCAGACCTATTTCAGTTTCATCGAAAACATCATGCCTCTGGCATTGGAACGAAACATGGGCATTCTCGCGATTAAATCGCTTGCAGACGGCAGGTTTTTCGCCAAAAAAGAAAAAACCAACTGGAATTCTGATGATCCGTTGATTCCTAACTACCTCAGCATAAAAGAAGCCATGCACTTTGTCTGGTCACTTCCGGTCTCCGTGTTAATTTCAGGAAATGAAAACGCAACTTATATGCGCGAAAAAATTGCTCTTGCCCGTTCATTCGCTAAACTAAACGAAACACAAAGATCAGCCCTGATCGACAAAGTAAAGCATATCGCACTCACAGGCAAGGTTGAATATTATAAAAAGAAAGAAGCCTGAACTATTCCTGGGATTATGGTGCCGTGGTGACAAAAGCTATTGGAATCAAAAGATTGGAAACAAAAATGACTGGCTATGCCAGTCATTTTTGAATTTCGTTAATGTAAAAAGAAATTATTCCTCTTACTATTTTTTTTCTGAGCAACAAGCTTTTTTTTCTGAAGTACAAGCTTTTGCATCTTTGGTAGCTTCTTTTTTATCAGAAGTTTTTGTAGTGGCTTCTTTCTTTTCAGTTTTTTTGCCGTCGTTAACAGTTGAAGCAGATACAGTTGAAGCAGCTAAACCCATCGTAAATGTTATGGCAAGAATCATTGCTAATTTTTTCATGTTTTCAATTTTTTATTGGTTTATAATAAATTCGTTGCCAAGCTAAAACTATTTTTTTGAACTGCAAAATCCGTTAACAATTATTTAGAATAATTTTAAATAGCGCCTTCCGGAATTATTTATGCCCCAGACGACAAACTGCTTCCGGACTGATTAATTCACTCAACTCCTGATCGTTAATTAAACCTGATTTTAGAATGGCATCCCGGATGGAAATTTGTTCTTCCTTCGCATTCTTCACAATTTCACTGGCTTTATCATAACCAACCACAGGAATGATTGCGGTGATCAAAGCAGTTGAATTCAGCACATTTTCCCGGCATCGCTCTTCATTCGCTTCCATACCCTGAATACCATGGATTCGCAACATGGTACACGAGCGAGTCAGCAGGTCGATGCTTTCGAACAGGGAATGTGCAATCAATGGCATAAACTGATTGAGTTCGAGGTTTCCGGCTGAAGCAGCCTGTGAAATAACAACATCGTGACCCATTACCAAAATGGAAGCTTGTGCTGCAGCCTCAGGAATAACCGGATTTACTTTGCCTGGCATAATCGAAGATCCAGCCTGTTTCTTTGGAAGGATGATTTCAGACAGGCCGGCATCGGGTCCGCTGGCCATGAGGCGCAAATCGTTGCTGATTTTCATCACTGAAACGGCACAGGCTTTCAACATTCCTGAAATTTCCACAAAAACATCGGCATTTTGTGTATTATCGATCAGATTTTCAGCGCGGGCCAGACCAATGCCTGTATTTTCACGCAGTTTGTCAACCACACTGAAAATATACCGCCGGGGTGCTCCCAGCCCGGTACCAATAGCAGTTCCGCCCAGGTTGACTACCCGCAACCGTTCTTCGCATTTTGAAAACCGCCAGCGATCGCGGTTAAATGCCTCTGCATAGGCTCCCATTTCACGGCCCAAAGTGGTTAAAACAGCATCCTGCAATTGGGTTCGCCCGATTTTAACCACATGCGAAAATTCTTTTTCTTTAGCCTGAAAAGCTTCCTGGAGTGCAAGGATTGATTGTTCGAGCTGACGAATCATAAGGATTGCAGCTATTTTAAGCGCTGTGGGATAAGTATCGTTCGTTGACTGATGAAGGTTCACATCACCAGTGGGCGAAATGAACAGGTAATCACCTTTTTCTTTTCCGGCAATTTCAAGTGCCCGGTTGGCAATTACTTCATTAACATTCATGTTTGTTGAAGTTCCGGCACCACCCTGCAGGCTGTCAACCAGAATATGCCGGTTTAACAGTCCGTTTGCCATTTCAGCACAAGCCTGCTCCATCGCACCGGCCTTAAGTGCTTCAGGAAAATAGCCCAGCATTTTATTGGTCTGAAAACACGACAATTTAACGGCGCCAAAAGCCTTCACCAACTCCGGATGAACCGGTTTCCCGGAGATCTGAAAATTTTCCAGGGCCCTTGCCGTATGGATTCCCCACAACGAATCCGAAGGTATTTCCTTCGTCCCTAAAAGGTCGGTTTCAATTCGGAATTTTTGCATCTTTTATTCGTGAAATTTCAGATTAAAATAAGAATTTACCGGATACTGATATACAATTACTTGCCGGCAAAAATACCGGAACATCTGACAAAATGCTTTTGGAATCAGCAATAGATATCGTGGTTGCCTTTTTTTACTTTTTCAAGCAAAATAATAGCACGTTCACGGGCAACTCCCTGCATTGAATTGATCACATCTTCAATCAGGTTTTCGCCTATCAGCTTCGTCTCATAGGTTGCATAGTCCATCAGGTATTCCATAAAAGTGGAAACGGCATTCGGGTTACAATGATTTTTAATGTTGCCCAGTTTTGCACGGTCCATAAAATCCTGTCCTGTCCGGCCAAGCCGGTAGCAGCCGGTGCAAAATGACGGAAGATAACCCATTTCAGCCACATCACGAATAACCTCATCCAGCGGGCGATGATCACCCAGCGAGAACTGACTGCTGTCATCCTCGTGAAGACTATCGGAGTAACCGCCCGGATTGGTGCGGCTTCCGGCTGAAATCTGGGAAACACCGAGTGCAAACGTTTCGCGTCTCATCTGTGCAGTTTCCCGGGTCGACATAATAATGCCGGTGTATGGAACGGCCAACCTGAGAATAGCCACAATTTTCCGGAAATCGAGATCAGAAACTGCAGAAGGCGGATGAGAAGCGATGTCGGAACCGGTAGCAGGTTCGAGTCGCGGAACGCTGATCGTATGTGGTCCAACGCCAAAAACAGTTTCGAGTTCGCGGATATGCTGCATCAGAGCCAATAATTCGAAACGGTAGTCAAACAAACCGAAAAGAACGCCGATTCCCAAATCTTCAATACCGGCTTCCATCGCCCGGTGTAAGGCAGTCACCCGGTAATCATAATCCCGTTTTTTTCCACCGAGGTGAACGTTCCGGTATGTTTCATGGTGATAAGTTTCCTGAAAAATCTGGTAAGTTCCGATTTTTGCCTCCTTCAGTAATCTAAACTCCTCAACACTCAGCGGAGCAACATTCACGTTGACACGACGAATTTCGCCATCTCCTGCTTTGGCTTCATAAACAGAGGCGACCGAATCGATGACATACTGAAAACCCTGCCTGGGATACGATTCACCGGCAACCAGCAATACCCGTTTATGACCCTGCTGAATGAGTATTTCGGTTTCATGCCTGATTTCGTCCTGAGTCAGGGAGCGGCGTACAATGGATTTATTTTTCGCCCGGAAGGCACAATAGCTGCATTCGTTGGCACACAGGTTTGAAATGTAAAGCGGGGCAAAAATAACCAATCTTTTCCCGTAAATATTTTCCTTCACATGGTTGGCGGTTTCGAAAAGTTCAAAAAGCTGCATGGGATCGCTGATGTTTGTCAGCACAGCAACATCGGCCATATCAAGACCTTTCATTTCCTTGGCTTTAACGAGTACCTGCCTGACTTTTTCCGGATCAGGTTTTTTATTTTCTTCGAGTATCCGTGAAATTTCTTCTTCGTTAATAAACTGAGACCTGATGGTATTCATGGGTTTAAATTTTTATTTTTTCGAACGTCCTGGTTTTAGATTCTCTCTGTCAGTTTTAAATCAGGCATGCCGGCATGCCTGATTTTGCTTATCGGCATCAAACACAAGAGTTATTTCCTGGTAAAAAACCATTCCGTTTCCCTTGAAGAAAGCTATTTTGCCTTCCCGCAGGTTATTCGGAAACAAAGGTACAAACCATTCAGGAGATAAGAATGATTAAAGCCGTGCTTTGAGAAAAAGAGATAAATTTTAACTCAGAATTAATGTTTTTCTTTTTTGCTGTCGGAATCAGTCTGACTACCTACATGAAGGCGGATCATTTCAGCCTGCTCGACAATATCCTGAACACCACCGATCTGGCTTTGACTACGATCGTTTCGATCGCCATTTACCTTTTTGGCGATCATACCACACGGTTCAGCCGTTTCGATAAAAGATGCCTGGTGGCAGTGATAATAATTATCCTTTTCTGGTTCATTACTGAAAATCATGTGGTGACACATTCGTTAACACAGGGAATACTGGTTATTGCTTATTTCCCGGTGGTTAGCAGGTTGTGGAAAACCAAAGAAAATGGCGAATCATTTCTGATCTGTTTTTTAATTGCCACATGTGCGGCAGTCCGGCCGGCAGGAAACTCCCGATCCTCCGGCTGGCAGATCACCAGTATGAGAAAGACTTTCTCCTGTTCGTTTCCTTGAAATTTCAGTTGTTTCAAATTTGTGTACGAGCAAAATAAGTCTAATTTTGTACATCACTCTCAAAAACGCTCTGATTATGACAGCTGAAAAAACCGTTGGTGAAAAAATTAAACAAATTCGTGAAATAAAAAAGGTTAGTATTGAAGAACTGGCCGAACGGAGTGGAATGGAGATCACAATGGTTCAGCAAATTGAACAGGACGTCAATGTTCCTTCGCTGGCTCCTCTGATTAAGATCGCGCGTGCATTGGGCGTTCGTCTGGGCACTTTTCTCGATGACAGCGATTCATTTGGCCCGGTGGTAGTCCGTTCAGGAGAATATCACAAGGGAGTCAGATTCACCTCCCAGGCCAGTGAAGCCCGTGAACACCTGAATTTTTTCTCCCTGGCCTTTGATAAAGCCGGTCGGAATATGGAACCTTTTATCGTGGATATTGAGCCCGGCCTTCAATCGGATTACATGCTCTCATCGCACGAAGGGGAAGAGTTTATTTATGTACTCGAAGGGGCAATCGAAATCAATTACGGTAAAGAAGTATACAAATTGGGCAAAGGTGACAGTATCTACCTGGATTCGATTGTACTCCATAATGTACATTCAGGGAATAACCAGATTGCCAAAATTCTGGCCGTTGTTTATGCGCCTTTTTAGTTTTCAATCCATTCTGAAAATCTGATTTCATGTTATTACTCGATTATACGCTTGGCGAATTACTTGAAAAATATGCCATCGAAGCCCCCAACCGGGAATTTATGGTCTATACCGACCGCAATTTACGTTTTACTTATTCCAGGTTCAACGAACGGGTTGATCAGTTGGCCAAAGGCTTGCTCTATATCGGAGTTAAGTCGGGCGATAAAGTCGGGATCTGGGCCAACAATGTTCCTGACTGGCTCACGTTCATGTTTGCCACAGCCAAAATTGGGGCTATACTGGTTACCATTAATACCAATTACAAATTGTCAGAGTTGGAATACCTGCTTCAGAATGCGGATATACACACCCTTTGTATGGTCGATGGATTCCGCGACAGTGATTACGTAAATATGATTTTTGATTTGATTCCTGAATTAAAAACCAGTCAGCGCGGCAACCTGAAGAGTGAAAAATTTCCGGAACTCACCAATGTGATCTTTATCGGACCACAGAAACACCGCGGGATGTATAACACCTCAGAGCTCATTTTACTTGGCAGTCACATCGATGACATGGAGCTTGAACTGATTAAAGAAACCATCAGTTGCCACGATGTGGTGAATATGCAATATACTTCCGGAACGACCGGCTTCCCCAAAGGAGTCATGTTAACCCACCACAATATCCTGAACAATGGTTATGCCGCCGGGGAATGCATGAAATTTACCCACCATGAACGCCTGTTGGTCTGTGTACCCTTGTTTCACTGTTTTGGCAGTGTGCTTGCGCTTTGTGCCATTATTACCCATGGAGCCACGATGGTGATGGTCGAAAATTTTGATCCGCTGATGGTTCTCGCTTCAGTTGAAAAAGAAAAATGTACCGCCTTATATGGCGTTCCAACCATGTTTATGGCAGAGCTGAATCACCCCATGTTCAACATGTTCGATCTCAGCTCATTGCGAACCGGAATCATGGCAGGATCGTTGTGTCCCATCGAAACCATGAATCAGGTGATGCAGAAGATGCACATGAAAGACGTTATTATCGTATATGGCTTAACGGAAACTTCGCCCGGAATGACAGCTACCCGTACCCATAATTCACCTGAAGTACGTGCAACTACAGTAGGTTTTGAATTCCCCAACGTGGAAGTTAAAATCGTCAACCCGGAAACCGGGAAAGAATGTCAGACCGGAGAGCAGGGTGAAATCTGCTGTCGTGGCTACAACCTGATGAAAGGCTACTACAAGGATCCTAAAGCCACCGCAAAAGTCATTGATGCTGAAGGCTGGCTGCACTCGGGTGACCTGGCGGTAAAAATCCCGGAGGGATTTTACCGAATCACCGGACGGATTAAAGATATGATTATTCGTGGCGGGGAAAATATATACCCGCGCGAAATTGAAAACTTCATTTACAACATGCCTGAAATTGAAACTGTTGAAGTGATAGGTATTCCGAGTGAAAAATACGGAGAACAGGTCGGCGCATTTATCAAACTTAAAGCTGACACCCAATTGTCAGATGAAGATATTCAGGAATTCTGCCGGGGAAAAATTGCCAGGTATAAAATTCCGCAGTATATTTTTTTCGTCAACGAATTCCCCATGACTGCCAGTGGAAAAATTCAGAAATACAAACTCAGGGAAATCTGCCTCGAATTGCTCGAACAGAAAGGAATTGAGGGTGTTTAAACCAGCTGAAATACTTCTCCTGACTTGAAGCAATAATTTACCTGACGGTTCAGATTGAACAGACTTTACTTCAGAAACTTTCTGGCCTGCTCCAGGTCTTCCGGAGTATCAATACCCATATTTTCGAATTCGGATTGGGCCGTTTTTATACGGTAACCGTTTTCGAGCCAGCGCAGTTGTTCGAGCGATTCGGCTTTTTCGAGTATGCCTGCCGGCAATTTGGTCAGTTCGAGCAGAATGTCGAAACGATAGGCATACATGCCAATGTGGCTATAAAATGTATTCCGGCGAAACCACTCTTCGGGTTGTGAATCGCGCACAAAGGGGATTGGCGAACGACTGAAATACATGGCTTCCTGGTTCCGGTTGATTACTACTTTGGGGCGGTTGATGTTGGTGATATCAGCCGCATCCACTATTGGTTTTATCAGGGTGGCAATTTCAGTTGATGGTGAATCAAAACAGGCTTTCAGACCTTCAATCTGTTCGGGCCTGATAAATGGTTCGTCTCCCTGGATGTTGATTACAACATCAAACTTTAGCCGTCCGGCCAGTTTCTGTGCAGCTTCGGCACAACGGTCGGTTCCACTCTGGTGGTCAGGCGAGGTATAAACAGCCTTTCCTCCGAATGCAATAACCGCCTGGTAAATACGTTCGTCATCGGTTGCAACATATACTTCTTCCATGGCATTTCTGGTATTTTCAAATACCCATTGAATGATGGGCTTGCCTCCCAGAATCTCAAGTGGTTTTCCCGGGAAGCGGGTAGATTGAAAACGGGCAGGTATAATTCCGATAAAGTCCATTTGCCTTGTAAATTTGATAATTCCGGTGCAAAAAGCTAATACATGTTAAAACATAAGTAGTTTAAGGCATTGAAATCAAAGTTAATTTAATTTTGAACGGTAGTTAAAGGTTAAAATTGTAATTTTGCAAAGCTAAACATATTGTCCTTACAATGGATATTCAGGAAATAAAACAACGTTTTGGAATTATAGGTAGTTCTCCGGGATTGAATCATGTGATTGAAATCGCGATCCAGGTTGCACCTACCGATCTTTCAGTTTTAATTACAGGCGAAAGCGGCACAGGAAAGGAATCCTTTCCACAGATTATTCATCAGTTTTCGTCCCGAAAACATGGCAAATACATTGCTGTCAACTGCGGAGCCATCCCTGAAGGGACTATTGACTCTGAACTTTTTGGACACGAAAAGGGTTCGTTTACAGGGGCATTGGCCGAAAGAAAGGGTTATTTTGAAGAAGCCGATGGCGGTACTATTTTTTTGGACGAAATTGGAGAATTACCTCTTTCGACCCAGGTTCGGTTACTTCGGGTACTCGAAGCAGGTGAATTTATGAAGGTTGGATCATCGAAAGTCATGAAAACCAATGTCAGGGTGGTAGGTGCTACCAATGCGGACATCACCCAGGCTATCGAAAAAGGGAGATTCCGTGAGGATTTATACTATCGTTTAAATACAGTACCCATCAGGGTATTGCCTCTGCGCGACCGGACAGAAGACATTCATCTGCTCTTCCGCAAATTTGCTTCCGACTTTGCCGACAAATACCGTATGCCGGCGATCAGGCTAGATAACGAAGCCGTTTCGGTTTTGCTTCAATATCACTGGCCCGGGAATGTACGTCAGTTAAAAAACATTACCGAACAGATTTCGATTATCGAAAAAGAAAGGATTATTGATGCAAAAACACTGCAACATTATATTCCTTTGCACTCCGAGAGTAAGTTTCCGGCTTTATACCATGCGATCGACGAAAAAACCTTTTCTTCGGAACGTGAAATCCTGTACCAGATCCTTTTCGACATGAAGAAAGACATGAACGATCTGAAAAAACTGGTTCATGATATTCTTAAGAATGAATCTACCGTAGCCAATATCCGGGACGACAATGCTCAACTGATCCGTAAACTTTACCAGACTGAAAATGGGAACTATGTTCCCGATCAATCATCGTCCAACCGCGTTACCGTCAATCCTTCTGCAAACGAAAATATTTTTGATACCGAAGAATTTGTGGAAGAATCCTTGTCGCTCGAAGATAAGGAAGTTGAGATGATTCAGAAAGCGCTCGAAAAGCATAAAGGTAAACGCAAATATGCTGCCCGTGAATTGGGAATTTCGGAACGAACCCTTTACCGTAAAATCAAAGAATATGACATCGAATAATTTCGTCCGGGATTTTTTTACCTCCATGTTGATTCCAGACATTTGAAAAGTCTGAAAATAGTACAGACCACCCGAATTACGAAATTTAAGTCCGACGAAAACATGAAATCAATCCATTACTAAAAATCTATTTGAGTGAAGACACGAAGTTTTATCCTTATCCTATTTTCAGTTCTGATTACTGCCGTTGTTTTTACAGCATGTAAAATAAGCTATTCGTTTACCGGTGCCTCCATTGCACCAAACGTTAAAACTTTCACGGTAATTTATTTTCCAAACCGGGCCCGACTGGTGAATCCTAACCTCAGTCAGCAGTTTACCGATGGACTGCAGGATAAACTAATCAAACAGACCTCTCTAAACCAGATTACAGAAGGTGGTGACCTTGAGTTCTCCGGGCAAATCACCGATTATGATGTCAGACCGATGAATATTTCGGAAGGAGATCTGGCTGCACAGAACAGGCTGACTGTAACAATCAAGGTGAAATATACCAACAACAAGGATCATGAACAGGATTGGGACAAAACATTTACAGCCTATGAAGATTTCGAAAGTTCCCAATCACTCAATACTGTTGAAGAGGCGCTGGCTGTTGAAATCATTAAAAAACTGACCGACGATATATTTAATGCTTCCATTGCAAACTGGTAAAACTATGACCGCAGATCAAATATACCTATACATGCAGGCTCCGGAAAAGTTAAACCGGGAAACTCTTCCGTTCCTGAAAGAACTGACCGGTCGGCATCCTGCATTCGAAACGGGTTGGATACTTTACCTGAAAAACCTGAGAAACCTGAACGATTCATCGTTTGAGCAGGAATTGATTAACGGAGCCCTGCGGATACAGGATCGCCGGAAATTATACCTGTTTCTGAATGAAAAAGTGAAGAAAAATGAACTGGAACAAGACTTTTTGCCTGAACCTGAGGCCAAAGAGGACCAGGATATTTTCAACTTTATTTTTGCACCGGAATACCGGCTGGAGGAACCTGCAAAGTCAGTTGAACCTGCAGGAGATGTTGACATGCAAATTCAGAAAAAACCCGCAAAGAAATTTCACCTGATCGAAAAATTCCTGGAGGCTCAGCCCAAGATGCCACCGGTGAAGGAAGAAGAATCAGCATCGCCCATGGACAGTCAAAAGCATAATGAAGACGGAAGTGAAGAGCTGGTAACCGAAACACTGGCTACAATATATGCCCAGCAGGGGTATTATAAAAAAGCCATACATATATTTGAAAAATTAAGTTTGAAATATCCGGAAAAAAGTACTTACTTTGCCGGACAGATTGAAAAAATCAAAAATTTATTGAACAATTAATTCTTATTAACATGTATCCACTGATCACCGTTTTATTATTTATTACTTGTATCCTACTGATTTTGATTGTATTGGTTCAGAATTCAAAAGGTGGAGGATTGGCAAGTAATTTTCAGGCTTCAAACCAGGTCATGGGGGTTCGCAAAACAGCCGATTTCCTCGAAAAAGCAACCTGGGGTTTAGGCGCAGCATTGTTATTTTTATCAGTCGCAGGTAGTGCATTCATTCCAAGAGACACGCAGGTTGGTGGACAGTCAGCAATCAAAGATCAGATAGAAAACGCTGTAGATCCAAATCAGGTACCAAGTTTCCCGGCTCCAGCCACTGCAGCTCCTGCAGCGACAGCTACTCCTGACTCTGCAAAGTAAAAAAACCTTTTCAGTATAAAACCTGAACAAATTATAACTAAAAGTCTTCAATGCATCTCATTGAAGACTTTTTTTTTCCTTCTCAAACTAACCCGAACGAATCATGAACCGATCATTAGCTGTATTAATACTCTTTTCGCTGGGTGTTTCATTTACTTTTTCAGCCTGTCAGAAAACGGTTACAGCACCTGAACCTGTTTTACCTGTACCAACTGAACGACAACTGGCCTGGCACGAAATGGAACAATATGCTTTTGTACATTTCACTACCAATACTTTTACCGACAAGGAATGGGGATTTGGAGATGAAAATCCCGCCATTTTCAACCCCACTGCCATGGATGTGACGCAATGGACCAAAACAATAAAAGCTGCAGGGCTGAATGCCTTGGTTTTAACCTGCAAGCACCACGATGGTTTTTGTTTATGGCCAAGCCAGTATACCGAACATTCGGTAAAAAACAGTCCCTATAAAAACGGCAAAGGCAATGTAGTGGATGAAGTGGAAAAAGCATGTCGGGCCGAAGGACTGAAATTCGGAGTTTACCTTTCTCCCTGGGACCGCAATCGTGCCGACTATGGCACACCATCGTATCTGGACTATTACCGTAACCAGTTGAAAGAACTGTTTTCAGCACATTCTCCGGTATTCGAAATGTGGTTCGACGGGGCCAATGGTGGAGATGGTTATTACGGCGGAGCCAATGAAAAACGCAAAATTGACGGTAAAACATACTACGATTGGCCCACAACACTGGAGCTGGTGCGAAGCATGGAACCCAACGTAATCTTTTTCAGTGATGCCGGTCCGGATATCCGCTGGTGTGGCAACGAACGTGGATTTGTAAACGAAACCAACTGGAACACGATAACTGCTGACAGCCTTTATGCCGGAAAAGGCGGGATTCAGAAGCTATTGAACACAGGCAACGAAAATGGTTCAAGCTGGATACCTGCCGAAGTGGACGTGTCAATACGTCCCGGATGGTTTTACCATGCCAGAGAAGACTCGCTGGTGAAAAATCCGGAAAAACTTTTCGACATATACCTCAGTTCTGTAGGACGTGGTGCAAACCTGATTTTAAATATTCCACCCGATCGCCGTGGTTTGATAAACGAAATTGATGTGGCTTCGCTTCAGGGCTGGAAAAAACTGATCGACGAACGATTCAGAACCAATCTGGCATTGAATAAAGCAGTTAAAGCTTCTTCAATTCGGGGAAATTCGGCTGAATACGGCGCTGACAGGATTACCGATGGAAATAAGGAAACGTACTGGGCTACCAACGACATGGAGAATACAGGCAATCTGGAAATCGACCTGGGCGGGAACAAACTCATAAGTTATGTCCTGATTCAGGAATATATCAAACTGGGACAACGTGTAAAAAGCTTCACGGTTGAAATTGAGAAAGATGGCACCTGGCAGGAAGTAACCCGCGGAACAACCATTGGCTACAAACGCATTTTACGTATCAGTCCGGTTGAAGCCCAAAAAATACGCGTCGTGATTAAGGACTCGAAAGCCTGTCCGGTTATATCTAATGTGGAGGTTTACTAATTTGTCCTTCCCCAAAGAGGGTTGTAAGCCCGGTGTTGAATCTCCCGATCATTAATCATCATGGAATATCTTACCGCAGGCCTCATTATCTTCAAATTTCCTGTCAGGGGATTTTGGGGTAGTCACTTTGGTCACCAAATAATCTGACAGGATGACACGCAAAATGACAGTCAGGACAAATTCGTCAAATCGGTTTCTTTTCAGCACTTTACGGGATTTTAATCCGATTTGTGTAATAAACAGGTGTAAAAATGTCCAACTCCTGGCCCAAGTTAAGACAATATCTTCTTTGGCATAGTATCTGCTAAAAAAGGGAGTTGAAAATTCAAAAATACAAGTCTAACAAATTAAATAATTCGAAAATGGCAGATTTAAAAGGTAAAATCCTGGCTGGTAAAATTTTGGTGCAGCCAAAGGAAGCAGAAAAGAAAACAGCAAGTGGAATTATTATTCCTGATTCAGCAAAAGAAAAACCACAGATTGGTAAAGTGGTTTTAGTTGGTTCTCCTAAAAAAGATGAACCGATGGAAATTCAGATTGGTGATAACGTATTTTACGGAAAATATTCCGGTACTGAATTAAACATCGACGGAACTGATTATTTGCTGATGTCACAAACCGACGTATTATTTGTTGCTGAATAATTGATTAATAATATTTTAAAAAGAATTAAAAATGGCAAAAGAAATTAAATTCAATATTGAAGCCCGTGACCTCCTGAAAAAAGGAGTTGACAAATTGGCTGATGCAGTAAAAGTAACCCTCGGACCAAAAGGTCGCAACGTGGTTATTGAAAAGAAATTTGGTGCACCGCAAATCACCAAGGACGGTGTAACCGTTGCAAAAGAAATTGAATTTTCGAATGCATACGAAAACATCGGAGCTCAAATGGTAAAAGAAGTTGCCAGCAAAACAGGTGACGACGCAGGTGACGGTACAACCACTGCCACAGTTCTGGCACAATCTATCATTTCAGTTGGTTTGAAAAACGTTGCTGCAGGCGCTAATCCAATGGATCTGAAACGTGGTATCGACAAAGCTGTGATCAAAGTGGTGGAAAACATCAAACATCAGGCTGAAAAGATTGGCGACGATTTCAATAAAATTGAACAGGTTGCCCGGATTGCTGCCAACAACGACAACGAAATCGGTGCACTGATTGCTGAAGCAATGAAAAAAGTTAACAAAGAAGGTGTAATTACTGTTGAAGCTGCCAAAGGAACTGAAACTTACGTTGATGTTGTTGAAGGTATGCAGTTCGACCGCGGTTACATTTCTCCATATTTCATTACAGATGGTGAAAAAATGGCCACTGAACTGGATCATCCTTACATCCTGATCCATGACAAAAAAGTCAGCACCATGAAAGATCTTCTTCCAATCCTGGAACAATCGGCTCAAACCGGTCGTCCGCTGTTAATTATTGCTGAAGATGTTGATGGTGAAGCCTTGGCTACTTTGGTTGTAAACCGTTTACGTGGTTCGTTGAAAGTTTGTGCAGTAAAAGCTCCGGGCTTTGGCGATCGCAGAAAAGAAATGCTGGAAGACCTCGCTGTTTTGACCGGCGGTGTTGTTATTACCGAAGAAAAAGGGATGAAGTTGGAAGATGCCACCCTGGAAATGCTGGGTCAGGCCGAAAAAATCACCATCGACAAAGAAAAAACAACAATTGTTGCCGGTGCCGGTTCTGAAGAAGCCATTAAGTTACGTGTAAACCAGATCAAAAAACAAATCGAAACTACAACTTCGGATTACGACAAGGAAAAACTTCAGGAACGTTTGGCCAAATTAGCCGGCGGGGTTGCCGTTCTTTATATTGGTGCTGCTTCGGAAGTTGAAATGAAAGAGAAAAAAGACCGCGTTGATGATGCATTGAGTGCAACCCGTGCTGCTGTTGAAGAAGGAATTGTTCCCGGCGGTGGAGTTGCTTACATCCGCAGCATTGCTTCACTTGAAGGTTTAACAGGTGAAAACGATGACGAAACAACTGGTATCGAAATCGTAAAACGTGCCATTCAGGAACCATTGCGTCAGATTGTTTTCAACTCTGGTAAAGAAGGCGCTGTTGTTGTTCAGAAAGTAATGGAAGGTAAAGGCGATTTTGGTTACAATGCACGTACCGACGTGTATGAAAACCTTTACGAAGCCGGTGTTATCGATCCAGCCAAAGTTACCCGCATCGCGTTGGAAAATGCAGCTTCAATTGCAGGTATGTTCCTGACTACTGAATGTGTTTTGGTTGATGAAAAGGAAGACAAACAAGCTATGCCACCTATGGGCGGTGGAATGGGTGGCGGTATGGGCGGAATGATGTAATTTCCGGACATAAACGTCAAAACTTACTATATTAAAGCCCTCTTTCGGTTTTCCGGAAGGGGGCTTTCCTGTAAAGAATCCTCCTTCGTTTAAAAAGCGTAAAATAAAAGGATGGAATCTTAATAAAACAGCAAATATTGCCATTATCGAATAATTTATAGAAAATATTAGTTCTATCTTGATATTAATGCCTATCTTGCACGAAATTTAATTATTAATAAAATGAACAAAGGAACAGTAAAATTTTTCAACGATTCAAAAGGATTTGGATTTATTAAAGACGAAGCATCAGACAAAGAATACTTTGTACACGTATCTGGCTTAAACGATGAAGTTAGAGAAAACGACGAAGTAACTTTTGACCTTCAGGATGGTAAAAAAGGATTAAATGCCGTAAATGTTAAACTAGCTTAGTTTAAATATTATATAAGACATTTATTATTAAAAAGACCGTCTCCATGCAAATTGGGACGGTCTTTTTTTTAGATTGAATTTTCGATTTGGACTTCAGTCTACTAAAACCGGATTCCGGCATACTCGTACCGTTTTACTGTTGTTCATTAGACGAACCTTTTGACTTACTAAAACAACGACTTGTGACCTGTTCTTTTTTGCCTGACCAACCAGGCTTGTTCATCGCACCAAATGCTAACATGTTGCCTGAAAACCATGCAGCTCCGGCAAATGAATAACCTGGAATAAATAACAGGCAGTACTCCTTAGCCTGCGCAAAAAGAATACTGCTCATCATTTGTGAAAGTCAGCCGGAAATTAAAATACCAGGCTCAGTTTATTCAATTCTCCGGTTATAAATTCAAGTTCTCCGGTACTCAGTTTAATTTCGGTCGCCCGGGCATTCTGAATGGCTTGTTCTGCATTACGTGCTCCAACCAGTGCAATGGTTATTCCGGGTTGTTCAATGGTCCAGCGAATAACCAGCTGCCCGATAGTAGCATTCTTTTCTTCGGCAAGAGGTTTGATTTTATCCAGAAAAACATTGGTGCGTTTAATATTTTCATCGGTAAAAAAAGGAAGCCCTGCCCGATGGTCTCCGTCAGCAAATTTATAGCCTGGTTTCATTTTGCCTGTAAGCAATCCACGTTCCATAGGACTATATGCCAGAATTGATTTATTATTTTCCATGGTATAGGGTACCAATTCCTTTTCAATGTTACGTTTAACCATGCTGTAAGGAACCTGATCCGACAACAGCGTAATGTATTTTTCGGCTTCCTTCATTTGGTCCACGTTATAATTACATACGCCGGCATACCTTACTTTCCCATCCTGAATAAGTTGGGCAACTGCTTCCATGGTTTCCTGTATTGGCGTAGTCGGATCGGCCCAGTGAATCTGGTAGAGGTCAATGTAATCAGTTCCCAATAAACGTAAACTTTCTTCACACTCTTTGATGATACTTTCTTTGCCTGAATAGCGGTAAATATCAATCGCCTTGCCTTGGTTATCAAAACTGTTGAAGAAAAACTCACCCTTTTTTACATTCCAGCGCAAACCATATTTGGTCAGAATTTGTAACTTATCGCGGGGAATGCCCTTGATGGCTTCACCCACAATTTCCTCACTGGCTCCCTGTCCGTAAGCCGGGGCAGTGTCGATTGATGTGACACCCAGATCATAGGCAGCATGGATGGCTTTAACCGACTCTGCGCGTTCTGTTCCTCCCCACATCCATCCTCCCGCAGCCCATGCTCCAAATGTAACAACAGATAACTCCAGATCAGAGGTTCCTAATTTTCGATAGTCCATAAGTGCTAAATTTTAAAGATATAATTATCAAGTATTAATTTCATCCCGGGAAACACAATTAATTGTATTTTTACAACAAATGTATACGCTTTATTCAGTTGAAACAAGAACTCATTGTTTTCAAAGTAACTCATTGTTGAATAAATAATGTATGTTGTCCATATCTATAGCAAATACGTTTTCTGCCTTACAGGCAGAGAGACAGAAAAATGCACGGAATTTCAACCGATGCAACGAATTTTTTCTCCATTTATAGAGGCTTATGGCAGCGGTTGTTCATTTTGAATTCCTATATTTATCTTATCAGCCTTGCTATTCTAATGATAAAAGAAAATAAATCCAAAACCTGACCTAAATAAGCTACTACGATGAAAATGCCTGATGTTCCTGTGTTTCGTCTGACATACTCCTTGCCGGACAATCATGAGGTAAATACTAAATTTGAAATGTCACAGGACGGAGTACTATTTGCAACCTATATTGAGGGGAAAAGTAAAAAAATAAAATAACCAGGACAGAAGAATTAAGATTTAGTGTATTTATGAAAGCTTACTTTGCATGAATTTAGTGATGCTCTTGTCCTTAAATATTAAAAATTAATATTCACTTGTGGAACGAATACAATTATGCTGGAAAAAAATAATATATGCTATGAACCGAGGAAATTCAACTCCATTGAATTGTGGAAAGACGTAACCAACGACCAATGGCAGGATGCCGGCTGGCAATTGAAGAACGTTATACGAAGTATCGATCAGCTTGAAAAAATAATCAGCTTAAATGCGCATCAGAAGAATGAAATTGAAAGAACTTTACAAACTTTAAGGAGTCAGGGGAAAGATCCCTTGCGAATTACACCCTACTATGCCACATTAATGCAGGAAGATCCATTTAATCCGGATATGCTTCCTGGCGAAAAAGCGAAAAACCGGCTCGACCCTATTTTTTGGCAATGTGTACCTACTCCTGCAAATCTTTTATTTCCTGATACAGGCAAGGAATGTGCAATGGGCGAAAACCTGAGGAGTTATGGAGCTGCTTATCAGCGCTATCCAAATCGCGTAGCTCTTTTTGTGGCTAAAAACACCAGTTGTGCATCCTATTGCGTGCATTGCCAAAGGGCAAAATCATTGGATGGGACTGTAGATGTAACCCGGACTGAAATTAATAAAGGATTATATTACATCGGGTACAACAGGAATATTGATGAAGTACTTGTTACAGGTGGTGATGCTTTAATGATCAGCAGAAATCGGTTACAGTATATTCTGGAAGAATTAAGCCGGATCCCACATCTAAGGGTCATACGAATTGCGACAAGGGTTCCTGTAGTTATGCCCATGGGAATAACCGATGAATTGTTGGATCTCATCGATAAATCGGCAAACAAATATACGGTGGGCAATAATAAGTATGTTTACTTTATGACTCATATTAACCATTACCATGAAATTACTGAAGATATGGCAATGGCTGTAAAAAGAATTCAAATGCATGGATATACCATCAGAAATCAAACTGTCTTGTTAAATCATGTCAACGACTATTACAAAACACTGGCCGAAACTTTCCGGAGAATGCTTTGGATTGGAATTCATCCCTACTACCTGCTGCAGTGCCATAAGGAAAAAGGAATAATACATTTTATTACTCCTATTCAGATCGGAAAAATTTACATGAAACACTTGCAGGGATGGCTATCAGGCATTACCATTCCACGATATGTAGTGAATATTGAGGGTGGCGGCGGGAAAGTCCTGTTAATGCATTCAGGGCATGACACACAGAATATTGTGAACAACCTGGAAACGAAAATTTCGAAGAGTTTTGCCACAGTGACTACCTGGGATGCTAAAGAAATATTCCAATACGAAGCACTTGGCCGGGCTAAGCGGGAAGAGTTTGAGGATGCAGTAAAAATCATGGATGAATTTATTGGTAGAAAAGGGGTGTTTTTACCCAGGGTAATACTTGTTGATGAGGAAGGAAAACACATTAAAACAACGAATCGCACGAAATTGCCCAGGATGGAGGAATTAAAAAAATCTGAATTATTGGGATATGAATTAGATGAAGATAATATGCCATTGACAAATCCTGTGAAAATATTGAAAGAATTGGATATGCACTTTAAGAAATCGGGATACAATAACCATTAATGCAACATATTTGTAAAAAGCCATAAAAAATGAAACTGATTATTAAGACTTTATTACTGTGCGTAATCTTGCTGATGAACAGTCCTTTTCTGTTTGCTCAAAAGGATAGTGTAAAAACCAACAATGATTCAATCAATTCAGTTATCCTGAATAACTTCAATAAAAAAATCGCTCAGATTGAACAACTGAGGATCGCTGATTCGATTAAAAGAACTGATCTGGAAAACCAGATTTATGTACTGAAAGAAACAGACAGTCGTAAAAAAGATGAATTATTCAAACAACTTCAGGAACTGAAAGAGATTGACTCTAAGGGTATTTCGCGAAAAAAAGCTGAAATAGATTCATTAAGACTCACAGCCAGGGGATTTCCTGTTCAAGGATTTTTCAAGGATACCCTGATGCTTATTTACAGCAAATCAGGCAGTTTTTCGGCCAAAGAAAGAGCAGAAGCAATAAGTAAACGAATACATGATCTTTCTGGCCATATCAGCTTCAACCGTGAATCATTAAAAATAGTCGAATCAGAGGTTACGACTGATATTGTTTTGGGAGAAAGAATTATAATCAGCGTATCCGAAAATGATGCGTTGTGGAACAATTACACCAGGGAGGAACTGGCCTTAAAATACCTTCAGGCTATAACCGAGGCGGTAATAAATTACAAATCAGAAACAAGTCTTATTACTTTGGCAAAGGAGATTGCACTTGCCATACTGGTGTTGTTAATAATAGTTGTATTAATTTACTATACGGGCAAATTATTCCTGATTACAGCGGAAAAAATTCAGCAGCAGGAAGAACGACGCATTAAAGGGTTGAAGTTTAGAAACTATACGCTGTTTGATGCCAAACGACAGGTAAATGCTCTGCTAAATTTAAATACTGCACTGAAATGGGCTGTCATCATTATTATTATTTACATCTCGCTGCCAATTCTCTTTGGAATTTTCCCGTGGACAAAAAATTATGCTGAAGTATTGTTTGGCTACATTTTGAATCCGCTAAAAAAAATAGCGGTTGGATTATGGAATTATTTACCTGATTTCATCACCATTATGGTCATTCTTGGAGTTTTCAGGTATGCATTAAAAGGACTGAATTTTCTTAAAGATGAAATCGAAAAAGGCGATTTAACCCTGCCCGGATTTTATCCGGATTGGGCAAATCCAACATACCAGATTATCAGAGTGCTGGTTTTTGCTTTTATGATCGTCGTAATTTTCCCCTACTTACCGGGTAGTAATTCAGCTGTTTTCCAGGGAGTTTCAGTATTTCTTGGATTTCTGTTTACCTTTAGTTCGGCCGGTTCGCTTTCAAACATTATAGCCGGATTAGTACTGACTTATATGCGTGTGTTTATCATTGGTGACCGGGTAAAAATCGGAGATGTTACCGGCGACGTAATTGAGAAATCATTGCTGGTAACACGAATCAGAACCATTAAAAACGAAATTATTTCCATACCGAATTCAACGGTGATGAATAGCCATACCATTAACTACAGCAGTGATGCACCTGATAAAGGTTTAATTATTCATACTACCGTAACGATCGGTTATGATGTCCCCTGGAGAGAAATGCACCAGGCTTTGATTGATGCAGCGCTAAAAACAGAATTAATTCTTCAGGAGCCAAAACCATTTGTTTTGCAGACTAGTCTCGATGATTTTTATGTTTCCTATCAAGTCAATGCCTATATCAGGGATCCAAACAAACAGGCAATAATTTATTCCAATCTGCATCAGAACATTCAGGATGTTTGTAATGAAAGAGGCATTGAAATTTTATCACCACACTATAGGGCGGCAAGGGACGGAAACGCAATAACCATACCGGCTGGTTACCTGCCGGAAGATTACAAGGCGCCGGAGTTTAAAATTAAGGTGAATAAAGATCATGACATATAGAAACAGACTATACAAAATTATTTTTGAAACCGACACCAGGGCAGGAAAACAATTTGACTTAGCACTGCTATGGGTTATTCTCTTCACAATTATTGTAATCAATGTGGTAACACTTTAAAAATATAATTTTCAATGAAAGAGTTATTTAATTACACCATACTGGAGCTTGGAGATTTTGATCTCAGAGTTTCAACCGTTGTAAAGCTTACCTTCCTGGTATTTTTTTCAATCCTTCTGTTATTTGCCATAAAAAAAGCGATCTACAGAGCTTCCCGGATTGAACAGGCAAAAAAGTATTCCATTTTCAGTTTAATAAAATACCTGGTCCTGGTTCTTGCCGCTTTTTCAGGATTCCGGATTTTAGGCTTTGATTTAACCCTGTTGCTGGGAGGATCTGCCGCTTTATTGGTAGGTTTTGGTCTTGGAATTCAAAGTTTATTCAGCGATTTTGTTTCCGGAATTATTCTTCTGGTCGAATCATCAGTTAAAGTAGACGATGTAATCGATATCGATGGGCTGGTTTGCAAAGTTCAGGAAATAAATCTGAGAACTACAACAGTACTTACAAGAGACGATAAGTACATTATTGTACCGAATACTGACCTGACGCGTAACCGACTGATTAACTGGACACACAGCGACATTGCATCCCGTTTTGAAATTTTTGTAGGTGTAGATTATTCTTCGGACGTTAATCTGGTCATGAAAATTTTAAAAGAGGCCATCGACCAGCAGGAAGGAATCCTTAAGGAACCTGCCCCATTCGTACGTTTTATTGATTTTGCGGAATCATCATTAAATTTCTCCATTTTCTTTTGGTCTGAAGAAGTATTTCGTGTAGAACATGTGAAAAGTGAAGTTCGCGTAAGAATCTTTGAGATGTTTGGTCAAAATGACATAAAAATACCATTCCCGCAACGGGTTGTACATATAAGAAATGAAAACGATGGAGGAAGCGATTCAAAAATACCTGTTTAATCCAACGATAGGAAAACTTGTTACCATTTTTATTGGCATTGCTATTATCTGGATTATTCTGAAAGGAATTCAGAAAAACCTGTTTTCAAAAATCAGGGATAATGACAACCGGTATAAAGCCAAAAAGTTTAGCAATTTCGTTGGATTTCTTCTTACCCTCATACTTGTAACCATTGTATACAGCGACAAACTTGGGGGTTTAACTGTTGCTCTTGGTATTGCCGGCGCTGGAATAGCGTTTGCTCTCCAGGAAGTCATTGCTTCATTTGCAGGTTGGCTGGCTATCCTGTTTGGAGGATTTTATAAAACAGGAGACCGTGTTCAGCTTGGAGGTATAAAAGGAGATGTGATGGATATCGGAGTTTTGCGTACAACCATCATGGAAACCGGCCAATGGGTCGATGGCGATTTATATAACGGGCGAATTGTGCTTATTGCAAATAGCTTTGTTTTTAAAGAGCCTGTATTCAACTATTCCGGCGATTTCCCTTTTTTATGGGACGAAATTAAAATCCCGGTTCAATATGGCAGTAACTATGAAAAAGCAAAAGAAATAATGCTCCGGATTGGCATTGAAGTGGCCGGTGACTTAACCCTGAAATCAAAAGAAACATGGGATTTAATGCAAAATAAATATCGTTTGGAAGATGCTCAGACTGAACCGATGGTTTCTCTGGTAGCAAATGACAATTGGGTTGAATTCACCTTACGTTATGTCGTAAATTATCGAAAACGACGGGCTACAAAAACAGAATTATTCACAAAACTATTGCATGCTATTGAAGCTACCCGTGGTGAAATAAAATTTGCATCAGCAACATTTCAACTGGTCGAATCTCCTGATTTTACGGTCAGTATAAAAAACAGGAAAGACGCTGAATAATATCCCAAAATCCGGTAATATTTTTCAAATACCCGTTTATACTCCCGGGTTGGAATTCCGATTCTATCATAGTATCTCGTATGTCCAATAACTTCGTTATCCCACCACTTTAAAATTATTCTTCCTTACTTGCAATTCATCAACACTTATGTGTAATTTGCAGCTGTAAATTACCTCATCATGCGTGCATCAAAATCCTTCAGGCTTCATATTGGAATATTCGGGCGTCGGAATGCAGGTAAGTCATCGATCCTTAATGCACTTACCAGTCAGGACGTATCCATTGTGTCGGAAACTGCCGGAACCACCACCGATCCGGTTGAAAAACCAATGGAATTGCTTCCGCTTGGCCCTGTCCTGTTTATTGATACCGCCGGAATAGATGATGCCGGCGCTTTGGGCGAAAAACGGATTCAAAAAACCATGGCTGTTTTCGACCGTACCGACCTTGGCCTGATCATTTCGAACTCCAGCGAATGGGGCGATTTTGAGGAAACCATCCTGGAAGAGTTGAACGATCGTAAAATTCCGGCAATTATCGTCCTGAACAAATGCGACTTGGTTCCAGGCGTAAACTGCCTGTTAAAAAGTTTCTCCGGAGAAAAAATTCCGGTGATTGAAACTTCAGCACTCACTGGGTTAGGCATTCCTGACCTTAGACAGGCCATTCTGAATTATGCACCCGATGATTTTATCAACCGGGCCGGAATTGTCTCCGATTTGGTTGGGCCGGGTGAAATGGCCATACTGGTGGTTCCCATCGATAAGGAAGCACCTAAAGGCCGCCTCATTCTTCCTCAGGTGCAGAGTATCCGCGATTTGCTCGATAATGATTCGTTTTGTATGGTCGTAAAGGAACGTGAACTGAAAGAAGCCCTCAACCGGCTGAATAAACCTCCCAGGCTGGTGGTTACCGACAGCCAGGCTTTTCTGAAAGTGGCTGCCGATACACCCCCTGAAATTCCGCTCACCAGTTTTTCCATATTATTTGCCCGCTACCAGGGCGATCTCCTCGAAATGGTGAAAGGAGCCATGGCCATCGACCGCCTGGAACCCGGCGATCGGGTGATGATTGCTGAAGCCTGTTCGCATCATCCGATAGGCGAAGACATCGGTACGGTTAAAATTCCCCGCTGGCTGACGCAGTACGTGGGAGGGAAACTGGAATTTGTACATCACCGCGGCCACGATTTCCCGGAAGACCTGTCCGGATTTAAACTGATTATTCACTGCGGAGCCTGCATGTGGAATCGCCGTGAAATGCTCTCCCGTCTGATGAAAGCCCGGATGGCCGGTGTTCCGCTGACCAACTACGGACTGACAATTGCCTACTCACTGGGTATTTTCGAACGGGCATTACAGCCCTTTCCCGCTGCATTGGAAGTATTCCGGACAAACAGATAAATCTATACTCTCTATCCTCAGTTCTTTGTTTTCCCTTCTGCGTCCATTTCAAAAAGTTCCGTCTATCTGTTGAAAACAAACAGTATTAACCGGTAAAAGTCATTGAGCGGTTAATTACCAGCTTTTTAAAATTCCAACCTTAAGCTAACTTATTCTTTTACAATGAAAAACAACAATAAAGCATGAATAAAGATTGATTATCGGATTTATGACTAATTTTGCGGCTACAAACACAAAGGCAGGCAAACGATAATTTGACGAAGCCTTTCCAAATTAAAAAAATGTCATTTGAAAATTTAGATTTAATTGAGCCCATCCTGAGGGCATTGAAAACAGAAGGTTACGAAATCCCAACCCCAATCCAGGAACAAGCAATACCCATTATACTTCAGCGAAAAGATTTACTTGGTTGTGCACAAACAGGAACCGGAAAAACGGCAGCTTTTGCTATTCCGATTATCCAGATTCTTTACGACTCACAACTTCCTGTCCGTGGAAAACGTAGGATTAAATCACTGATTGTTACTCCTACACGCGAACTGGCAATCCAGATTGGCGAAAGTTTTTCAGCTTACGGACGACATGCCGGAATCAAACACACCGTTATTTATGGTGGTGTAGGCGAACGTCCCCAAACCGATGCCCTGCGTCAGGGAATCGATATCCTGATTGCCACTCCGGGCCGTTTGCTCGATCTGATGAATCAGGGTTACGTTGATCTTCGGAACATTGAACTGTTTGTACTCGACGAAGCCGACCGCATGCTTGACATGGGTTTCATCCACGATGTAAAACGCATCATTGCTGAATTACCCCGTGAACGCCAGACTCTTTTCTTTTCGGCGACTATGCCTTCCGACATTGTAAAATTGTCGCAAACCATTCTGAAAAATCCGGTTAAGGTTGTAATTACACCAGAAGTGACCACAGCTGAAAAAGTTGAACAGTGGATGTACATGGTTGCATACGAGGATAAACGCAGCCTTTTGGTTCATGTTCTCCGGAATCCGGAAATCGTTTCAGCACTGGTTTTTACCCGGACCAAACACGGAGCCGATAAAGTTGTCCAGTTACTTCAGAAAAACGGACACCAGGCCCAGGCGATTCATGGCAACAAATCACAGAATGCCCGCCAGAAAGCCTTATCCGATTTTAAAAACGGAAAAATCCGCATACTGGTTGCCACCGACATTGCTGCACGTGGTATCGACGTGGATGATTTGACTCATGTTATCAATTATGAAATTCCCAATATTCCTGAAACTTATATTCACCGGATCGGAAGAACCGGACGCGCAGGTCAGAGTGGTATTGCACTTTCATTCTGTGACAATACCGAAATAATTTTCTTACGCGATATCCAGCGGCTCATTTCTCAAACGATTCCGGTACTTGGAGATCATCCGTATCCGATGACTGATTTCACACCGGTTAAAGCTCCTGCCAAAGTAGCCAGGAAACCGGTCCGCCGCGAACACAACGGACAGTCAGTGAGAGAAACATCCGGCAACAGGGAGAACAGGTCTGTAAATCATACATCCACGCAATCGGACCAGAAACCCGGAAGAAGCTTCTGGAGCAGAAGACCATAAGAAATCGATTGATTCAGGATTAACAGCATGGTATCCTGAATTGAAAACAGATAAATTTTTTTGAAGACCTCATCGCAAGTGGGGTTTTCTACTTTCCGGGAGATGAACATTTCTCCTGAAATATTGTCTTCTTTAGAAGTCTATTTAAATTTATATTTTACCGTATAATGATGGAAAATAGGTAAAGGTTTAAAAAGGACTCAACAGATTAAAATTCATTCTATTAACATTTCGCTGGTATGGAATTGTTTAACGAAAACAGCAAACTCGCATCGGTCATCCATAAAGATCATTCGCTACTGCCTGTAATCAACCGCTTAGGTATAAAACTCGGTTTTGGCGATAAAACCATCCGGAACATCTGCGAAGAAAAAGGTATTGACATTAATTTTTTCGTCGAAATCATCAATGTCTTTCATTACGAAGCCTATTTCCCCGAGAAACGGTTACTCGACTTTTCCGTTTCCATGGTCATCGAATACCTGGTCAAAACCCATCAGTATTACCTGAATTATCTGATCCCTGAAAATGACCGGCTGATCGAACTTTTCCTTTCAGCCAATCCTGAAGAAAGTACTGAAAATGAACTGGTGCGGAAATTTTACACCAAATTTAAAGAAGAGTTTGTTATTCACATCAACTTCGAGGAACGCGAGATGTTTCCTTACATTCTGGAACTGAATGAAGTCATCGGCAAACCGGCACTTCGTCAATCGTTCAGGGCAAAGTACTCGGGATATTCCATTGAAGGATTCGAAAAGGAACATTCGAATATGGATGATAAAATGGATGACCTCAAAAACATTATCATTAAATATCTTCCGCCCAATTACGATCAAAACCGTGGAAATGCCTTCCTGAACAACTTGTTCATGTTTGAAAAAGACCTTAAAAACCATTCGCGGATAGAAGATCATATTTTAATACCCAAAGTAAAACAACTCGAAAAGGTTTTACCCGGTCATGAATAACATTCAAAGCAAATCAATCATCGTGATATGCCAGTCAGATATGGTTCTGAAGGGCCTGACTGAAATTTTCAAAGGAAGTCAGGCGGGCGAAATCATTCCGCTTCACCGTGGCGACGAGATCATTGATTATCCTGAATTGGCCGGAAACATTCTGGTCATTGCAACCGATGAAGAAATCGAAAAAAGCGGCGAAATCATCCGGCAGATTCTGTCTGCAGCCGGTAAAGTTCAGTTCATGACCCTTCAGCTGGATGCCGGTTCAACCCATCCAAATTCCTCGGTTAACCTCTATGATTCTCCGGCATTGATTTGTTACAAAGTGAATGAAATCCTGAATTCGTTTGTGGCCTCTCAATCAAAAGATCCGGAAACTGAATTAACCAAACGAGAAATTGATGTGCTTAGATTAGTCACTAAAGGCTACTCAAACAAGGAAATTGCCGATCAGTTATTTGTGAGTACGCACACCGTAATCTCTCACCGCAAGAATATTTCAGAAAAAACCGGTATCAAATCCGCTTCAGGAATGACGATGTACGCCATCCTGAAAAAGTTAATTGATGTCGGCGATATCAATCCCGATGAGTTAATTTGACCGATGATTCATCCGATGACTTGAAGCCATCGGATGAATAGCTGTAGTTTGCTATTCTCAAATCGTTTATCCCTGATCTGAAATTCATCCGGTTTCTTTCCTTGGAATAGTTGCCTTCTTTCCATACTTTTGCAAACCAATGAAAAAAGTTACCAGTCGCAGTTTTCAGTTATCAGATTGGTGTCTCTTTGAATCCTGGAACCTGGAACTTGGAACCTGGAACTTGGAACCTGGAACTTGAAACCTGGAATTTGAAACCTGGAATTTGAAACTATCAGAATGAGTCGTATTGTAATTGGATTATCGGGAGGTGTTGATTCGAGTGTTGCAGCCTATTTGCTGAAACAACAGGGGCATGATGTGGTAGCTTTGTTCATGGTGAACTGGCACGACCGCACCGGAACCATTACGTCGCGCTGCACCTGGGAAGATGATGCCATGATTGCCGAAATGGCAGCTAAAAAACTCGATATTCCGTTCCATATAGTCGACCTCAGCGTAGATTACAAAAAGCGGGTGGTTGATTATATGTTTGCCGAATACAGTAAAGGCCGCACTCCCAATCCGGATGTATTGTGCAACCGCGAAATCAAATTCGATATTTTCCTGGACGAATGCCTGAAATACAATGCCGACTTTGTAGCTACCGGTCATTATTGCCGGAAATCGGAATTAGAAAAAGACGGTAGGATGATTCACCAGCTCCTTGCCGGGAAAGACAACAATAAAGACCAGAGTTATTTCCTGTGTCAGCTGAATCAGTATCAGCTCTCCAAAGCAATGTTTCCGATCGGACACCTGGAAAAACCTGAAGTGCGTGAAATTGCCCGTCTGGCGAACCTTCCAACGGCTGAGCGTAAAGACTCCCAGGGCATTTGCTTTGTTGGAAAAGTAGATCTGCCTACCTTTCTTCAGCAGCAGCTCGAACCCAAAACCGGCAATGTGATTGAAATTCCTGCTGAATTTATCGCAAAGAAAAAGAATGTTGAAAAGACTGAGGAAAACTTCCGGAAATTGTGTTCGGCATTTCCCTACAAACCTTGGAATGGTCAGGTAATCGGAGAACACAAAGGCGCTCATTTCTATACGGTTGGCCAACGAAAAGGACTCAATATTGGCGGCCATGAAGATCCCTTATTCGTTGTGGGCACCGATGTAACCCGCAATATTATTTATGTTGGTGAAGGCACCGAACATCCGGGATTGTACCGTCCGGGACTTTTTATTCCGAAAGATGAAATCCACTGGATCCGAACCGACCTGGTCATGAATTCAGGAGAAAGCCGAAGGTACGACCTGCGAATCCGCTACAGGCAGCCACTCGAAAAAGCAACAATCTATCAGCGCGACGATGGTATGTATATACTTTTTGATGAAGAGCAGCGTGGCATCACTTCCGGGCAGTTTGCAGCCTGGTACGAAGGCGACGAACTGATCGGTTCGGGAGTAATTGCCTGAAATTCCTGAGTTTTTTAATTCTACTTTCCTTTAGCTGGAAAAACCATCCTGATTTTCACTTCTGATTTTTCCGGAATACCATTTCTAATCTCCGGCAACCAGGCCGGACCATCCTTGATAATCCGGATGGCTTCATCGTTATACCGGACATCTTTACCTTTCAGAATTTTAAATTGTTCTTTGACTCCGTTTTCGGAAACTGTAAACGAAAGACGCACGATTGTTTTTTCATCGGGAGAACCAATCGACGGATTCAGCAGCTCAGTTTTAAGATATTCTTCCAGATTATTCCACCCACTCCCTGGTGATGCTTTTCGGTCAGTAACAACTTCAGGCTTACCTGCAGTTACAGCGCCTGTTAAACCGGACTTTTTTTGCTTTCCGTAACCAATCGCAACAACTTCATCCATTTCCTGATTGTTCTGATCAAACCCGGCTGACCTGTCTGCTGCTTTCTGTACAATCATCACCGGTGAGGAAGCCGAAGTATCTGTGACTAATTGGGTTGCAGAAGATGATTCAGTATTGATTTCTGAAGCCTTTGAGAACACCACTTTTTTTGTCGTTTGTGCCAACTCTTTCTGTTTCATTTTTACCTGTGAAACCGAAGAAAAGGAGTTTTGAGCATGGCTGTCAGCTACCAGGCTCAAGGATGGTTCAAGGTCTTCGATGATCAATTCATCTTCTGCCTCAGTCAGGATTGTTTCCTGATGTGGCTTTTCAATGCCTGCATGTTCCGGTGATAATATGGCCGGAGGTTTTTCATTGGCATCCTGCCTTATTTTAACTTCTTCCTGAATTTTATTTTCAGAAATGACCGGTATCGTATTTTCTTCCGGATTGATTAATACCAGCGTTGAAACGATCAGTAACAAAACAGAAGCGGCAGCATACCAAAGGTATCTCCGGCTGCCCGATCGTTGTTTTTTGAGCTGAGATTTAAGCGCTTTAAGATCGGCAAAAACCAGTTCAGTGTTTTTGTCCGAGAAACCTTCGACAGCCTCAGCCAGAAACGGATCGCTTTGCATCTCCCGCTCAAATGCATGGCGCTCGCTTTCGGTCATCTGATCCTGAAGATACCGCCTGATTTGCTCTTCCTGCTGATATAGTTGTTTACCTGACATGTTTATGCTCCAAACAAATTTTAAGATTCCGTTTGCCGTTTTGCAGCAAACTTTTTACTTTTTTCTCATCCAGTCCGGTTTCATCGGTAATTTGCCTGTAACTTTTATTCCCGAAATAAAACATCCGCACACACCAACGCTGTTCCTCTTTTAATTTTTCAATGCAGTCATTCAGGATGTCGTCCAGTTCCGGATTCTCAATTCTGTCAAGATGATGCAATTCACCGGAGTTTTCCATAAAATCTTCCTGATGAATCAGCCACCTTTCTTCCTTTTTACGCAGGGACTTTTGTTTGCGCAATTCCATCAGGCAGAAATTTTTACTGATCACATAAAGCCAGCTCTTGAAATTATTGATTTCGTGCCGGTGAAGTTCGGTGGCCAACAGTTCAAAAATCTGCATTGCCGCATCTTTTGAACTTTCCCTGTTGTCCAGGTATTTCAGGCAAAGACCATACACCAAAACAACATACCTCGAATACAATTGTCCAAGCACCTCCGGATCGTTTTTCTTTTTATACTGAAAAATCAGATCCAGATCACTAAGATCAGCGCTATTTTTTGATTTAAGGAACAACTGAAAATCGTTGTGAGTTTTTGCTAAATGTACGGTAAAAAAAATTTCGATATACTTTTTATGGAATCTTCTTTGATTTTGCATCCTGTCAGCAAAACAATCACTTAAAAACTCAGGTCATGAAGCAAATTACTAAAATCCTTATCGTTTTATGGACACTTTTAATCAGTGTTCAGTCGGGTACCGCACTGAATATTACAGGCAAAGTTGCTGATGAATCCGGTGCAGGTATTCCAAAAGTCAGTATCACTGTCAAAGAAACCGGGCGGACAACGGCTACCGATTTTAACGGTTTGTTTGGTATCCAGGCTGATGGAAAACACCATTTGGTTTTTAAACATCCCGGATATCAGGAACAAACTGTCGCCATCCAGGGAAGAACAGGTCTTTCCGTCATTATTAAACCGGCAGAAACCATGATCAGTGATGTAGAAGTAATGGACGAATGTGTGGTCGTTGGGTATGGAATTCAGAAAAAATACTCACTTACAGGCAGTTCAAGTGCAGTTTCTGCTGTAAAAGTCAGGGGTCTGAACATGGCAAACAATTTTGAAGGTTTCCATCAGTCGTATGCCGGTTGGAATACTGAAAATTATTCTGTTCTTCATGAAAACGGATACAAAAATGCATTCGATCAGCCACTTTCCACGTTTTCGGTCGATGTCGACAATGCCTCCTATTCGAATGTACGCCGGTTTCTGAACATGGGGCAATTACCGCCTGTTGATGCCGTCCGCATCGAAGAAATGATCAACTATTTCAGTTACGATTATAAACTGCCGGTAAAGAATGCCCCGTATTCGATTAATTCAGAATTAGCTGTCTGTCCCTGGAATGAAGGGCACCAGTTGTTACTTGTTGGCCTTCGTGCAAAGGAAATTGACAAAACCAAACTACCCGCTTCGAACCTCGTTTTTTTAATCGATGTTTCGGGTTCCATGCAGGATCAAAACAAACTCCCGCTGGTTCAATCGGCCTTGCGGATGCTCGTGAATGAGTTACGACCCAATGATCAGGTGGCCATAGTCGTCTATGCAGGAGCTGCCGGGATAGTTCTGAAATCGACCCCGGGCAACCGGAAACAAATCCTGCTGGACGCCATTGAAAGGCTATCAGCCGGAGGCTCAACCGCAGGTGGACAGGGATTACGACTGGCTTACCAGATTGCACGCGAACATTTTATCGAAGGCAGAAATAACCGGATTATTCTGGCAACTGACGGCGATTTTAACGTCGGTGTTTCCAGTACTTCGGAAATGGAACGATTGGTCGAAAAAGAACGCGAATCAGGCATTTTCATGACTGTCCTGGGTTTTGGAATGGGAAACATCAAGGACGACAAGCTGGAAACTATTGCTGATAAGGGAAACGGCAACTACGCTTACATCGACAATATTCAGGAAGCCCGCCGGATGTTTGTAAAAGAATTCGGTGGAACCCTTTTTACAGTTGCCAAAGACGTAAAATTTCAACTGGAATTTAATCCGCAGCAGGTGAAAGCCTATCGTCTGATTGGCTATGAAAACCGTTTGCTGAACAATGAAGATTTTAAAGATGATAAAAAAGATGCCGGTGAAATGGGAATGGGTCATCGGGTTACCGCTCTGTATGAAATTATACCTGCCGGTTCGGATGAACAAGTACCTGATTTGGATGAACTGAAATACCAGCAAGAAAAAAAAGAAAACACGGGCAGGTTCAGCAGCGAATTGCTTACCATTAAAACCCGCTACAAATCGCCCGACGGAAACCAGAGTTATCCGATTGATCAGGTTGTACCAGCACGAGTTTCCCGTTTCAGGGATGCTTCCGAAAACCTGCGTTTTGCATCGGCTGTAGCCGGCTTTGGAATGCTGTTGCGCAATTCTGAATTTAAAGGAACGGTATCGTATTCCCAGGTGATTGAAATGGCCAAAAATGCCAAAGGAATTGATGATGAAGGCTATCGTGGTGAATTTGTCAGGCTGGTTCAGGTAGCGAAATCCCTCGGGCAGCCGGTTTCCGACCGATAGTATTCTTATTTTTTTTGTTTGTACCAGAGGCCGGAATGCATTGAACTCCGGCCTTCTGCTGATATCATACACCAGACACGAAACTATTTCAACATTAAATAGTAACTTTGGTCACCTTAAATTTGAAGCAAATGATCAGATCGATGACTGGATTCGGGAAAACCGAATTCGAATTAGGAAATAAAAAATACACCCTGGAAATTAAATCGCTCAACAGCAAACAACTCGATATAAACACCAGGATACCTGCTCTTTACCGCCAGAAAGACATTGAAATACGCCGGCTGATGTCGGAGATGCTCACCCGGGGAAAAGTTGATTTTGCGCTTTACCTCGACAATCTGGGCGCTGAAAGTACATCAAAGATCAATGCTGCAATCATCAAAGATTATTACGGTCAGCTTTACGACGTTTACCGGGAACTGGGACTGGAAGTGAACGAAACCATCATGGACAGCATCATGCGTTTGCCCGATACGGTAAAAATGACCTATGAAGAACTCGACGAATCGGAATGGCTGGTGGTCCGCGAAAACCTGATCAAAACCCTTGACGAGCTCAACCGCTTCCGCGATCAGGAAGGACTGGCCCTTCAGGCTGATATCGTAAACAATATTCAAAACATACTTGATCTGCTGAAACAGGTTGAGCCTTTTGAAAATCAGCGCATGGAAAATGTCAAGTCGAAGATCATGGATAGCCTGAATGATCTGCAGCTAAACGGAAATGTTGACAAAAACCGCTTCGAACAGGAATTGATTTACTACATGGAAAAACTCGACATCAACGAGGAAAAAGTTCGTTTGGCGAATCATTGCAGCTACTTTACCGAAACCATGGCCGAATCAGAACCATCAGGCCGGAAACTGGGATTTATCGCGCAGGAAATCGGAAGGGAAATTAATACCCTTGGCTCAAAAGCCAATGAAAGCAACCTCCAGCGTATCGTGGTCCAGATGAAAGACAGCCTTGAAAAGATAAAAGAGCAGGTACTCAACGTACTGTAAGGCAGGCTAAATTGAGAAATAACACCAATAAATATCCAATAATCAATCAACAATATTGAATATCGAATAAAAAATAAGGAACAAGGAATGATTTCAATTCTGATCAACACAATCTTGTCAAAAACGGACTTAAAACTTTGAACTTGAAACTTGAAACTTTTTATGTCAGGAAAACTAATCATATTTTCAGCCCCTTCCGGATCTGGTAAAACGACCATTGTACGTCACCTGCTCAATCAGGAATTAAACCTCGAATTTTCAATCTCTGCTACAAGCCGCAGTAAACGACATACCGAAACCGACGGGAAGGATTATTATTTTCTTTCGCCGGAAGAATTTAAAATCAAAATTGAGAACAATGAATTCCTGGAATGGGAAGAAGTATACTCCGGAACGTTCTACGGAACTTTAAAATCAGAAGTTGAACGCATCCGCGAAAATGGTCAGAACGTCATTTTTGATGTGGATGTCGTTGGAGGTCTCAACATCAAAAAATATTACGGAGACGAAGCCCTGTCCGTTTTTGTTCAGCCTCCATCGGTTGAAGAATTACGCAAGCGGCTTGTTTCCCGATCGACTGATGCAAAAGAAGTCATTGAGAAAAGGGTTGCAAAAGCAGAATACGAATTAACGTTTGCCGGTCAGTTCGACCGTATTATTGTGAACGAACATCTTGATGTTGCATTGAACGAGGCAGAAACCTGCATTCGTGAATTTATAACTTACTGACTATGATTAAAACAGGACTATACTTTGGCTCCTTCAACCCCATTCATGTGGGGCACATGGCCATTGCCAATTACATGGTTGAATATTCGGATATCGATCAGCTTTGGTTTGTGGTGAGTCCTCATAATCCCCTGAAAAAGAAAAAAACACTCCTGGACGATTATCATCGGCTGGAATTGGTGAACCGTGCCATTGGTGATGACCTTCGTTTTCGTGCCTCCAAAGTGGAATTCAGTTTACCCAAACCATCCTACACCATCGAAACGCTTGCTTACCTGAGTGAAAAATACCCTACTCACCAGTTTTTTATCCTGATGGGTACTGACAACCTCGAGAACATTCATAAATGGAAAAATGCGGATGTTTTGCTGGCCAATTACGACATCATTGTTTATCCCCGCCCGGGGTTTAAACCCGAAAACATCCAGAAGTATCCCCGTGTGCAGGTAGCCAACGCCCCGCTGATGGAAATCTCCTCCACTTTTATCCGCGAATCCATCAAAGCCGGGAAGGATATTCGCCACTTTTTGCCTTACCGCACCTGGGATTATATGCAACAGATGAATTTTTATAAAAAATAAATGACGAATCGCTTGTCTGGAATGGTGAGCCGGATAGCGGCCGCTAAAGCATTACTATAAGCTCTTTTTTCAGCCGGGACCAGAATTCCGGAGTTCAAAACCAGCTGAACTTTATAACCTGAAACTTGAAACTCATTAAGTTATTTCTATATTTGCATACGTTTTAATACTCCGAGTTTCGGTGGCTACGTGCAGTGCATATGCTTCCGAAATCCATGGGTTGAATGCGGAAACGCTTCAGCCTCCCGATTTTCGCAGTGGTGGAATGAATTGGAAAGGAGCGGCAACTGACTGAATCTGAATTCGTCAGCAAATGTCTACTCCCCCTGATATTTAAAAGGCATTTGTATGATTCAAATTTCGAACAATATAATCCTGATTTCAGGTTCAGGAAGGAACGTCGGTAAAACGAGTTTCATCCGCGAAGTGATTGCGAAAAACGCTTCGAAGAATCTGGCTGCAATAAAGATTACACCACATTTTCATGAACCGGGCGCGGGATTAATTCCCCTGGCAGATACCGTAAACTACCGGATCTTCCAGGAAACCGATTCTGCTTCGCGGAAAGACAGTTCATTGTTTCTTCAGGCCGGCGCCCAAAAGGTTTATTACATTCAGACTACCGATGCATACCTGCAGGAAGCCTTTGGGCTGACAACAGCACAACTTTCAGCCGATCAGCCCATAGTTGTTGAATCAGCTGCCCTGCGACAGATCGTTAAACCGGGTCTTTATCTTTTTATTCAGAAAAAATACGAAGAAACAAAACCGACGGCTAAAGCCATGCAAAAACTGGCCGACCTGACGGTTTTTTCTGACGGAGAACAATTCAGCATCAATCCCCAATCGGTCCTTTTTAATCAAACCTGGAAAACAGTAAACGAATGATCTCACTTAAACATGCCATCCATATTGCGCTTTCGAAAGGCCAGCCGATGGGAACCGAACCTGTTGACCTGATGCAGGCTACCAATCGTATTCTTGTCAATGATGTATTTGCTGATGCCGATATGCCACCTTTTGATAAATCGGCAATGGATGGCTATGCATGCCGCAGGGAAGATCTGGATTATGTGCTTTCAAAGCTGGAAACCATTCCGGCGGGTTATGCACCAACGAAAAAGATTGGCAGCTTCGAATGTTCCAAAATAATGACCGGTGCAAAAGTTCCGGAAGGCGCTGATACCGTTTTTATGATCGAATATGCTTTTGAAAACAGTGATGGAAAAGTTCGTTTCACAGGTGAAAAAACCCATTCCAACATTTGTCTGAAAGGTGAAGATTTAAAAAAAGGTGATTTGGTTGTTGCCTCCGGAACAAGGCTAAAACCTCAGCATATTGCCATGCTCGCAACAGTGGGTTGTATCGAACCGTTGGTTTACATTAGGCCATCGGTAGGTGTTATTTCTACCGGATCGGAGCTGGTTAATCCCGATCAGTATCCAACTTCATCACAAATCCGGAATTCAAACGGACCTCAGCTTTTTGCCCAGGCAACTGCGGCCGGTTTCCCTGTCAGTTACTACGGAATTGTGCACGACGACAAACAACTCACCAGCGAAATCATCCGGAAATCGGTTGAGCAAAATGATGTTACCATTCTTTCCGGAGGAGTATCGGTTGGGGATTTTGATTTTGTACCTCAGATCATAACTGAAATTGGATTCGAAATCCATTTCAGTAAAATAAACATCAAACCCGGGCAACATACGACTTTTGCCTCCAAAGAGAAAAAATTCATTATCGGTCTTCCGGGAAATCCGGTTTCGTCGTTTATACAGTTTGAGGTGTTCGCTAAACCATTTCTCCTGAAACTGATGAATTTCCAGCAGCCTGAAATACGATTACCACTTCCCATGATGCATGATTTCAGCCGTAAAAAAGCCGATCGTGAAGAATGTCTGCCGGTACAGTTTACCAGTCAAAATCAGGTCCGGATGGTAAACTACCATGGTTCAGCACATATACATGCCTACCATCAGGCGGATGGATTTATAAATATTCCGGCCGGAACAACCGAAATTAAAAAAGGAGAAATTGTCTATGTTCGACCGTTATAGCCGCGATATTAACTACCTGCGCATTTCAGTAACCGATCGCTGTAACCTGCGCTGTTCATATTGTATGCCGGAAGAAGGTTTCCAGCTGCTTGAACATTCAGACATTTTGAGTTTCGAAGAAATCACGGATTTCACACGGATGGCTGTTGCCAGTGGAATCACAAAAGTACGGCTGACCGGCGGTGAGCCCCTGGTGAGAAAAAATATCGTCGAACTGGTATCCCTGTTGGCACAAATTGATGGGCTGGACGATATCTCGATGACCACCAACGGCATTTTGTTGCCCAAATATGCATCAGACCTGAAAAAAGCAGGATTGAACCGGGTTAACATCAGCCTGGATACCGTGAATCCGGACAAATTCTGCCAGATTACCCGGAACGGTGAACTGGCCCAGGTTCTGGAAGGAATTGATGCCGCTCATCAGGCCGGATTAAAACCCATCAAAATTAATTGTGTGCTATTGGGACAGCCGGATGAAGAAACATTACAGCTCAAACAATTCTGTGAAAGCAGAGGACTCAGTCTTCGTTTCATTCATCAGATGAACCTGAAGACCGGAGAGTTTTCGAAGGTGGAAGGCGGAGAAGGTGGAAACTGCAGCAAATGCAACCGTGTACGGTTACTGGCCAACGGCGATATCAAACCCTGTTTGTTCAGCGACCTGGCCTACAACATCCGGAAACTGGGGCATCAGGAAGCTCTTTCTCTGGCCCTGGGAAACAAACCCCGAAGCGGTACTTATAACCAATCGGGCGAATTTTATAACATTGGAGGATGAAAAACTATGAATAAATTAACTCATACCGACGAAAAAGGAAAAGCAAAAATGGTTGATGTCAGCCAGAAGCCTGATCAGGAACGGGAAGCTTTAGCCAGGGGATTTATCCGGCTCCAGCCCGAAACCGTGGAATTGATCCGGCAAAACCAGATCAAAAAAGGCGATGTGCTGACCGTGGCCGAGATTGCAGGAATCCAGGGAGCCAAACGTACCGGTGAGCTGATTCCACTGTGTCATCCGCTGCAACTCTGGAAAATCGATGTCCGGTGCACCCTTCAGGAAAATGGTGTGCAAGCCGAATGCACCACCTTGTGCTTTGGTAAAACCGGTGTCGAAATGGAAGCCCTCACCGGGGTCAGCGTGGCACTGCTGACCGTTTACGACATGTGCAAGGCAGTGGACAAAGAAATGGTCATTGAAAATGTACGACTAATCAGTAAAACAAAAAGCCCCCTTCCCGTTCCCCCGAAAGGGGAAAGCTTTGGGAATAGATAATAGAAACGAGAAGCTCCGTCAGGAGCAACATTTCAATCATTAAATCAAAATAAAAAATCACCCGGCATCAATAAAATAAATTGCAATGAAAATCAAAATCCTATCCGTCAACACATCCGTAAAAAAAGGAACGGTAAAAAAACCGGTTGAATCCATCAATCTAACAGACAACGGTGTGGTTGGTGACGCACATTCGGGTAAATGGCACCGCCAGGTTAGTTTACTGGCCTCGGAAAGTATCACTAAATTTTCGGCAGAAGCCGGCCGTACCATCAGGTTCGGTGAATTTGCCGAAAACATCACTACAGAAGGACTTCTATTGCACGAATGTCGTCCGCTCGACCGTTTTACAAGTGATTCCATTGAACTGGAAGTGACCCAGATCGGTAAAAAATGCCATGGTGACAACTGCTCCATTTTCCGCGAAATCGGCAACTGCGTGATGCCCAAAGAAGGTATTTTTGCACGGGTCATCCGGAATGGTGAACTTAAAAAAGGTGATGAATTCCGGTATGTACCTAAAATTATAAACATACACATCATCACCTTGAGTGATCGCGCCAGTGCCGGTGAATATGCCGATAAAAGCGGACCGCATATTAAACTGCAGTCTGAAACCTTTTTTGCAGGAATCAGGCGCAGAACGACAATTACCAATCATCTGATCCCTGATGATCCGGAACAGCTCACCCAATTGGTGAAAGATGCTGTTTCCTTTGGCGCCGATGTTGTTTTTACCACTGGTGGCACCGGGATTGGTCCCCGCGATTTCACCCCGGAAACCATTCGCCCCTTATTGGACAAGGAAATTCCGGGAATTATGGAATTGATCCGTGTGAAATACGGCACGGAAAAGCCAGCCGCTTTGCTTAGCCGCGGAATTGCAGGCGTTTCAGGAAAAACACTGATCTACTGTCTGCCCGGAAGTGTAAAAGCCGTGACCGAATATTGCAGTGAGATTTTGCCAACCATCGAGCATTCAATGTATATGCTTGATGGCATTGACAGTCATTAAAAATTGATTGCTTCTTCCTGGTCTGTTTGTTTAATTGTAACTTTAGCTCACATTTTAATCAATCAATCAGGAAGGGGAAAAAAGCTATGATCAACGCCATTATACTTATCAATGCCGAACGGACCAAAATCAATTCAGTAGCCGAACAACTGGTCAGTCTTTCCGGAATTACTGAGGTTTATTCAGTGAGCGGCCGGTTCGATCTGGTGGCTGTCATCAGGCTTGCTCACGCCGACGACCTGGCCGAACTGATTACCGAAAAAGTAACCGGGGTGGATGGAATCACAAAAACCGAATCGATGGTCGCTTTTAAAACACTTTCGAAAAACGACATGGCAAACATGTTTGAATTAGGGGATTGATCTGTCAGCTGCTTTAAATTTATGCATTTTTAACATTTGCGTCCAACCAGCTTCAATTCCTAAAACCTGTTGAATCCTTAAATTCCGGATTCCCTTCAGAAATAAGTGCAATCCACTGGATAATTGATCTTTACCGGTAATTAATTACTGGAATTTATATCAGTTTCAGAATGGTCTGCCACAAAATCACCTTCAGCAGGAATAACCCGGGCTAAACATTGTTTCGTAAACAATGTGGTGTAAATAACTGTTTTACTGCAATTATCTTACTCATTAATTGTAAACAGTTTGTAAAACATAAATTCAGAAATTATGGAACGTAGAAATTTTATTGCAATGGTGGGAGCTTCTCTGGTGGCAGCCCCTGTCTGGTCGAATGTTTACACCAGTAAATTGCCTTTACAAAAAGCCATCGACAGTGTGTTTCCTGAATTACCATATGCCTTCAATGCACTGGAACCAACAATCGATGCAAAAACCATGGAAATTCATTACACCAGGCACCACAAGTCATATTACAACAATTTTATGGCAGCCATAAAAGATACGCCGGTAGCTGAAATGGATTTGAAAGATTTGTTTGCAGGAATCAGCAAACAAAGCGCAACTATAAGAAACAACAGCGGAGGTTTCTATAATCATCAGTTGTTCTGGGAAAATCTTACCCCCGCAAAGACAAATCCTTCGGTTGTTTTAAAAGGTGTCCTTGAGAAAAATTTCGGATCGATGGATAAGTTCAAAGAAGAATTTGGCAACGCTGCCAAAAAACAATTTGGGAGTGGATGGTCATGGCTTGTAGCCGGAAAAGACGGGAAATTATTTGTTACCGGCAGCCCGAACCAGGATAATCCGTTAATGGACGTCATGGAAAAAAACGGGACTCCGCTCTTGTGCCTCGATGTATGGGAACATGCCTATTACCTTCAGTATCAAAACCGCAGAGCCGATTATGTGGATAATTTCTGGAATATCGTGAACTGGGATACGGTCAGCAAACGTTACGATAACCGGTAATTTATTTTTACTCACCGGGTGACTTGGAATCACCTGGTCAATAGTTGTTTTTTACTCAACGGGTGACTTGGAGTCACCCGCTCACTAACATTTAGAACATTCATATTCCTGTTTTTTATACCTTTCCGAACTCAAAAATACAAGTCATGATCGAAAATGCAGTTATTATCGGTGCCGGAAACCTGGGCACCCAACTGGCTTTGGCCTTGAATGAAAATGGAATCCAGGTCAAGCAGGTATACAGCCGAACCCTGGAATCGGCTCAGTATCTGGCTGAAAAAGTTAATGCATCATTCATTAATGATTTGACTCAGTTAATGAATACCGCCGATTTGTATGTCATTGCTGTAAAAGATTCGGCTATCCAGGAGGTACTCGAAAACCTTTCACTGAGCGAAAATCAGTTGGTCGTTCATACTGCCGGAAGTATCCCGATGAATATACTCGACGGATTCACACCGAATTATGGTGTATTTTACCCCCTTCAGACTTTCTTGAAAATCAGGGAAGTCGATTTTTCAGAGATTCCAATCTGTATTGAAGCCAATCATCCTTCCAACCTGATCAGGCTTCAGGAATTGGCGAACAAGCTTTCCCGGTCGGTTCACCAGATTAATTCCGACGAACGAAAAACACTTCATCTGGCAGCAGTATTTGCCAACAACTTTGTGAATCATTTTTATGCCATCGGGGCCGAAATCCTCCAGGATAAAAAGCTGAACTTTGATTTATTAAAACCACTGATCCGCGAAACTGCCGCAAAAATTGAAGCCAATCTTCCGGTTGATGTTCAAACCGGACCGGCTAAACGGAATGACGAAGCCGTTATCAATGCTCAATTAAAAATGCTGCACGATAGGCCTGAATTTCAGAAAATCTATAGCTTTGTGACCGAAAGTATCTTTCAGGTTCACCAAAAACATAAACATGACCTTCTTTAAAGAGAGACTAAAGAACATCAAAGGACTCATTTTTGACGTCGACGGCGTGCTGTCGATGGACACCTCGCCGCTCGACGAAAACGGAGACCCCATGCGGACTGCCAATATTAAAGATGGACTAGCCATCCGGTCTCTGCTTCAGAACGGATTTCATGTTGCCATCATTACCGGGGCAAATACACCGCGGGTAAAACTGCGCTACAAAAAATTAGGCGTTCAGCACATTTACATGAATTCGTTCAACAAAACCGAATGTCTGGATGATTTTATCCTGAAGACGGGAATTTCCAAAGAAGAAATCCTGTATATGGGCGACGACCTGGTCGATTTTCAAATCATGCAGGAAGTGGGCATTCCTACCTGTCCGCGGGATGCCGTTCCGGAAATAAAAGCCATTTCACAATACATCTCCGACAAAAAAGGAGGGCAAGCCTGTGTGCGCGATGTAATTGAACAGGTCATGCGCTCCCAGAAAAAATGGTTCGGACAGGAAATCCTGAATATCAAGGCGGATTAACAGCCCGCAGCAAACATTATTCCTATTAATCATTGGGCCCAAATAACTCCCAGCCAGCCGTTTACCTTTCATTCACCGTCAATCTTTCGCAAAAAGGAACGGTATGAATCCCAGTCTGGAATTTGGAATTTGGAACCTGAAACTTTAAAATGCTTATGCTTCTTCAAAACCTTCAGAAATACAAAATAATACTGGCCTCCAAATCACCACGCCGGCAGCAGTTGCTCAGCGACCTGGGATTAAAATTTGAAGTTCAGTCGATGGATATTCCGGAGGAGTTCCCTGAAGAAATGGGAATGACTGAAATTCCTGTTTACCTGGCAGAACTTAAAGCCACTGCCTTTCTCCCGCATTTAAAGGATGATCAATTGGTTATTACGGCCGACACCATTGTATGGCTCGATGGCAAAGTGCTGAATAAACCGGCTGATTATGCCGAAGGTTTTCGCATGCTGAAAGATTTATCAGGAAAAAAACACCAGGTGTTAACAGGCGTTTGTCTGTTGTCAATCGAAAAAAGAGTATCATTTTATGTTTCAACCGATGTGTGGTTCAAGCAACTGGCCGACGAAGAAATACATTATTACCTGAAAAATTATCTTCCTTACGACAAAGCCGGAGCCTATGGAATTCAGGAATGGATTGGATACATCGGCATTAACCACATCGAAGGTTCCTTTTTTAATGTGATGGGCCTGCCTGTCCAGAGTCTTTATGAGCACTTAAAAGTTTTCTGACAACGTCAGGATCAGGATTCATTCAGTGCTTTTAAATAGCCGGATCAATTCATGACAAAAACAACCATAAGGTTACTGTCAGTTAATTATTTTTGCACCTCAACATAAAACCAGAATCATATGTTCAGAAAAAACATACTCGCAATTTGCTTTAGCTTGCTTTCCCTGTTCTCCGTTTTTGCCAAAGAGGGCATGTGGATCCCTACCCTGCTCAACAAATACAACATCGAAGAAATGAAGCAGATGGGCTTTAAATTGTCTGCCGAGGATATCTACAGTGTAAATCAGGTCAGTATGAAAGATGCTGTGGTGCTGTTTGGTTCAGGTTGTACCGGTGAACTGATTTCTGCTGAAGGTTTGCTGATTACCAATCATCATTGCGGATTTGATGCGATTCAAAACCACAGTTCGCTGGAACATGATTACCTGACCAATGGATTCTGGGCAAAAACGCGGCAGGAAGAACTGACGAATCCCGGATTAAGCGTTCGTTTTTTAGACCATATGGAAGATATAACCGAAACTGTTCTGGCAGGTACCGAAGGCAAGCCAAAGGATTCAGTTTCACTAATCATTAGCCGGAACACAGCAAAAATTATCAGCGATGCTTCTGAAAAGGGCAGATTCACCGCGTCGGTTCAGCCTCTTTTCTACGGAAATCAATACTTTCTTTATGTATACCAGGTATTTGAGGATGTACGACTGGTAGGAGCTCCTCCAACATCGATCGGAAAGTTTGGCGGCGATACCGATAACTGGATGTGGCCCCGCCATACCGGCGATTTTTCAATCTTCCGTATTTATGCCGGCAAAGACAATCAGCCTGCCAAATATTCAGCCGGGAATGTTCCTTACAAGCCTAAAAAGTTTTTCAAAATCTCCATCAAAGGGATTCAGCCCGAAGATTTTACACTGGTTTTTGGTTTTCCGGGCCGAACCCAGCAATTTTTGCCTTCACAGGCAATCAGTCAGATTATGGAACAGGGCGATCCGGATAAGATAAAAATCCGTGACCTGAAACTCCGGATTCTTTCTGCAGCGATGGACCGAAGTCCAAACATCAGGATTCAATATGCTTCCAAATATGCTTCAACCAGTAATTCATGGAAAAAATGGCAGGGTGAAGTAAAGGGTTTGAGAAGGCTGAATGCAGTGGCAACGAAGCAAAAATTCGAAAATGAATTTAAACAGTGGGTTGATTCAGATTCCGAACGTAAAAAACGGTTCAGCCAGGTACTTCCGGAGCTTGAAAAACTTTACAGTCAATTCGGGCCTTACACCAAAGCCTACGATTATTACAGTGAAATCGTTCAGCGTGGAACCGATCTGTTCAGCATCATTTCGTATTTTGAAGCGATTGAAAACCGATGGTCATCCCTGACTCCGGCTGAAAGGCAAAAAATTCAACCAGTAATCGAGGCAAAGCTTGAAGAACATTTCAACGAATACAACCGGGCAACCGATGAAAAAATATTTGCTGCCCTTCTCAGGCTGTATGCCACAGATATGGATCCCCGTTTTTTGCCTGAAGAGTTCAAAAAACTGATGAGCAAATTAACTCCGGAAAAATTAATTCTCCGGATTTACCGCAAATCAGTTTTTTCAGACCAGGGAAAACTAACTGCTCTTACCAACGGATTAAATCTGAAGAAACTGAAATCCATACGCAGGGATCCGGGTTTTAAACTGTTTGAAAGCCTGAAGAAACATTTTGAATCAACTGTTGATCCCTATTACAATTCGCTCTCCAGGCAAATTGACGAACACATGAAAACTTATGTAGCCGGAATCCTGGAAATGAGCCAAGGCGTACCGTTGTGGGCTGATGCCAATAAAACACTAAGGGTCGCATACGGTAAAGTGGAAGGTTATGAACCCATGGACGGTGTCACCTATGATTATTTTACCACGGTAAAAGGCATCATGCAAAAAGACAATCCGGCAATATACGACTACAATGTTCCCCAGAAACTGCGTGAAATCTATGAGCATAAAGACTACGGAAGATATGGCAAAGACGGCCGGATGAACGTCTGTTTCACCGCGTCGAACCACACCACCGGCGGAAATTCGGGAAGTCCGGTGATTGATGCCGAAGGAAACTTAATCGGTGTAAATTTTGACAGGTGCTGGGAAGGAACCATGAGCGATTTAATGTTCGATCCCGATCGATGCAGGAATATTGTGCTGGATATTCGCTATGCCCTCTTTATCATCGATAAAATGGCCGGAGCCGGATATCTGCTCGATGAAATGACGATTGAACCTTAGGGACAGAATATGTCCTGAACCTGACTAGTCACACATGATGCAGGTGTCTTTTCGGGGATTGATAATCAGAATGGGCATATTACCGGCTTTGCGGATTATCTTCTCCTCCGGAAGACCTATAACCCAGTCGAGAAGTGAAATGTACATACTTCCGGCAAAGACCATCACATCGCCGTTCCACCTGTATGCATTGGTCAGTGTTTCATCGAAAATACCCCAGCTGGAAGATTTCCCGGGAACAAAGTGATGTTTCACATTCAGACTTGAAAGAAATTTTTTCATGAAATTCAGATTGATATTCAATCTGCCTGCCTGTTCCGTATCGGTTTCTTTGGCATAAACCAGGTATACCTGCGATTTGTTAAACCGGCCCAGGTACGATGCCCAAAGCGCAGTTTCTTTTGACGCCTTGCGAAAATCAACCGGAACCAGAACATTTTTATAACCCAGAAAGTCCGGTAAACTTCCATTCACAAACAAAAAGGCAACGGTACTTTCACGGAATGCTTTTAGTCCGGATTTGAAAGCAGCCTGATGCAAAACAACCAGCACTGCATTGTAAACATCGGCAAGCTTCCTGATATGGTAGTGAAGCGAATTCTGTAACAGCAAAGTAGATATCTTCATTTGGGGAAGATTGGTCTTAATATTCAGACTGAACCGGCTGATTTTCTCCTGAATCAGCCCTTTCTGCCCTTTTCCGTTCCAGATGACCACCAAACAAAGCTCCTTATTCAGTATATCGGCCATTCGTATTCCATGAACGATTACATCATTCATATGTTCTGTGAAATCACAAACAACCACTACTTTTTGTTCTGAAATATTTGGCATCAAATGGATATAGTATATGAAAGCATACAGGCACAACAGTGGAGGAGGACGAGTGTAAATAACATGAAATTCTTATCTGTTAACTATTGACGATCCAAATTTTCCCATCATCCTGAAATCAGCGCACCCAGAATCTGGAATTCCTCTACAAACATAGCTGATTTTTATGAATGATGAACAGAACAGAAAAGCGGTCAAAAGTCAGTTCCTCCTGAGATTGCTTTTACTAACTTTGTTCGGCAAACTAAAAACCTGATGATGATTACAAATGAACTGATTGCTCCTAAAAGTATTGTGGTTATAGGTGCTTCAAACAACACGGCGAAGCCGGGAGGAAAACTCCTTAAGAACCTGATCGACAACAATTTCAAAGGTGAATTATGGGTTGTTAATCCAAATGAAACTGAAGTTCAGGGCATTCAGTCATTTTCAGGGCCGGAAGAATTACCACAGGTTGATCTGGCTGTTCTGGCTATTCCTGCTGCTGCCTGTGTCAGCGTTGTTGAAATTCTGGCAACACAAAAAGGCACCAGGGGATTTATCATCATTTCAGCCGGGTTTAGTGAAGAAAGCGAAGAAGGACGGATACTGGAACAGAAAATTGTTAAAATCATTGAAGCGAATAACGGCAGCCTGATCGGCCCGAATTGCATCGGTGTCATAACCTATGCGCACACCAGTGTTTTTACCACTCCAATTCCAAAACTTGAACAAATGAGCTGTGATCTCATTTCAAGTTCAGGAGCTACGGCCGTTTTTATTATGGAATCCGGAATCCCCAAGGGGCTTCATTTTGCAAGTGTATTCTCGGTTGGAAATTCGGCTCAGAATGGTGTTGAAGAAATCCTGGAGTTTATGGATGATGTTTTTAATCCGGCAACCAGTACAAGGGTAAAATTGTTGTACATCGAAAGCATCAGGAATCCGGATAAATTATTGAAACATGCTTCGTCGCTCATCCGGAAAGGCTGTAAAATTGCAGCCATAAAAGCCGGAAGCAGTCAGGCCGGAAGCAGGGCAGCAGCTTCGCACACAGGCGCAATGGCCAACTCCGACCTTGCTGTCGAGGCTCTGTTCCGCAAAGCAGGAATTGTGCGTTGTTATGGCCGCGAAGAATTGACAACTGTGGCCAATGTATTTCATTGCAAACCCATGAAAGGTAAGCGTCTTGCCATAATTACCCATGCCGGCGGGCCTGCAGTAATGCTTACCGATGCGCTCGAAACCGGTGGCTTACATATTCCGCAAATCAAAGATTCCGAAGCCAGGCGCAGACTCAAAAGTAAATTGTACCCAGGCTCATCAGTCGAAAATCCTATTGATTTCCTGGCAACCGGTAATGCGGAACAACTGGCCGCCATTATCGACGCCTGTGAAAATGAGTTTAATGAAATAGACGGGATGGCAGTCATATTCGGCAGTCCGGGCTTATCACATGTGCGAGATGTTTATCAACTGCTGAACGAAAAAATGCAAACCTGCAAAAAGCCAATTTTCCCGATTCTACCTTCAATAATCAATGTCAAAGAAGATGTGGCCTATTTTATTGCACAAGGAAATGTAAATTTCCCGGATGAAGTTTTGCTGGGCAAAGCCCTGACATCTATACTAAAAACGGCAAGACCTTCAGAAGAAAAAATTTTTACCGACAATATTAATGTACCTGAAATCAGGCGGATTATTGATCAGACTAAAGATGGCTTTCAGTCTCCTGAAACCATCCACCGGCTTTTTGCCGCTGCAGGTATTCCCATGGTAAAGGAGATTACCGTGAAAGATGAATTATCAGCTGCTGAAGCTGCCGGGAAACTGGGATTTCCACTGGTTATGAAAGTTGTGGGGCCTGTTCACAAAACAGATGTCGGAGGTGTTGTTCTGAATGTTAAGGATATGGAAACGGTTGACCGCGAGTTCAAACGACTGATGAAGATAAAGGATACAACAGCAGTTCTGATGGCAGAAATGGCATCAGGAATAGAACTTTTTTTAGGCGCTAAATACGAAGATCGGTTCGGGCATATCATGTTATGCGGTTTGGGTGGAATTTTTGTAGAAGTCTTAAAAGACATCACTTCAGGTTTGGCACCTCTGACGATGTGCGAGGCCTCTTCCATGATAAAAAACCTGCGATCGTACAAGATCATCAAAGGTTACCGCGGGCAAAAGGGTGTCAGCGAGCGTAAGTTTGCCGAGATAATGGTTCGCCTTTCCACGCTACTGCGTTTTGCTGTAGAAATCAAGGAAATGGATATCAATCCGCTTTTAGGAAATGGCGATCAGCTGGTTGCAGTTGATGCCCGGATCAGGATAGAACGATAAAAAAATAAAAACTATGCACCATTTCTAAAATTCATTCAGCCGGATGTTGTAGACTTCAAATTACTTGATTACATTTAAATCGTGGAGCTGAACGGTAAAATGGTGTTGGTTAGGTTTATATAGCTCCGGACAGATTCATACATTTTCTTTTTAAATTGAAAGGCGATGGGTAAAATAAAAAAGTTCGGGACTTTCAGTGGCGTATTTACTCCTTCGATTCTGACTATTCTGGGTGTAATCATGTATTTACGCTTTCCGACAATTATCGGACAGGCAGGATTAATCAACACCCTCGGAATAATCGTTATTGCCCATATCATTTCCTTCTCAACCAGCCTGAGCGTTGCCTCGCTTGCTACCGATAAAACGGTAAAAACCGGCGGTACTTATTTCATGATATCCCGTAGCCTGGGGCTTCCCATTGGCGGAACGCTTGGTCTTGCCTTATTTGTTGGATTGTCATTCAGTGTGAGCCTGTACCTGATTGGTTTTGCCGAAAGTTTTCTAAGCTATTGGAACCTCGATACGTCAATAAACTATGTACGTATTACCGGGACGGCTATTTTAATCCTGGTAACTGCCATTACCTTCATAAGCACTTCGCTGGCTATAAAATCACAGTATTTCATCATGTCAGCTATCGTACTTTCCCTGCTTTCCATTTTCTTTGGTCATCATGAGTTTACCCCAAAGGCAGTACACCTGGCTCCTCTGGCTGGCGCAGCTCCGTTTATGGTTCTTTTTGGTATCTTTTTCCCGGCAGTAACTGGTTTTGAAGCCGGGGTATCGATGTCGGGCGATTTAAAAGATCCCAGGAAATCATTACCACTGGGGGCTGTTGGAGCTGTTGCGGTAGGCTTTGTCGTTTACATTGGCCTTGCTCTTTTTTACGCTTACACCGTTGATGCCGAAGCTTTAAAAAACGATCCTCAGATTCTGTTCAAAATATCCCTTTTTTCACCCCTGGTAATCGCCGGGATTTGGGGAGCAACCTTGTCTTCGGCATTAGGAAGTATTTTAGGTGCACCGAGAATTCTCCAGGCTATTGCGATGGACAAGATTGCTCCGAAAGTATTTGCCAAAGGAAGCGGGAAAACCGATGAACCCAGAAATGCTTTATTACTGGCCTTTGTAATTGCTGAAGCGGGAATAATGATTGGAGAACTGGATGTAATTGCCCGGATTGTTTCCATGTTTTTTATCACGACATATGCTTTCCTCAATCTGGCCTCTGCCATCGAAAGCTGGTCAAGTTCTGATTTCAGGCCAGCCTTTAAAATCCCGAAGGCTGTTAGTATCGTGGGTGCAATGTCTGCATTTATCATCATGATACTGCTCGATTTCATGGCTCTCGTCGGGGCGGTAATTGTACTTGGCCTGCTCTATTTCTTTCTGAAAAGGAGAGAACTGGTATTGGATAAAAGCGATGCCTGGGGAAGCTTTTGGACTAACCTGGCCAAACACGCCCTGTTAAGACTCAACAAGCAAAAAATTAACATGCGTAACTGGAGGCCTAACATTGTCCTGTTTAGCGGCGGCAAATATTCAAGGCCTCATCTGATCGAACTTGGACTTGCACTAACCGGAAAACTTGGCGCAATAACCAACTTTGAACTGGAGTATGGCGATGTAAAAAACAGAACCGATGAACCCGATTCGAAAGATCAAAAAATCAAGCATGAACTTGAATATTTTAGCCGGAAATTCAAATGCGAAACCCTCGAAGAAGGAATCAAAACGGTAACAAGCGTTTATGGATTCAGTGGTTTTGAGCCAAACACAATCATGATGGGCTGGAGCCATGATGTTCAAAATGCAGACTTTTTGGCCAGTATATTAACTGATTTGAAAAATAAAAACCTGAATGCAGTTCTTCTCGACTACGACAGGGAACATGGTTTTGGAAAAAAAGAAAGCATTGATATCTGGTGGAACGGGAAAGGCCGGGTTTTCAGCTTTGGCATCAGCCTGGCGAAGTTTATCCTTTCGGCTCCTGACTGGAGAGATGCCCGGCTGCGTATCATGATTATCAACAGCGATACAACCATAACCGACAGGTTGCACCGTAACACGGCCATTTTACTCGAAGAGGCAAGAATTAATGCTGAAATAAAAATCATTGAAAATGGTTTCGAAAACCGGAACAATGAGATGATCATCAAAACCGAATCTGCAAATACAGACCTGATACTCATAGGAGTATCGCACAGAACCAATACCTATACCCGTGATTATATCGAAACCATAAACAATATATCGTCATTGCCGGCAAGTCTGCTCATTCTGAGTCCTTCTTCCGAATTTGAAGAAATAAACCTGGTAGATTCGATGGTCAGAAAAACACCGCTTTCCTCCACTATTCCGGTACTGGAAGAATTAAAGTCAATACCTGAAATTGACAATAAAATGTTTAAAATCAGGATTGAAAAACTTGATCATGATTATCAGTCGTTAACCGGACAATTTGTGGAAGAAACATTTGAAAAAGCCGTAAAAGCTCAGTTAACATTTGTCCATACCTTCAAGGAAGAAATCCATGCCAATCTTGAGGCTCTTGAAAAAGAATCGGAGGAAGGTTCAGTTTTGCAATTCCTGAAAAGTGTAAATAAAAATCACCAGGCCTTTTTAAGTTACTTCACCAACTTTTTTGAAAAAAAATCTCCGCTTGTCCTGAATGAAACAAAAGACATCCTTTTACTGGGATTAAAAGCATTTCATACGAAGTTAGGCAATTACCTGTTTGAATCACCTGAAACCTTCATCGTAACCATCAAAGAAGGAAAAAAAGAAAAGAACATCAGTATTCCCTTTCACAAGATACTTGACAACCATCTGAACCATACCATTAATTACGTGTCATTCAATCAATTATCATCTTTAGAAATTGAATATGAGTCGATGTATGCTGAATTAAAGGATATCATTCTGAACAGTAATGAACTGTTTGAAAACCTGATTAGAGATCCCAAAAACAGAAAGGAAAAACTTAGTCAGGGAGACAAAAAGCTGATGAATGACATCAAAACGCTGGAAGATAAAATTCTTCAGCAAATTCCAACATTCAGATCCAATTTACTCCATGCAGCCCGGAACCAGGTTATTTCATTCGTATCAGCTTCTGCCGGCGAAAACTTACTGCACCAGTTCAAGACAAAAGTAAATTCAAAACATGAAAACAAGCTGGAACAACTGGATGCATTTCCGGAGGAATGGAACTCCAATTTAATTCTTATAAATAATGGATTGTATTTGGATTGCTTTGTCCTCCAGAATCAGAAAATGATCGGCAGGATCATCAATCGGACAAGTGAACGAATAACCAGTACATTAACCGAAAAAGCCATAAATCCGATTAACGGTTTACTTGCAAGTATCGGCAAGGGTATTTTACCCAGACCCGTTTCGATTTCTGAATTTCATTCACCTGATATTCTTGCAGTCAGGGAACTATTCCAGGAATCCTACATCAAAATAACTGAATTCATCGAAAAATTTCCGGTTGAAACAGAGATTTCCAATCATAAAGTTGATGCGATTCAAAACAGTGAAAGTCATACCGATATATTCCCTGTTCGGGTTGAACCGCTTAAAATTGCACGTTTTTCAATCGACACCATCTTTTGTGACCCTTATTACCGATTGCTGGAACACCTGGAATCACAGGTTAAACAAATCATGGAAGAATTCCGGGAAATAAATACGCTGATTAAATTCAGGTATACAAACCCGGAGATTCAGGATAAACAGGAGCAACTGAATAAACAAGACCAACTTATCTTCACCGGCAAGCTAAATGTACAGCTTTTGAAAATCAGGGAGAAGCTTGACCGTGAAGTTGAACAGCTGAATTACCAGTCGGAAAGCCTGATTCGGAATGCCTTTTCACCTTTGTTTTCGCATTCAATTATTGACTCGGAAAAGAAAATAAATGTCCGGATAAGGGAACAAAAAGGCAAAGCAATCAACATTGGCCTAACCAAAACGATCAACAAAATAAAAGAAGCTTTCACCAACCAGATTGTAGCCCTTCTCTACAGTAAAAGTAGTGGAGTGATCCTTGCAAAGAAATATTTAAAACTAATAAAACCGGAGAAAACCAGTATCAGTCAAATTCTTGATCTTACAGAGAAACTAATGCCTGACAAAAGAACATTTGCACAAATACCTGTTTTTTATCTCAACCTTTTTAAGAGTAAATCTTTTATTAACGATGATTTCTGGATACCACGTGTTGAAGAAACTCTGCAAATAAAAAACGCCAGAAAACGACATAAAGATGGTCATGGCGGCGCAATTCTGATCATGGGCGAACATGGCTCCGGAAAAACCGCCCTGACTCGTTGGGCAACCAATCACCTCTTTCGAATCGATCATATTTTCAATGTTAATGCTCCGGTTAATGGTTCGGTTAAGCCCTCCGATTGGCTCGACAGCCTGAGGAAAGCCACGAAAAATACAGGTAATGCAGACGAAATAGCCGGAAATTTACCAACAGATAGTGTGATTGTGGTGAACGACCTTGAATTGTGGTGGGAACGATCGAATGATGGATATGTTGTTTTGGAAGAAATTATGAACCTGGCTCAAAATTATAGCCGGAGAATATTCTTTATCCTGAATTGCAATATTCATTCCTATCAAATCATCAACAAAGTCTTTCCACTTGACGATAGTCTCCTGTCTATTATTGAATGTAGTCCAATCGACTCCAAACAAATACAACAATTAATTCTGAAAAGACACAAAGCCAGCGGATTGACTTATGAATACAATAATCAGACAGAAGAAACGATGCTGCCAATCCGGATGGCCGCATTGTTCAATTCCTATTTCAATTATTCGAAAGGAAACCCCGGAATCGTGTTAAGTGCCTGGCTTAGGAATATTAAATCAGTCAACAATCAGTTCTTGATTATTGCCAATCCGGAGTTACCCAATACCGAATGTTTGAATGAGCTCGACAAAGATTGGCTGGTTGTGATTGCATTGTTTATTCAGCATAAAAATATGAATGCTGAAAAGCTGGCCCGGATAATGACTCTGACAACGGATGATGCCGAGGTTTATTTAACCCGTTTTTTTAACGCTGGAATCCTGACCTTGAGAGAGGATAATGTTTTCACGTTAAATAGCTACCTCGAACCATTTATCGTAAAAGTATGTATCGAAAAAGGAATTATTTAATCGTACGCTTATGTATCTGATAATTGTCATTTCAGGGATTTCAATTCTGCTCCTGTTCAGGATACTCCCCTTGCTGAATAAAAACCTGCCCTATCGGGGAGAAATCAGGCAATATATTTCCTTTCTGCTGCCTGTAGCCGAGATTATGGCGTGGATTGGGCTGGTCATTTGGTTTATAAAACATGCCTACAAGGCACAGGATCATACCGGTCTGCTGGTGTTGGGGATATTGGTGCTTATTCTGATTATTCCTGCATGGTTTCTGCTGGGTGATTTTCTATTTGGAGTAATACTTAAAATACAACGAAAAATAGAAGTTAATACCAGGCTGGAAATCGACGAAATAAATGGGGTGGTGCTAAAAACAGGTCATTTTTCATTCGAACTGGAAACCAGGGAAGGAACAATCGACTCCATTCCCTACCATAAAATCAGGTCAAAAGTTATTTCGCATCCCAGTACCAATATTAACCTTGAAAAACAATTGATTCGTTTCAAGTTTAAAACAAAACACAATATTAACAAGATGCTGCCACAACTGAAAGCAAGCATATTGAACTCACCCTGGGCTGCGGTCTCGATTGATCCGATTATTTATGACATTCGTAAAGAAAACGACGAAGCTGTTGTTGACGTATTCGTTTTTACCTTAAAGCAGGAACATGCGGAAATGATTAAAGAATATGTTTCAGCAAAGTTCATTGGATTAGAAGGATAAATTTTCAGGAATGAACCGATCAGTCACCGGTATTGACTGTATCCTGAAAAAGAAGGCAAACAAATAAAAGTGAAATTATTCACCTTCATTTATTTGCCTTTATGTAGTTATAAAAATTAACCCGGTTAACTTTTACATTGAGAGCAAATCAAAAACAGGAATTACCTAGTATTCAGATCTTCTGTTACCACCAGCACTGCTTCCACCACCACGGTTGAAGCCGCCACCGCTGCCACCTTTGTTGAAGCCGCCGCCTGAGCCGCCTGCGCTGCCACCACGGAAGCCACCGCCACCGCCTGAACCGCCTCGGAAGCCACCGCCGCCACCAGAGTTGCCACCACGGAAACCGCCACCTGGACGACCGCCTTCTTTTTTCTCTTCAGCTTTATTTACAACAATTGTCCGGCCTTCAATCTCAGCGTTATTCAATTCTTCAATTGCTTTTTTAGCTTCTTCTTCGTTTGTCATTTCTACAAAACCAAAGCCTTTAGATCTACCTGTAGCTCTGTCTGTAATAATCTTTACGGATGTAACTTCACCGTATTCTTCAAAAATTTCCTGTAATTCGCTTTCCTCAATTTTAAAGGGAAGGCTTCCAACAAAAATGTTCATAATAACTGTTTAATTAATGGATAAATGTCTTCCAAAAGTAGTTATATTTTAATTCAAATTACGTTTGACACAATAAATTATTCGCCGGAACAGATTTTTTTGAATTTTTCAGTTCGCGATGGCTTTATTATTTAAATTGAAACGGTCGGATGAGGGAAATAGCATATGATGAGACAACAAAAAAAAAGACAGCAATAAATTTTAAAAACGGAAATGCACTTCATGACATTCTATAACTATCTATTTATATATCTGATATTTAAAATATTTTTTAGTTTCTGGAAACCAATCTTATTCCGAACATTAAAAGTTCTTTTTAACGATAGATTTGAGTTTTAAAAAACCTGACTTTATCGGTCAGAAAAACTTTAACATTTCATTAAATCTGTTGCTCAAATTGCCTGGAATACCCTGTTAAAACTTTTCCAAAGGCAAATTCAAGATCAAAAACGCAGGTTCTGAAAATTTTATCAGACCAGATCTTTTCCGGGGAACATTTATTGATTCGAAATTTATACCCGGTCTTTTCGGTGGTAAAGATAAAAACTCCTTTTACCTCTCCCCTGTTTTTATTATTCAAACTAAATCTAAACTACATTCTTTAGGGATTTTTCAGAATAAGAATCAGTTTACTTATAATTGCTTTATAATTATATATTTCAACTGGTATAATGTAAGTATTTACGCCAAATCGCTTACAAACACGGTCCATTGATTTTTGCAGTATAAGATAAATCGTTTACTTTTGATTCCTTTTCAGAATTTTGCAGCATAGTCGATTGGATTCGACCTTATTCAGAAAAATAGTTTACTTTAAAAAGTTATATCCATTCAAACCCATAAAATGATCTGGAACGAAAAGATGGAATGTGCGGGCCGCGAAGAAATGAAAGCGGTTCAAACCGAAAGACTAAAAGAAACAGTTAAACGAATTTACCACAATGTGCCCAGCTATCGCCAAAAAATGCAGGAAGCCGGATTGTTGCCCGATGATATTCAGTCAATCGACGATTTGAGCAAACTGCCTTTTACACTTAAAACCGATTTGCGCGACAACTATCCGTTTGGAATGTTCACTGTTCCGATGAGCGAAATAGTCCGGATTCATGCTTCTTCAGGAACAACCGGTAAACCAACTGTAGTTGGATATACCCGTAAGGATCTGAACAGCTGGTCGGAAGTCGTTACACGTTCGCTTTGCATGGCCGGGGTTCACCGCGAGGACATTGTTCAGATAGCCTATGGTTACGGACTTTTTACCGGTGGACTGGGACTTCATTATGGCTGTGAAAACCTGGGGGCCTCTGTGATTCCGATTTCAGGAGGGAATACGGACAAACAACTTCAGCTGATGCAGGATTTCGGAACCAGTGTAATTGCCTGTACCCCTTCATATTCGCTGTTTCTGGCTGAAGAAATGGAAGCTGCAGGGATCAGAAAAGAAGATCTGAAATTGCGCGTCGGCATTTTTGGAGCTGAACCCTGGACCGAAAACATGCGCAGGGAAATTGAAGCCAAACTGGGACTGAAAGCCATCGATATTTACGGGTTAAGCGAAATTATCGGCCCCGGTGTTTCGTGTGAATGCGAATACCAGGCCGGGATGCACATCAATGAAGATCATTTTGTTCCTGAAATTATTGATCCCGTTACGCTGGAACCTCTGCCCGCCGGTGAAATCGGAGAACTGGTATTTACAACCATCACCAAAGAGGGGATTCCACTCATCCGTTACCGGACACGCGACCTCACCCGCCTGAATTACGATAAATGTGCCTGTGGCCGCACACTGGTCAGAATGGAAAAATGCAAAGGCCGAAGCGACGACATGCTCATCATCCGCGGCGTGAATGTATTTCCGTCGCAGATTGAAAGTGTGCTGCTCGAAATGAGTGAAACAGCTCCACATTATTTACTTATTGTTGACCGGGAAGGTAACCTGGACACACTGAAACTGCTGGTTGAAGTTCAGGAACAGTTCTTTTCTGATGAAATCAGGCAACTGGAAGCGCTGCGAAAAAAAATCACGCATAAACTTCAAAGCACTCTTGGTATTTCGGTCGATGTGAAACTGGTTGAACCAAAAACCATTGAACGAACTGCAGGAAAAGCAAAACGAGTAATAGATAACCGTAATTTGTAGGAGAAATAATCATGATCATTAAACAACTATCCGTATTTCTTGAAAATAAAACCGGGAGACTGAACGAAGTGACTCAACTTCTAGGAAATGCGGGCATTAACATGTCAGCATTAAGTTTAGCCGACACTTCGGAATTTGGCATCCTGCGCCTGATCGTATCTGAACCGGAAAAAGCACTGAACCTGTTAAAGGAAGCTGAATTTTCGGGCAGACTGACTGATGTGATTTGCCTGAATAGTCCGAATGAGCCGGGTGCACTGGCCCGGGCATTGAATATCCTCTCCGGGGAAGGTGTTTTTATCGAATATTTATACGCCTATTCCATGGATAATAAAACAGCCAATATTGTTTTGAAACCCGACAACATTCAAAAGTGCATCGAAGTCCTTCAGGCTCATAAGCTGGAGTTGGTGAGTGCCAGCGATATGTACAAAATTTAGCCATTCAAACATCTTGTTTTGCATATCGAATCACCTGATTACCAGCTTACATTGACCGACTGACTTTTTAGCGAAATAACTACCTGGTCTTCAGAAAAAACCAGTTGATAAACAGCCAGGGGAAACAGGCTGTAAATTACCGGGTAAGGAAAAACAAAAAATTCCATGCCAAACAAAAAACTGAAATACCTCTTCAATTGTTATCTTTGCCGGCCGCACTCCGGAAGATATCAGGATATTTTCCGTAAATTGTCCCGGCTTTGTCCGGGATTTTAACTTAATACGAAAGATGAAGAAAATAGCCATACAGGGAATTGCAGGTTCATTTCACGAAGATGCTGCAAGAAGATATTTTGAAGATGAAATAAAAGTTATCGAATGCAAGTCCTTTACCAGTGTTTGTAATCTGATTGATGCAGACCATGTTAATATTGCTGTAATGGCGATTGAAAATTCGATAGCCGGAAGTTTACTGCAAAACTATGCACTGATCCGCGATTATCATTTAAAGGTCATTGGCGAGATTTATATCCATATCCAGATGGTTCTGATGGCCAATCCGGGTGTCACGAAAGACAATATCAAAACCATTTATTCGCACCCGATTGCGATCAAACAGTGCGCAGAGTACCTTGAAAATTTTTTCCCAAATGTTCGCATCATCGAAAATCAGGACACCGCAGCTTCAGGGAAACTGGTTCATGATGAAAAATTAACAGATTCAGCTGCTATCGGGAATCAGCGTACCGCTGAAATTTACGGACTTGAAATACTTGATACCGGCCTCGAAACCAACAGTAAAAACTATACCCGCTTCCTGATCTTATCGAAACATGCGGCGCCCAACGAATTAAGCAATAAAGCTTCGCTGTGTTTCGAAGTTGGCCACTATTATGGCGCTTTGGCCAATGTTCTGAATACCTTCGCTGAAAACAAAATTAACCTGACTAAAATACAATCAGTCCCGATTATCGGAAAACCAAACGAATATACTTTCCATATCGATGTGGAATGGGATTCACTTGAAAATTATGAAAGAGCCCTTCACGCCATACTGAAAAATGTTTCAAGCTTATCAGTATTAGGGGAATACGTTCGTGGCGAATTAGCAATTCACAATCTGTAAAAATAAAGTTTATGAGCAAAATTGGATTATTCTTCGGTCCTTTAAAAGGTTCCGTTCACCGTGTTGCCGAAAAAGTAAAAGCAGCCATGGGCGAACAAAATGTAGAAATGATTTCGGTGAACGATGCTAAAGCTTCTGATCTGGAAAAGTATGATCAGATCATCTTTGGTATTTCTACGGTAGGAAAAGAAACCTGGGATTCGGACTATTCAAATACCGACTGGAGTAAATTTTTTCCCAACATCAGTAAAGTTGAGTTTTCGGGTAAAACAGTAGCCATTTTTGGTCTGGGCGATCATGTTACCTATTCCAGTCATTTTGTAAATGCAATGGGTGTACTGGCCAAAGATCTCCTGAAAAACGGAGCTACACTTGTTGGGAAAGTTGATCCGTCGTCTTATGAATTCGAGGATTCAGAAGCAGTAATCGACGGCATGTTTATTGGCCTTCCGATCGACGAAGATTTTGAGTCCGAACTGACCGACGAACGTGTTGCCAACTGGGTTAAAAGCCTAAAACCGGCATTCGGCCTGTAAAAACAGGAAACATGATAAAATACAGGTTCACCTTTTAACCTGATTTTGTTACAAATCACTACAGAAAGGCGATGTCTGCTTTCGATTTTGAATTTGGGGACACGATCAGTTTCCAAATTACCAAACCTGTTTTGCAATACCCTTAAAGCATTCGATTTATCGCAAATACTTTGCTTATTTTTACTCAAAATTCCGATTCTTTAAATGGAAAATACACCGGTAAAGCAAGAAATTGTAAATAGATATATCAGCCAGCTTCAAATTAAAGATCTTGGGAAAGCATCGATCCGGGAAATTGTAGCACTGATTAACTTCATTGAAGAAGAAAGTAAAGTCAGGTTCATACGCATGGAAATGGGCGTTCCCGGATTACCGGCAGCCCAGGTTGGCGTTGATGCCGAGATCAAAGCGCTTCAATCGGGAGTTGCTTCTGTTTACCCGATGATGGATGGTATCAGACCGCTCAAAAACGAAGCTTCCCGGTTCATCAAACTATTTATGGATATTGATTTGGGACCGGCCAGCTGTATCCCGACTTCAGGAGCTATGCAGGGAACATTTGCAGCGCTTCTGGTAGCCGGAAATGTCGATCAGAAAAAAGACACCAGCCTGTTCCTTGATCCTGGATTTCCGGTTCAAAAACAGCAAATGATCGTGATGGGTCATCGGTTCGAGTCGTTTGATGTCTTTGACTTCAGGGGTAAAAAACTGCGGACAAAGCTCGAATCCTACCTGTCGAAGGGCCACATTAATTCAATGATTTATTCGAATCCGAACAATCCAAGCTGGATTTGTTTTACGGAAGAAGAACTGCAGATTATTGGCGAACTGGCCACCAAATACGATGTAATTGTCATGGAAGACCTGGCCTATTTCGGCATGGATTTCCGGAAAGATCTGTATACTCCGGGGAAGCCACCCTATCAGCCTACGGTTGCCAAATATACCGATCATTATGTGCTGTTTATCTCCGGGTCGAAAATATTCTCCTATGCTGGTCAGCGGGGAGCCATCATGGCCATTTCAAATGCCTTGTGGAACCGGCAGTATGATAATCTGGAGACCCGGTTCGGCTCCAAACCGTTTGGATTTACCATTGTGATGCAGGTTTTGTACTCGCTTTCGTCCGGAATAACCCATTCGACCCAGCATGCGCTGGCAGCCATGTTTAAAGCAGCCAGCGACGGTGAATTCAATTTCATTGACAATGTCAAAGAATATGGCCGGAAAGCCAAAATCATGAAAGATTTATTTATAACCAATGGATTTCAGGTTGTCTATGAAAAAGATGGCGAAGAACCTATTGCCGATGGATTTTACTTTACGGTCGGATACCCCGGGATGACCGGAGGTGAACTCCTTGGAAACCTTTTGCATTACGGTATCAGTGCAATTACATTAAAAAATACGGGTAGTGATAAAGAAGGTCTCCGGGCCTGTGTTTCACACGTCAAAAGAGAACAATTTGATGATTTGGGAAAACGACTGAAGCAGTTTCATGCCGATTTCCCTTTATAAAAACAAGAAAATTATGGCAAAAGTTATTGGTGCAGTGGTCGTTGACAATGAAGAATGCAAAGGCTGCGGTCTTTGTGTGGTGGCTTGTCCTCAGGATGTACTGAGTCAAAACAAACAGGTCAACAGCCGCGGATATCATTATTCGTTTATGAAAAATCCCGAAGCCTGTATTGGTTGTTCAAACTGTGCAACAGTTTGTCCCGACACCTGCATTACCGTTTACCGGGTTAAACTTTAAAAAGCAACAATCTAAAAATAGCATAATGGGTGAATTAAGATTAATGAAGGGAAATGAGGTCATTGCCGAAGCAGCCATTCGTTGTGGGTGCGACGGTTATTTCGGATATCCCATAACTCCCCAGTCGGAAGTAATGGAAACCCTGATGGATCGTGAACCGTGGAACGAAACCGGAATGGTTGTTCTTCAGGCTGAAAGTGAAATTGCTTCCATCCATATGATCTACGGTGCAGCAGCCACCGGGAAAAAAGTTATCACATCTTCCTCCAGTCCGGGCATCAGTTTAATGGCTGAAGGAATATCATACATTGCCGGGGCTGAATTACCTTGCCTGATTGTAAATGTTCAACGCGGAGGTCCGGGACTGGGAACCATTCAACCCTCACAGGCCGACTATTTCCAGTCAACCAAAGGAGGAGGACATGGCGATTACCGCCTGATTGTGCTTGCCCCTTCATCGGTTCAGGAAATGAACGATTTTGTGGAACTTGGCTTTCAACTGGCATTTAAATACCGCAATCCCGCGATGATTCTAACCGACGGGGTTATTGGACAGATGATGGAAAAAGTCGTTCTGGCCGAATATATCCCCCGCTTAACCGACGAAGAAATCAATGAAAAATATGGTTCATGGGTAACCAATGGCCGGAAATCAAACCGTCAGCGTAATATCATTACTTCACTTGAAATGGACTCCGGAAAGATGGAGCAGAACAACCAGCGCCTTCAGGAGAAATATACCAGGATGGAGAAAGATGAAGTACTTTTTGAAGAATTTCAGTGTGATGATGCCGAATACCTTTTGGTAGCTTTTGGATCATCATCACGTATCTGCCAGAAGGCCGTTGATGTAGCACGTGAAAAAGGAATCAAGGTTGGCCTCTTACGCCCGATAACCTTATTCCCCTTCCCTAAAAAACCAATTGCCGCTCTTGCCAAACGGATAAAAGGCATTCTGGTTGTTGAAATGAATGCCGGTCAGATGATTGAAGATGTTCAGCTGGCAGTTGGCTGTGCCGGTTGTTCAATCCCGGTAAAACACTTCGGACGAATGGGAGGCATTATTCCAAGTCCGGTTGAAGTAGTGGAAGCCCTGGAACAAAAACTGATAGGAGGATAATTTATGGAACTTGCAGATATTATTAATCCCAATAACCTGGTTTACGAAAAACCAAAATTGTTAACCGAAAATACCATGCATTATTGCCCGGGATGCAGTCATGGTGTGGTGCATAAGCTTTTAGCCGAAGTCATCGAAGATCTTGACATTCAGGATAAAACCATTGGCGTTTCGCCCGTTGGATGTGCCGTTTTTGCTTACAATTACATCGAAATCGACTGGCAGGAGGCTGCTCACGGAAGAGCCCCGGCCGTTGCAACAGGAATTGCCCGCACCAATCCTGATAAAGTTGTTTTCACCTATCAGGGCGACGGCGATTTAGCCTCGATCGGTTCTGCTGAAATATTGCATGCCTGCAACCGCGGCGAAAACATAGTAGTCATTTTTATCAATAATGGTATTTACGGAATGACAGGCGGACAAATGGCACCAACTACATTGCTTGGACAAATAACTGCCACAACACCGAACGGCCGCGATGCCGGACGCAATGGATATCCCCTGAAAATAACTGAACTGATAGCCCAGTTACCCGGAACATCCTATGTTACCCGGCAATCGGTTCATACACCTGCTACCATTCGCAGATGTAAGAAGGCGATCACAAAGGCATTTCAGGCAGCGATCGATAAAAAAGGAACATCCTTTGTCGAAGTCGTTTCGACCTGTAACATGAACTGGAAAATGACACCGGTGAAAGCCAATGAATGGATGGTCGAAAATATGTTCCCATTCTATCAGCCGGGCGACCTGAAAGACAGCTCCAAGACAGATCCGGAAAGTTATACACCAATTAAAAACTGAAAACCATGACTGAAGAAATCATTATAGCCGGATTTGGCGGACAGGGCGTACTTTCAATGGGAAAAATACTGGCCTATTCAGGCGTCATGGCCAATCAGGAAGTTTCCTGGTTTCCATCATATGGCCCTGAAATGCGCGGCGGAACAGCTAACGTAACAGTTATCCTGAGCGACAGCCGCATCAGTTCACCGGTTTTGAACGAATACGATACGGCCATCATTCTGAATCAGCAGTCGATGGACAAATTTGAGCCGCATGTTAAGCCGGGAGGTGTACTGATTTACGATCCGAACGGAATCATCCATCCCCCAAAACGCACCGACATAAACATATATAAGATTGAAGGAACCCTGATAGCCGCCGAACTGGGCAATGTAAAAACCTTTAACATGGTGGTTTTGGGTGCATACCTGAAAGCCAAACCAGTGGTCAAAATGGAAAGTGTTGAAAAAGGTTTGCAAAAATCGCTTCCAGGCCGCCACCACCATTTGATTTCCATGAACCTTGAAGCTGTAAAAAAAGGTTTTGAAGGACTTGAACAGGTACAGGCAGTTTAATCATCAATTTACATATTGATAAAAAATCCCATCGGAATAACTCCAGTGGGATTTTTTTTGTTCTGCTTCGGGAAGTGTATGCTTTTTATACCCTTATGCCTGAGGTATACTCCTGCTGTTATATCTTTTTAGCTCGAACGTGTCAGTCAGCCTGCTTT
>JBBSBP010000016.1:0-79216 GCA_038251165.1 Bacteroidales bacterium | reverse complement strand
TTTAAAAATGGAAAAAGTTATTAATTCATAGCAGCATGTCAAAAACAACCAATATACTAGTAAAAGAGGTTTCGATTCGGACTTTAAAAGTGAACGGTATTGATTATTTAAGTATTACCGATATTGCCAAACAAAAAAATCCTGTTGAGCCAAAAGATGTAGTAAAAAATTGGATGAGGCTCAAAAATACGCTGGAGTATCTAGGACTTTGGGAGAAACTAAACAATCCTGCTTTTAAGGGGGTCGATTTCGACCCCCTTTTGAAAGATGCCGGAAATAATGCTTTTACAATGAGTCCTTCTCGATGGGTTGAACTTACCGGAGCAATTGGAATAATTACGAAAAATGGTGCAGGTGGTGGAACCTATGCTCAAAGAGATATTGCCTTTAAGTTTGCAAGTTGGGTGTCGGTAGAGTTTGAATTATATTTAATAAAAGAGTTTCAACGCCTCAAAGAAGAGGAACAAAAACAGCTTGGTTGGACAGCAAAGCGAGAACTGTCTAAGTTGAATTACCACATTCATACCGATGCCATTCAACAAATGAGAATTTTACATGATGTTGAAAGTCGCAAATTATTGAAATAAAACATTATAGACCAACGTTTTTTATGTTGAGAAAGTGAAAATTATGAAATAATATGGAAAAGGAACCGATAGATATAGAACTTCGGAGCGACGAATTTCAGGAAATCGTTCAGCAATCGCCGCGTTGGTTGATACATTCGGGTATTTCGCTCATTTTTGGAATCCTGGTCCTTTTCCTGGTGGGCAGCTATTTCTTTCGGTATCCTGATGTTATTGATGCCGATATTGTCATTCTCACCGCAAATCCTCCCGCTTTTCTGGCAGCTCGCACCACTGCCCGGATCGATTCGCTGCTGGTCACTGATGAACAGCTGGTTTCTGACAATCAGGTCATAGCCATTCTTGAAAATACAGCTTGTTATCAGGATGTCCAAAAGGTGAAAGATATGCTTTACCGGTCGGAAGCTTTTATATCCGGTTTAGATACTTTGACAGCCATTCATCCCGAAACTAATCTTCAATTGGGCGATGTTCAATCAGAATATTCCGGTTTCGTGAGGTTGTACAACGATTATTTCACCTTTCTCAGGTTGGATTTATATCCGAAGAAGATTAAATCCCTCCGCCAACAGGTTTCAATGAACCGTATTTATTACGATCGGCTTTTGGCTCAAAAGCAAAATATGGAGGCAGATTTTCGTCTGGTAAGTTCGCAGTTCAAACGCGATTCACTGCTGGAATTAAAAAGTGTACTGTCTTCCCTGGATTTGGAAAAATCTAAAACGCTGCTGATTCAGAAGAAATACAATTTGAACGGAGCACAAACCAGACTTGCCGAAACTCAAAGTTCAATTCTTAAACTTGAACAGGATGTTGTGGATACTGAAATTGAATTTGTTGATCAAAAGAAAAAGGCCCAGAATACCTTAATTGAAGCGGCGAACGTGTTAAAGAGCGGGCTGGCCTTTTGGGAACAAACATTTATAATCCGGAGTCCGGTTGCCGGGAAAGTGAGCTTTACCGCTTACTGGAGTAAAAATCAGCAGGTCAAAAAAGATGAAACCGTGTTTGCTGTAATTCCTGAAAAACAGTCCCCAATAATTGGTCGTCTCAGTCTGCCGGCAAAGGGGGCCGGAAAAGTAGCCATAGGTCAAAAAGTTCTTATACGGTTTGAAAATTTCCCTTACATGGAATATGGTCATCTGACAGGTACTGTGAAGAGCATTTCACTTGTCACGAACCATGAATACTATACGGTTGAAGTCGGAATCCCACAGGATATGAAGACCAATTACAACATTCCATTAAAATTCAGCCAGGAAATGAAAGGATCGGCTGAAATAATTACAAAGGATTTAAGGCTCATTCAACGATTTATTAATCCTGTGAAATCTCATCTAAAACACCGGGCTACCCTTTCGGAGTAAGGCATTCGGAAAATTATCCTGACTACTACATTAAGAATAATCAAAAAAAGATCACTTTTTTAAAAAATTCATTGGGTTTTCGTTTGGTAATTAGTACTTTTGCGAGCCGTTTTTAAGGGAAAATCCCTGAAATCGGACTGTACCGTATTGGAATTGTGGAAAATTACGATACCTTTGCAGACCAATTTTTTGCGTAAAGTAATATTAAAATTAAGAGTAGCTATATGCCAACGATTCAGCAGTTAGTTCGAAAAGGTAGACAAAGTAATGCGGAGAAGAGTAAATCTCCGGCATTGGATTCCTGCCCACAGAGAAGGGGAGTTTGTGTTCGTGTTTACACCACAACTCCCAAGAAACCAAATTCAGCTATGCGTAAGGTAGCCAGGGTTCGTTTAACAAATGGTAAGGAAGTAAACGCTTACATTCCGGGAGAGGGTCATAACCTTCAGGAACACTCTATTGTATTGGTACGCGGTGGCAGGGTGAAAGACCTTCCGGGAGTTCGTTACCATTTAATTCGTGGCGCTTTGGATACCGCCGGTGTTGAAGGTCGTACTCAAAGACGGTCGAAATACGGTACCAAAAGACCAAAAGTGAAAAAGTAATTTTTCCTTATTTATTTATTTATTAATTGACGTTCTAGCTTAGTGGTTTGAGTTGAGTAAAGAGGCCAGGTGCCGATTGAAGCCCACAAACGACAGCGAATTTAAATAACACTTAAGCATTACATAATGAGAAAATCGAAACCAAAGAAGAGGATCATTCTGCCTGATCCAAAGTTCAACGACATTCTGGTTACCCGCTTCGTCAACGATTTGATGTATGACGGAAAGAAATCAATCGCGTATCAGATTTTTTATGACGCGATGGACATCGTTGCAACGAAAATGAAGGACTCTGAAGTTAGTCCGGTAGATGTGTTTAAAAAAGCCCTCGAAAAAATTACTCCTCACGTTGAAGTGAAAAGCAGACGAGTTGGTGGAGCTACTTTCCAGGTTCCTATGGAAATCCGCACTGAAAGGAAAACCTCGATATCCGTAAAAAACTTAATCTTATATTCCCGCAAACGTTCAGGCCGTTCAATGGCTGAAAAACTTGCAGGCGAAATTGTTGCGGCTTATAATGAAGAAGGTGGAGCTTACAAGAAGAAAGAAGACACTCACCGTATGGCTGAAGCCAACCGCGCATTTGCACATTTCCGTTTTTAAGATTTGGAAGAGGATAGAAAGCGTTTTAGTTAAAGGAAAGATATTGGTAAAAAATGGCAAAAGACTTAAGATATACTAGAAATATTGGCATCATGGCTCACATTGATGCTGGCAAAACGACCACTTCGGAGCGAATCCTGTATTATACAGGTATTACGCACCGAATCGGTGAAGTGCATGATGGGGCCGCCACCATGGACTGGATGGAGCAGGAACAGGAACGTGGTATTACAATTACTTCTGCTGCTACAACAACATTCTGGACATATCAGGATATAGAACATAAAATTAACATCATCGATACTCCCGGACACGTTGACTTTACTGTTGAGGTAGAGCGTTCATTGCGTGTTCTCGACGGTGCTGTTGCGCTTTTCTGTGCTGTTGGCGGAGTGGAAGCTCAGTCGGAAACAGTTTGGCGTCAGGCCGAAAAATATGGTGTTCCACGTATCGGGTTCGTTAATAAAATGGACCGTTCGGGTGCCGACTTCTTTAATGTTATTACTGAGGTTAGAGAGAAACTGGGTGCAAACCCGGTTCCGATCACAATTCCGATTGGTGCTGAAGAAACGTTTGAAGGTGTCGTTGATCTGATTGAAATGAAAGCAATCCGCTGGAAAGATGATGCAACATTAGGTACGACCTATTATATGGAAGAAATTCCTGCCGATATGAAACTTATATCGGATGAATACCGGGCAAAACTGGTTGAATCTGTTGCTGAACATGATGATGAGTTGCTTGAACGTTTCTTTGAAGATCCGGATTCAATAACTCCTGACCATTTGAATGAGGTTATCCGTAAAGCTACAATCAGTGGTTCCATCATTCCGATGATGTGCGGTTCCGCATTTAAAAACAAAGGTGTTCAGCGATTGCTTGATGCCGTATGTTCATTCCTTCCAAGTCCGCTTGACAAAGGTGACATCGTGGGTGTTGAGTATGATGATCCTGAAGTGGAAATCATTCGTCATGCCGATGTTAAAGAGCCTCTGGCTGCACTCGCCTTTAAAATTGCTACCGATCCTTATGTTGGCCGTTTGTGTTTCATCCGTATTTATTCAGGAAAAATTAACGCCGGAGATTCCGTGTTCAATTCAAGAACAGGTAAAAAAGAGCGTATTTCCCGTATTTATCAGATGCATTCGAACAAACAAAATGCGATTGATGTCATAGAAGCTGGTGATATTTGCGCTGCTGTAGGGTTTAAAGATATCCGAACCGGCGATACCTTATCCGATCTCAACAATCCCGTCGTTCTCGAAAGCATGGACTTTCCGGAACCGGTTATTGGCATTGCCATTGAGCCAAAAACTCAAAAGGATCTGGATAAACTGAACACCGGTTTGTATAAACTTGCCGAAGAAGATCCGACATTTAAAGTCCATACTGATCCTGATTCAGGTCAGACTGTAATCAGAGGTATGGGTGAACTTCACCTTGAAATTATTGTTGACCGTCTTCGCCGGGAATTCAAAGTTGAATGTAACCAGGGAGCCCCGCAGGTTGCGTATAAAGAATGTATCACTAAAATGGTTGAACTTCGTGAAGTATTCAAGAAACAATCCGGAGGACGTGGTAAATTCGCTGATATCAGCGTACGTGTTGAACCTGCTGACGAAGGTAAAACCGGACTTCAGTTTATTGATGCTGTTAAAGGAGGAAACGTTCCCCGTGAATATATACCATCCGTACAAAAAGGTTTCGAATCAGCTTTGTTAAACGGGCCTTTAGCCGGGTTCAATGTCGATAGTCTGAAAGTTACCTTACTCGATGGTAGTTACCATGCCGTTGACTCCGATGCACTGTCATTCGAGATCTGTGCACGTCAGGCATTCAAAAATGCAGCCGGAAAAGCAGGTCCAAGATTACTTGAACCAATTATGAAATGCGAGATTGTTACTCCTGAAGAATACATGGGTGACATTATCGGTGATCTTAACCGTCGTCGGGGACATATCGAAGGTATGGAAGAAAAATCAGGTGCCCGTGTGATAAAAGCATTGGTTCCGCTTTCTGAATTATTCGGATATGTTACTGTGCTTCGGACTTTATCTTCAGGTCGTGCAACTTCTTCGATGGAATTCTCAAAATACGTTGAATTGCCAAAACAACTGGCAATAAAAGTCCTTGAAGATCTTAAAGGAAGAACAGACTTATTATAATTATAAACTGTATTATTATTTCTCATTATGAGTCAAAAGATCAGAATTAAGCTGAAATCGTATGATCACAACTTGGTGGACAAGTCGGCTGAAAAGATCGTAAAAACAGTTAAATCTACAGGTGCTATCGTAAGCGGACCAATCCCGCTTCCTACACACAAACGTATTTTTACTGTCTTACGCTCAACCTTTGTAAATAAAAAATCAAGGGAACAATTCGAGCTGTCGTCTTACAAACGTTTGATTGACATTTACAGTTCAACAGCAAAAACAATTGATGCCTTAATGAAGCTTGAATTACCAAGTGGCGTCGAAGTAGAAATTAAAGTTTGATAACCTGTAAAAAACAAAAAAAATGGCAGGATTAATCGGTAAAAAAATCGGAATGACTTCCGTATTCAGTGTTGAGGGGAAAAACATCCCATGCACTGTGATTCAAGCCGGTCCATGTGTGGTGACACAGGTGAAATCGGTAGAAACTGACGGCTACAACTCCGTTCAGCTGGGCTTTGAAGACAAAAAGGAAAAGCACACCAACAAAGCTGAATTGGGACATTTCAAGAAAGCTGAGACAGAACCCAAAAGAAAACTCATTGAGTTTAAGGAGCTAATTGGAGAATTTAAATTAGGTGACATTGTTACCGTTGATTCCATCATTCCAGAAGGATGGGTAGACGTTCAGGGTGTAACCAAAGGTAAAGGATTCCAGGGAGTTGTTAAACGTCACGGCTTCCGTGGTGTTGGCGACAGTACTCACGGACAGCACAATCGCCTCAGAGCCCCGGGTTCGGTAGGTGCGTCTTCTTATCCATCACGCGTATTCAAAGGGATGCGTATGGCTGGTAATGATGGCACCGACAATGTAACGATTCAAAACCTGAAAGTTTTGAAAATCATTCCGGAGTCAAATTTATTAGTAGTTAAAGGATCAATTCCTGGTGCTAGAAATTCTTACGTAATTATTTATCAGTAATGGAAATAAAAGTATTAAATACAGCAGGACAGGAAACCGGAAGAACTGTTTCGTTAGACGATCAGATTTTCGGTATTGAGCCAAATGACCATGCCATTTACCTGGATGTAAAACAAATCCTGGCCAATAAAAGACAAGGAACTCACAGTTCGAAGGAACGTGCTGATATTTCAGGTAGTACCCGGAAGATTAAAAAACAAAAAGGTACAGGAACCGCCAGAGCAGGTAGCATCAAATCACCTGTTTTCCGTGGAGGAGGCCGCGTATTTGGTCCACGTCCAAGAAACTATGACTTTAAGTTAAACAAAAAAGTTAAGTCGCTTGCACGTAAGTCAGCTTTAACCTATAAAGCCCTTGAAGAAGCAATTCTGGTCGTTGAAGATTTCTCTTTTGAATCTCCAAAAACGCGCGAAATGGTGCAAATCAGTAATAATCTGAAAATTAATGATAAAAAGTCACTTTTCGTTTTACCGGAAGAAAATAAAAATATATATTTGTCCTCCAGAAATTTAGAGACTATTTCCGTCACAACTGCTTTAGAATTAAATACTTATCAGATTTTGAATGCAAAAAAAGTAATAGTTCTGGAAAGTTCAGTGAGTAAAATTGAAGAATTGTTTAAGATTTAAAAGGCTTGAAAATGGAAATTTTAATTAAACCGATCGTTACCGAAAAGATGACAGGTCAGGCCGAAGGTCTTAACCGCTATGGTTTTATCGTTAATCGGAACGCGAATAAATTGCAGATTAGAAAAGCTATTGAAAGTTTTTATAATGTTTCAGTGGAATCTGTCAATACATTAATTAACGGTGGTAAAAGAAAATCTCGCTTTACCAAAGCCGGAGTCATTACCGGAAATACCGGAATGAGCAAAAAAGCTATTGTTACAATAGCAAAAGGAGAAGTTATTGATTTTTACAGTAATATTTAATATAAAATGGCAGTAAGAAAATTAAATCCAGTTACTCCGGGGCAAAGGCACAAGATTGCCGGGACCTTTGAGTCCATTACTGCATCAACACCTGAAAAATCATTGTTGAAGCCCATGACGAGATCTGGCGGTCGTAACAGCCAGGGTCGCATGACAATGAGGTATATAGGTGGTGGCCACAAACGCAAATACCGTTTTATCGATTTCAAAAGAGATAAAGACGGAATTGCTGCTGTTGTTGAATCTATTCAGTATGATCCAAACCGTACCGCTCGAATTGCACTGCTGGTTTTTCCAGATGGTGAAAAAAGGTATATGCTGGCTCCCAACGGATTAAAAGTTGGCCAGAAAATCGAGAGCGGAACAGGTGTGTCACCTGAAATAGGGAATACATTACCACTAGCTGAAATACCCCTAGGAACCCTGGTTCACAACATTGAACTTCATCCCAGTCAGGGAGGTGTGATGGCGCGTAGTGCCGGAACTTATGCTCAGTTAACTTCCAGAGAAGGAAAGTATGCTATCGTGAAATTGCCTTCAGGCGAATCAAGAATGGTACTCATAACTTGTCGTGCTACAGTAGGTATTGTTGGAAATACCGAGCATAACCTCGAAAGATCAGGGAAAGCTGGTCGTTCAAGATGGCTTGGTAGAAGACCTCGTGTCAGAGGTGTTGCTATGAACCCGGTTGATCACCCCATGGGTGGTGGCGAAGGTCGTTCTTCAGGTGGACATCCGCGTTCACGTAAAGGCTTGTTAGCTAAAGGCTTCAAAACCCGTTCGCTGAAGAAAGCTTCCAACAGGTATATTGTAGAAAAACGGAAGAAATAATTAAACGGAGAAGAATATGAGTCGTTCATTAAAGAAAGGGCCTTTTATCGATTTCAAGCTCGAACGTAAAGTTTTAGCTATGATTGAGACAAATAAAAAGTCGGTCATCAAGACATGGGCCAGAGCATCAGTAATTTCTCCTGACTTTGTAGGGCAAACTATTGCAGTTCACAACGGGAATAAATTCATTCCGGTTTATGTAACTGAAAATATGGTTGGCCATAAATTTGGTGAATTTGCACCTACAAGAACTTTCAGGGGTCATGCCAAAGGAAGAAAGTAAGGCATGAGATTCTCATTAACTATTAAAAGAATTCACGATGGGTGCTAGAAAAAGAAATAGTGCAACCGAACAAAAGGAAGCTAAAAAACAGCAATATTTTGCAGTTTTGAAGAATTGTCCTACTTCACCACGAAAAATGAGGCTGGTAGCCGATATGGTTCGCGGTATGGAAGTAAACAGAGCTCTTGATGTACTTAAGTTTTCATCAAAGGAATCTTCACGCAGGCTTGAAAAATTAGTTATGTCAGCTATTGCTAACTGGCAGGCTAAAAATGAAGGAAGTCGTCTGGAAGAAAGTAATTTGTATGTGAAAGCTATCGCTGTTGATTCAGGAAGAATATTGAAAAGACTAATGCCTGCTCCACAGGGGCGTGCACACCGGATCAAGAAAAGATCCAATCATGTGACTGTTAGTCTTGGTAGTTTAATTCAAGTTAAAGAAACAGTATAAATAATAATACATGGGACAAAAAGTTAATCCAATCGCTAATCGTTTAGGAATCATCAAAGGATGGGATTCCAATTGGTTCGGTGGAAACAACTATGGCGATAAGCTCGTGGAAGATTTTAGAATCAGGGAATATCTGAATGCCCGTTTGGCAAAAGCCAGTATTTCCAAGATTATCATTGAACGTACACTGAAGCTTATTACTATCACTGTTCACACCTCCAGACCAGGTATTATTATTGGTAAAGGTGGTCAGGAAGTTGATAAACTGAAAGAAGAGTTAAAGAAGATCACCAACAAAGAAGTTCAGATCAATATTTTTGAAATCAAACGTCCGGAATTGGATGCCAAAATTGTAGCTGTAAACATTGCCCGTCAGATTGAAGGTAAAATTGCCTACCGTCGTGCGACTAAAATGGCTATTGCTTCAACCATGAGAATGGGAGCGCAAGGCATCAAAATTCAGGTTTCAGGTCGCTTAAACGGCGCTGAAATGGCACGTTCAGAAATGTATAAAGATGGTCGTACTCCTTTGCATACTCTGAGAGCTGATATAGATTATGCTCTTGCAGAAGCCTTAACCAAGACCGGTTTACTCGGTGTGAAAGTTTGGATCTGCAAAGGCGAGATTTATGGAAAGCGTGACCTTTCACCAAATGTAGGCCAGAACCAAAAGTCTGGACGTCCTTCACCCGGTGGCCCAAAAGGGAGCGGATTTAAGAAAAGAAAAAAATAAGTTGTTAACCTTTCAGAAGTAGAGCAGAATGTTACAACCGAAAAAGACAAAATTCAGAAGAGTACAAAAGGGAAAAATGAAGGGACTGGCCCAAAGAGGAAATCAGTTGGCATTTGGAACTTTCGGCATAAAAGCGTTGCAGGAAACATGGCTTACCGGGCGTCAGATTGAGGCTGCCAGGGTTGCGGTAACCCGTCATATGCAACGTCAGGGTCAAATTTGGATCCGAGTTTTCCCCGACAAACCGATTACTAAAAAACCTGCAGAGGTACGAATGGGTAAAGGTAAAGGTGCCCCGGAAGCATTTGTTGCTCCGATTACACCAGGTAGAATATTGATAGAAGCAGAAGGAGTTCCTTATGAGGTTGCCAAGGAAGCACTTCGTCTTGCTGCTCAAAAACTACCCGTAACTACAAAGTTTATTGTAAGACGTGACTATGTTGAATCCGAAATCGCAGAATAATGAAAACATCAGAAATTCAAGAATTAACAAACGCTGAGATTCTGGAAAGAGTTCAGACCGATCAGGATTCCTTGTTACGGATGAAAATGAACCATGCAATTACTCCAATGGATAATCCACAACACATCGTGGGTTTGAGAAGGAATATTGCACGACTCAAAACCATTCTACGTCAAAGGGAAATTAACGCAAAACAGAGTTCGTAATGGAATCAAGAAATCTAAGAAAGGAGCGTGTGGGAGTTGTTGTGAGTAACAAAATGGAATGCACCATCGTTGTGGCTGAAAAGCGCAAGGAAAAACATCCTATTTATGGTAAATTCGTCAACAAAACTTCCAAGTTTTACGCCCACGATGAAAAGAACAGCTGCAACATCGGCGATACTGTCAAGATCATGGAAACACGACCTATCAGTAAACAGAAATGTTGGAGATTAGTGGAAATCATAGAAAGAGCTAAGTAATCATGATACAACAGGAATCAAGATGTGCCGTTGCCGATAATAGTGGAGCAAAGCAAGTACTTTGTATTCGCGTACTCGGCGGAACAAGAAAGCGCTATGCTTCATTAGGCGATACCATTGTAGTTACAGTAAAAAGTGCTATAGCGGGTAGTGAAATGAAAAAAGGTGCCGTTTCGAAAGCAATTGTTGTCCGTACAACCAAAGAAGTTCGTCGCCAGGATGGATCGTATATCCGTTTTGATGATAACGCAGTGGTTTTGCTGAATAACACTGGTGAAATGCGCGGAACTCGTATATTCGGACCCGTAGCAAGAGAACTTCGTGATAAAAATATGAAGATTATTTCACTTGCTCCTGAAGTACTTTAATGCATAAAATCAGAACAATGCAGAAAAAACTACATATTAAAAAAGGCGACACCGTGGTTGTAATTGCTGGCAATTACAACGGACGGGAAGGTAAAGTGCTTGAAGTTATCAGAGCAACCGATAAAGCTATTGTGGAAGGTGTTAATATGGTTAAAAAACACACAAAACCAAATGCGACTCATCCGCAGGGAGGTATTGTGGAGAAGGAAGCACCCATTCACATTTCCAACCTTATGAATAAGGATCCCAAAACAGGGAAACCAACTCGTATCGGAAGGAAGCTGAATGATAAAGGGAAATTAGTTCGTTATTCAAAAAAATCAGGAGAGGAGATTAAGTAATGGCTTACGTACCAACACTTAAAGAAAAATATTTAAACGAAGTTATACCTGCGTTAGTAAAGGAGTTTTCCTACAAAAACGCTATGCAGGCACCGAGGTTAGAGAAAATTGTCATCAACCAGGGAGTTGGAGCTGCTATTGCAGATAAAAAGTTAATCGAAGTCGCTACCGAGGAGATTACTAATATCGCAGGTCAAAAGGCAGTCCAAACCAAATCTAAAAAGGACATCTCTAATTTCAAACTAAGGAAAAAAATGCCGATTGGCGTTCGTGTGAACTTGCGCAGAGATCGTATGTATGAATTCCTGGATCGTTTAATCAGTGTATCTCTTCCCCGAATTCGTGATTTTAAAGGAATTGAAAGCAAAATGGATGGCAGAGGAAATTACACCCTCGGCATTCCGGAGCAGATCATTTTCCCTGAAATCGTACTGGACAAAGTTACCCGTATCAACGGAATGAATATTACTTTCGTTACGACAGCCGATTCAGATGAAGAAGGCTACGCTTTATTGAAAGAGTTAGGTTTACCGTTTAAAAATGCTAAAAAGAATTAAGATATGGCTAAGGAATCAATGAAAGCTCGTGAGGTTAAAAGAGCCAAACTTGTTGAAAAATATGCCGAAAAGAGAGCCATGCTTAAGGCTGAAGGTGATTATGTCGGTCTTCAGAAGTTACCTAAGAACTCTTCCCGTATTCGTATGCATAACAGATGCAAATTAACCGGTCGTCCGAAAGGATATATGCGTCAGTTCGGAGTCAGCAGGATCAATTTCAGAGAAATGGCTTCTTCTGGCTTAATTCCGGGTGTTAAAAAAGCAAGTTGGTAATTTATAATTAAGAAGTAATGAGCAAAATTACAGATCCAATAGCAGATTATCTGACACGAATCAGAAATGCTCAAAAGGCAAAACATCGTGTTGTTGATATCCCTGCATCCAATATCAAGAAAGAAATTACCAAAATTTTGAAAGATAAAGGATATATCCTGAACTATAAGTTCGAGGATGAAATTAACTTTCAGGGCAATATTAAAATTGCATTGAAATATAATCCAGAGACACGCATTCCTGCTATCAAAACGATAAGAAGAATCAGTAAACCTGGGTTACGTAAATATTGCCACATCGACAGTATTCCACGTGTACTTAACGGTTTGGGAATTGCTGTAATATCGACCTCCAGAGGCGTAATTACCGACAAGGAAGCTCGGGAATTAGGTGTTGGCGGTGAAGTCTTATGTTACGTTTATTAATCTAGGAGGAATAATAATGTCAAGGATAGGTAAACTACCCATTGAAATACCGGCAGGTGTTCATTTTACCGTAAGCGATACAAATCTGGTTACAGTAAAAGGCCCGCTGGGCGAACTAAAACAACAAGTTGATCCCGATATCACTTTTACTTTAGAAGGTAATACATTGACGGTTGTTCGTCCTTCCGATGAGAAAAAACACCGTGCCATTCATGGTTTGTACCGTTCATTGGTCAACAACATGGTAATTGGTGTTTCAAAAGGCTACGAAATAAAACTCGAATTGGTCGGTGTTGGTTATCGTGCTGAAAATGATGGTCAGGTACTCGATTTGGTTTTAGGTTATTCACATCATACCTTTATGCAACTTCCTGGTGAAGTTACAGTAGAGGCTAAAAGTGATAAACGTAGTAACCCGATTGTAACTCTGAAAAGCTGTGATAAACAACTTATTGGTCATATTGCAGCCAAAATCAGATCCTTCAGAAAACCTGAGCCTTACAAAGGAAAAGGTGTTAAGTTTGTTGGTGAAGTTATTAGGCGCAAGGCCGGTAAATCAGCGGGTGCTAAATAGTAAAATTTTAAAACCATGGCTTTAACAAAGCAAGAAAGAAGATATAGAATTAAGAAAAGAATCCGGAAAATTGTTTCCGGAACTGCTACAAGACCACGTTTGAATGTTTTCAGAAGCAACAAGCAAATTTATGCTCAGTTGATCGATGATCTGTCAGGAAAAACCTTGTTATCAGTATCTTCACTTAATAAAGATTTCGCAGGTACCGAGGGTACCAAAGTCGAAATAGCTGCAAAAATTGGAAAAGCAGTTGCAGAAAAGGCTCTTGCAGCTGGTTTCTCTGCTGTTGTATTTGATCGGAATGGTTATTTGTATCACGGAAGAGTTAAACAGTTAGCTGATGCTGCCCGTGAAGGTGGCCTTAAATTTTAAGCGTTATGACAGGAGATATCAGAAAAGTAAAAACCAGTGATCTGGAACTGAAAGACCGGTTGGTAGCTATAAACCGTGTTACTAAGGTAACCAAAGGAGGTAGAACATTTAGCTTTTCAGCTATTGTTGTAGTTGGCAACGAAGATGGAATCGTAGGCTGGGGCCTCGGTAAAGCCAGCGAGGTTACCACAGCAATTTCAAAAGGAGTTGATGCTGCAAAAAAGAACCTGATAAAGGTTCCGATTTATAAAGGTACAATTCCTCACGAACAGGATGCCAAATTTGGAGGTGCACGTGTATTTCTAAAACCTGCAACATCAGGTACCGGGGTAAAAGCCGGAGGTGCTATGCGCTCGGTATTGGAAAGTGTTGGCGTTCATAACATCCTTGCGAAATCAAAAGGATCGTCGAACCCGCATAATCTGGTGAAAGCCACCATGAATGCGCTTCTTGAATTACGCGATGCTCATACTGTAGCTGAACACCGTGGTGTAACCTTGGATAAAGTATTTAATGGATAAGGAGTTATGGCTAAGATAAAAATTACACAAATTAGGAGTCAGATCGGTTCTGATTGGAGACAAAAAGCAACTCTTGTTGCTCTTGGAATCAAAAAACTAAACCGGCCGGTGATACACGAAGTAACTCCACAAATTATGGGGATGGTCAATAAATTGCAGCATCTCGTAATTGTTGAAGAAGTTTAAACCTATTAAGATCAATAAATATGGATTTAAGTAATCTTAAACCTGCCGAAGGTTCAACAAAGAGCGTAAAGCGAATTGGCCGGGGTCAGGGCTCCGGTCACGGGGGCACCTCTACACGAGGACATAAAGGTGCCAAATCGAGATCCGGTTATAAAAGCCGTCGCGGTTTTGAAGGTGGTCAGATGCCTTTGCAGCGCGTGGTACCTAAATTTGGCTTTAAAAACGTCAACAGAAAAGAGTTTAAAGCAATCAACCTGGATGTAATCCAGGAATTGGCTGAATCCTTAAGCCTGACCTGCATTGATGTGAATACATTAGTCGAAGCAGGTATGGCTTCCAAAAGGAACAAAGTGAAGGTTTTGGGAGATGGAGTATTGAACCTTAAATTGGAAGTTAAAGCTCACGCTTTTTCTAAAAGAGCCAAAGAAGCCATTGAAAAACTAGAAGGAACCACCGAAATACTCTAGAATAAATGAAAAAATTTATAGAAACCCTAAAGAATATTTACAAGATTGAAGACTTGCGGTCCCGGTTGGGGGTTACATTGTTTTTACTTTTAATTTATCGTTTAGGTTCGTATGTTTCCTTACCTGGAGTTGATCCGGCTCAGCTGACTCAACTCCAAAATCAAACATCTGAGGGGTTGCTCGGATTGTTGGATATGTTCTCCGGAGGAGCATTCTCTAAGGCATCTATTTTTGCTTTGGGGATTATGCCTTATATTTCGGCTTCCATTGTGATCCAGTTGATGGGTATTGCGGTACCTTATTTTCAGCGGTTACAAAAGGAAGGTGAATCAGGACGTCGTAAAATCAATCAGCTAACCCGTTATCTGACTGTACTTATCCTGGTCTTCCAGGCGCCTGCTTATTTAGTTAACCTTCATGCCCAATTGCCTGAATCGGCTTTTGCGATTACCGGAACCATCTTTACCATCTCATCAACCATTATTTTAACTGCTGGTTCGATGTTTGTCATGTGGCTCGGTGAACGTATTACGGATAAAGGTATAGGAAATGGGATATCTCTGATTATCATGATCGGTATCATTGCCCGCTTACCACATTCTATCGTTGCTGAATTTGCTTCACGCATCGAACAGCAAGGTGGTGGTATGGTGATGTTCCTTTTAGAGTTTGTTGTACTTATCGTTGTATTTATGGCTGCTATTTTGCTGGTTCAGGGAACCCGTAAAATACCGGTACAATACGCGAAACGAATTGTAGGCAACAAACAATATGGTGGTGTTCGTCAGTATATTCCTTTGAAAGTGAATGCGGCAGGAGTAATGCCTATCATTTTTGCTCAGGCAATCATGTTTATTCCAATTAGTCTTGCAGGTTTTGCCAAATCGGACGGTATGAGTGGCTTTGCAGCTGCTTTTTCAAATCACACCGGATTCTGGTATAACCTGACTCAATTTTTATTGGTTATCCTTTTTACGTATTTTTATACTGCAATTACCGTCAACCCATTACAAATGGCTGAGGATATGAAGAAAAACGGTGGTTTTATTCCAGGTGTCAAACCAGGAAAGAAAACTGTTGAATTTCTTGATACGGTGATGTCGAGAATTACGCTTCCCGGATCAGTTTTCCTGGGGATTATTACCATTCTTCCGGCATTTGCCATGTTGGCAGGTATTAACCAGCAGTTCGCCTATTTTTATGGCGGTACTTCCCTGTTAATCCTTGTAGGTGTTGTATTGGATACACTTCAACAAATTGAAAGCCACCTCTTAATGCGTCATTACGATGGTCTGATGAAATCAGGCCGTATCAAAGGACGTACTGGAAGTGGAGGAGCAATGTACTAATGAGTTTAGACATTTAATGTCTTGGATTGGTGAAAGTTCTATACTTGTTAAATTAAATTACATAAATAGCCAAGTAAATCCGGTAATTCTTGTAGTTTTGCCGGATTTATTAACGGAATTTTTTAATCGGCCGTACTGGTGTTTTAACCTGAATGAGAATTCGAAATTTTAACATCAAAATACTTGATAATTAGAATATATTTATGGCAAAACAGTCTTCAATAGAACAAGACGGAACAATCATTGAATCATTATCGAATGCAATGTTCAGGGTTGAATTGGAAAACGGACATATCGTCACTGCCCATATTTCCGGTAAAATGAGGATGCATTACATCAAAATTTTACCAGGCGATAAAGTGAAAGTTGAAATGTCGCCTTACGACCTGACAAAAGGAAGAATTTCTTTTAGATACAAAAACTAAAGCACAAAATAATGAAAGTAAGAACATCCATTAAGAAGCGTAGTGCCGACTGCAAAATTGTTCGCAGAAAAGGCCGTTTGTACGTGATTAACAAAAAAAATCCTAAGTACAAACAACGTCAGGGATAATTAATTAACTTTGTAAAAATTTTATTTATGGCTCGTATAAGTGGTGTTGACATCCCTAACAATAAAAGAGGAGAGATTGCATTAACCTATATCTACGGTATTGGGCGTAATCTTTCAGTTACTCTTTTCGAAAAAGCCGGCGTTGACAAAAACATCAAGGTTCAGGATTGGACTGATGATCATTTGGCTGCAATTCGCGCAGCGATCAGTGGAAGCATCAAGGTAGAGGGAGAATTACGTTCCGAAACCCAGATGAATATTAAACGGTTAATGGATATCGGCTGTTATCGCGGTATTCGTCATCGTGTAGGTTTACCTGTTCGTGGACAAAGTACAAAAAACAATGCCCGTACACGTAAAGGAAAAAGAAAAACTGTTGCTAATAAGAAAAAAGCCACTAAATAATTGATATTTAAATTATGGCAAAAAAGACTGGTTCTACAAAAAAACGAGTTGTTATCGTTGAAGCAATCGGACAGGCACACATTCATTCTTCATTCAATAACATCATTGTGTCTCTGACCAATGGTAATGGTGAAGTGATTTCGTGGTCGTCTGCCGGTAAAAAGGGATTTAGAGGTTCCAAAAAGAATACTCCCTATGCAGCTCAGGTAGCTTCTGAAGAATGTGCCAAGACAGCATATGATCTTGGACTCCGGAAGGTGAAAGTATATGTTAAAGGTCCGGGTAATGGTCGTGAATCTGCAATTCGTGCAATTAGCAGTGTTGGCATCGCGGTTAGTGAAATCGTGGATGTTACTCCGCTACCACACAATGGTTGCCGGCCTGCAAAAAGAAGACGTGTTTAATCTATTTAATTAAGACAGTAATGGCAAGATATACAGGACCAAAATCAAGAATCGCCCGAAAATTCGGAGAAGCGATTTTCGGACCGGATAAAGTACTTGAAAAGAAAAATTACCCGCCAGGATTTCATGGGTTGGCCAGCCGCAGACGTAAAAAATCTGAATATGGTATACAGTTAAAAGAAAAGCAAAAAGCAAAATACATGTATGGTGTTTTGGAAAAACAATTCTCTAATCTGTTCAAAAAAGCATCTGCATCTAAAGGTGTTACCGGTGAAGTTCTGTTACAACTGCTCGAAGGCCGTCTGGATAATGTCGTATTCCGTTTAGGAATTTCTCCGACACGTTCAGGTGCACGTCAGTTGGTTTCTCATAAACACATCACAGTTAATGGTGAAGTAGTAAATATTCCTTCATATCATTTACGTGCTGGTGATGTAGTTGGCGTTCGTGAAAAATCTAAATCACTCGAAGTAATTACTGCTTCAGTGAACGCGCGCCGGTATAATAAGTTTGCATGGTTGGAATGGGACAGCGCTCAATTGGTCGGGAAATTTCTTGCCCGTCCGGAGAGATCAGAAATCCCTGAAAACATTAAAGAACAACTTATCGTAGAGTTGTATTCTAAATAATCAATTACTCAGTATTATTATGGCAATATTAGCGTTCCAAAAACCCGACAAAGTAATAATGGTTGAAACCGATGAGAAGTACGGTAAATTTGAATTCCGTCCATTGGAACCAGGTTATGGTATTACAATTGGTAATGCTTTACGTAGAATTCTGTTATCCTCTTTGGAAGGTTATACAATTACTACTGTCAAAATTGATAAAGTTGACCACGAATTTGCAACCATAAAAGGTGTGATGGAAGATGTTACTGAAATCATTCTGAACATGAAGCAAATTCGCTTTAAACGCGAAGTGGAAGATTTTGACAGCGAAAAGGTTTCAATTTCAATTACCGGTCAGGATACATTTACCGCTGGTGATATCAATAAGTATATGACTGGTTTCCGTGTTCTAAACCCGGATTTAATTATTTGCCGGATGGAACCTGAGGTTAAATTGCAGTTAGATATCACCATCAACAAAGGTCGAGGATATGTTCCAAGCGCTGAAAATAAGCCGATCGATGCTGAGTTTGGAGTAATTCCGATCGATTCAATTTTCACTCCGATCAAGAATGTGAAATATGCTGTCGAAAATTATCGCGTGGAGCAAAAAACTGACTACGAAAAGTTGGTTTTTGAGATCACTACCGATGGTTCAATTCACCCTAAGGATGCGTTAAAAGAAGCTGCAAAAATTCTGATTTATCACTTCATGCTATTTTCTGATGAAAAAATCACCATTGATTCGGATGAAAAATTCGCAAACGAAGAATTTGATGAAGAAGTTCTGCACATGCGTCAACTGTTGAAAACAAAATTAGTTGATATGGATCTTTCTGTACGTGCATTGAACTGCCTCAAGGCTGCGGATGTGGAAACTTTGGGAGAACTGGTTACATATAACCGGAACGACTTGCTCAAATTCCGTAATTTCGGTAAAAAATCACTTACAGAACTTGATGACTTGTTGGTAAGCTTGAATTTGACTTTCGGAATGGATATCAGTAAATATAAACTTGATAAGGAATAAGTAAAAATGAGACATAATAAAAAATTCAACCATTTAGGAAGAACAAGCGCTCATAGGAAAGCAATGTTATCCAATATGGCCAATTCATTGATCTTTCACAAACGTATCACTACGACTTTAGCAAAAGCAAAAGCCTTAAGATTATATGTTGAGCCACTTATCACCAAGGCTAAAGACGATGCAACTCATTCACGCAGGGTGGTATTTGAATATTTGAAGAGCAAAACGGCTGTTGCCATGTTATTCAGAGATGTAGCTGAAAAAGTTGGTGATCGCCCGGGCGGTTATACCAGAATTCTTAAAACAGGAAACAGACTGGGTGATAATGCAGAAATGTGCATCATCGAGTTAGTCGACTACAACGAAAACATGTTGGCTGCTAAAGAAAGCAAAATCAAACCTGTTCGTTCTCGTCGTAGCAAGAAAAAAACTGCCGATAAAGTTGTGGCTCCAAAAGCAACCAGTACTCCTGTTGAAGTTGCTGCTGCTCCAAAAGAAACTGATCCAAAAGCAACTGATGCTCCAGTTGATGCCACTGCTGCTCCAAAAGCAGCTGATACTCCGGCTGAAGCCACTGCTGCTCCAAAAGCAACTGATACTCCAGATGAAGAAGATGCTGCTGAAGTTCAATAAGAAATACAACTGGTTGAAATATAAAAAAAGGCTGATGTAAAATCAGCCTTTTTAATTACCCTTTTTTAACACAATAATGAGAAGTATAGCGAATTTCTTCGAAATTCCGGATTTTGGACTATTATTATAATGCCTCCCTTTGTTTCAGGTGAAAATCAATGGTTGTTAATAATTCATCAATGTCAATAGGTTTGATTAAATAAGCATCTCCGCCGTTTTCCATACAACGTAATCTTTCATGTTCAAAATCATTCGTCGTTACAAAAATGATCGGAATAAGATTGTTTCGTATCTGAAGGGAACTTCTGATATGCCTTGTTGCATCAGCTCCATCCATCACCGGCATCGACAAGTCCATTAATACAATGTCAAAATCCTCTTTCTCTAATCTATTAACTGCTTCAAGACCGTTATTGGCGGTCTCAATTTCGTAATACCTCTTTAAAGAGTAGAACAGAAATTTTTGATTTATCGGATTATCATCAACGATTAAAAGTCTCACAACGCTTTTTTTTTAAATGTGAAAATTTCTAAGTTAAAACTACTGAAATAAATGTATAAAAAGAAGTATTTTTGATAACTCAAATATGGCTTTGGATAGCTGAACACATGGTTTCGGTACTAAAATTTAAAAATCTCATAATATGGCTGACGATAAAAAGATAATTTTTTCCATGTACCGGGTAAACAAAACTTATCCTCCACAAAAACAAGTACTCAAAGATATTTCACTTTATTTTTTCCTTGGGGCTAAAATTGGGATTATTGGACTCAATGGTTCAGGAAAATCAACATTGTTAAAAATCATTGCCGGTATCGAATCTTCCTTTCAGGGTGAACTTGTTTTTGCACCAGGTTATACGGTCGGATACCTCGAACAGGATCCCCGGCTTGATGAATCGAAAACTGTCAAGGAAATCGTTCAGGAAGGTGTTCAGGAGATCGTGGATGTACTGAAAGCCTATGAAGACATCAACCTGAAATTTGGTGATCCGGAAGTTTATGAAAACCCGGATATCATGGAAAAAATGGTTGATGAACAGGCAGCCCTTCAGGATAAAATTGACCGCTTTGATGCCTGGAACCTCGATGCTAAACTCGAACGTGCAATGGATGCCCTTCAATGTCCACCCGATGATCAGCTTGTTGGTGAACTTTCGGGCGGTGAACGCCGTCGCGTGGCTTTGTGCCGGTTACTGCTGAAAGAACCGGATGTCCTTCTGCTCGATGAACCAACCAACCACCTCGATGCCGAATCTGTACAGTGGCTCGAAATGCACCTTCAGCAATACAAAGGTACCGTAATCTGCATTACGCATGACCGTTATTTCCTCGACAATGTGGCCGGCTGGATTCTTGAACTTGACCGTGGTGAAGGTATTCCCTGGAAAGGAAATTATTCGTCATGGCTCGAACAAAAATCGAAGCGTATGGAACAGGAGGAAAAGGTCGTTTCCAAACGACGCAAAACCCTTGAACGTGAGCTGGAATGGATCCGGATGTCGCCAAAAGCGCGTCAGGCCAAGTCGAAAGCCCGTTTAAGTGCCTACGACCGGCTGATTAACGAAGATGTAAAACTGAAGGAGGAAAAACTCGAAATTTTCATTCCCAATGGACCCCGGCTTGGAGAGCGGGTTATATCAGCTGCTGATGTGGCTAAGGGTTATGGCGACCGGTTATTATTCGAAGACCTGAACTTTGTCCTGCCACCAAACGGAATTGTTGGTGTTATCGGACCAAACGGTGCCGGAAAAACAACCCTGTTTCGCCTCATCATGAAATTGGAAGAAGCTGATAAAGGAACTTTTGATGTCGGTGACACCGTGAAAATATCCTATGTAGATCAAACACATAAGGCTATTGATCCCGAGAAAACAGTTTTCCAGGTAATTACCGGCGGAAGTGATTTGATTTCGGTTGGCGGAAGGCAATTGAATGCCCGTGCCTATGTTTCGAGGTTTAATTTTGGAGGCGCCGATCAGGAAAAAAAATGCGGTTATCTTTCCGGAGGTGAAAAAAACAGGTTGCACCTGGCTTTGGCCCTGAAAGAAGAAGGAAACGTATTGCTGCTCGATGAGCCTACCAACGATATTGACATCAATACGCTCCGCGCACTTGAGGAAGGCTTGGATAGTTTTGCCGGTTGTGCGGTTGTAATTTCTCATGATCGCTGGTTTCTCGATCGTATTGCTACGCATATTCTGGCTTTCGAAGGCGATTCGAGAGTTGTATTCTTCGAAGGTGGATTCACCGATTACGAAGAAAACCGCAAAAAACGAATGGGAGATGCCGGTCCGCAACGTGTGAAATATAAAAAATTGGTGAAAGATTAGGAAAACAGTCCGAAGTCCGAAGCTGGAAGTCCGAAGTGCACAATCGCTTCGGACTTTTTCATTTTCAGATGTTTGGTGTTTCCGAAAAAGTTTGTAACTTTTTGTAAAGTGGGTTTGAATAATGAGATGAATGGGTTAGATTTGGGGAAAATAATCAGGAGAAAAATTTACCTCAAGTTCAGAGCTATTACAAATGATAAGGCAAATTATATGCTATTGATGTCACCAATAATATTATAGACATGGAAGACCGAACCAACATATTCCTACGAATACTTAAAATAGGAGTTGATCTAAAAGGGGAAACGATTAGTTATAATGAAAAAAAAAGAATGGATTAACGTAACCAAACAAGCAAGTAACATTATTTCATTTCATACGGCAGACAAAGAAATATGGCAAAAAATCCGTGAAGAATTAAATTTAATTGGTAAACCAACTAAATTTAATGAGGGTAGTTCTCAAGTAGAGAGGTTCATAGGCGAGAAATTCACTCTTGAATCACTTAAACCTGAAAAAGGAATTGATTTAAAAAATAACGAAGTATTTGAAATCTATATTTACCGTAATAAAAAAGAATAGAGTATTGTCCTTAGTCAAAATAGAAAAACAAAGTTATATAAGCCTTCTTTGAATAAAGCGCACATCCCTTCGTTTGAGCGAAAGCAGAAACGAGAGGTTTGTTATTTTCCTTTTGTAACGCAGGTTTGTATTAACGTAGGTTCATGGCAGTTACATATAGTATAAACCATATTTTCCCAATCCAAAGTCACGATCATGAGCAATATTAAACTTTTTGAGAGTAAGCAAATTCGTTCAGTTTGGAAAGAAAGTGAGCAAAAGTGGTACTATGTGATTGCTGATGTAGTTAGGGTGATGACCGATACTTCCAACACTAAGGACTACATTAAAAGTATGAGGAAACGAGATAAACAACTATCGCTAAATTGGAGACAAATTGTTATTCCTCTTCCTATGCAAACCGCAGGAGGAATACAACCAATAAATTGTGCCAGTGCAAAAGACCTCATGTGCATTATTCAATCCATTTCATCCGGCAGGTCAAAACCATATAAGAATTTGTTGGCTTTAGTGGTTTCAAATAGATTGGCTGAAATTGAATATCCGGAATTCAATTTAGAAGTCCATAAGCTCAAAAGATATTCGGATGATAGAATTGAAAAACGAATGACAAGCATAGAGATCAGAAAAGAATTTATATTTCAATGGAAAAATCGACTTGTTAAACAACAAAAAGAAGATAGTATTTTGAGCGCTGCATTTTCGAAGGCAATAATTAGACTAAATCAATTAGAATATAAAGAGAAAAAAGGTTCAAGCCTCCAGAATTTTAGTGACCACATGACCAATCTTGAATTAGTTTTTTCAATGTTAGGCGAAGCATCAATTAAAGAAATTGCAATAAATACCGAAAAGAAAATATTAGGGCAGAGAAAGAAAGCGGCAAAAGCGGAGAGAAAAATTGCCGGAGATGCAAGGAAGCAGCTTGAAATCAAATCAGGAAAGAAAGAAGTGACAAGTGAAGCCAATTTGTTACCTGTTGCCAAGAAGAAGGTGGGTAGACCTAAGAAGGAAAATTAAATTCCCCATAATTATATGACCAAAGAATCAGCCATTCAGTTATTTGAGCAAAAACAGGTTCGCTCGGTATGGGACAGCGAACATGAGAAATGGTATTTCTCTATTGTTGATGTTGTTGGGATACTCTCGGAAAGTATTGACACGCAAGCCTATTGGCGAAAATTGAAACAACGGCTCAAAGAAGAAGGAAATCAAACCGTGACGAATTGTCACGCTTTGAAAATGAAAGCAGCAGATGGTAAAATGCGTTTGACCGATGTTGCCGATACTGAGCAGCTATTTCGCTTGATTCAAAGCATTCCATCTCCTAAAGCCGAGCCGTTTAAGATGTGGTTGGCGCAAGTGGGGTGCGAACGAATAGACGAAATTGAAGATCCCGAAATTGGCATCGACAGGCTGATGGAAACCTATTTGCGTAAAGGTTATTCCAAAGAATGGATCAATCAGCGGCTCAAAAGCATTGAAATCCGCAAAGAACTGACAGACGAATGGGAAGACCGGGGAGTTCAGAAAGGACAGGAATTTGCGATCCTGACCGATGAAATTACCACGGCATGGAGCGGTTTTACCACCAAACAGTATAAATCGTACAAAGACCTGCAAAAGGAAAACCTTAGAGACCACATGACCAATCTGGAATTGGTGCTGAATATGCTTGCCGAAGCGTCAACAACCGAGATTTCGAAAGATAAAAAACCAAAAACCTTCAATCAGAACAAAAATGTGGCAAAAAAAGGCGGTGATGTAGCCAAAGCCGCCCGTTTACAACTGGAAAAAACAACAGGTAAGAGAGTGGTAACCAAACAGAATGCAAAACAACTGGCACCCAAAAAGGATAAAGAGATTGGTGAAAAATAGATATTTATTTGTGTCAGTTCATGAAAATCAATTACTTATGCTGAAAATTATCTCCCAAAAATCCCTCTCCGAGTTAAGCCAAAAGGCAATTCAATCGCCTCGCAGAAGATTAAACTTCAACTTTCATGATGATCTGGCCGATCCGATTAACCGGATGTTGAATGCTTTTGAGCCAGGAACATACATCCAGCCGCATAAACATGAAAACCCCGATAAACGTGAAGTTTTTATTGTGTTGCGCGGTCGTTTAATCGTTGCTTTTTTTAACGATTCAGGTCATCCGACCGAATTTATCTTGCTTGATCCCCTGAAGGGAAACCATGCCGTTGAAATTCCGGCAGGAGCCTGGCATACACTTATTTCACTGGAGTCAGGTTCAGTTGTATATGAGGTCAAAGACGGGCCGTACATACCACTTTCTGATAAAAACTTTGCTGCATGGGCACCACGTGAGGGTGATCCGGAATGTGGGGAATATCTGGCCTGGTTGACTGAACAATATTATTCCTGAATACCTTTTCTCTATTTTTCCGGCCACAAATCCGAATCAGGAAAGCTGACACTGGGTTCATTTTATCGAAGATTGCAATGGAGAATAGTTCGAAGTGAAAGCTTTTTAGCTAACTTTGCGCACTTTCAGAAAATTATAAAAATGGCACAGAAACCTTCAATTCCCAAAGGAACCCGGGATTTTTCACCGGCTGAAATGACTAACCGGAACTATATATTCGATACGATTAAAAGTATTTTTCGTTTGTACGGATTTCAATCCATTGAAACTCCGGCCATGGAAAACCTGTCAACCCTAATGGGTAAGTATGGTGAAGAAGGCGATAAACTGCTCTTTAAAATCCTGAATTCAGGTGATTTTGCTGCTGCTCCGTCTGAGCAGGAATTGCTTGAACGCAACAGCATCAGGCTAACACATAAAATTTCAGAAAAAGGATTGAGATACGACCTGACTGTACCCTTCGCGCGCTATGTAGTCCAGTACCGGAACGATATTTCATTCCCCTTTAAACGTTATCAGATTCAGCCGGTATGGCGCGCCGACCGGCCACAGCGGGGCCGTTACCGCGAGTTTTACCAGTGTGATGTCGATATTGTTGGCAGTGACTCGCTGCTTAACGAAATGGAGCTGGTTCAGATTGTTGACGAAGTGTTTTCAAAGCTGAGAATTAATTCTGTTGTTAAAATTAATAACCGTAAAATTCTGGCCGGGATTGCTGAAGTAATCGGAGAAAAAGAGCGGATCATTGAAATTACGGTAGCCATTGACAAACTGGATAAAATCGGCATTGAAATGGTGAATGAAGAATTGCTTGAAAAGGGCATTCCACAGGAAGCTGTTGCAAAACTTCAGCCTATCCTGCATTTATCCGGCTCAGTCGCTGAAAAATTAGATCAATTGGAGTTGGCCATTGGTCAGTCGGAAATTGGAGCGAAAGGAATTGCTGAAGTCCGGACTTTGTTTTCATACCTGGACACGCTAAGTTTAAGTACAGAAGTTGAACTGGACCTTACTCTTGCCCGTGGATTAAATTATTATACCGGTGCAATTTTCGAGGTAAAAGCCAGGGATGTGGCGATGGGCAGCATATGCGGTGGTGGTCGTTATGACGATCTGACCGGGATATTTGGTATGCCGGGGGTTTCAGGTGTGGGAATCTCGTTTGGTGCCGACCGTATTTATGATGTATTGAACCAGTTGAAGTTATTCCCCTCGGTTACCGTTGATTCGACACGATTGATGTTTGTCAACCTGGGTACTGCAGAGGAAGCATTCTGTTTGCCGGTTTTAGCCGCAGTCAGGAAAGCCGGAATTAACGCCGAGATTTTTCCGGATCAAAGTAGAATGAAGAAACAAATGACCTGGGCAAACCAAAAAAACATTCCGTTTGTGGCTATTGTTGGCGAAGATGAACTGGCTCAGGGCAAAATAAATCTGAAAAATATGCTTTCGGGCGAACAACAGTTGGTTGATCAGTTGGAACTGATAAATATCCTTTCATCATAGGATACTTTTAAGTTACTTCCTGAAAAATTCAGGAAATGACTCTTTCCCGTAAAGATTACCGATTATCAAAAACCATAGGAGGCGATATAAGTTGTCCCTGAATTGAAGTTACCGGAAAATCAAAATTCAATTACAAAATCATGGAAAGAGAAATTCATTATATATCGCCCGAAAAATTAACTTACCCGGTTATTGAACAGATTCTGGAAGGCCGGAAAATGTTGATGCTTTCGGAAGAATCGATCGCATTAATTCAAAAAAGCAAAGCGTATCTTGATCGTAAAATACGTGAAACAGATGGTCCGCTGTATGGAATAAATACCGGTTTCGGAGCATTATGCAACATCGAAGTATCGAAAGATGAACTGAGTAAGCTGCAGCAAAACCTGGTTATTTCGCATGCCTGCAACCTGGGCCCCGAAATCCCTTCGGATGTTGTGCGTCTGATGCTTTTGCTTAAAGCACATGCTTTAGCCAGGGGAAATTCGGCAGTTCAACTGATAACTGTTCAGCGGATTCTGGATTTGTTCAACAACGATATTCTTCCCATTGTATGTGAACAGGGATCGCTCGGGGCAAGCGGAGATCTGGCTCCTTTGGCCAAGCTGTTTCTTCCGTTAATCGGTATGGGTGAAGTTTACCACAAGGGAATATTTAAATCGGCGGCCGACGTATTACAGGAATTGGGCTGGGAGCCCATTCGCCTGGAGGCCAAGGAAGGTTTGGCGCTGCTGAATGGAACCCAATTCATGAGTGCCCATGCTGTCTTCACATTGTTGAAAGCCTTCCGCCTGCTGGATTACGCTGATATTATCGGTGCTTTATCTCTCGATAGTTTCGACGGACTGATTGAGCCATTTATGGCTCAGGTTCAGGAAATCAGGCCTCATCCCGGTCAGATCAAAACAGCCGCCAACTTCCGGCAATTGCTTGACGGAAGTGAATTGATTTCCCGAAAGAAAGAGCATGTGCAGGATCCCTATTCATTCCGGTGTATTCCTCAGGTGCATGGGGCAGTGAAAGATGCAGTGAATTATGTGGCCGGAGTTGTCGAAACCGAAATCAATTCTGTAACCGATAATCCAACCGTTTTTCCGGATGATGACCTGATTATTTCGGGTGGTAATTTCCATGGAGAACCCCTGGCTTTGTCTCTCGATTTTCTGGCGATTGCACTTTCAGAAATCGGCAGTATATCGGAAAGAAGAACTTACCGGTTGATCTCGGGTGATCACCGTCTTCCGGAGTTTTTGGTTGCCAACCCCGGCTTAAATTCAGGATTTATGATTCCGCAGTATGCCGCGGCTTCTATTGTAAGTCAGAATAAACAACTGAGTACGCCGGCTTCTGTCGATTCCATACCTTCATCAAACGAACAGGAAGATCACGTAAGTATGGGCGGAAATGCGGCGACAAAAGCCTTAAAAGTAGCCACAAATATTTACAGCATCCTGGCTATTGAATTATACAATGCTGCCCAGGCAATGGAATTCAGGCGTCCTGCACGTAGTTCAGATTACCTGGAGCATTTCCTTGGACAATACCGGAAACAGGTTTCCTTTGTCAGTGAAGATACACTGATGTATGTCGGAATAAATAAAACCATTGAGTTTCTGGAAAAGGGGAAGTACAGACTGAAAGAATAAAAAAAGGCCGGGAAACCGGCCTTTTTTTATTCTCTCTTTTGATCCCTTTTGTAGTCCCGGATCAGGTGTGATCTGAAATCGTTTTCTGTTCGGTACATCAGGAGTACTTTTTTTAGCGGTAAAATCTTTAAAAACCGTTTGTGATATTCTTTTCTCAGGGTTCCCTCACGTCCGAACGATTCAATGTAGTCATTGGTCAGTTTTTCGATCTCCGGTTCAGACAGGCTGGCGAATTTTTCATCGGGCATATGCTCAAAACCGTGTATCTGACGTTGTAAATCAAATCTTTTCTTTTCATATTCATTGTATACCGGCCAGAATACCTGTGCTTCCGCAGGGGTTAGGTCTAATTTGCTGGTAAAAAAGGATATTTTTTCGGCCTTTATTTTCTCATAAATCTCAGGACTAATCCCTCTTCGTTCCTGAGCAATAAGTGCAGTGAAAGAGAAGATAAACAGAATGCTTATTAGTAATAACTTCTTCATGATTCGTTAATTTTGGATTTCAGCATAAATTTCAAGTTCATTCATCCTGGATGAAAGATACGCAAGTACTTCATCCGGATTAAGCTCAGCCGCATCGTTGGGTTCATTGGAAAAAATAGCATTCACCAGCGTATTTTCATCTGCTAAATCTAAACTGAGTGAATATTCATCCGGCAGATATGAAGCAGTGCTGTCAGTAGCTTCAGTTTGAGCTACATTCTTCTCTAAGAGAATATTTATGGGGAAATACACCAAAATATAAACCAGGGCAAAACTTGCAACCAGTCCTAATGCAGGCTTTAAATATTGAATTATCCTGCCTGAAGAAGTTTTCTTTTTTGCCTGGTATTCTATATTTCCCATGATCCGGTCTTCAAGCGTCTCGAAATAAGATTCGGGCGTTCGAAATGGATTTGTTTTGGATTGTTTCAAAAATTCGGGTTCTATGTTTTCTTCTTCGTCCATGATCTTCAATTATATGGCTTTGACATCTGTAAATTCAAATAGTTTAATTCCTTGACTTCTTTATTTTTGCTGATAACTTTTATGACTTGTCAGAATGAATCTGGTTCTTAGTCGTCTTCTTTAATGTTACCTTCAGATTAGGGTTCTATTCTTGATTCATGAAACCGGATGTAGGCTTCTACTTTTTTCACGGCATGATGGTAGGAGGCTTTCAGAGCTCCAACCGATGTTTCAAGAATTTCCGACATTTCTTCGTATTTGATCTCGTCAAAATATTTCATATTAAATACCAGGCGCTGTTTATCCGGCAAAATTGCAATCGCTTTCTGAAGAAGCATTTGCCATTCATCGCCATCAAAATAGGTGTCACTTTCCAGATTGGATATCAGGTATTCATTTTCGTCGGTCAGACTAGTCATTGCCTTACGCTTCCGCTGATTCAGAAAAGTGATGGATTCGTTGGTGGCAATCCGGTAAAGCCAGGTAAACAGGCTGGATTCCGCCCTGAAAGACTCCAATCCGTTCCATACCTTGATGTAGGTATTCTGTAAAACATCGTCGGTATCATCATGATTCAGTACAATCTTCCGGATATGCCAATATAACCTTTCCTTGTATTTGGAAATCAGGTGTCTGAAGGCTGCCTCCCTTGTGGAAGGATCCTTCAGGCTATCCAGTATTTGCTGGTCATTGGTCATATGCAAATCAATCGTTGGTGTTCTGACACTATAAAATGTAAATAGTTTAACTTCTTTTATTCAATCCTGAAATTAAGCCCCTCTTCCTTTAGTTTTTCATAGACCTGAATATCGAACTGGTACAATTTGGCAGCCCTGTGAGCAACATTTTGCTGCTTTTCTCCGGAGTCAACCAACAGTTCCATTTTTGCCAGTTTTTTCCTGAAGTTTCTGGTGTCCATCTTTTTATTCAGGATGACCTCATAAAGCGATTGAATTTCGGTTAGTGTGAATCTTTCAGGTAAAAGATGAAACCCAACCGGATGGTACATCACTTCCTGACGCAATTTCAGGAGTGCATGCCGGATAATTTGATCGTGATCGAAACAGAGCGGCGGTAATTCATTCAGGTTAAACCACTGCAGCGATTTTGCCAGATTTGACTGTCTCAGATCGTGGTATTCAGGATTGATCAGCGCATAATAACCGATCGTAATAACCCGGGTGTAAGGAACCCGATCCCGGGAACCGAACGCACGGATTTGCTGAAGGAAAACATCATTCAGGCCGGTAGCATGAAACAGCAGCGATTTTGCAAATTCGTCGAGATCTTGTTGCTCAGGAACATGGCCGCCAAACAAACTCCAGTAAATATCGCTGGTTAAAACCGGATGTTTTTCGTAAAGCTGCCTGATCTGATCCAGGCTGGCTTGTTGTGGAAGTGCCTTTCTAAGAGCTTCTTTATCAATTTGATTTAGTAATATACGTAATCCGGATTTGTCAAACCCGAAAATAACACAATCGACAGAAATTGAATTTAAAATCATAGGAAACTGGCTTTGTCTGCAAAAGTAATAATCCGCAATTTATTCTATCTCATTGTATTGATTATTATTCGGTTCGATCAGAAATATAAAGAGTTTAAATGATTCTTATGAAGTTAAATATGAAAATAATTATACTTTTATGGTCGATTAAGAATCAGGCGAAAATAATTTCACTTATTAAGGCTTAAATTGTTCCTTTTTCTTTGAGCCCTGATTGATTTTAGGAGATGGCAAAAGGATAAAATAGTGGTATTGGAAATCCTTTTTCAGTTATGGGTTGATCAGAAATTCCATTTCCCTTTTAGCTTGCAGAAGATACGGTATACATTTTTTTGAGATATGAGACATAAATACCTCTATGTTTATCTGATATTCATTTTTTTGGGCATTACAGCTCAATCAAAGGCCGATGAGCAAGTCGACAGCCTTCAGAATATTATTGCAAATCTGGAACACGAAAATCTGATTGATACGATGTTGAACACTCGCCTTGAGCTTATTCAGTATGTGAAAAATTCGGATTACGATTTATTCCTTGAATTGACCAGCCGAAGCATTATTCAGGCTCAAAAATATCATAAAAACTGGGCTTTGATTGATGTTTATATGGAAGTTGGTGAGGTCCTTATTACAAAAGGCATTTTCGGTGGTGCGCTCAATAATCTGAACAAGGCGATGGAACTTGCTGTAACCGATGAATATAAACCATATGTCGGTTGGATAAACATTGCTATTGGGAATGCTTATGATGGCATGTTCAATTATGGTAAATCCATTGAATTTTACCAATCGGCCCTTGATGTTTTTGTACAAACAGAAAATACTGACGGGATTGGTTTGGCTGCCATCAATATTGGAACTGCATTCAGTATGCTTAAAAATTACGAAAAGGCTGAGTCCTTTTTTAGATTGGGACTGCAATACCGCGAAAAATTGGGCAATCCGGTTGAATTGGCTTATGCCCGCATGTATTACAGTCAATTCAAAATCAGTCAGGGCAATCATATGCAGGCTGAATCTGAACTGAAGGCTTTGGCAACAGACCTGGAAAATACAAAAGAAAGTACGGCTGTAAATATTCAGTTTCGTGAAATCAGCATACTGCAGGCTGAAGTCTTTTTAATCCTGGCCGATTGTGAAGATCACAACGGTAATCCCGAACATGAATTTCAATTTCTGGTGAAGGCAGCAGCGGTTTATAAAAGTATCGATGACGATCTTGGGCTGGCCATCGTTTTAAACCGGATTGGACAATGGTATTTTGAAGAAAGGAAATACGACATGGCAATTGATTATGCAGATTCTGCGAATGAAGTTGCAGCGAAATCAGTTATTTTGACAGAACAGGCAAGCTCGTTAAAATTGAAAGCAGATGCTTTTTACAGCCTTGGAAAATTCAGGGATGCTTTGGAGTTTTTTAAAGCTTATAAAACAATAAACGACTCAATTTATAACCGTTCGGTTGTTACGGCAATTTCCAATGTCGATGTATTGGTTAAAACCATGGAGAAAGCCAAAGACAACCAGATTCTTTCCCTTAAAATCGGGCAGGATCGCAAATTTCGTTATCTTATCATTGGCGGAGCCATTTGTTTTATTCTGTTAATATTATTCTACAATCTTATTGTCCATCAACGCTATAAAAAGGAAAAATACCTTGGTTATTTATTGAAGGAAAAAAACGAAGAGATTTTGGAACAATCCAATAATCTTGAAAAGCTCAATCAGGAGTTGGTAAACTTAAATAATTCAAAAGATAAGTTTTTTTCGATCATCGCGCACGACCTGAGGAGCCCGGTAGTTACTGTATTTAATATGGTAGAGCTGCTTCACGAGGAGTACGATTATTTTACTGATGAAAAACGGAAAAAATTTATTCAAATGGCCTGCCAGGCATCTGATCATAATCTGAGGTTGCTGGATAATCTCCTTGCCTGGTCGAGGATACAGGGAGGTTATTTGAAAATTAACAAGTCGGATTTTTATATCAGCGATGTGATTAGCGAGAATGTTGATAACCTGAATATTATGGCTGATTTAAAAGCTATATCACTTGAGATAGACCATGCAGAGCGCCTGAAAGTATTTGCTGATAAGGAAATGATCACTACTGTAATCCGAAACTTGTGTTCAAACGCGATCAAGTATACCCATGCCGGTCAGAAAATACAAATCGGCTTTAAAAAATCGGATGCCATGCTTGAGTTTTGGGTGTTGGATCATGGAATCGGAATTCCTAAAAACAAACTGGATCAATTATTCGAAATTGATTCGCAAATGCAGCGAAATGGCACCAACGGTGAATCCGGTACCGGACTTGGATTACAATTGTGCCGGGAATTCATTAAACTGCATGACGGAAAGATTACTGTTCAGAGCGAAGAAGGAAAGGGAAGTCGTTTTGCTTTTGTAATTCCGATTGAATATTTCAGCAATTAAGTTTCTGTTCAAATTATAATTGCATTATAGTTTCCGGAATAGATTATCTTTGCACCGAAAATTATAAGATAAAAAAGAATGGCTTTAAAGTGTGGAATTGTCGGACTTCCGAATGTTGGGAAGTCAACCTTGTTCAATTGTTTGTCGAGCGCAAAAGCTCAATCGGCAAATTTTCCGTTTTGTACTATCGAACCCAATATTGGGGTAATTACTGTTCCCGACGAACGGTTGATTGAACTTCAGCGGATTGATAAACCCAGGAAAGTTGTTCCTACGACGATCGAAATTGTTGATATTGCCGGCCTGGTTAAAGGGGCAAGTAAGGGCGAAGGTCTTGGGAACCAGTTTCTTGCCAATATCAGGGAGACTGATGCAATCATTCATGTATTACGATGTTTTGATAATGACAATATTACTCATATTGATGGATCAATAAATCCGGTTCGCGATAAGGAAGTTGTTGATATTGAGTTACAGCTGAAAGACCTCGAAACTGTTGAAGCCCGAATTTCAAAATGGGAAAAAGTAGCTAAACACGGCATTGATAAAAATGCCAAAAAGATAGTCGAAATCAGTCAACGCTACCGCGATGCGCTGATTCAATGCAAATCAGCCCGTACAGTAGAACTTACTCCGGAAGAAAGGAAACTTACCCAGGATTTCTTCCTGCTTACCAATAAACCTGTTTTATACGCGTGTAATGTTGACGAAGGTTCGGCCAGGAGCGGAAACAGGTATGTTGAAATGGTTCGGGAAGCTGTGAAGGACGAAAATGCTGAAATATTAGTCATTGCTGCAGCAACTGAATCAGATATTGCTGAATTGGAGGCATACGAAGAAAAACAAATGTTTCTGGAAGAACTGGGTTTAACGGAACCGGGTGTGAATAAACTGATTCATGCTGCTTACCGGTTACTGAACCTTGAAACCTATTTTACCACCGGAGCTGATGAAACCCGTGCATGGACCTATGTCAGGGGAATAAAAGCGCCCCAGGCTGCCGGAATTATTCATTCTGATTTTGAAAAGGGTTTCATCCGGGCAGAAGTAATCAAATACAACGAATACATTCGTTTAGGATCGGAAGCTGCCTGTCGTGAAGCAGGTAAAATTGGTATTGAAGGTAAAGAATACGTCGTCCGGGATGGCGATATTATGCATTTTCGATTTAACGTTTAGTCCTGATTTTATAGAAAAAGATAAAAAGGCAGTCAGATTTGGCTGCCTTTTTACTTTTCAGCAATAATTTTTTGTTAAAATCTCAGGAATGGGTATATTCTGAAAACTCATCGGATTTTTAATTGTTTAGGATCCTGAATCATGGGGATCTGACTGAAAATCTTATTTATTTTGCGAAAGCAGTGATTTTACTGGGGGGTGAAATTTTAAATTAATTTTTAATAGGTTTTAAAATTGATGTAAAATTGATTCAATTGACAGAAAATATCGCATAAAAAAGAAAAATGTCAGATAATCTTTCCGGAATTAACCAAAATGACTATTTTTGAAACCAGATTAATGATCAGAATTATTTAAAACCCAAAATAGTATGTGTGGATTTGTAGGTGTATTTGATTTAAAGGTGCCGGCGCAGGAACTGCGTCCCCAGGTATTAAAAATGTCGAAGAAAATTCGTCATCGTGGCCCGGATTGGTCGGGTGTTTTTTCATGCGACAAGGCTATTCTTGCTCACGAACGCTTGTCGATTGTTGACCCTGAATCGGGAGGTCAACCTTTGTACAGTAAAGATGGTAAACTGGTATTGGCCGTTAACGGTGAAATATATAATCACATGGAAATCCGAAACCGGATGGGTGATTCATACGAGTTTATGACACATTCTGATTGTGAGATTATTCTGGCATTGTATCGTGAAAAAGGCATTGATTTTCTGGAAGATCTGAATGGAATTTTCGCTTTTGCCTTGTACGATCAGGAAAAAGATGTTTATCTGATTGCCCGTGACCACATCGGTATTATTCCGCTTTATCAGGGTTGGGATAAAGATGGCAATTATTATGTGGCATCTGAGCTTAAATCACTCGAAGGCTATTGCAGCAAAATTGAAGAGTTTTTGCCGGGAAAATACCTATACAGTGCTGATGGCGAGGTGAAAACATGGTATAATCGGGAATGGCAATCGTTTGATTCGGTGAAAGACAATGGTTTTGATATTGACGTTTTGCGTAAGGCACTCGAAGATGCTGTACATCGCCAGATGATGTCGGATGTTCCTTATGGAGTATTGCTTTCAGGCGGACTTGATTCATCTGTTATTTCAGCTATTGCCAAAAAATATGCTGCTTTTCGAATTGAATCCCAGGATTCAGAACAGGCTTACTGGCCCCAGCTTCACTCGTTTGCTGTTGGCCTGATTGGTTCACCCGATCTGGCTGCAGCCAAAAAAGTTGCCGATCATATCGGAACTGTGCACCACCAGATTCATTTTACAGTTCAGGAAGGAATGGATGCTATTCGTGATGTGATCTATCACCTGGAAACCTATGATGTGACAACAATCAGGGCTTCTACTCCAATGTATCTGCTGGCCAGGGTGATCAAGTCATCGGGTGTCAAAATGGTTCTTTCGGGCGAAGGTGCCGATGAAATCTTCGGTGGTTACCTTTATTTCCATAAAGCACCAAATGCCAGGGCTTTCCATGAAGAAACTGTCCGTAAACTGGACAAATTGCATTTGTACGATTGTTTGCGCGCCAACAAGTCACTGGCTGCCTGGGGAGTTGAAGGTCGTGTACCATTTCTCGATAAAGAATTTTTGGATGTGGCCATGCGGATTAATCCTGAAGAAAAAATGGCGAAAAACGGACGCATGGAAAAATGGGTGATTCGCAAAGCTTTTGAGGACTATTTACCCGAAAGTGTAGTATGGCGTCAAAAGGAACAATTCTCTGATGGCGTTGGGTACAACTGGATTGACTCACTTAAGGTCATGGTTGAAGAGAAAGTATCGGAGGAGAAAATGAGCAGAGCCAAATTCAGGTTTCCTATCAATACCCCGATGTCGAAGGAAGAGTATTTCTACCGTTCAATTTTTACCGAACATTTTCCGTCTGATTCAGCAGCAAGCTGCGTGCCATCTGTTCCCTCCATTGCATGCAGTACGCCAGTTGCACTGGAATGGGATGCCAGTTTTAAAAATAATGCCGATCCTTCAGGCCGTTCGGTTGGTAGTATCCACCTGGAAGCCTATGAAAAGAAATGAAGATTTTCATCCGGGGTTAGAATAAATTTTCTCAGACATATTGTTTAAACCAAAGAGCCGGGCCATTTGTCCCGGTTTTTTTTTATTCCAGAAAGCTGTAAATCTTAAATTTATTTCTTTTATTTTGTAATTGTTAATAATAATTCAGCTACTGCAACCGATTTTTAATTTTTCAGACCATGGAACAATTAACGCTTACAACACCCGCATTGTTGTTTTCGGCTATTTCGTTGATTTTGCTTGCCTACACCAACCGGTTTCTGGCTTATGCTTCGGTTGTCCGAAATTTGCATGCTACTTTCATGGAGAAACCCAATTCACTCCTGCTCGGTCAGATTAAGAATCTCAGGAAACGTCTGCGTTTAACCCAAACCATGCAGGTATTGGGAATTTCCAGCCTTCTGCTTTGTGTGGCCTGTATGTTTTTGATTTATGTGAATTATCAGATCTGGGCCGAAATACTTTTTGGTATTGCGCTGGTATTGCTGATCCTGTCCTTGTCGATTTCGATTCGTGAAATTCAAATTTCGGTAAAAGCCCTTGATCTCCATTTAAGCGATATGGAGTAGGGAAGTTCGGTGAGACTGTAATGCCCGGATTACCTGAATATTGGGTTTTTATTTCCCGAGGTTTTCTGCACTTTGCTCTTTTGCTTATGATTTCAACACAGGAAATTAGCGTATATTCGTGCCTTAATTTCACAAAAAAAATATGGGGCACTATTTAGGGGAGATCGCTGCTTTACTTACCGCAGTTTTCTGGACGGTAACCAGCATGTCATTCGAATCGGCGGGTAAAAAAATTGGTTCACTTCAGGTCAATTTAATTCGTTTGATTCTGGCGTTCTTTATATATGGCGTGGTAAATTATTTTCACAGGGGTATGATTTTACCACTCGATGCCGGTGCAGAACGCTGGGCCTGGCTGGCTTTATCGGGAATCGTTGGGTTCGTGATCGGCGACTTGCTCCTGTTTCAGGCGTTTGTTGTAGTTGGTGCGCGTATCTCTATGCTGATTATGGCTTTAACACCTCCCATCACTGCATTTGTGAGCTGGTTGATGCTGGGCGAAGTATTGAGCCCGATGAACTGGGTGGGGATGATTGTTACCCTTACCGGAATTTCCATCGTTATTCTGAAACGTGAAAAGCATACGGACATCACAAAAAAAAGGCATAAAATTTCAGCCAATTACAGCATAAAGGGAATTTTACTCGCATTTGGCGGAGCTGTAGGACAAGGGGTAGGGCTTGTGTTAAGCAAAAAAGGAATGGGTGGTTATGATGCCTTTGCCGCTTCCCAGATCCGGGTAATTACCGGGATGGTTGGTTTTGCAGTCATTATCCTGTTTACAAAACGATATGGAAAAATATGGAAAGCCTTGCAACACAAACCAGCCATGAAAAGGGTTGCCCTGGGATCGGTTTTCGGCCCGTTCCTGGGTGTTTCTTTTTCGCTGCTCGCCATTCAGAATACCCAGGCTGGCATTGCTGCAACGATCATGTCGATTGTACCGGTTCTGATTATTCCGCCGGCGATCATTTTCTTTCATGAGAAGGTAAACTGGAAGGAAATTATCGGGGCTGTAATTACCGTTGGCGGTGTCGCGATTTTCTTTTTGTAAATTGCCTTCTGAAATCAATTAAAACATATTTGTGATGGATCCGAAATTGAAATCGATGCTTGCACACCTGACCCCGGTCGGATGGTTGGTCGCCCTGGTTTTAAATAACATGAATAAAGATTCGCTGACCAGTTTTTATTTGAGACAGTCGCTGGGTCTTTTTATCTGTTTTTTTCTTACGCGGTTAATTCCTGATTATTATATTATCGCCTGGGGATTTATCTTCGTTTTCTGGATATTCAGTTTTGTAGGTTCAATTAAAAAAATGGAATACCAGGTTCCCTTTCTTGGTGTCTATTTTCAGAAATGGTTTAGTAAAATTTCCTGATGATGCAGCTATTGTTTCGTTTTTAAGGGATTTTCCGATTCATCAAAGAATTGTTTCTGAAGTGCAGGCACCATTTCATCTTTTTTCACGGCCTGAATCATTTTTACCAGCTGATCGACTGTTGAACTGATCAGTAATTCGCCTGCTTTCGCATTTGCTTTGGTTCCGACGCCTCCATAGTGATTTGGATAGCTGGCATACCACCAGATTCCGGTATACACATTGGGCAGGTTTTTCAGTCGGTCCTGGTCGATACCGGATTGCTGGCCGGCTCGTTCAAGATGAACAATATCCGGTACAATGGCTTTTATTACCGAAGATTCTTCGTTGCCGGCGTGAGCATTGTACGGATCGTGCTGCGTCAGTTCCTCTGCTTTTTTTACCACTTCAGGATCGTCGGATGGTTGAAACCAATAGATACTGTAGGCGCGTTGTTCTGATAACTGGGCCATTCCGAAGAAGTTTAAAAAAGCATTGTTCCCCCCATGTCCATTCACGATGATTATTTTTTCAAATCCATTGCGGGCAAGTTCGTCCAGGGTTTCCTGAAGAGCCTTCCATATCAGTTCGGGGCTGTAAGCAATAGTCCCGGGCTGGTGTTTCGCCTCGTTAATCTGGCTGAAATAATACCATGGAAATACCACTGTATATTCTTTCTCGGCAGCGCGCAGGGCAAATTCGCGTGCAGTGTATAAATCGGTTCCCAAAGGCAGATGAGGACCGTGTTTTTCGAATACTCCAATGGGCAGGATGCAGGTTTTCGATGATTTTTCAACAGCTTTGATAAAATCAGGTGCAGTCAATTCTTCGAGTCTGTATGGAAGTTGTTGGGCCTGAAGCGAAAAGATCAGCAAAAGGAAAGGTACTATCAGCAATAGTTTTTTCATAGTCGTCGGATTTAGGTTTGCAGGCCTGAATATAGCGAATTGGAAATGAATGACCTAAAACTTTACCCAATTAGCCTGACCGTGGCTGTACTAAACTGAAATTACCTTATTACTGAACGATCAGTTTCGAACTTTTCTGCTGTTTCCCGGCCAAATGAATGCGAACTTATTTATTCCATTTGGTGTAATGCCGAACCTGTGCTTCATTGGCAAGCGTTTGAACCGAATCGATATAACTCTGCAGATGACTAAAACTCAGTTAAGAAATCCGAAGTTCAAAATAACGTTTATTCAGAACCGGATTTCTGATGCCGTTTAGGCAGCGTGTTGATATACATTTCATTTGCAAATGGTTTGAAATCCCGGCTGCCTGCAACTTTTTTCAACCCGATTTGAGCCGATTTCAAGACCATCGCGGTAACCGGGAGACCTTTGATATCAGCCAGAACAACGCTGAGCAATTTTTCGTTTGGATCGCCGAAAGGCAAAAGATTGGCAATGTCTTCCTCTGCCCGGATGTCAGGTGATAATCCATCCACATAATCGGTTACACCGGCCGAATTGGCATATTTAACCACAATTGGTTGCATTGCCCAGGTGTGACTTGGATTGACAACACCCTGATCATCCCAGTCTTTGATAGTCATGGAGCCGGTATATTTACCGACTGTATTAATTCCTACAACAGTGACTTTCATATATGGTCTTAGTCCGTTAACCAACAATTCACTGGCTGAAGCAGTATCATCGGAAACAATTATGTGGATTTTTTGAAGATTGAGTGTATTGATGGGCGTTGCAGGATATTTATCGGTTTTTTCCATGGCACTTACAAAGTTGTCGGAAAGGGATTCAACTCCGTAGGCTTGAACAAAATAGGCCTGCAGATCTTTGTTGTACTGGCTTTTGGCAAATACCCTGGTCCCGTCGGTTCCATAAAGCATACTGGCCAGATAAATGCTGCTTTGTACCGATCCGCCACCGTTATAGCGTAAATCCAGAATCATCTGGTCAATATTCGCCTCCTTGAATCGTTTAATCACATCATTCAATTCGATATCGAAGTCTGAATTAAATCCATTGTAAACCAGGTACCCGATTTTTTGATTGTTGACGGTGAAGATAGTGTCCATACTTATTGGGTTCTCCTGTATCTCAATGGCAGTCATCGACATGGTTCTGTCGTTGGGTACTATGGTTCTGTTGATGATGGTAGCAAATCCCAGTTTATAAGTTTCGGTTGCAAACAATAAAGTCTGATAGTTGGAAACTGTAAGTTGCACACCGTTTACAGTCAGAAAAATATCCCCGCGTTTTAGTCCGGCTATTTCAGCCGGAGAGCCCTTGTATACATACCGGACAAATGCGAACAGGTTATCTGAATCGCCAATTCGCCCAAGCATAAAGTCATATCCCATACTTTTTGAAATGCCACTTATCCAGTCATCGATAGTCTTGGAGTTGTCAACCAGAAACGACCACTTATCAACCACCTTGTATTGGTATAATAAGCTGGTAAAAAGGGCTTGCGGATCAGTATATTTATTCAGTAACAGATTCAACGTGTCGGTGTTTTCATACCTGGTTGATGATAATGTAGTTACCTGATTGTTCCATAAATAATAATCACGCAATCCTTTAAATATGAACGTGTTTACATCAGTTGCCGGAGGAATGGCAACGGGTATGACTTCTTCGTCCTTGCGACAGGCTGTAAACAGAATGATTGCCAAAAGGGAAAGCCAAAGAATATTTTTGTAGTGTGTAGTTTTCATGTTCATCGGGTACTTCGTATATCTGTTCATGTTCGCTAAAATATCGGGCTAAATTAGATAAAAGATTATTGACATTATTAGTCCGGCAGCAATAAGTACTGAAAAATTAACGATTAAGCCTTTACGGATATTCTTACTGCTTAATGAAAGAGCATAAATCATTTTCAGGATGTTGTTGCTGTTGGTTGCATTCAGAATCGCAAGTACAATTGTTATTAGCCCGATTCCGGCTTTATGCTGAAGAAGGTTGAGCAAAAATGGATCAATGTCGGTTACTCCGACAACAAAGGCCAATCCAGTAATACCGGCACTTCCGTAGCTCTTTAAAACAAAATCAGTAATCAGGGCAAAAACCACGAATAATATTCCAAAAATTGCTGCCGTTTTAAATTCCAGCGGATTTTTATTCGAAACCAATTGACCTTCCTGAATTTCTTCTGTGAGGTTTTTTTTACTTCTTCCAGAGGAGAATCTGGACAAGCCGAGAGAAAGCAGGAACATGGCCATAAAAGGAACAGACAACTGTGTCGCTACCTGAGTGTTGAAAATAAAAGCCAGGAAGAGAATACGCAGATACATCATTCCATTGGCAATCATAATGGCTGATACAGTCTGAGAACCGGTCGATCCCTGTTTTTCCTGCCGGGCAAGAATAATTGTAGTCGCAGTGCTGCTGTATAAACCGACTAACAGTCCGGTAAGTAATATTCCTGAATCAGGAAAAACGAATTTTTTAAGCAGGTAACTGGCGTAAGAAATACCCGAAACCACTACGATAGCCAACCAAAGATGATAGGGTGAAATTGGTATATGTTGAGAGATATTGGCTTCGGGGAGTAGTGGCAGGATTATTCCGGCGAAAGCTATAAACTTGGCTAAAGTGATAAACTCTTCTTCCGAAGCTTTTTTCGATAGGGTTATGAAGTGATTTTTCAACTCGGTGATTACCAGTAATGCGACAATAAAAGACAAAACCAGCCATACGGGCTGGGTAAAAACCATGATAGGAATACAATATGTCAGAAGGGCCAGCATGGTGCTGGTCAGTCCGTATTGACCATGTTGTCCGATTTTATGAAAATACTGAATGCTCAGCAAAATGCCAATCAGAATAAATCCGGTCAGGAAGGGAATATAGTTTACCTGGTCGGCTATAAACAACACATAGGCCAGTAAGCCGATAAAGGTGAATGTACGATCGGTGCCAAACAACAGGTCTTCGTTTTCGTTGAGGTGATGCCGTCGTTGTTCAAGGCCAATGAGCAGCGAGAAAACAAGTACCAGGGAAAATTTAACGAATCCTTCCGGTATATAATTCAGGATTTCCATGTTGATTTAATGAAATACAATCAAAGGTAGCAAAAGTGCATAAAAATATTTAAAGTAAACTAATCGACTAACGATCAGGTCCTGAAAAAGAATCCTTGTACTTCGAACATTAAATACCCGGAACTATTCTTTGCAAATGCCAAACAAACTGTTACTTTTGTCGCCGATTCGGTTTGTAGCTCAGTTGGTAGAGCAGCTGACTCTTAATCAGCGGGTCCAGGGTTCGATCCCCTGCAAACCGACATAATCACAAAGGCTATCTGTTTCAGGCAGATGGCCTTTTTTTTCTTTTTCTGCCCGGGGATTTAACCTGTAATGAATGAGAGAACCTCCAAAATGTTTGTGCATTGTGCATACCGAAAGAATAAAAAAACCCAATTTAGAATTTTGATTAATGTGTTGTTGAAATTTTTAACTGTTTTTTTACTTCAACCGTTTGCAGTAGATTTTCGGGATAAGTTGAGTCAGATTTTGATCTGAATTTCAAATTCAGGAGATATGTATTACTTATTATAATCTACAGCTATCCATTCGATTGATTAAGAATGAGTTAAGTACCGAAGAACCGATAGTTAATCAATCCGTTGTACGACGTGAATAAGAAATGTTGATTGACAATTTTGAATATCAAAAACTCATTGCGATATTCGATGACGATAAATGATGACCGCCATTAGTAACTAAAAAGGGAATTCCAATGATTGCGATTGATTTGCGGACGATATTTCTGAATTATGCACTTACCGTTTTTGTAAGCCTCATCGTAATTGTCTTTTTGTTTATCCAGACAAAAAGGAGGTTTCCGGGAATTATACCTATGTTGTATAGCTATGTATTTCATACATTAGGTACCTTGTTGATTTTTTTTCGGGGTAGTATTCCTGATTGGATTTCAATCTCAGTTGCGAATACCCTCTCTGTTATCGGTGCAGTATTATTGTTTATTGGATTGGAACATTTTGTAAGAAAAAAAGGCCCTCAGGTTCAAAATTACCTCTTAATAGTCATCTTTTTTCTGGTTCATACTTATTTCGCATTTGTAAAACCCGATCTGGAGGTACGAAATCTGAATGCATCTGCTGCATATTTGATGATTAGCAGTCAGATTGTCTGGTTAATGTTAAAAAGAGTTACTGCCAGTATGCGTGATTTAACCAGGGGGCTTGGATTGATTTTTAGTGCTTTCTGTATCACCCATATTTGGCGGATTCTTGATTTTTTTATCAATAAGCATTCTGCAACCGATTATTTTAATTCAAATGGTTCTGAATCATTATTTATTATTGCCAATCAGCTTCTTTTTATTCTGATGACATTTGGTCTCGTGCTGATGTTCAATAAACGGCTTTTGATCGATATAGGACTTCAGGAAGAAAAATTTTCAAAGGCATTTCATTCTTCTCCCAATGCGTATATCCTTACCAGATTGGCTGATGGGAAAATCTTCGAGATTAACGATGGATTTCAGGCTATAACAGGCTTTAGTTTTAAGGAAGTTGAGGGAAAGATTACCAATGAACTGAGTCTTTGGGTGAATGAAGATGACCGGATTAATGTTGTGAAAGAATTATCTGAACGAGGTATAATTAATGGCCGCGAGTTTCATTTCAGGATTAAATCAGGTGATATAATTACCGGACTTTTTTCTTCTGAAATCATAACCATAAACAATGAAAAATGTATACTTGCTATAATTAATGACATTACCGAGCATAAACTCCTGGAAGACAAATTAAGCGGGAGTGAGGCAAAACACCGCATCATTCTGGAGGAATCAGCAGACCCTATTTTTTCGTTTGCACCCGACGGGAAATATTTGTACGTAAACAAGGCTTTTGCTGAAGGAGTCGGCAGGCCGGTTGAAGACATTATCGGTAAAAAAATCTGGGATGTATTTTCAAAAGAAGAAGCAGATAAGCGCTTTGCCGGATTGCAGCATGTAATTCGTACAGGCGAGGAAAAAGTCATTGAGGTCAGGGTGCCCCGGGACGATGGAGATCGTTTTTATATTACCTCAATAACCCCGATAAAGGATAACCAGGGTCAGGTTTTAAATTTGATTTGTTCGTCAAAAGATATCACCGACCGCAAACATGATGAAATGCTGTTGTCCAGACAATCCGATGAATTGATTGAATTAAATGCCACCAAGGATAAATTTTTCTCCATCATTGCACACGATCTGAAAGGTCCGTTTAATAATATGATCGGATTTAGCGAAATGCTTAAAGATGAAGCCAGTCAGCTTGATACAGAAACCATTTCCAAATATGCAGATTTATTTTTACCTTACCGTCCTTAACCAATTCAGGAATAGAAGCGGTTTCTCCTGTTTAAATCAGATACCACTTGAATTTAAGGTGATCAGGTTGAATTTTTGGATTTACATTCCCTTTCAAGTACCCGGATGGATCTGAATCCGGTAAAGGAGCAAGATTTTACTTTGTTCTGCCGGCATTTAGGAGTAGTTGATTGTCAATAAATAGTATGGTAATTTGATTTAATGGATGATTAAAATGATAATTACTTATGGTTTTTCAGTAAAATAAGCATTTTACTTTCAAATTAATTTTGGAAGTTCAAATTAATTTCTACATTTGCCCTCATAAAATGCAAACATTAATGAAAAATATCAGCATTATATCTTTAGTCATTAGCCTCGTGGTGGTCATCCTTCGTGCTGAATGAGAATGGTATAATGTAAGTTAAAAACTTGAAAGCCATTCTCAGAAACTAAGAATGGCTTTTTTAATGAATAAAAAATCACCAATGAATTCAGCATATTACCTACTGGTCCTTGTCGTCGTCGTCATTCTCATTCTTTAGAGAGGAAGGCTGGTATGGATATGTACTTAAACAATATTTAAGCCTTTCTCTACTCACCGGGAAAGGCTTTTTTTTAATGAAGAATAATTTAAGACACAGAAATATGAAAAAACGGTTAAGATCAGCAACTACAACAGAAGGAAGACGCATGGCAGGTGCAAGAAGCCTCTGGCGTGCCAATGGTATGAAGGAAGAACATTTTGGACGACCGGTAATTGCCATCGTTAATTCGTTCACTCAGTTTGTCCCGGGGCATGCGCATCTTCACGAAATTGGTCAGTATATCAAGGGAATCATCGAGAAAGAAGGTTGCTTTGCTGCAGAGTTTAACACCATTGCCATCGATGACGGAATCGCCATGGGACATGATGGTATGTTATATTCGCTGCCATCGCGCGATGTGATTGCCGACAGCGTGGAATATATGTGTAATGGTCACAAGGTAGATGCCATGGTTTGCATCTCCAACTGCGATAAAATTACTCCCGGGATGATGATGGCGGCCATGCGGCTGAATATTCCAGCTATTTTTGTTTCAGGTGGTCCAATGGAAGCCGGTGAAATTGATGGTAAAATGTACGACCTGGTTGATGCCATGGTCATGGCGGTTGATGATTCCGTTCCGGAAGAAAAAATGCTTGCTGTTGAAAAAATGGCCTGTCCAACCTGTGGCTCGTGTTCAGGAATGTTCACGGCCAATTCGATGAATTGTCTGGCTGAAGCGCTTGGACTGGCTCTTCCGGGAAATGGCACCATTGTCGCTACACATGCCAACCGTAAACGTCTTTTTGATGAAGCTGCTGCCCGAATCGTTGAAATAACCTGGGATTATTACAAAAATGGCAATGAGAAAGTATTGCCACGCAGTGTGGCCACCAAAGCGGCTTTCCAGAATGCCATGAAACTGGATATCGCTATGGGTGGTTCAACGAATACTGTTTTGCATATCCTGGCTATTGCTGCTGAAGGGGAAGTTGATTTTACCATGAAAGACATTGATGAACTGTCGCGGGTAACTCCGAACTTGTGTAAAGTGTCTCCAAACAGCGATTACCATATTCAGGATGTAAACCGGGCCGGAGGTATTTTGGGAATCCTGGCCGAACTTAACCGGGCCGGAATGCTCGATATTTCAGTCCCGCGTATTGATGGGAATACCCTGGGTGAAGCAATTGCGAAATACGATATTACATTGCCTGCTGTTTCTGAAGATGCATTCCGCAGGTTTAAATCGGCGCCGGGAGGTGGACGAAACCTGGTTATGGGTTCGCAGGAAAGCTACTATAAAGAATTGGATACTGACCGGGCAAAAGGATGTATCCGTGATTACGAACATGCTTACAACAAAGACGGTGGTTTAGCTGTTCTTTACGGAAATATTGCCCGGAACGGCTGCATCGTTAAAACAGCAGGAGTCGATCCGTCGGTCTATCATTTTAAAGGAACTGCCAGGGTATTCCAATCGCAGGATGATGCCTGCAACGGAATTCTTGGCGATAAAGTCAAGGCGGGTGATGTGGTGGTGATTCGGTACGAAGGACCCAAAGGGGGCCCGGGCATGCAGGAAATGTTGTATCCAACTTCATACATCAAATCGATGAACCTTGGCAAGGCCTGTGCGTTAATTACTGATGGACGCTTTTCCGGCGGAACTTCCGGATTATCGATCGGTCATATTTCTCCTGAAGCAGCTGCCGGTGGCGAAATTGCACTCATCGGGGAAGGGGACTGGATCGAAATAGACATTCCGGGTCGTTCCATCAACGTATTGGTGAGCGATGATGAATTGGCAGTCCGGAGAGAAAACGAAATCAGTAAAGGCAATTTAGCTTTTACCCCTGCAGGTCGGGACCGATATGTCAGTAAGGCTCTTAAAGCCTATGCCAGTCTGGTTTCATCGGCCGACAGAGGTGCAATCAGACTCATAGATTAAAGTTGATTATTTACTATTTAGTCATTTACAATTTACTATTTATTCTACTCCCAAAAGAGACAAAACGTAAATCGTAAATAGTCTAATCGTAAATCTTCAGAAATAATATAAAAATAGAAATTTAATAAACACAAGGAATATGGCAACACAGCGTATAAGCGGCTCAGAAGCTGTAATATTGTCCCTTCTGGAAGAAGGGGTTGATACCATTTTCGGGTATCCGGGAGGTGCGATCATGCCCATCTATGACGCACTCTATGATTACGATCAAAAAGTTACTCATTATTTGACACGGCACGAACAGGGAGCAATTCATGCTGCCGAAGGTTACGCCAAAGTGACCGGCAAAGTCGGTGTTTGTTTTGCGACATCAGGACCAGGTGCAACCAATCTGATTACCGGCCTGGCCGATGCAATGATCGATTCCATTCCATTGGTTTGTATCACGGGTCAGGTGGCTTCACCATTGCTCGGAACCGATGCTTTTCAGGAATCGGATGTGGTTGGCATTAGCATGCCGGTAACCAAATGGAACTACCAGGTTACTTCGGCCGAAGAGATTCCTGAAGCTATTGCCAAAGCTTTTCATATTGCCCTTACCGGTCGTCCGGGACCCGTATTGCTCGATATTTCGAAGGATGCCCAGTTTGGACAGTTCGACTTTGAATATAAAAAATGCACCAAAATAAGGAGTTATCTGCCTGAATATCCTGTAGATCCTTTCCAGGTGAAAGCTGCTGCCGACATTATTAATGCCGCTAAAAAACCAATCGTTTTATTCGGCCACGGAGTTATCATTGCTCATGCTGAAGATGAATTAAAGGAATTTATTGAAAAAACCGGTATTCCGGCAGCATGGACTTTGCTTGGTCTTTCAGCCCTTTCATCGGCTCACCCTCTTAATGTAGGAATGCTTGGCATGCATGGGAATTATGGCCCAAACATCAAAACCAATGAAGCTGATGTCGTAATTTCAATTGGCATGCGGTTCGATGACCGTGTGACCGGGAAAGTTGCAGCATATGCCCGTCAGGCTAAAATTGTACACCTTGAGATTGATCCTGCGGAGATCAATAAAATCATCAAAGCCGATGCACCGGTCCTGGGCAATGCCAAAAAATCTCTGCGTATGTTGATTGATAATGTGAATCCCAATTCGCATGCCGAATGGTTAAAGGAATTTCATGCCTGTGATAAGATTGAGTACGACAAAGTGATTGAAAAAGACATATTTCCGACTAAGATCGGATTGACCATGGGTGAAGTGGTGCGTATTGCTTCAGAAAAAACCAATCACAGCGCTATTCTGGTTACTGATGTTGGTCAGCAACAGATGATTGCTTCACGCTATTTTAAATTTACCCGTTCGCGAAGCAATGTGACTTCCGGAGGATTGGGAACGATGGGTTATGCCCTTCCTGCAGCCATGGGAGCTAAAATTGGCAAACCCGAACGGATCGTATTTGCAATGGCAGGTGATGGTGGTTTTCAAATGACCATCCAGGAATTGGGTACAATTGCCCAGTACCAACTCGATATCAAAATTATCGTTCTGAATAATAATTTTCTTGGAATGGTGCGCCAGTGGCAGCAAATGTTTTTCGAAAAACGATATTCATTTACCGAAATGAAAAATCCTGATTTTGTAGGAATTGCAAAAGCCTACGGTCTGGCTTCACAAAAAGTGACCTCCCGTGATCAGCTGGAGAATGCTGTTCAGGAAATGCTCGACCATAAAGGTCCTTATGTGCTTGAAGTGGTTGTTGAACAGGAAGATAATGTTTTCCCCATGATTCCGACCGGAGCTTCTATTTCTGACATTATACTTGAACCTTAAATAGTTACACAGATGAAACAAGAATATATCATAACCGTTTTTTCGGAAAATCATATCGGGTTGTTAGGTCGGATAACGATCATTTTTACCCGGCGTAAAATAAACATCGACAGTTTAACCGTTTCTGAATCGGCTATCGCCGGAATATTTAAATTCACCATCGTGATCAACGAAACTGCCGATCGCGTTGAAAAAGTGGTAGGCCAGCTTGAGAAAGTTGTTGATGTAATCAAAGTATACTCCAACACGAACGACGAAATGATTTTCCAGGAAATTGCACTCTATAAAGTGTCGACTGAATTTTTATTCGATTCAGATAAAATAGAAATAATCGTTCGCAATTCAGGCGCCCGAATTCTTGAAATCACCCGTGATTACGTGGTGATTGAAAAAACCGGACATTCCCATGAAACTCAGCATCTTTTTGAAGAGTTAAATGCATATGGTGTAAGCCAGTTTATCCGCTCAGGAAGAGTGGCCATCACCCGCAGTTCCATCGAAAAACTTTCGGAATTCCTGAAAGAACGCGATGCCATGCTGGAACAGGTAGACTAAAAATGAATATATTTCCGTTCGCTAAAGCGGAACGGCAGAGGATAATCGCTTCGTTCAAGAAAGAGATATTCTTTGCCGTTTGCCTTCAGGCAACGGAAATGAATTTTCAATTGGCTTATAAAAACAGCATTTTGTCGACATAAATATCCTGAAAATCAGGATCGCCTTCCAGGTTGATGTGTCTTGTTTTTGACAGTATTTCTGTTGTTGATTCCGGATTTGAAAACAAAAACATCTTCGCACCGATCAAAGCTGTATTTCCCATTTTATGAATTTTTTCTGCCGGAAGCTCAATCATTCCGGTTTCGACGACATTTCTGATGTTGATGTAGGTTCCAAAACCTCCGGCAATGTATATGGTCTCAATATCTGCAAGTCCGATCGAAAGGTTTTTGGATAAAATCGTCAGCCCGGCAGCCACCGCAGCCTTGGCCAGTTGAAATTCATTGATGTCTTTTTGTGTCAGGCTTACTTTCCAGGCCAGGTGAATATGCTGTTCTCCTGAATTAATCTCGCCAAACATACCGATCAGATCCAGCTTTCGTAAAATGGCAACGGCATCAATCAATGCACTTCCGCAAAGTCCTTTTGCTGCTGTATTTCCAATCACACTGGCCTCAATTTTCCCGTCAACTATATTCAGCGACGAAATTGCTCCCGTCACGGCTCTCATTCCCATCGAAATATTGGCTCCCTCGAATGCAGGCCCTGCAGCGGTTGAGGCACAAACAATCTGATGCTGATTGCCAACCACAATTTCACCATTGGTTCCCAAATCAATCAGAGCAGTATAATTTTCCTTCTGATGTAATTTGGTTGCCATAATTCCGGCCAGGATATCGCTTCCCACAAAACTGCCGATGGAAGGGTAGAACTGCACCTGACCTTTAACCTGAAATTTCCAGCCCAGTTCATCTGCTCCGAAAGTTTTCAGTCCCAGCTCGTGAACGTGAAAAGGATACATCGAAAGCGGTGAAACATCGCAGTCGCTGAAGATCAGTTGCATGCTTGTGTTGCCAACAAGTATAACCCGGTGCAATAAAACTTTATGTTTCTTCAGCATGAGTCCAATCATCATTCCAACAGCTGACCGTATCATTCCGGTCATTTCTTCTGCGTTTCCTTCCAAGCAGGCCTGAATCCTTGAAATCAGGTCTGCTCCGAATTTCACCTGCGGATTTAAACAGGTTTCTACCGCCAGTACTTTTGCTGTTGATAATTCAATTAACTGGGCCACTACCGTGGTAGTCCCAAGATCAACCGCAACTCCGTATCCTTCCCGGGGTTTGAAATCAAATTCACTTTCATCGGCCAGAATCAAGTGATTGAACTGCTCTATTTCGAGCGTAATGTCGCTGGTGCATTGACTGAAACATGCCAGTCGCCAATCTGTTGAAAGTCCAAGTTTTTTTATCTTTTCCTGATGAATTTCAGTTGTTTCTATGGCACCTTCCAATAGTCTTACCTTGCATTTTCCGCAGGTTCCCTTGCCTCCGCAGGGAAACTCAATACCAAATTCGTGTAAAACGTCGATCAGCGGAGTATGGTCGTTCACTTGTAATTCTTTTCCGAGAGGACTTAGGCGGATGAGATATTTCTTCATGGTTGTAAATTCTTTTTTTGAGCTGGGTGTTAGTTCCAGATCAGTAATTTCTCAACAGAATAATTGTCAATGGCTATTTTTTCTGTGATTAAAACCAATTCGTTCTGTTCTTTTGCCTGACAAGGTTCAAAGATACATCCGGAAAGCGTATAGTTGAATAAAGCCCACCCATTTTCAGCTCGAATATATCCTTTTGCCCTAAGGATGGTCGGATTTTCATTGAAAAATTCTTTCAATTTTCCCGAATTAAAAATACGATCGGCACCAAACTGGAAATATTTCTCCTGATAATTATGGTCTTTTGGGTCCAAATCAGAAGGTGTCAGTAACCGGTAACCCGGTTTTTCATTCTTTTGAAAAATATCCGAATGTAGTAGGGATGGCGAAAGTTGAGTGCCAGTTATACAGAACTTTTTTCCGGTGTAGACTGATTGAAATTTTACGATTAACTGATCTCGCTTCCCGACAGAATCCAGCAAATCACATTTGCTGAAAATGATCCGGTCTGCCTTTCTGATCTGAACCTGATAGATCGGGCTTTGCTGAAGTCGTGGATTTTCCATCCCGGTGATATCTACCAAACAAATTACGGGCATCATCAGGAGATCCGGAAAGGTGTCTATGATTTCTGAAACCATTTTAATTCCGCCTAGTCCGCTGGGTTCGATAATGATGCGATCGTAATTGCTGGTGGTGATAATTTTCCCCAGGTTTTCACTCAAAAAGCCTTTAGCCGAACAACAAATACAGCCGCCCGAAATTTCATAAACCGATCCGGTATCAGATTTCGACCTTAACGTTTGTCCATCAATGGATACTTTGCCGAATTCATTTACAATTACTGCCCAGCATTCGTCGATGGGTTTCTGGTTGAGAAGCCGGATAATGGCAGTTGTTTTTCCAGAACCTAAAAAGCCTGAAATTATATTTGTCGGAATTTTTCCCATTTGGCACTAATAGAAAGGCCAGCCTTTGATTGGCCAACCTTTATAACAACAAATTTTATAATCCGTATTCTGCCAGAATAAACTTATTCTGATCCAATAATGGTAACATCATCTCCACAAAATCGCTTTCATTGTCGGGAATACTGTTCAAATCATCGCGAAGGATCGGAAGATAATTGGTCTCCAGTTCCGGAAGTTTCATTTTTCCTGAACGGAGTGCTTCTTCGATGATATCGAGCGCTGCCAGAGCTCCATATTTTGCATTGGCTACATACGAATCGCCTTTAACCAACTCGTGCGAGATCCGGATAACATTTTCAGGCGATAGTATTAATGCTTGTGGATCAGTATAAACATCAGATGATACCAGCAGTTGCTGTAATACCTGACAATGCATCCTCCCTGTTCGCAGTGCTTCGTTCATTAGTCGGGCATCGTATTCCAGCTGTTCCATGTATGCTGTTGGTGCCATTCCCGATAATAATTTTATATTCTGAACCGATTCATTGCTCCATAAGTCGGTACAGGCAGAAGCGATATTGCCGATCGGGCTCAGGTGTGCGCAGGCAGCTGTTTTACCTTCCATCGAAATCGGTATTCCGGTAATCGCTTTCAGGAAAGGACCTTCGTATCCGCAATCTTTATCCGGACCAACAGCTCCTTCTTCCATCGCTACAATTGAGCGGACCACGGAGATTACTCTGACCAAGGTGGCGAATACTTTGGGAATGTATTTTTTTTCGGCCAAAACCATGGCCGTATTGGCAAATCCACAGGCCGAATCGCCTGCCGCGATTTTTCCATGTTGGTTGGCAAGCGCTACAATCTTTTTCCAGAGAAACTGCATGTCTCTTACACCCAGGACGGATAAAGAGAACATCATTCCCTTTACGTCGCACATCATCAGAGCTTCGTCCGAAACTTCTTTTCCTCCTGTACTCTCAATCGACAATAAATCGCCTCCAGCCAGCATTCCTCGCTCAAACAATTCCATCATTGGATCTAAATACGCCGATGTGCGTTGTTTGGCTGGTCTTTCAAATTCGCGTAAATCGTTTGGCGTCAGTCTTATTTCTGATTTAAGTCCATGATTCTGGTAATAATTTTCACAAACCTCGTTCATTATTTTAACGATCTCAACACCAATGTCCGGAGTTTTGGTCATTTCAAGCAGTGTCTCGAATTCGAGAACAACTCCTTTCGAATTCAAATGCAATGCACGTTCCAGGGCACCTTCGGCAATTTCGCGGTAATGTGCATAAACCTGCCGTAGCGTACTGTCATTAATACTCATGATTGGAAGCGTGAAGTTCAACTCTGCGTAAACTTGTCCTCCTCCAATTTCCAGCCCGCGCCTTGTTTTAACCGGTTTGGGGGCAATCCCAAACATCAGGTCTTCCGGATTGTTTATAATTAAACTTTTGTATTTCATATGGTTGTTTGTTACTATTTTAACTGTTGTTGTCGGCGTCAATTTTTAGGGTGTATCATTCTGAACTGACTTGTTGTAAAGTCAATATCCTTTGAAAATTACCGCCTGTTTGGATTGGAGAGTAAGCTTAAGAGGCGAGCCTATTCAAATGATCAACTACTCCCTGTGGATCTGGTGCATAGAAATCTGCACCTATTTTCTGGCAGAATTCATTGTTAACAGGAGCTCCGCCAATAAAGATTTTTGTCTCCGGGATCAGGGCTTTGATATTGGCAATAATTTCTCCCATGTTTACCATTGTGGTCGTCAGAAGAGCTGATAAAGCAACTACCGCTCCCGGATTGTTATTCAGAGCCTCGATGTATCTTGCAGATGGAACATCCACACCTAAATCAACAACAGTCCAGCCTGCACCTTCTACCATCATGGCTACCAGGTTTTTACCAATATCATGCAGGTCGCCTTTAACGGTTCCAATAATAAAGGTACCTTTGGTTTTAATTTCTCCGGAAGTAAAAAAAGGTTTTAACTGGACCATTGAAGCACCCATCGCTTTAGCCGACATAAGCATTTGCGGAACAAAAATTTTATTCTCGGAAAATTTTTGCCCAACTCGTGCCATAGCAGGAACTAAGGCTTTTTCAAGTATTTGCTGAGGTCTGATCCCTGCTTCAAGTGCTTTGACTGTAAGTTCAAGGGAACCATCAAGTCCTCTTAGTTGCGGCGGAAATGGTGATTTTAAATCTACCTTTCCTAATTCAACAGCTTCCAATAGTTTTTCAAGTAATTCTTCCATAATATCAGGGGTATATTCGTGTAATAAAGTTTTCTAAAGCAAAAATAGATGATCTAATATGCGATATCTACAGCTATCTTTACTATTTTTGATGCAATATTCACATATTGCGTGTTTTTTGTGCAATAATTACCACTATGTCGGCCCAGTTTGAACAAATTAGTTTAAATGAAGATGAATCATTCTTCATAGGGATTTTTCAGGATAATCTGGAGAAAAGTTCCTGGCATTACCACAATAATTATGAAATAAGCTTTATCACTGAAGGATCGGGCAAGCGGATCGTCGCTGATTCGATCGAAGAATTTCAACCTGGCGACCTTGTGTTTATTGGACGAAACCTTCCTCATGTATGGATTGCTGACAAAGAGGCAAGAACTCCGTCGAACCGGACACTGGAAATGGTTTTTCTTCAGTTTACCTCCGATGTTTTATGTTCACAGTTATTAGCACTTCCGGAGTTCAAGTATGTTGCCAAGGCCCTGGTTTTATCAGAGTGGGGAATTCATATTGTTGGACACACACTTAACGAAGTGAGTGAAATTATGTTACAGTTACCCTATTTGAAAAACTTTGAACGGATGCTGCACTTTTTCAAAATGATGGACCTCATTGGAAGAAGTGATACCAATATTCAGCTTGCGAGCACTGAATATCTTAAAATGCGTTTTAAAACCGGGAATAAGCGAATTGCAATCATTCATGAATATTTAATGAACAACTACCGGGAGGAGATAGATCTGAAAAGAGTCGCCGGATTGGTTAATATGGCTGAAGGTTCTCTCTGCCGTTTTTTTAAGATGAATATGGGCATGACTGTTTTTGAATACCTGAATCAAATAAAAACGGAATTTGCCTGTAAATTATTGATGGATAATAACCTGAGTATTTTAGATGTATGCTTCGACAGTGGTTTTAATAATCTTAGCCATTTCAATAAACAATTTAAAAAATTGACCGGATTCCCACCTTCCGAATATCGGAAACGGTTTAAGGTATAAAATGAATTGTATTTCTGTCGATTTGAGCTTGTGAATTTGCATTTCATCGCCAATGCATTACTATTGTCTTTACTCATTTTGTTCGTACCTTTATAAATTATCAGAAATCCGTAACTTCTCATGACGCAAGCTGCCGAACATATTCCGGTGTACAGTCTGCCTGACTTCAGTTCTCCGGAGCGGAAAAACCAGCAGTTCCAGGTTGAAGTGTTTGATGCCAACCGGCATTTCAGCGTGAAATATCCACACCGGCACGATTTTTTCGAAGTGCTGTATTTGATGAAAGGTTCCGGATACCATGTGATTGATGGCAATAAATATGAGATCAAACCTCCATGTGTATTTTTTATGTCGCCGGGACAGGCACACAAACTTGAACTTTCGTACGACATTGAAGGTTACATTTTCATCTTTACAGCCGATTTTTACCTGCTCAACAGAAGCAATCAGAACAGCCTGATTGAGTTCCCGTTTTTTTACACCATTCACCAGGATAATCCGCCATTGTGGCTTGAAAATGAAAATGATATCCGATTTCTGGAATCGTTGTTCAGGCAAAGTATTGCAGAAACGCTGCAAAATGGCGAATTTATTCCTGAAATGCTGCGTTCCATTCTCGATCTGATCCTGACAACCTGTGCCGCACGTTACAAGGTTGACGAAAACATGCTGAATAAAGGGAAAGGACAAATTCTGGTTAAACGGTTCTTTCATCTGATTGAAGAAAACAACCGGAAAAACCTTTCGCTCAGTGACTATGCTGACAGGATTGGTGTTACAGCCAACCATCTGACCCAAACCGTAAAAATGCTGACAGGCAAAACTTCCTCACAAATCATCAAATCCAAACAGCTGCTTGAAATCAAACGGTTGCTGGTACATTCCAATCTGAATGTTTCTGAAATTGCCAATCAGCTCAATTTTGACGATCAGTCGTACTTTACGAAGTTCTTCAAGCGCGAAACCGGACTGACCCCGATTCAGTATCGCGCGAATGCTATGAAATGACCTGTAAAATTACCAAAAACAAGTTGTACATAACTTGTTGGTATTTAGTCTGTATTTTGTTGGAAATCGTTCTTTTGAAAATGCAATCCATGAAAAGTACCTAAAATACTTCATTTTTTACGCTGCTTTTTAATGAATATTCCATTGCTTTGTATCAACAGAACCCGCACAGATATTTAAACACAATAAAATTTTTAAAAAATGGCAAATTATTTCAATTCAATCCCATTACGTATCCAGTTGGAACAGTTGGGAAAATGCGATTTTATGGAACAGTCGGAATTCAGCAACGGTGTTGAGAAACTACTTGGTAAAAAGATTGTTATATTGGGTTGTGGCGCTCAGGGTTTTGCTCAAGGCCTGAACATGCGCGACAGTGGCCTCGATATTTCGTATGCATTACGTCAGGTAGAGATCGACGAAAAGCATATTTCGTATGTGAATGCCAGCGAAAACGGGTTCGAAGTAGGTACTTTCGAGCAAATGATACTAAAAGCTGACCTTGTATTAAACCTTACTCCCGACAAATACCACACTCCTGTTGTAAATGCAGCAATGCCTTTGATGAAAAAAGGTTCTTGCCTTTCATATTCACACGGTTTTAATATCGTTGAAGAAGGAATTCAAATCCGTCCGGACCTTACTGTTATTATGGTTGCCCCGAAATCTCCCGCATCTGAAGTTCGCGCTGAGTTTTTACGTGGTTTTGGTGTTCCTACATTGATTGCAGTTCACCGTGAAAATGACCCGAATGGCGATGGCCTGGAAATCGCAAAAGCTTATTGTGCCGGAACTGGCGGACACAAAGCCGGAGTTTTACATTCATCATTTGTTGCTGAAGTAAAATCCGACCTCATGGGCGAACAGACCATTCTTTGCGGTGTATTGCAAACAGGTTCAATCCTAAGTTTCAACAAAATGGTTGAAAAAGGGATTGATCCCGGATATGCCTCAAAATTAGTACAGTACGGATGGGAAACCATCACGGAAGCTTTAAAATTAGGCGGTATTACCCACATGATGGATCGTTTGAGCAATCCTGCAAAAATTGAAGCTTTCAGATTAGCTGCCCAATTAAAACACATCATGCGCCCATTGTACGAAAAACACATGGATAACATCATGAGTGGTGTTTTCTCGTCAACCATGATGGAAGACTGGAAAGCAGGCGACAAAGATTTACTGAAATGGAGAGCTGAAACAGGTGAAACTGCTTTCGAAAAAACTCCTGCAGGAAATGTTAAAATCAGCGAACAGGAATATTTCGACAATGGTTTATTGATGGTCGCTTTCATTAAAGCTGGTGTTGAACTGGCTTTTGAAGTAATGACAGAAACCGGAATTAAACCGGAATCGGCTTACTACGAGTCTCTACATGAAACACCGCTGATCGCAAACACTATTGCACGTAAAAAATTGTTCGAAATGAACCGGGTAATTTCTGATACTGCAGAATACGGATGTTATCTTTTCGATCATGCCTGCAAACCACTGTTAGCCGATTTTATGAGTAAAATAGATACCAGTGTTATTGGTAAGAACTTCAACGAAGGCAAAAGCAATCATGTTGATAACATGGAATTAATTGCAATCAATGAAGAAATCCGTTACCATGAAGTTGAAATCGTCGGCGAAGAATTACGCAGCACCATGGAAGCAATGAAACCAATTGTAGAATAACTGTTTCCGAATATATTTTGAAAGCCCTGCCATTCAATGGTGGGGCTTTCTTTTTTCAGGAAATTGGCTAAAGCTTCCTCATTTCAACCAGTAACTTCTCAATCTTTTTAATTGCTTCCGACTGGCTGAACGAAAAATTATTCAGCATGATCGCAAATGAGAATTGTCGTCCGGAAATGGCGGTGAGGTAGCCGGCATAACAGCGCACACGGGTCATGGAACCGCTTTTGGCGTGCAGACATTGATTTGGAAAGTTATCGTTGCTGAAAACGGTTAAGGTCCCGTTTCCCACTGTTGCCAGCGACTGGTAAAAATCTGCGGAACAGGCGCTTTTAGTCTTCATGTAATTCAGGATAGAAACCATCTGGCTGGCAGTAATGGCATCAAAGCGCGATAATCCACTGCCGTCGTTCATGAAAAATCCAGTCATATCCAGGCCTTTTTCCTTCCAGAATTGTATGATGAACTTACAGCCGTTTTTGGTTGTACCCAGCCCATACTCCTGAAAAGCCAGATGTTTGAGGAAATGTTCGGCAAACAGGTTTACACTTTCGTGATTGGTTACACGGATCATATCGCGAAGGGCAGGTGATTGAGTGACAGCTAACTGGCCGGATGGAGGTTCAGTGGTTTTCGCTTTTTCAAATCTGTTGACTCCCAAAAGTGAAATACCGGATGAAGCAAGCTTTTTCCTGAATTCGCTGGCCAGCAAAGCTGCGGGATCAGGAACCGACGCTTTGACAATGAAATCAGGTTTGTTTTTCGGAATGGTTCCGCGGATAATTCTACGGGTTTCGAGCGGACTGCCAAAAACGTAGGCCTGATCGCTGTTCTGGTCCGAAGAAAGTACTTCGTTTTTAAGTTCAAGATCAGGAATTTCCGGAAAAATACGGATGACTTTAGTTGGTTTATCAGCCGCATTTTCAGAACTGAGGTGAATCTCATACATATTGTCGTAAACACTGATTCCCGATGCCCCTGCGCCATAATAATTCCCGAGATCTTCCCAGACCCAGGTATTGGGTATCATTTGCGATTCATAGATGGTCGCATCCAAAACCAGGTTTCCGCTTATGGTTTTTATTCCATTGGCCTCAATCGCCTGGATCCATTTTTCCATAAATTGATTGTTTTCAGGAAAATAGACAGATCCAAGTGTGGGATCACCGCCTCCAATGATTTGCAGATTACCAAAAAGTGTGTCATTCCGGATTATTCCGGAGTAGGAGAGTGAGGTCGAAAACCGGAAATCGGGACCAAAGACTTCGAGAGCAGTAGCAGTTGTGACTACTTTCAGGATGGATGCCGGTACCAGACTGAGTTGAGGTTCAGACCGGATCAGTTCTTCTCCTGTCTGATTATCGGAAACAGCCAGACCAATACCGGCATTGGTCAATCCCGGAGCGTTTTGCCATTCTGTAATTTTTTGCTGAAAGGTGGTAGTCTGATTTTGTGCTGTTCCGGAGAACACACCCAGGCTGATAGTGCAGGCAAATACAATTTTCCGGAGAATATTCGATTTCTTCATTTTACTGATTTGAGCCGGAAAGATAATTAGTAAAAATGATAAAAGTTACAGGATTTTGAACGCAGCAGCAAATACCATATTTTTTCTTTGTTTAAATTAAGGTTATGCCTTCGGACGTTTCAAATAAAGTTCCGAAGCTTTTCTTATCTTTGTCATGATTTGAAAAAAACCATTCAAAATCAATATTTTAGAAGGTGAAATAATTCATTTTTGTTTAATTCTAAACCGTATTACAATGTTTATTGATAAAGTAGTTGGCAGAGAAATCCTGGATTCACGTGGTAATCCAACCGTTGAAGTTGAAGTAACCCTTGAATGTGGTGCAATGGGCCGCGCTGCTGTTCCATCAGGAGCATCAACCGGTGAAAACGAAGCTCTTGAGTTACGTGATGGTGACAAAGGCCGTTACTTAGGTAAAGGTGTTTTGAAAGCTGTTGCTAATGTAAACACAGTTATTGCCAAAGAAATTATGGGCATGGATGCTTCAGATCAGGTAGGCATCGACAAAAAACTGATCGCTCTTGACGGTACCAAAACCAAATCAAAATTAGGCGCCAACGCTATGTTGGGTGTTTCCCTGGCTGTTGCCAGAGCTGCAGCCACTTGTCTGGAAATGCCTTTGTATCGTTACATCGGTGGAATTAATGCCAAAACATTGCCGGTTCCGATGATGAACATCATCAATGGTGGTTCTCACTCTGATGCTCCTATCGCATTCCAGGAATTCATGATTCGCCCCATCGGTGCAACATCTTTCCGCGAAGGATTACGCATGGGCGCTGAAGTTTTCCATCACCTGAAAAAAGTTCTTCACGATCGCGGTTTAAGTACAGCTGTTGGTGACGAAGGTGGTTTCGCTCCAAAACTGGATGGAACTGAAGATGCATTGAACAGCATTATTCAGGCGATTAAAAACGCTGGGTACAAACCAGGTCGTGCGGAAGACGGTGGCGATGTTTCTATCGCTTTAGACTGTGCTGCTTCTGAATTCTACAAAGACGGAATCTACGACTATTCAAAATTTGAAGGTCCATCCGGATTAAAAAGAACCGCTGCACAGCAGGTTGAGTTCTTAGCCGATTTGGTTGCCAATTTCCCGATCGACTCTGTTGAAGACGGAATGAACGAAAGTGACTGGAATGGCTGGGTTGCTTTAAATGAAAAATTGGGCGACAAGTGTCAGTTGGTTGGCGACGATTTATTCGTTACCAATGTGGAATACCTGGCAAAAGGCATCGAATTGGGTGCTGCAAACTCCATCCTGATTAAAGTAAACCAGATTGGTACTTTGACAGAAACTTTAGACACGATTGAAATGGCTCACCGTGCCGGTTACACGACAGTTACTTCACACCGTTCAGGCGAAACCGAAGATTCAACCATTGCTGATATCGCTGTTGCTACCAACGCCGGACAAATCAAAACCGGATCGTTGAGCCGCTCGGATCGTATGGCTAAATACAACCAGTTACTTCGCATCGAAGAAGAATTGGGCGCTTCTGCCATCTACGGATACAAAAAAATAATCAAAAAATAAGGATATAAGCTGCATCACTAAAAGCCGGTCTCTGCAAGGGGACCGGCTTTTTTTATAAGGTTTATATTACTGAACGGGTGACTTCAAGTCACCTGCTCAGTATAAAATTTTGTTCATGTATTCGAAAGAAGAGTCCAAACTTATCAGCAAAGAATTCTGGATCGTATTTGCCCGCCGCTGCGGGATTGTTCCGGAGTTACGCCATAAGAAGAAAAAATTGGTGTTGTACGATACCGGACTGAGCGGTATTGACCTGAAATTTGAGGTGACCCGCGATGAAGCGCTTGTTTTGATTGAAATAAACAGCAGGGAGGAGATCCGCCGGCTGGAAATTTTCGAGGCGTTACTGAAATACCGAATGCTGCTTGAAGAAGGTTTCGCGGAACCGCTCACCTGGGACTATTGCTACGAAAGGGAAAGCGGACAGGAAGTTTGCCGTATATACACTTCACTTCCCCATGTTGATTTTCACCGGCAAAACCAGTGGCCCGATATTTTCAATTTTATGATTGACAATATGCTGATTCTGGAAAATAACTTCATGGAAATCAAGGATGTACTTGAAGCTGAACTTTTCTGATTATCAAAACTTTAAATTAAAACCACATAGGCACATAAAACACATAGTTTTTGAAATCAAAACAAGTTGTGTTTTAAAATAGTTAAAAAATCAAACGGTTTGTGACGAATCGTGGGGTAAATAGGAAATATCCCGTTTTTTGATAAAAGGCAGACAAAAAAACAATAACTGAATATGCGTTTAAAGCAGATTGTTTTTGCCTTGAAAATTGGTATTTCAATTGCGTCCGAAGGAAATTCAATGCTTCGAATAATCAAATAGCGCGGACGACGGATTCGCATCTTTATTTTTATCTACAAAGATTCCGCACCTATGGTGCTAAGAATCACGGATAAGATATGCCAGCTATTTTAAGGTGCTGAGCACCGATCCGTCAACTGACGGATTATTGTAGAACAATTAAGACAAAGGATAAACCGTCTGTAAAATGATGTTGAAAAAAGTGGGCGCTTTGTTTCAGACGGAATCGAAATAGCTTATAAAATTATAAGTTACATTACTCTCACAATACATAATAGAACCAATTAAACTTTGTGTCCCATGTGCCTATGGGATTAATTATTTTCTTCCACCATGTAATGAAATTCAACTCACTTCGTCTTACCTTTGAAACAAGCACAAAAAAGTTCGAATGTTAGTCCGGGATTTTAAAACTGATATACTTCCGATCAGTAACAAGTTGTTGCGGTTTGCCCTTCAGATACTTCAGAATGAAGAAGAGGCGAAAGATGTCCTTCAGGATACATTTCTGAAACTCTGGCAAAAACGTGATGAACTGTATAAGGTGGAGAACATTGAAGCATTCGCCATACGCATGATCCGGAACAGGTGTCTGGATGTGATCCGGTCCCGGCGGACGGTTTCCATGGAACTGGTCAAAAAAAACAAACTGCAGAATGCAGATTGTTCGGATTCCAATCACCTGGAAATAGCCGATTCGGTTGGGCTGATCAAAAGGATTATTGCTGATTTGCCTGATTTACAGCGAACCATCATTCATTTACGCGACATTGAGCAACTCGAATATGAAGAAATTGCGGAAACAACACAGATGAATGTGAATGCGATTCGGGTCAATTTATCAAGGGCGCGAAAAAAAGTAAGGGATGAAATTTTAAAAATTCAAAACTATGGAATCACAACGAATACATATACTGCTTAAAAAGTACTTTGAAGCCGAAACTACGCTTGACGAGGAAAATGAGCTGGTCACTTATTTTAACTCGGGCGAAGTGATGGAAGAACTGAAACCGTACATTTCAATTTTTACAGGCCTGAAAGAACTTTCTTACGGTGAAAATCCTGAGTTGGGCGACGATTTAATGAACTACATTCTGGAATCGGAGCACAAGGAAAAACTGAGGTACCGCTGGATGTGGCAAATTGTGACAGGTGTGGCAGCATCGGTGATTCTGGTGATGCTGGCTGTTAATTTCTACAGCAGCCAAAACCATTGGAATGACACGTTTACCGATCCTGATCTGGCTTATGCAGAAGCCACCAAAACCCTTGAATATGTAGCCGGCATATACAACAAGGGTTTGGCCGAACTGAAACCAGTCAGGGAGATTGAAAATGCCAGAAATCCTTTAAATTCAGGAATTAGCATGCTGAATGAAGGATTTGAACAAATGAAAGAAGTTGAAACGTTGAACAAAAATTTAAAAAAAGAATAGCCATGAAACGAATTTTAATGACTTTGTTGTTGCTCATCCCGTTGTTGGTTATGGCACAGGAGAGCAGTCCTATTGACAAACTGTTTAATAAGTATGCCAACAAGGAAGGATTTACGACTGTAAATATCAGCGGAAAGTTGTTGAGTTTTGCCAGTAAACTCGACGATACAAAAAAAAATGAAACCGAAATGCTGGAAAAATTATCCGGAATTCGTATTTTATCCGTTGAAAACAAGGAGCTGAATAAAAACATCAACTTTTTCAAGGAACTTGAAGCTGACGGGTTTTTCAAAAACAACAAGTACGAGGTTTTGATGGAAGTGACCAAAAAAGATGAAGTTGTTCGCTTTTATGGAAGAAGCGGTGAAAAAGGGAAGCTTTCGGAATTGCTGCTCGTGGTTGGAGGTGACGATAATACGCTGATCAGCATTCGGGGAGTGATTGATCCGGATGATATCGGTAAAATTACGGGATCACTCGATCTGGATGTTAAAACCAGGTAAGATGATCCGGGAATGAAGATGTGTTGATTTTAATTTACTTTTTGCTTTTGTCGGGACTCAGTTTCCTTTTCCTTTCAAAAATTGTTTTACTTTTAATCCTGAATAAGAATTAAAAAAATGAGTCCGAAAAATTTCTGGAAAAAATACCCTTTTGCGGTCAATCAGACCCGGCTTTTTAAGGCTGGTTATACTGAAGTTTACGTGAAACATCTTTACAATGGCTGGTTGGTTAAAAGTCAGATAACGGATCATTTCATCGTTGATTTACTGGTTGAGGACATAGCCGATTTGGCTGATGATTCGGATGTCCTTCATTTTTATTCCGGAAAATCGAATGAAATCCTGCTGGTTCCTGCTTTACCCAACAAGGCCGTGGTGTTCAGAAACAATAATAATATCAAAATAAGTGCAGGCGAATCGGCCCGGCTGTTTTTCCGTATCCCGCTAACCATGCAATTTTATTTTCAGGAAGTGAAAGATGAAACCCGTTTGATGGAAATACCACTTCAACGATTATCTGACACCTGGTTTGGGGAAATCGACAACGGAGAACCTGCCTACTCCATCGGAAGCAATTACGACAAGTCTTTTCCTGAAATAAACGCAATGGCCTGGGAAGCTGTTTCTTCCGTCGAAATCATTAACAATACTGCCGGAGTTCTTGACTTGCAACGCCTGATTCTGCGTATGGAGGATTTTATTATTTACCTGAAGAATAACCAGCTTCTGACCAGTCATGCTACGATTGAATTTAAAGGACAGGAGCAGGCAGGAAGTGTTAATCTAAGCATATGGAAGGAAATTCACGGAGAAAAGCCGGTGCAGATGGCCAAACCACGATCTTCCGATTCCAGGAACCTGTTACGCCGAAGTTTCTTCTTTATCAAAAACATTTATCAAAACTAAGTTATGGATTTAGGTCTCTCAGGCTATTTTAATACCGAAACGGTCGATAAATTTTTCCGGATTCTGTTTATCCTGGTGGTTGGTGTCGGATCAATTCACTTGATTTCGTTTATGGTGAATCGTTCACTCCATAAAAAACTTTCCAGGCAATCGATGATGCTGGTCATCCGGACCATTGTTTATACAGGCTATACAGGGCTGGTGCTGATCGTGATCCGTGAACTGAACTACGACTTAACTGCCTTGTTTGGAGCTGCCGGAGTGGTAGGTATTGTCATCGGGGTGGCCTCTCAAACGAGCATTGGCAACATTATCAGCGGGCTGTTCCTGGTGTCCGAAAAGTCTTTCGAACTGGGCGATGTCGTTCGTGTCGGCGATAAAACAGGAACGGTTTATTCCATTGATTTGCTTTCAATCAAGATTAAAACATTCGACAATTTATTGATCCGGATCCCAAATCAAACGGTGATCTCAACCGAACTGATCAATGTGACCAAATTTCCGATCAGGAGGTATGATTTCCAGGTTGGAGTTGCCTATAAGGAAGATTTGAAAAAAGTAAAAGCTGTTCTCGAGGAGGTAGCCAGGAACAATCCGCTTTGCCTGGAAGAGCCCGAACCGGTGATTATATTTCATTCTTTTGGTTCAAGCAGCATCGATATTACTTTTGGAATCTGGTTCGAAAAGGCAAATTACCTGGCTGTAAGAAACAGTGTACTCATGGAAATAAAGGAAGCATTTGATCGTGAAGGAATTGAAATACCTTTCCCGCATGTCAGTGTATATGCCGGAGAAGCGAGTAAACCCATTACGGTTAAACTTCAGGAGGAAAAGCAGGAGCCTGAATAGTCCTGTTTTTCTTTTGGTGGAAAGTTTGGTCTGGAATAGAATAAAAATGAAATTAATAGTTGAACTTCATCTACCCTGACTCAGTCCATTACACGCCGGTGTTCTGCTCCTCTCTATCCACCGGCCGGCGGAAGAAGGGAGAAGACCAATTTATCCGGCTTCAGGGTTTGAATTGAATGATCATGAACAATTTTCAATATCTTCGATGGTTCCTGTTTAATACTCCTGAAAGTCTTGAGAGGAGTCGGTTTTTAGCTGAAACAAATTAAATTTCAAACCAAATAAACCTAAAGAATAAATGAAACTATACTCAAAAACCACAGCCTTTGGAATCCTGGCAAGCCTTTTTTTAGCTTACGGGTGCAGTCCGAAATGGACCGAAGATGACAAGGGCGATTATAAACTGGTGCACAATGAAGCAGGTCAGTCACTTGGCTATTCGGCTACTTCAGGAGTTCAGATTCTGACTGTTGACCGTCTGGCATTTAAAGACCTGAATAAAAACGGAAAGCTCGATGCCTATGAGGATTGGCGTCTGCCGGTTGATGAACGGGCCAAAGACCTGGCTTCAAAGATGTCGGTGGAGCAAATTGCAGGGCTGATGTTATACAGCGGGCATCAGTCTGTTCCGGCGGGTTCAAACGGACCTTTCGGAGGAACGTACAATGGGAAACCGTTTTCTGAAAGTGGAGCGACTGCCAGCGAATTATCCGATCAGCAAAAGAAATTTTTAACCGAAGATAATCTCCGTCATGTTCTGATTACTTCGGTGCAAAGTCCGGCCATCTCGTTGTAACTTGTCACGATTATCCGAGCAGGGACGATCCTGTAAACGGTCATAAAATTTACAGGGTCATGCCCGTCATGTTCCCCGATTTTCTGGTGCATACCGGCGATGTTGAATACTACGATAAACCTGCTCCCTATGCCTTAACCGAAGAACTGATGCGGTTTAAATGGGCCCCGATCGTACCAATAAAAGTGATAATTATTCCAACCTGAATTTTAAACACGAAGGAGATGAGATCCGGGCTTTCCTGAATCAGTTTGATAATGTTTATATATGCAATGGCGACCGGCACTGGCAATATGTAACCCATTTCATGAATACCCTGTGTTTGGGAATCACCTTGCCTGATAACCCGGGATATTTTTGATTTATTCCCGTTTAAATTCAACCCGGTTCACAGCCGAAGCCCTGAAAAAACCCAAAGCTCCGTTATCGAGGTTGGTAGGTGGCGACGCCGGACTTGGCGAATAAGCACCACCATCCGTTCTAAACTGTTGAATTAATGCTTTGTAATATTCGTAAGCTTCTTTGGTCAGGGAATGCATTTCAATAAAATAATCATCCATTAACCTGCCATCAGATACATATGGATAGCCATTCATCCAATAATCAGGAGCTATACCTTTACAGACATCCAATCCATTGACATATTCTTTCAGGTATTCATCACTTAAAATTGAATATGGCCAAACACGACTGTTGCCGGCATTATTCAAGGCATCAGTATTAAAAGTGGAGAAAAATCCCAACGCATGCGATGGATTATAAACCGGAGCCTCATCCAGAATAATTAAATTCTGATCGAACGAACCTCCACGGCACTCAGATTGGTTGATCCTTCACCGGCGGTTTGCACGCCCGGCAACAATTGCAGACTCTTCAATACATCCGGCTCTCCAGTCATCGTTGTGATTGATTTAATTCGGTTTATCCCAATCACATTTTTACTTACTGAAGTGGAATTTAGAGTTGATTTACTTCCTTGAATGGTAACTTCATCCAGCGAATTCACTTTCGGGATCAATGCAAAATTTAGCTTCGTGTTTTTTTTAATTTCTACGGATTTCGTAATGGTGGAATACCCCATGAAGCTGCAGCTGATCGTCTGTTTTCCGGAAGAGACAGGCAGAGAATAGAATCCATAATTATTGGTGTTTATGCCTTGATTATTTTCCCTGAGTATGATAACTGCCCCAATTAGATTTTCACCGGTAAGAGAGTCTTTTACGGAGCCAAACAAGCTTATTTTTTGTGAAAAAACGGTAGTTTAGAGTAGAATAAATACTAAAATCAGAATGGATTTGGGATTATTAATTGGCATACAATCACGATTTACGAAGTTGTTTTTGGTTTGTAAAACGAAAAATTATGTCAATTATTATGCCACTTGAATAGCTCTTAAATGAATACAATTGTACAAGAGATTTTGTCGCGTACAGAACTTGGCAACTTCTATAACCCAATATTGGTATTCCGTATTTGTTGTTACCATCTGTAATTATTTTAGCCTTATTTTCCATGCAAAATCTATGCTTATTAAATGTTCATATTTGAATACCTTTTCTGATTTTGGTCTCAGAAATGTTGGTCGGTAAATGATCCCGATATTAAAATTTTCTCCCAACTGGAAATAGGTCGGGAAAATAAATCCAAATGAATTATTGCTTTTTTTGACAGGTTCTCTAGATGGCGGGGGTGGATCAAATCTGTCATAATACCTAAAATCCCAAGTATTCCGTGAATAGGAAAGTCCATAACCAATTGAAAACCGCTTAATTTTATAATTATTCGAAAGACTTAAATATCGTGAACTCAATAATTCATATTCACCACTTATGTCAACTGCAGCAGGAACTGGTACAAAGAATGAAGTTACTCCGCTTGCTGATAAATTGATAAATTGGCTTGGACTATGGTAATAATCAAGGCCAGCAGTTATACCCCAAAAACCTGTACTAAACTTGTAATCATTTTCATTGTCAGGTTTTAACAAGAAGGAGTTGATATGCGGAATCGAAAAGTGAAAATAAAATTGTCCTTTTTTACTTCTCGGATCGTAATTAACATAGCCGCTCGTTGTGTCTGTCATATCAACATATATCCTGGACGGGTATGTGTATCGCTTTGGGTTTTTCTTGTCTATCAGAAAACCTGTCCAAAATGATGCCGGATAAGCATTTAGCCAATAAGCAAAAGAATTCTTGGATTTGATAATAATATTTTTTGAAATGCTGTCATTGAATACTGCTATTTTTAAGTTCTCTGGCCGCCTTTTTACGGTTATTATAGTCCTGTCATGATAATTTGCCAGTGTGTCATTATCCACAATAACATTTGCAGGCGTTGTTGTCTTGATGATCATTTTTTTTGTGCTATGATTCAATATCGTTGCACAGGAAGACAGTAAAAAAAGACTGATCAATATTTGGAGTGTTTGTTTCAAACTATTGCTTGTAACATTCTGTTTTCTACAGGAAGGGAGTTCCCCGATGAATTTTCTGCAAAGTGCTGCATTTCATCCGTCAACTGACGGATCCAGTTAACGAGGCGGGATGCCCGGCCAGGCAACTTGCTATTAACGGTTCGTTCTTCATTTTCGTCATTCGTTTGCAAACTCTTTTAATAGTCTCAGTTTCATTTTGTCTTGATGATAAATTAGTTTTTTATATTTCTCCGGAAATTAGTTTGTTGCTTTCAATTTTAAAAGGTTATCAGTTAATGCAACTACCTCAAATTCATAAAGCATCTCGAAGTTGGAGCTAAATATTTTAATAATATTTGTCTTGTCATTATACTCCCAGCTCCCAGTTTCCATATAATGGCCATCATTTGCAGCTAATACGAGATAATTACACACATTATTATCATCAAAATTAAAGATTTGTCTGTACCTACTAAGTGAGAAATCTTTGTAATCGCTGGGTCTGTATATTTCAATATTTTCCGATATTTTTTCTTCATATGATTGAGTCCAGCTCTTTTCAAGAGACGATACCTGAATAACATCGTTTTTTTCACAACTTGCAATCATCATAGCTGATGCAAATACAACGGTTAAAAGAATAAGTTTTCGCATTGGTTATTTTCTAAATACTCCCCATTCCATAATATAGAATCCATTTCTTTTGAAGGGTACTATTAAAGGTTCCTCTATCTCAGAATATTCATCTGTTCCGACAATTCCATAAAATAAACGGTTTATATTATCTGGATTAATTGAAAAATCAAATTGAATTACTTTATCAATAATTTCATTTGTTTGTGGATAAATCAAATAGTAGTTGTTTTCTTTTAATAATGGTATCCAATATTCGATAAAATCTTTTATTTCTGCATTTGAAAAATTATACTGTTTCAAATTATTTTCAAAAAAGGAATCTAAGCCGGATTTCGCTATACACCACCCCGATTTATACTGAAAGATGTTGGGTTGCGTACTTTCATAGAAAAGATAGTTGTATTGGTTGTCTATCCTTCCACTTGTGTCAACACTAATACACCACTGTTCTATATATTCGGGTATCGATTCTGTAATTTCACCTCCCAGAGGGAATGAAATTTTCAGACACAAGTCTAATTTATATAATGGATGAATATATATATTGGGCTTGTAAACCATAATTCCATCATATATCCGTTTCATAATAGTATCTGCTTTGCTTCCATTAGAAGCAATTAAGGTAACAAAGTAGGGAAAATTTCCTCCGAAAAGATGCATTGGTTCTTTTTCACTGGAAGTTTGTCCATCGCCAAAATTCCAAAAAAAATCAGTAGCGTTTTCAGAACAGTTAGAAAATTGAACCTCACCATCATTTATCTCATTTGGAGTGAATTCGAAACAAGCTTTTACAGCTTCAATTGGCTCCTTATCATCTTTTTTGCATGATATTAGAGTGCTTGTAAGTAATAATAAGAAAAGTAGTTGTTTCATATTTTTTTTATTTTTTAACGTCTCGCTACATGCAGGGCGGATTATGGGCGATTTTCTGTCCGACAGGACTTGGAAATTGAGCGAAAAGACGTTGACTGAATACTGACTTTACAGCATTTTAACTTGGTTTGCTGATGCATGCAATTTGTTAATTTTGAGAATTGTGAACTTTTAATTTAATGCGAAAACGGCCATTTTTTACTATTATAGTCGAACCTGAATGTGATTCTAAAGAGCCTTCAAATGTTCCTTCCAATATATTATCAACAAAAGTTGTAACCTGAATCGTAAGAGACTTAAAAGTTGTACCTATAAAGGTAGCGTCATCTCCAGATGAACCTGGTACAATTGCAAACAACTTTTTTAAATTTATTAATTGAATCTCTGCATATCCACCATCCTTAAAACTATATGGGAATTGTCTTGTGGAAATTTTTGATTGGTTTATAAAAATCGACAACTGAACTGAATCCGCATGTGTCTGCCGAATTAAGTTAATTTGATCCAATCCATTAGAGTTATTGATAAAAATACCGTTCCAACTTGTGTCATCATAATAATATGCATTTGAGATAGTTGTAAAATAGATTAATTTTCCATCAAACTCTCCACGAATAAAATATGGCGATGACCTGTCAGTCCTCTCAATCCTATAATTATTTAGGAAATCCTTAGCATGATCAATTGTTTCTGAACTAGATATTTCTGGATTTAATGGATCTTTTTCGCAAGAATTGGCGATTATAATAACTGCGAAAATCAACAACACATTTAATAAAGTTCTCATAATTGAATTGTTTTTATCTTGAAACATTATCTATAAAATGTAAATCTGTCGCACTCATCCTTTATTAGTAAACAACGTTCGGCTGGGCGGGATTTAACCGATAAACTTCCTTCGAAGTACTGCTTTTAAAAATTTCAATTTCCAGTCAACGAAGCACTGAAACCCGGCTTGCGGGCATTTTCCTGTTATTGGGCTGGGCTTCGTCAATTCCACTTATATGGAGTATTTTCAAATAGATTCTTTTTCTTCAATATCTCCGTTGTATTTTTCTTATACTCTTTATACCAGTTTATATACATATCGGATATTTCTAATAATTTTTTTCCTGATACTCTGGTGTATCCTGTTATTTCAGAATAAGTTGATGTGTCAATTAAACTCGGCTCAAGTGAAGGATATTTGGTCCCAAACCTAATTCCATCAATTGTCCATAAGAGACACTCACAAAGTATTTTGGGAGTAGAATATTTCGATGATACGGGATTTGACGGAAACTCATTTATGCTAGTAGTGTCTTTCAAATAGAAAAGTAATCTCTCAATATGCTTGTCTGAGAAATCTGGCAAACCATAACCTACTTCCTCAAAATAGTTGCCGCTTTTCAAAATACTAACAAATTGGTCAACATCAGGGTTTTTCCTGTCAAATTCATTCTTTTGGCAAGATGTCCCAATTAACCAAATTAGACTCAAACTGATAATATATAATCGTTTTTTCATAATCTTATTGTTTTTTGATTCAATGTGTCTGCGCCCTTAGCCTTACCCATAACGGTTTATGTAAGTGGAGTGCGGGATTAAAAAGTGATGAACTTTCAAGCTCGCACAGAGCCAATTCGTTTATTCATAATTTCAAATTTTCCGTCAATCGTCAAAGACGAATTGGCGGTGTTGCAACGAAGAACTGCGGTTGAATTACCCTCTGAAACCCGCATTACATTTATTTATTATGCACTGTTATTTAATTATTTCATCAATATTTACAATGTATAAATCATATCCACCTTTCCCTCCAGGTCGATTCGATGAGAATATCATCAAATTAAATCCTAACATTTGAAAAATAATTGGTCGATAATCATCATATTCCGAATTTATGTTATTTCCAAATAATTCAGGTGCAGTCCACGAACCATTTTCAAAATAGGAGTAATACAAATCATAACCGCCAAGTCCGTTCTCCCGATTTGAAGTAAAAACAATTATATCGTCCTTTATAAATGGACATTTATCATCGTAATGACTAGATAAAACTTTTTCTTTTTGTACTGATTTAATATCTCCATTAACAAGTGTTTGTTTTGATAGCTCATTATTATAGATGGCAGAATAAATATTAAAAACGGCATCGTTTCTATCACTACAAAATATCATTTTATTTTTACTCTTGTCTAGTGAAGGATATAAATTATTTCCGATGTCATTTATGCCAGAAATTTCTACTGGGTCAGAAATTACAGATTCTCTTCCAATATCCCAATTGGTATATTCAATTAGTTTTATTTTGAATGTATCGTTAAAATCAGTCGCATACAGAAACAACATATCTTCATCTTTTAAAAATGAAAATGGTCCTAATTCATTTTTTTCCGTATTTACTTTATTAAATAACAAATCTGTTTGCTCTTTAAATATTGGCTCATTGAAGATTTCTAAATTTAATATTTCATCTTTCGCATGGTAGGAGAAATTCAATTCTTTGCCAATAATATCAAAGTTATTTCCTTGACTTTTTCTGTTCGATGAAAAGTAAATATCCATTCTATCATAATCATAAGGCAAATCAGAATTAAAATCGTCATACGCCGTATTTAATCCATCAAGATTTGTGGCTGTATCTGTAATAATTATATCATAGTCAAATTCATAATTATCTGGATTGCATCCCACAATTAATATGAGGAGAATTAAAGATTTAATTTGTTTCATGGTTTTGGTTTTTATAATTGCCCATAACTCGTATCTAAGTCTGACAAAACCAGACTTAGATACGCAATTTCTGATGTCTAGGTCTGATGAACATCAGGCTTTATTTTTTTTGATAAATATAATAAGAACGAAATTATTAATCATCGAATGGTGATTTCATTTTTTTGTAATTCAGAAATAGTTACGGCGTTTCCGCAGCTATATACAGGGCGGATTATGGGCAATTTCCTGTCCGGCAGGACTTAAAAATTGAGCGAAAAGACGCTGACCGAATACCGACTTTGCTGCATTTGAGTGTATTTTGCTGTTGGCAAATGTGTTTTAATTTTCAATTTGTCATTCTTTTTTCTTCAAATAGTATATTATCTCACGTTCATCATTCCCCTTTTTGAATACCAACGAGTCTTTTTGTCCACCATATAATATTTCATAACTCCCCGGTAAAATCATGTCTGTTTCGCAAGTTTCCGGAAAGTGCTTGAATTTGAAAGAATCAAGTTCAAATGATATTAAATTGTTTTTAGTTGAAAACGTTCCAACTGTCAAACAACTCATTGATTTTTGGAAATATGCTCCACCAGAAGGCCATTCAATATATTTCCCGTTTTCAAAGTTTATTAAACACCAATATGAAGTGCCTTGATAGTCAAAGTAACCTTCATAATAACCATCGCTAATTGTATTTTTGTTTTGGTTGTCAATATTATCGTTACATGCAATTAGAAATGCGATAATAATAAATGCAAGTCCTAATTTTTGCATGATTCTTAGTTTTTCATTAAGATGAGTTTTTTTCATAAAAGGTTGCGTTGTTTCAAAATAAACCCAAATTGTCACGCAATGTTATTTATTCAACTTTCTCGATAATTTGATTTCTTGCAATTATAAATTTCTCATTGTTATTAGCTAAGTCAATAATTGAAATAACTACATCAACATATATTTCGGGTTCCCATTCCGGGCCACCCTTACTTATGAAAAAGGATTTGTATACCGGAGTGGTATTCTCTGGATTAGTATCTGGATCAGAAGTCCAAACTTGGTGGTTATTAATTATATAAAGTTTTGAAACACTTAATTTTCGCGTTATATGAGTACTATCAGTATTAACTATCCAAATTGGAGCAATTAATCGCCTGTCTTTCTCGTTAAACGGACCACCGTCGGGGGTAAAATTTCTATAAATCTCCGTTTCAAGAATCAACTTCTGATTTTCAATATTTATGGTATCAGAAGAATTTGCATATAATTTCTCAACTAGTGCTGGGTCATTGATTATTTCTCCTTCTAAATTGTCCTCTTGACAAGAGTAGTTAGTTATAATAAACAAAATTGTAAGTAGACTGACATAATAATAGAAATTAACTTTCATTTCTGTGTTTTTATTGGGCATTTGGTCTTTTGTGATTTTGCTGTTGAGTGAAGTGCTTGGTTATTTTTTCATTACTATGTAAGCTGTTAGTAATTTACCCTCAATCCTCAACGCTTTATAAATAACCAATCCATTATTAGTCAACATGCTTTTAAAATCTTTAAAGCTCCATTTATTAACAACCTTAAATCCATTCTTTCCTTTTTTTGTCGATTATTCATATAGTTATGATGTGTCAGATGGTCTTTACATTGTGCACAACTCGTATCTAAGTCTGTCAAAACCAGTAATACTTTCGTCCGGCAGCTCTACGAATTTCGGAAGTGAACCGATGAACTTCCTACGAAGTGCTGCTTTTCATCCGTATGACGGATCCTGGCAACGAAGCACTGAAACCCGACTTGCCGGGGATTTTGTTATTATGGGTTATTATTCCTTATTAATCCTTTTTCAAATGTCGCAATTTCTACTTTAGTACTATATTTTTTTAAACTTATTTTCGAATTCTCAATATATAACCATTTTCCAGATTGTGGACTATTCTTGATAACGTGATTCCAACATAACCATGAATTTATTGGCTTAACTCTAACATGTCGATGCGCATAAATTGAACCACTTATTTCCAAACTTTAAAATATGGTTATTATTCAGTATGTCTCACTATTATTGCTGACAACTTTAATGAATCCGCATTGGTGCGTTTTTCCATCTTTTGATATGAATATATTGAAAAAACGTTGTGAGTAAATAGACTTGGGTGAGTAAAGTTTTTAATAGTCATGAAAATGAATCATCTGCAAGTTATACCCGGCAAAAATACCCAGGCCGCTTTGGATATTCGAATGTACTTCGATGACTGACGAAAACGGATTGTCCAGATTATTGACCTGTTTAATGTAGGATTTCTGGTAGTTGAAATAATCTTCACTCATGCCTGTTACTTCCAGCCAGTATTCTTCTTTATAGTCAGCCTGATTATTTTTGTATATCAAAAGGATATAAGAAACCAAAAGGCTTACGTCTTTCAATCCACGATATTCGCCCAAAACATTCCAGATGTCTTTTGAAACGTTATTTAACCCAATGCTGTTCGAGAATAGATAGCCGGATTGAAAGACATCATCATAACGAGTTGTTACTTTTATTTCTTTTAATTTTGAAATAGCTATACCTATACCAATGCCACCATTAAATGGAAGTCCATATTTCTCGCCGATTTTCCGAATTATCGGCCAATATTGGTACATGGGCATACTCACACCGATCAATTTTTCCAGTTCGCTTACGAAATCCTCCGGAAATTTCTCTTCACGAAGTTCCGATATGGTTTCTTTAGTAACCAATTGCCTTGTATATCCCACATTAGTATTGAAAGTCCTCAATCGGAAACGAACAAAATTTTGATTCTCATCTGCTGAAATCTTGAAATTTAGTGGAAGTACTGGGTAATCGCTCAGGTTAGGATTCGAAAAATAGATAGTCTTTTCGGTACCTGGATTAATGGACGAAATTACTGGTGTAATTGGGATGGAACTTTTTGCACGGATGATTTTTGAATTTTTAGCCCTGACAATCAATTGATATGAAATTCCTGCGATGGGCTTTTCTTCAGCCGTATAGATTCCATTAGCCGAATAGTCCAGATAAATAGAATCACTGTTTTCAGGAACAATGATAACCTTCGCATTTTCAACAAACGATTCGTTTTTGTTGGCATATTCCATAATTCGGGTCAGCAGAACCTTCCAATTATCATTTTCCGAGAATAAACAGTTCACTACAATCGTTTGATCCGATTTTTCGTAGGTCAAATCAAGGTCTTTGGTGCAGGAAGCCAAAAACAGCAGGATCATCATATATACTAAGTTCTTCATATCTTTTCAATTAAAAACTGATTCGGTAACTGATGGACGGAATAATCGGGAACAAAGAGAATTGTTTCAACCCGGTTGAACCATCGGGTCGGGTTTTGGTAAAAACCAAAAATGGATTTTGCCTCGAATACACATTGTAAACACTTATCGATAGCGCCTTTTTGTTACCATAAGCTTCCCATTCTTTGGTAAATGCCAAATCCATGCGATGGTAGGCGGGCAGCCGAACTCCATTAATTCGTGGATAATATTGTATCTGGCTGTTGTCAATGGTTTTTCCTGTAAAGAAATCGAGATCTTCGTAATTCATATTACCGGGATATGCCAAATAACTGAGTCCTGAATAGGTCGCTGGAGCCCCCGACTGGTAAGTCCAGGTTACCGTTGACGACCAACCGTTTCTTAATTTGTAAATAATGCCCAGATCGAGTTTATGGCGGCGATCATATTGGTAAGGGAACCATCGGTTTCGGTTAATTTCTTCAAATTTACGTTCGTTCCAGGCCAGGGTGTACCCAATCCAACTTTCAACTTTCGCCTTGCTGTAATGCAATTCAGTTTCCAATCCCCAGCACCTTCCTTTGCCTGAAGTTATTTTCTGTTCCCAATTTTTGTCAACATCCAGAATGCCATCACCCTCGGTAAACGAAATCACATGATTTAGTCGTTTGTAATACGATTCAACCGAAAGTTTCAATTCAGGATTAATGGTTTGTTTTAATCCAACTGAAAAAATATCAGAAGTTTCGGGCCGAATAATTGCAGTCGATGGAACCCAGATATCGGTTGGTAAGCCAATATTGCCATTCGACAGAAGATGGATGGGCTGGGTCATTACTGCATAAGAAGCCTGGTAGCTCGTGTTTTCGTTTGGCTTGAATGTTGAACTGAAACGAGGTTCAACGGCAAAATAAGTTTTTTCGTTGCGGATAGAATAAAATGCGTTACGCAACCCCATAGTAAAACTTAACTTCTCCCCAAGGGTGAATTTTTTATCTATATAAAGCCCGTAATCCAGGCTCGATATTTCTCCGCTCGAATTTTCATCGGTTCCTTCGTTTCTGGCGACCTGTTGTTTGCCTGGCAAATAATTGCTTGCACTGGCAAACAGCCCGACTTGAAATGGAAGGTTGGAATTGCCGTAAACATCAAGATCGGTTTTCAGGCCAACCGTTCTGATATGAGATTGATATTCGAGTCTGAAATCACTTTTCGAAACATCGTTGTCAACAATGGTTTCGGTATTTGCTTTAAATAAATCGCCGTAATTGAAGATGCTCCCGCTCAATGTTGTATTTAGAAACAGTTTGGAATTCAGTTGGGAGTTTAGTTTCAGCGCGGTCATCACATTTCCCCAATGCACAGAACCTGAGGTTTTTTGGGTTTCTTCTTTCTGCGTCGTTTTCATGTGATCGCTGTATTCAAAAGACAAATTGTCTTTGCCTGAATATAAGCTCCAGTAAAGGTGGTTTTTCTCGTTCAGTTTTAAATTTATTTTCCCGTTTATGTCATAAAACCCATACGATGGAATAGCTTGTTCCTCCATATTTCGTTGAGCTACCTTGGCAACACCTTTAAAAACAAGATCGAGCAAGGTTCGGCGAACAGAAAAGAAATAGGAGGATTCGCCTTTTTTAATAGGTCCTTCGGTGGTAAACTGGCTCGAAATCAATCCCAGGTTAATGCTTGTCTCCCGCTTGTACTTGTTGCCATCTTTCATGCGTAAATCGATAACCGACGACAATCGTCCACCATAACGAGCCGGAAAACCTCCTTTGTAAAAATCGATGCTTTGGATGGCTTCAGGCGTAAAAACCGAAACGAAACCAAACAAATGCGAAACGTTGAACAAGGGGACATCGTCGAGCAAAATCAGGTTTTGGTCGGGGCTTCCGCCACGAACAAAAATGCCTGAACTACCTTCGCTTCCCTGTTGAACTCCGGGTAGGATCATCAGACCTTTTAGCACATCTTTTTCGCCCATCAGCGAAGGCAGTTTGGCCAGTGTTTTAGCCGACAGTTTAACGTGCCCCAAATCGCTGTTGTCGAATACCTGCCGGGTGTCGCTTCCCCTCACAACGACTTCATCCAGTTTATTGTCCGATTTTAAAGCAAAAGAAGTTATTGTATCCGTATTTAAATTGATCCGTCGGCTTTGGATTTCGTAACCTACAAAAGATACTTTTAAAACAACATTTCCCTCCGGAAGGCTGATGCTAAAAAATCCGAATCGGTTACTGATGGTTCCAGTTCCGGAGTTTTGATCGTAAACAGTTGCCGCATACAATCGTTCGCCAGATTGGGCATCGGTAATGTAGCCCGAAACAATATGATTTTGCTGTGCCAGCAAAGTAAGAGGTAACAAAAAGGCAAGGAGAATAAATGATCGCATATTACTTTAATTGCCAGATTGGATAAGAAAGTGAGAGTTGCAGCATGTTGTTGCGGTACACAGTAGCACTTCTATATTTTCCGTTTTCTATTTCATAGAGCCCGTTCAAGAAGCCCACTTCTTTAAATCCACGGATGTAATTGACTGACCACTTTAGCTTATACTTCTGGCTGCCGAAACCCGTAGTCCAGTTATATTCTGTTTTTGTATTCCCGGTTTCATAATTTGCTAGCCAACTGGCTTCAATTCCACCGCGAATAGAGAAATATTTACCAATAAGTAATTGCAGATGAACTGGCACGACCACATAATGAAGAACGTATTTTTTCCAACCTTCTTCTCTTGGTGTTGAAGGATAGCCGTATCCTCCATTTCCGCCATCAATACTTGGAATGGTATAATGCTGTTTCATTTGCTTGTAACGGTAAGCTAAACCTATGTCAGCAGAAAATCGCCAAAAAATGTTTTGTGAAGCATAGACTCCAATCCCGGTTCCAAAACCATTTTTGTTTGGTTCATGGTATTTCGAAGGTTGTCCAGGCATAAACCACGAGCCTTCGGTGGTTATACCGAATTCTGTTTTGGATTGGGAATAACTAAACGTTGAAATACAACTTAATAAGATGATAATTGTTAATAGTTTTTTCATGTTTTGAAATTTTTATATTAATCGAAATAAATGGAATCTGTTAATAATTGAAACACAAATTGGGTAATTCACGGGGTGACTTGGAGTCACCCCGTGAATAAAGAATCCACTAAAAAATATTGCAATACTGTTTAAAATGCATAGCCCAATTTTAAATCTAATCCAATAGTCGCTTTCCATCGTTCAATTTCGGATGTAGAAGCTCCGATACCAATAGCGAATTCATAAATGAAATGATTTCCCATAGTGCGTTTC
>JBBSBP010000015.1:0-82220 GCA_038251165.1 Bacteroidales bacterium | reverse complement strand
GATGCAAAACGCTCACAAATCTATATCTCATGTGCCGAAGGTTATCTTGATATAGTGAGTCAAATTACTCCTGATAATTATAAAATACTGACAAAAATTCCAACTGTAAATGGAGCCGGTACTTCTTTATTTATTCCCGAATTGGATATATTTATTCTGGCAGTACCACAAAATGAAAAGGATAAGGCAGAAATAAGAGTTTATAAAACTAGTGACGAGTCATTATAAGAATATAAGTTCATCCTTTTCAATCTATATTTTGATAAAAATATGTTTGATAATAATTTATGCAAAGTTTTGGAAAAAAGTATTTTCGAAAGGTTTACCCAGGAGTCAAAAGAAATTTCGGATCATCGTGGAGGTTTAGGGATTGGTTTGTCGATTGTAAGAGAAAAGACTCTTTCCTGCGGCTGTATTGATTTTATTTCGAAACCAATCAGCAGGAATGATTTATTGCGAAAGATTAATCAGCAGTTGAAAAATAAATAATTTTGGCAGTGATTATTCCTGCAACATAAGATGATCTGCCTCAGTACACGATTTATACGAAACCTGTGTTTTTTGACCGGTCCCAATAGGACCGGAAAATCAACTTTTCTAAAATCTGTTGGCTTATCGATCTATCTGGCGCATCTCGGATTTCCGGTTTCTGCTTCTAAAATGACAACATCCGTATATCATGGAATTGTTACTACGATTAACTTATCAGATAATATGAATTTAGGATACAGTCATTTCTACAGCGAAGTAAAACGAGTTAAAGAAATGGCATTAAAGCTCAGGGAAAAGAAAAAACTATTTGTAATATGTGATGAATTATTCAGGGGGACGAATGTGAAAGATGCCTTTGATGCTTCATTATTGGTTATACAATCCTTTGCCAAAATATCGAATAGTACATTTTTTATTTCAACTCATATTACGGAAGTAGCAGAAAAAGTCAGTAAATTGAGCAACATTCAATTTCAGATCATTAAAATGATTTTATAAATGCAAAAGCTGATTTATTCTGTGCTGATTTTTACGGTATTGACTTCGTGTACTTCCATGAAAAAGTACAACGAACAAATCAATAAACCCCGTACCGTAAAGCAATTACAATCAGATGTTGATTTTGTGTCCCGAAAACTGGAACAGTTTCATCCTGATTTGTACTGGTACATTAGTAAAACTGAACTGGACCGTAAATTTGATAGCCTGAAGACCAGTATTCAGAAACCTATGAGCAGCAATGAATTTTACCTGCGTTTAAGTCCCGTGACAGCTTCAGTCAGGCAGGGGCATTTGCAGCTTTTCCCGCTCACCCTGAAATACAGGGCGAAACAGCGACGCAGCTTCAAACAATACGGGACCAGCCCCCTTTCGAAGTTTGAGTTTGAATGGTTAAACAACAGCTTGTATGTTGAAAAAAACTATTCGCCTTTTCAGGAATTAAAACCAGGGACTGAACTTGTTTCAGTGAATCAGGTTTCCCCGCGGATCCTGCTGGATAAATACAATCAGGTTGTCGCTTCCGACGGATTTAACGATACGTTTCTTCCACGCCTGATGGGTAAGAATTTTTCATCGATTTATTTCTGGGAAAATGGTATGGCCGATAGTGTTTCGTGTGTCTTAAATTATCGGGATACCATCCGGCAGGTTTGGTTAAGTCGTTTCCCCAAACCGAAAAAGATAATGATCCCGACCAGTGAAGAGGTTCTCGCCCGCCGGAAAGAACTTAAAACAAGGAGTATCCAGGGATTCGATCCGTTAACCGGAACCCTGATTCGTGAGCTTAATTTTCAGGGCAACGACAGTACTATTGCCGTGATGAAACTTCGGAATTTTATCAGTGGCAATTACAAAACCTTTTATAAAAACAGTTTCCGGACACTCCGGAAGGCAAAAACGCAAACTTTAATTCTCGATTTACGGGATAATCCGGGAGGGATTTTAACCGATGTGGCTACCTTGAATTCGTACCTGACCGACAGTGATTTTGTGTTTATCAATCCTCCCCGGGTAACATCGCGGACCAGTTTATGGCACAGCAATTATTTCAGGGGAACTCCATGGATTGCAAAGCCTTTTTTACTGGCCTTTTCACCATTCCGGTTGGTTTTTATGGGCCGCGATTACCTGAATGTCAGGAAAGAAGGTGATCGTATTGTTTATACCGGATTGAAGGAATCAAAAATCATCCATCCAAAGGATGATCGTTTTGACGGTAAAGTATATGTTCTGATCAATGGCGGAACCTTTTCGGCTTCCTGCATTTTATCATCGAATTTGAAAGCGTCGGATCGGGTAACTTTTGTAGGTGAAGAAACAGGAGGTGCCTTTAACGGAACTGTAGCCGGGAAAATGCCTGCCTATCGGTTACCGTATTCGAAATTAAGATTCCGGTTTGGCTTGATGACCATCAGACCATTGGGACAGACAGAAACTGACGGGCATGGTATTCTTCCTGATGTTGAAATTAAGATCCTGCCGGATGATCTGATCGGGAAAAAGGATCCCGACCTGGATTGGATTTTGGAAAACCTCGGGAATCAATAATTAGCAGTGATTTAAAACTTTTAATACAACACCAAATGGGACTTTTTTCAGCATTAATGGGAAACGCGGGAGTCGTCGGCCAGGAAGAATTAATTCATGACTACGGGAAACTGCTGACCGAAGGCGAAGAACTGGAACTTGGGTTCCGCCTGATCAGGGATACCTTTGTTTTTACCTCGAAACGACTGATTCTGGTCGACAAACAGGGAGTGACAGGAAGTAAAACAGAATACCTTTCGGTGGCGTACAAAAGCATTTCGAGGTTCAGCATCGAAACAGCCGGTACATTTGATCTGGATGCCGAACTGAAGATCTGGATTTCGAGCGAGTCAACTCCCAGCATCACCAGAAAATTCAATAAATCGGTGAATGTTTATGACGTGCAAAGAGTACTTGCACATCATGTACTGAGCTAATCCATATGAACAAATTTCAGAATATTCAGATGGATTAAAAGCTTACCTGAAATTGGGATAATCGAGGATGCTGAATAATTGAGGAATTATGATTTACTTTACATATCCGGTTTACAATAAGCTGGTAACCGATGCTTAAAGTGGCTGGGTGAAAGGAATATTTTGTGAAAAATGCGAAACAAATGAACATTATTCAAACTGAAAATCTGACGAAGAAATTTGGTGATATCCTTGCCGTTGACCATGTATCCATCCATGTGAGATCCGGAGAGATATATGGTTTCCTGGGTTTAAACGGAGCCGGAAAAACCACCGCGATCAGGCTGATGCTTGGAATGATCAGGCCTGATTCGGGTTCTGTTTCGTTATTTGGTCAGAATGCCGGGCAGGCCTCAGCGATCTGGAATAATGTGGGGTATATGGTTGAATCGTCCTTTTCGTATCCTAACCTCTCGGTACGTGAAAACCTCGAAGTATTTTACCGGCTTCGCGGACTGAGCAACCGGAAACAAATTGACCACATCATTGATGTTCTGCAGTTGGGAGCATACCGGGACAAAAAAGCCAGGCATTTGTCGATGGGAAACAATCAGCGCCTGGGACTGGCCAAAGCACTGATCCATCAACCTGAATTACTGATCCTCGACGAACCCATCAACGGGCTCGACCCTTCAGGAATTGTTGAAATAAGGGATTTTCTGAAAGACCAGGTACAGAATCACAACACCACCATCTTTTTGTCGAGCCACATTCTTTCTGAAATTGCCAAAGTAGCTACCCGGATCGGTATTGTGCATGAAGGGAAATTAATCAGGGAAATTAATACCGGTGAATTGGTGCATCAGATCGTCAGAAAACTTGATGTGGATACCAACGATAATCAAAAGGCATTGAAACTGTTGGCTGAGAAAAGTTTCACCGCTTCAGTCAATCAGTCGGGAATAATTGAACTTACCGATTCTGCTGCAATTCAACAACCGGAACTGATTGCCACCTTGCTGGTGAATGCGGGTTTTCCACCCAAAATGCTGAATGTTTCGGAAGAAGATTTGGAAACCTATTTTCTCCGGGTGATCGGGAAATAATACTTCAGGATATGAAACAACAACTTCAGGCTTTCAGGGCCGAGATCCTTAAAAACAGGCATTCGCGGATTACCTGGGTTACCTTTATTGCTTTTTCTCTCGCGCCGGTTTTTGGCGGGGTTTTTATGCTGCTGATGCACGGAAATGGCTATGAAGGGTTATCCGGGGCATTTAAGTCGAAAGCCGTACTCCTGTCGTTTGAAGCGAATTGGGATTCGTACCTGGGCTTGTTGTCGCAGGCCGTTGGAGTTGGCGGAGTATTGATTTTTGGTTTTGTGGCAAGCTGGTTATTCGGACGGGAATATTCGGACGGTACTGCAAAAGATTTGTTGTCACTCCCTGTCTCACGTACGAAACTAATCAATGCCAAATTCATTTATTACATCATCTGGTGTTTTGCGCTGGTCTTTTCGAACCTGGCACTGGGATTATTTTTTGGATTTTTACTGAATTTGCCAGGCTGGAGTTCTGAGCTGTTTATGCAGCACATTCAGGTATACCTGGCGACAACCCTCATGATTATTTTACTGAATACGCCTGTTGCATTTCTGGCTCTCGCCGGCCGAGGCTACCTGACTCCACTGGGATTCGTGGCTGTTGCCCTGGTGCTGGCTCAGATTATCGGGGCTATGGGTTTTGGAAATTATTTCCCCTGGGCTATTCCGGGATTGTACAGCGGCAGCGGGGGAGCAGATATGCAGGCAGAGGTGAATGTATATAGTTTTCTGGTGATTTTCGTGACCAGTATCGCCGGATATATCAGCACAGTTTACTGGTGGAAATATTCAGACCAAACCAAATGATAAAATCATTCATTTTATCCGTTCTTCCTGCCATTGTCCTGGGGATGAGTATTGCATGGATTGACTCCCGTCCGGACTGGGACGACAGTGGTATTTCCGCTTCCAAATCCTGATTCCATTCCTCCGGTTCGTTTTCAGCAAAAAAAAAACTTTCGGAACTGAGAATAATATGAGTTAGTAAAGTTGAATCCAATTCAAATCGCTCTTTAAACTAAACCACCATGAAAAAAAACTTCAACTTCATATTGGCTATGCTCGCCGGCTTTTTTGTGCATGCACAGCCAAATTATCCGATCCAAACCGACCGGACTGTCAGTTACCGGCAACTCGAAACCGGTTTTGCCAACCCTCCCGGTGAATCGCGGCTTCGTTGTTACTGGTGGTGGCTTAACAGCATGGCGACTAAAGAATCGATTACCCGCGACCTGGAAGAAATGAAGGCCAAAGGATACGGTGGCGCTTCGCTGGTCGATGCCGGAAGTTCGAACTACCAGGTTGCTGCCAAAACTGCTGCAGGTCCTGTTTTTATGGGTCCCGGATGGATGGAACTGTACCGGCATGCGGTGAAGGAAGCCGATCGGATTGGCATTGAATTAAGCGTTAATGTTCAGAGCGGCTGGAATCCGGGCGCTCCTTCAATTACTCCGGAGTTTGCCCTGAAAAAAATTGTGTGGTCAGAAACAGACGTTACAGGTGGAGCAGTGATAAGTATTGAACTGCCTGATCCTGAAAATAATCTTTTGTATCAGGATGTCTGCATTCAGGCTTTTCCGAAAAAGGAGGGTGCACCGGTTCAGAATGAAGCCATTGAGAACTGGAAGAAAAAATCGTTTAATGAAGAAATTGGCTGGAAAGGTGTTTATCCGCTCTACGAACTGAGGGAAGATTATGACGGTGACGGGATAAGAATGGCCGTCAAAAAAGAGGAACTGATTGACCTTACCGCAAATTTCCGGAATGGGAAACTCGAATGGAATGCACCGAAAGGAGACTGGACGATCATCCGTTTCGGTTACACCTGCACAGGGGCAAAAACTTCAACGAACAGTGACGGCTGGGCAGGTTTGTCGGTCGATCACCTGAATCCGGCGGCTTTCGAACGCTTCAGCCAGAAGGTAATCACTCCGCTGATCAAAGCTGCCCGTGAGGCTGGCAACAGCGTTAAATACCTTCAAACTGACAGTTGGGAAATGGGACGGGTAAGCTGGTCCAACAATTTTCCGGCAGAATTCAAAAAATACCGGGGATACGACATTCAGAAATACATGCCTGTTTTAGCCGGAAGAATCGTTGAAAACCGGGATGAAACAAACCGGTTCTTGCACGATTTCCGCCAGACCATCGGCGATTGTGTTGCCGGCAATCATTACCAGCTTTTTTACAATCTTGCCCACGAAAATGGTATGGGTATTCATCCTGAATCAGGCGGGCCACACTCAGCCCCGGTGGATGCACTGAAAGTGATGGGAATCAGTGATTTTCCCCAGGGCGAATTCTGGGCCATGGCCAATACGCACCGGATCAGGGACGATGAAAGGCTTTCCGTTAAACAAAGTGCCTGTGTGGCCCACACCAACGGCAAACGGTTTGTAGCGGCCGAAGGCCCGACGAGCATCGGTCCGCAATGGGAACGTTCGCCCATGGACCTGAAAGGCAACATCGACCGTGTTTTCTGTTCAGGAGTAACCCGGATCGTATGGCACACGTTTACTTCGTCGCCCAAAGAATTCGGACTACCCGGAAATGAATATTTTGCCGGAACACACCTCAATCCGAATGTGACCTGGTGGAAACAATCCAAAGATTTTATCGGCTACCTCGACCGTTGCAGTTTTATGCTTCAGCAGGGTTTGTTTGTAGCCGATGTGCTTTATTATTACGGCGATGATGTGCCGAATTTTGTGTTCCTGAAAGAAGATGTTCCGGAGCTTAAATTTGGTCACGACTGGGATAAATGCTCCAAAGATGTTATCCTGAACCGCGTTTCGTTCGGGGACGAAAAAATTGTTTTACCCGATGGCATGAGTTACCGGGTCATGATGCTTCCTCCCGAAAAGGCAATCGATCTGAATGTTCTCCGGAAACTGGAGCAACTGGTGAAGCAGGGCATGACCCTGATTGGTCCCCGTCCGACAGAAGCCACCGGATTGACCAACTTTCCGCAAAGCGATCAGGAACTGAAAGAAATAGCATCACGGCTGTGGGGCAAAACCGATGGCTCAACCCATACTGAAAACCGCTATGGAAAAGGTCGGGTGATTTGGGGGCAGGATGTGAACAGGGTGCTGGCTGACATGAACGTGATGCCCGATCTCCAATTCACGGGTTCCCGTCCGGAAACCGCACTCGACTATATTCACCGCACAACCAACGACCAGGAGATTTATTTTGTAACCAACCGGTTCAGCCAGATGGCCTATAACGATTTCGAATACCGGTACCTGCCCACACTTCCTGACCGCTACGAGCAGGTTGAATGCAGTTTCAGAGTGAATGGGAAAGTTCCTGAAATCTGGAATCCGATTACAGGTGAACGCGAAGAAATACTGACTTACAGGGAAGAAAATGGCCGGACCATTATTCCATTGCTTTTTGAACCTGAAGGATCCAGGTTTATTGTTTTCAAAACTGCCGGGCAAAAAACACACGTCACCCGGATCAGCAAGGACAATCAATCCGTTTTTCCAGGATTTAATCTGACACCAAAACAATTTGAGTACATCAGTTTGAAAAGCGATGAAGCGAAAGTTTTTGCGGAAATCAACGAACCCGGGAACTATACACTGGACTGGTCTGATGGGCGGAAGAGTGAACTGAAATCCGACAAAAAGAACCGGTCGGTATGGCTTTTCGGTGAGTGGAATATTCAGTTTGACACCCATTGGGGAGGACCGGCAAATGTTCAGCCTGACAAATTGAAATCGTGGACCGAATTCGATGAACCAGGCATTAAATATTATTCAGGAACAGCTACTTACAGTATTTCGTTTAAGTTGAAAGATAATGCCCTGAAACAAAACCGGTTAGTTCTTGATTTGGGTAATGTGAAAGAAATGGCTTCGGTGAAAATCAACGGTCACCAGATGCAGGTTTTATGGTGTGCACCATTCCGGTTTGATATTACTCCATTTGTTACCAAAGGAACCAACACACTGGAGGTTGAAATTGTAAACATGTGGCCCAACAGGCTGATTGGCGATGGTAAATTGCCGGAAAACAAGCGTTTGACTAAAACAAACATCAACAAATTTAATGGCCCCGATGCTGATAAGTATTTGCGTGTTTCCGGATTATTGGGACCGGTAAGAATTAATCTGGTAAAGCAATATGAATTAAAAGAATGATTCCAACGGTTCAGGTTTTATCCATAAAACAGTTACTGCCCGGGATGGCCGAAGGCTAAGATGCAACAACCTTATAAAACTCAATACCAATGAACTCCAGAGAACGTGTTTTAAAAACATTCAAACGGTTACCCGGATTGCCCGACCGGGTTCCCGTCCAGTTTGACTTGTGCCGGCAACTGGCCGGTTATTTCGGCGAAAAGTTTGGTATTCCGGTTCATTATACTGAAAACCTCTACGAAGATGTAACATACCGCATCAGTGCCAACGAATTGCGGGTGGCCATGGGAAGTGATGTGGTAATCACCGGCGCATCGGTATCTGATGAATTCCGGATCGTAAAAAATGCCGACGGTACCTGGCTGAACGAATACCGGATGCGGATGAGGCAGGGTGATATTTATGTGGAAGTGGTCGACTATCCTCTGGCTTTTGCTGAAACAAAAGCAAATATTGATGTTTACCAGTTTCCAAATCCGGATGCTCCGGGCCGTTTCCGTGATGCTGAAGCGCTCATCAGGAAATACAAAAACGATTACCTGATTATAGGCGACATTGAAGTGACGGTCTTCTCACTGGCGCATCAGTTGGTTGGTATGGAAAAACTGCTGATTGACATGATGATGGAGGCGGAATATGTGGTTCCGCTGTTCGAAGCCTGTGCTGAATTCCAGACACAGATCGGACTGCGATTAATCGAAAAGGGAGTAGATGCCATTTGGTTTGGCGACGATTTCGGCACACAAACCAGCCTGATTATTCCTCCGGAAACTTTTCGGGAACAATTAAAACCGGTTTATAAACGGATGATTGACCGGTTTAAGGAAGCCAAAGCGGACGTGATCCCGATTCTTCACTGCGATGGTGCCGTAGCCGAATTGCTTGACGATATCCGTGAAATCGGATTTGAAGTGTTTAATCCGGTTCAGCCTGGCGTTCCCGGGCATTTGCCTGCGGAAATGAAAACACGCTTTGGAGACAAGTTTGCTTTCTGGGGTGCCATCGACCAGCAGGATTTATTGCCAAATGGAAGCGACCGGGAATTGGAGGCCGATATCATCGAAAAAATCAGTATTTTAGGCCGTGAAGGCGGCTACATGATTGCCCCGGCACATATTATTCAAAATGATGTTTCGCCCGAACGTGTGCAGTATTTTATAGAATTGTGTAAAAGACATGGAGTTTATGAAAATGAATAGTTTCCGGAGTTTGATAGTGCTGGCTCTTTGCCTTTTTTCGCTTGCCTCGACGGCAAAAAAAGAGGTCTATCTGTTTTCGTACTTCGTTGACAACGGTCAGGACTAACTACATTTTGCTTACAGCACCGACGGTTTGAAATGGACTCCGCTGCATGATGGAAAATCCTATGTGGTACCTGCAGTTGGCAAAGACAAACTGATGCGCGATCCCTTTATTATTTTCTGGGCAACCACCATACCGGGCCGGCACACGGATGTAGCTTCATCGGAAAAGGAAAAAGGATTAAATCACCGGATGTATTGTACCAAAACAACTGATTTTAAATCATTCAGCCCAACCGAAATCTTTTTCAATCCCGATTTTAGTGTGATTGACGCAACCATTCTGCCTAAGAATGATAAATTTCATATGTTTCTGAAGAATGAAAATCCGAATCCACCCGAAAAAAATATCCGGATTTCGGTTGCTGAAAAAGCTTCCGGGGTATATCCTGTAAATGTTTCAGCACCGATTACAGGTAAATACTGGGCTGAAGGACCAACTGCTCTTGAAATCGGTGAATATGTATATGTCTTTTTCGATAAATACCGTGATCACCGGTATGGAGCCGTCCGATCCAAAAATATGACAGACTGGGAAGATGTTTCGGATCAGGTTTCTTTTCCGGCAGGAGTCAGGCATGGAACGGCATTTGAGGTAAACTATTCCATTCTGGAAGGCTTGAAAAACAACCCATAAGTATGAGTGAAAACAGTTATATACAGACAAAGACCCGATTGTGCATGAACACGATCGGGTCTTTTGATATTCAGGAATCTCTTCGCTTTTAATCTGTAAGTTGTTTCAGGAAACCTCTGACTTCCTTAAAGTCAGCCAAATGATATTTGGCTCCGGTTTTGCCTGTTCCAACCTTAATTGAAACACCATCCGTAGGAATTACGCCAAATAAATATTCGTCAGTCCAGTCATCGCCGATGCCAACAATGAAATCGTACTGATTGCCCTGCATAAATTGCATCGCGGCCTGTCCTTTGTTTACACCCCGGTTTTTAATTTCAATCACCTTATTGCCTTCCATAATTTCAAGGTCATCATTGGCCGTTAAATTCGATAATTCATCTTTCAACTCAATGGCCCGCATTTGACCCAGTTCGGTGTCTGTTTTTCGGTAGTGCCATACCAGTGAATAGTTTTTTTCTTCGATAAAGCTTCCCGGTGTGCGGTCGACATAGTATTCAAGCGTCGGGGCTATTTTTGATTTCCAATCGTTATTGATCTGGAGCAGGAAATCCCATTTTCCGGCAATTTTCTTCAGCCATACGCCGTGTTCGGCTATTAAATGGAAGTTTTTATTGTGGAACCATTTGTCAAATGTATCACGGTCACGACCACTGATAATAACCACTTCGGTGTTTTCTTTGCCTGAAAGTTTATCCAGCAAATCATACAATTGCTTATCGGGCATGGCTTTTTGAGGATCGTCTTTAAATCCGGTCAGAGTGCCGTCGTAGTCGAGCAGGAACAGCGCTTTTTTGCTGGATTTATAGGTTGAAATAATCGTATGTTCTATTTCTTCGGTTAGATCAATTCCGTATGAAATTTTTCGGTTTTTACTGGCTTCAAGTAAACTGTCGACAAAATTATTGGCCCATTTGTTTACATCGTACCTTTTCAAACGGTCCTGAAGTGCTTTATTGCGCTGAATCTGTTCATCTTCAGGCATTTCAAGTGCTGTTCTGATCGCATCGGCAATCTCCCGCTTATCATTTGGATTAATGATGAGTGCTTCGTTCATTTCCTTTGCTGCACCTGCCATTTCGCTTAAAATCAATACTCCTTTTTGGTCCGTTTTCGAGGCAACGTATTCTTTAGCTACCAGATTCATCCCGTCGCGTACCGGAGTTATCAGGGCTACTTCGCTGGCACCGTACAATTCAATAACCGATTCGATGGGTAACGAACGGTAAAAATACCAGATCGGAGTCCAGTTTATCGTTGCATGTTTCCCGTTGATTTTGCCCACCAGTTCGTCCACTTCCTTTTTGAGTTGTTGATAGGAATCAACGCTGTCGCGGGTAGGTGTTGCTACCATTACCAGCGTAACTTTGCCGATGTATTCAGGATAGGTGTCGAGAAAATATTCGAAGGCTTCCAGGCGGTTCGGAATTCCTTTGGTGTAATCGAGCCGGTCGATTGAGACAATCAGCTTTCGCTCAGGAACCATCAGAAAATATTTATCAATTTGATTCTGAATACCGGTTTTATCTTTTTTTAACTTCGATAAATTGGCTGTTGCTTTTTCCTGAAACCATTCAAAGTCAATGCCCAACGGAAAATTATCTGAAACGACATTGCGTTTGTACAATTTGATTTGGTTAAACGATGTCTCATGTCCCAGCAAACGTCTGACACAACTGTTAAAATGTCGCTGGTAATCATAGGTATGAAAACCTATCAGGTCAGCCCCAAGCAGACCTTCAATGATTTCCTTACGCCAGGGCAGAAGTCTGAAAACTTCGTAGGATGGGAATGGAATATGTAAAAAGAAACCGATCGTAAGTTTGGGAAACTTTTCCCGGATCATTTGGGGAAGAAGCAGTAACTGGTAATCGTGAATCCATAAAATATCATCTTCCCTGATATGTTCTGAAATTACGTCTGCAAACTGTTCGTTAACCTTTTTGTAGGCCTGCCAATGATCCTCATTGTATTCAGTAAACTGCATAAAATAATGGAAAAGCGGCCAGATGGTTTTATTGCTGAACCCATAGTAATAATCATCGAATACAGCCGTATCAATATTCACCGGGATGTAATTGCTTTTTTTCAGTTCTCCGTTGATTTTTGACTGGATTTCTGTTGAATAATCTTCAGGGTTAATTCCAGGCCAGCCAATCCAGCGGCTATCGTATTTTTCGTGAATCGGGCGAAGACCAGTAGCAAGACCTCCAACACTCGGGTTAAGGTTTATTTTATCATCATCAATTTGAATACTGACGGGCAATCTATTGGATACTATCAGAAATCTTTGCATAATTTGAGGGATTTTAAATAATCGTACAATTTACTATGATTTAACTGGTAAATCAAGTATTAAGTGATAATGATTTTAAAAAAGTGATATGAAAAACTTGAATTACGGAGTTATCGGGAATTGTAAAAGCGGTGCTTTGGTTACGCAGGATGGGAATATAGAATGGTGTTGTTTGCCGGAATTTAACTCTTCGAGTGTATTTGCCCAAATCCTGGATAAAAATAAAGGAGGCAGTTTTTCCATTATTCCTGAAGAAGGCACTGAAATAACTCAAAAATATGTGAATCGCACCAATATTTTAAGAACCAGGTTTCGGAAAGGAGAAAATATTTTCGATGTTTTTGACTTCATGCCAAGATATGTGAATGGAAATCAGCAACATTACAGTCCGCCTGATATCATTCGGTTTTTTCAGCTCGTCAGCGGGAAACCCAAATTCAGAGTAAAATATGATCCCCGCCTGGAGTATGGAGCTAATCCAACCTTTAATGTATTGGAAGAGAATTATATTGCAAGTTGGACAAAAACCGGGGTATATGATTCGCTCTATATGTATACGGGATTCGATCGTCAAAAAGTATTGAACGGTGAAGAACTGGAGATGCTGGATGACGCATACTTCCTGGTGAGTTACAACCAGAAACTGCTTCATCAAGACATCGAACGGATAAAACTTCAATTTGAACGGACCAAAGTGTATTGGCTTGACTGGTCTGAAAAAACGCGAAAATTTGCAGAATACAATGAGGAAATTAATCGAAGTGCCCTGGTTTTAAAATTGTTGAGTTACGATAAGTCGGGTGCTGTTTTGGCTGCACTGACGACTTCCCTGCCCGAAAATGTCGGAGAAGTCAGAAACTGGGATTACCGTTTTTGCTGGATTCGTGATGCTTCAATGATGATTAAGGTCATGACTGCTCTTGGACATTTAAACGTGGCTTTTCGATTTCTGAAATTCATCACCGAGCTGATTCCGGATAAGGATGAAAAAATCCAGATCATGTATGGGATTAACGGCGAAAAGAAGTTGACGGAATATGTACTTGATCATTTTGAAGGCTATGAAAAATCGGCTCCCGTGCGAATCGGCAATGCAGCTTACAAGCAGAAGCAGAATGACATTTACGGCATCCTGATGGATGTGATCTATCAGCACTTCAAGTTATACAAGGTAACCGTAGCCATGAGTGAGGAACTCTGGACGATCGTCAGGTCGATTGTTAAAATCGTGGAAAAGAACTGGAAAAAGACCGACAGGGGGATCTGGGAATTACGCACCGAACAAAAACATTTCACCTTTTCAAAAGTACTGTGCTGGGTTGCCATTGACCGGGCCGTTAAAATTGCGCAATTGGTGAATATGGAAACCACTTCCAAAGCCTGGAAATTGTTACGGGATGAAATTAAAGCCGATATCATTAAAAATGCCTGGAATGAAAAACTACAGTCGTTTACCCAATATTATGGAAGTTCGGAACTGGACGCTTCGAATTTGCTGATTGAAAGTTACGGATTTCTGCCGGCTACGGATGAACGGTATGTAAAAACAGTGAAAGCGACTAAAAAGCACCTGATGTACAATGGATTGATGTACCGGTACAAAAACAAGGATGATTTTGGTCTGCCAACATCTTCATTTACCATTTGCTCCTTCTGGATGATCAACAGTTTATTTAAGATTGGTGAAAAGGCAGAAGCAAAAGAAATGTTTGCCAAACTGCTTTCATACAGCAATCATCTGGGTCTTTTTAGTGAAGATATTGATTTTGAAAGTAAACGGCTTCTGGGAAATTTTCCCCAGGCTTATTCACATCTTGCGCTGATCGAAACTGCAATTAACTTATCAGATGCTGAAGTCAGTGTCGATCAGGAATTGTTGGATGAAATTCATTAATTGGCACAATTTAGCTGATCTTTTCAGCTGCGTCATTGTCGAGGTACCAATCCAGTTTGCCTGATGACGGCAGAATGTGAAATGCCGGAAGCTTCAAGGCTTCAGGCATTTTGTTTTTAATCTCGGAAATTCGTTCCGCTTTGTTTTTACCGGTTACGAGAAATACCACACGACTGGCCTGATTGATTACTTTTCCGGTAAGAGTTACCCGTTTTTGTCCGCTTTGTGGTTGTGTGGCTATTTCGCAAATCCGGTTCGATTCGAGCAATTCCATCTGGTTGGGGAAAATTGATGCCGTATGTCCGTCATCGCCCATACCCAGTAAAATCAGATCGAATGCAGGCCAGCCATTTTCCTGAACCAGTGTTTCCTGAATTTGTGTTGAATAGGAGAAGGCCTCTGTTCCCGGGGCATTTTCACCTTTGATGCGGTGAATGTTTTCTTCCGGAATCGCAATCAGGGAAAAGAGCAGTTTTTTTGCTCCTCCGAAATTACTTTCCGGATGATCAGGTGGAACCATGCGTTCGTCGACCCACCAGAAATGAGTCTTCTGCCAAAGGATGGATTGGGCATATTTTACGGCTAAAACTGCAAATAACAAATCGGGAGTTTTCCCTCCTGAAATGGCCAGATGAAAAGCTTTTCCAGAGTGTGCCTTTATCCGGCTCATCATTAATTCTGCACATTCGCCGGCAAGTTCCTGCGGAGTTTTGAAAATATGTAGATTTCGTGTCATCTTTAAAAATAGATATTACCGGTTAAAATCCTGGATTATTAATAATCCGCCACCATATAGCCTGAAGTTATCCTGACATCACCCTGTTTGTAATTTGGAACCTGTCCGCCAGATGCGGATGGAACATTCTACAGTTCGCAATATTCCCCGTCGTGTGCCAGGTTCTTGCACGGATACCGCCAGACTCCATCTTCCATGAGTCCGTCAACCACCTCCGGACCCCATGTTCCGGCCGGATAACCATAAATCGGAATATCCGGATTGTTCTGCCAGGCATCCATAACAGGTTGAACAAATTCCCATGCCTTTTCGACCGCATCGCCACGTGCATAGAGGGTTGCATCGCCCTGTATGCAATCGAGCAGCAACCTGCCGTATGCCGAAGGAAGGTAAATATCAGACAATTCGCTGTAATGAAAATCCATATTAACGGTTTGTACCCGGAAACCTGAACCCGGAACTTTCATTCCGATTTTGAGCAGAATTCCTTCATCAGGCTGAATGCGAAGGACCAGCTGGTTGTTTAACGAATTGATGCTGACCTGACTCCCAAATAAATGATGCGGCGTGTTTTTAAAATGGATGACCACTTCGGTGACACGGGCCGGTAATTTTTTGCCGGTCCGGATATAAAACGGAACACCGGCCCACCTGAAATTATCAATGTAAAATTTCATGGCTAAAAAAGTTTCCGTTCTCGACAGCGGATCAACTCCGTGTTCTTCGCGGTAACCATTGACAAGCTCTTTGGCGATACGCGATTGGGTATATTGTCCACGGATAACATGCCGGGCAACTTCTTCTTCCGTTATGGGCCGCAGGGATTGAAAAACCTTCAGGATTTCATTTCGGATGGCATCAGACTGGATGACTACAGGTGGTTCCATGGCAACCAAACCAAGCAATTGAAGGAGGTGATTCTGTACCATGTCACGCAGAGCCCCCGAATGGTCGTAATATCCTCCGCGGTCTTCGACCCCAAGTGTTTCAGCTGAGGAAATTTCGACATGATGAATAAAATTGTGATTCCATATCGGCTCAAAAATTCCATTCGAAAAGCGTGTCACCAGCATATTCTGAACAGTTTCCTTCCCCAGGTAATGATCGATGCGATACAACTGATCCTCCTGAAAGTAGTTGAGCAGGTTTTTATTGAGTTCCCTGGCGGTCGTCAGATCCGTGCCAAATGGTTTTTCAATGATTAACCGCTTAAATCCATTGGTTGAGTCATTTAATCCCACTTCGGCCAGGCTTTGAGGAATGATCTGGTATAAATTGGGTGGAGTCGATAAGTAATAAATGTAATTGTCAGGTATCGACAGGTTATTACCGAGCGATTCAAGTCTTGATTTCAGGATTGGATAATCTTTCGTGTCAGAAGTAGAAAGCGGTTGGTAGAACAAATGTTCCAGAAACGAATCGATGTCAATCTGGTTGTGTGGTTCATGGGGTAGAAACTCCTTCATTTTTTCCCTGAACCCAGAATCCGAAAGAACAGTTCGGGAAACTCCCAGTACGGCAAATTTTTCAGGAAGAAGATCCTGAGTATGCAGTTCATATAAGGCGGGGATTAGTTTCCGTTTGGTCAGGTCGCCCGAAGCGCCAAAAATGACCAGAATATGTGGTTCAGACTGTTTCATAGTGAACTGTTTTTCTGTCAGTGAAATTAACCAACAAAACATTTGAAACCCAAATTTGATTAATGAATTTTCAAAAACACATGAAAGTTTAGTCAACAGGCTAAAAGACAATAAACTACGATGTAGAATAATGTCTGAACTGTAGTGCCGGGAATCAATGATATGGATTTAGGCTAAATGCCTGTGCTTTTCAGGTTTGTCTGCTACCCATACAAGGCAATTCCCGGAGAAAATCTGAAAATGAACCCGATAGGCCGTTTCGGTATCTGAGGTTGTATAAAGGGCTGTAAATTGATTTTCCAGTTCAGGATTAAACGGCGAAATATGTATCTGTTGCCTGAATTCGACTCCTTCTTCAGGCACGAGTTTGAAAATAGCTTCTTTGGCACACCAATAGAGGCATTGAAGTCTGGCGTTCTTATTTACCGCGGTCAACTCGGCTTCAGACAAGTATTTTTTTTCAATCGCGTTGTAATTCCGGTTCATGTTTTCAATGTCAAGACCTACTTCCAGATTTTCATGAACAATAACAGTGACATAATCGCGCGAATGACTGATGGATAGGTATTTGTACTTGGCATGATTCAGGTTTGGTTTTCCGTTTTCAGTGTAAAAAACTGAAAAACCGGGACCAAGCAGCTGTTTGAGCAGAACACGGGTGGCCAGCCATTCCACTTTTCGTTTTTCATGCGTGTATTGCAGAAATGCCGGATCTTCCAGTTCTTCAGCAGTAAAGTGGACAATCAGATCGGCTGAAGATTCGGTGAGTTGCCAAATTCCGATCATTCCGCCCGGTATCGTTACCGTTTTAAATAGAGGCATTTAGTGTTTCCATTCCGTGGTTTCAATTAACCGGATCATATCCGGAGTCAAAAAATCGATTACCGGCCGAAGGGAGTCGATGTTTGGAACTTCACGGATATACAAGGCACCACGTAAGAAGTTATGAATGCTGTCGGTCAGGTAAAACTGAAGTGGTGAAGCCGCGTTTCCGTCAATCAGGTAGATGGTTCCGTATACTTTTTTTTCAGGATTAACAAAAATCCGTTCATTGATTGCATCCGCTTTAATGGAATGCTTGTAGGCCAGGGTGCGTGAATCTTCAGTAAGCTGAGCCAGATTGCCGGAAACTTTCTTGTAACTGATGTTTAATTCAGCCTTATGTGCCGGAATTTTCAGGTTGACCCAATAAGGTTCGGCCAGACGGTCATGATCAGGAACAATTTTGCCGTAATCAGGTATGTCAAACCGGTATGGTAAAGCAGCCGAATCGAGTTTGTGATAGGATTTTTCCTGGAATTGGATGCGGAAGTAGCCTCTAGGTTTTGGAACATATTCTTTTTTACACGAAATGCTGGTCATAAAAAAGAGTGCATAGATAACGTAAAGGTATTTTCGCATTGCTCTTAGGGTCAATTCAGTTAAATACATCTGGAGTTTTTTGACACAAGTCTTTTCATAACAGGCTGTTTGATTTCACTTTAGTATTTTGAATGGCTTCAGATTTCTGTGTTTTTTATTTCAACTTTGATCTGTTTAATTCGTCGGTTATCAACAGCTTCAATGGAAAAAACGTAATTTTTGCAGATTAACGTATCATTTTTAAGCGGAATCTCGCCTTTCAGTTCCAGGATCAGTCCTGCCAGTGTATCCGCTTCACCTTTAACATCATCAAAAATGTTTTCTTCGGAGCGGGTTACCTTATAAAAATCGTTGAGTAAGGTTTTGCCGTCGAAAAGGTATTTATTTTCGCTGATCCTGGTATAGAATTTTTCTTCTTCGTCAAATTCGTCAGTTATTTCACCAACGATTTCCTCCAATACATCCTCAAGGGTTACAATGCCGGATGTTCCGCCATATTCGTCGACCACAATAGCCATATGAACCTTGTTTTTCTGAAAATCTTCAAGCAGATCATCAATTTTTTTTGTTTCAGGAACATAAAATGGTGGCCGGATGATGCTTTGCCATTGAAAGGAATCATCTTTATGAGCATGAGGCAGTAGATCTTTGGTATACAGAATTCCCTTGATATTATCGAATGATTCAGAATAAACCGGGATTCTGGAAAAACCGGTTTCAGTAATCAGGGTCATAATTTTATCAAAGCTGAAATCCATGTCAGCTGAAACAACATCTACCCTTGAATGCATAATTTCGACCACATTTTTGTTACCGAAATTTACAATACCTTTTAAGATATCCTTATCTTCCCTTAGTTCTGTTTGCGATGTAAGTGCAAGTGCCTGCGATAGTTCATCAACAGATATATGCTGGTTGTAGGCCCGTATGCGGTTATTGATAAATGAGGTGGAATAGATCAGGACTGAATTCAGTGGTTTGAGCACTTTAATCAGATAATACAATGGAAAGGAGATAAACCGGGCGAATTTTAAGGCGTGGGTAGTACTGTATACTTTGGGAATAATTTCACAGAAAAGTAAAATTACAAATGAAATAATCAGCACCTGAACGATAAATCCCAGGATGGGTTCATTACTGAAATCCACCAGGGAATCCACCGTAAAACTAGACAGAATCACAATACCCACATTAATAAAATTGTTGGCTACCAGTATGGTAGCCAACAATTGTTCCGGAGAATCCAGATTTTTAATGATATAAAAATTACTCTTTGATGATTTCCCGGTAATTTTATGCTTTTCGGCGGGATTGAGCGAAAAATAGGCCACTTCAGAACCGGAAATCAAAGCCGAAAGAATGATTAGAATAGCAATAACCACCAAACTGACTGCAATTCCTGAAGTGAAAGGCAGAAATTGAATATTCCAGGAAATTACACCCAGTATGGGTAAAGGATCTGTTTCCAATTAACTAAGATTTAAATTATTAAAATGGCAAATCGTCTTCTTCTGCAGGGCTGAAATCCGGTTCGTTCACAGCAGTCACAGGTTCTGACTGTGGAGCCTGTCCATCTGTTTCAGTATGTCCTTCGCGTTTACCCAACATTTGCAAGGTGTCGGCATAGATTTCGGTCGTGTATCGTTTGTTCCCATCCTTATCATCCCATGAACGCGTCCGGATGCGGCCTTCGATGTACAGCTGGCTACCTTTTTTTACGTACTTCTCGACTACTTCAGCAAGGCCTCTCCAGGCAACAATATTGTGCCATTCGGTTGTGCTTACTTTTTCACCTGTTTTGGATGTGTAATTCTCTGTTGTTGCCAAAGAAAAGTTAGCAACTGCGACATTTTTGTCGAGATGTCTGGTTTCGGGGTCACGTCCAACGTTTCCCACCAAAATTACTTTGTTTATTGACATATGTGTAAGGTTTTAGAAATTAATACAAATAAATATAAAAAGAAACCAGCACTTTATTTTTGATTTTGCAAAAAAATGTTTCGAACTGGCCGAAAATCGTTACGAATGTTGCGTTTTTTTAAATGAATAAACTATCATGAATAAATTCGTTCATGTACTTTTCAAGTAATTTGGGCACTGCAAAGTTAAAAATATCTTCCTTATTCACCCGGATCAAATCATCGGGCATGCTGATTTCTTTCGGTAACCGAATTCGGATAAACCTGTAATGGATTCGCTGATGTGTCAAAATATGCAATTTCCAGTTACTGACATTTTCAAGAACGAACTGGTGCGGATGAACAAATTGCAGAAAGTTTTCCTGATTCAGCAGCGTTTTGATGTCAGTTTCCCCTGAAGTTTCTATCAGCGGAAATTCGAACAGGTTCCGCCAGATATCATTTTCGACCCGTTTTCGCAGGAAACAATAATTTTTCCCGGCCAGGACAAGATAATTGAAATAACGGTCACGCTGTTTGGTTTTATTTTGTTTAAACGGCAATTCGCTGATTTTCCCCGACGAAAAGGCAAAACAACGTTCGTTCAGGGGGCATTGCTGACAGTCAGGACTCTTTGGAGTGCATTGTAGTGCACCGAATTCCATTAAAGCCTGGTTGTGCATCCCCGGATCGGTTCCTTTAATCAGTTCCCGGGCCAGTTCATGAAATATTTTCTTCCCGGGGCCTGTGTCTGTTGGTTCATGAATGCCGAAGTAGCGTGCGAGTATCCGGTAAACATTTCCATCGACAGCCGGATATTCGAGATTAAACGAGATGGAGGCAATGGCAGCTGCGGTATATTCACCAATTCCTTTTAACGATCGGATTGCATTGTAATTATCAGGAAATATTCCATTATAATTCTGATCGATGAATTTGGCTGAAAAATGAAGGTTTCGTGCTCTCGAATAGTACCCCAATCCTTGCCAAAGTTTCAAAATCTGATCCTCAGAGGCATGGGCCAGATCAGAAATAACAGGAAATTCTTCCATAAATCTTAAATAATAGGCTAATCCCTGGTCAATACGGGTCTGTTGAAGGATGATTTCCGACACCCAGACTGAATAAGGATTTCGGGTGCTTCGCCACGGTAGATCACGCTTGAATAAAGCATACCAGCGATGTATATGGTTGCTGAAAAAGTCCATTTTTTACCTAACTACTTTAAAATCTTTCGAAAATGTAAAAATAAACGAATATAAATGTTTTTATTTTTTAAATAATTTTTAATTTTGCACACCAATTGTTTCAGTAATAAATTGTTTCAGTAATATAAATTGTTGATAATTAAATATTTTTAGAGATGACAAAAGCAGATATTGTTAACGAAGTGAGTAAAAACACTGGTATTGAGAAAGTGACTGTACAAAAAGCAGTAGAGGCTTTCATGGAAACTGTGAAAGATTCCTTAACCGAAGGAAGAAATGTGTATCTTCGTGGTTTCGGTAGTTTTATTGTAAAAAGAAGAGCAGAGAAGACTGCGCGTAATATTAGCAGAAATACTACAATTATTATTCCTGAACATTTTATTCCTTCTTTCAAACCAGCGAAAACATTTGTAGCACAAGTTAAGGAACACGTAAAATAATTTATTATGCCAAGCGGAAAAAAAAGGAAAAGACATAAAATGGCTACGCACAAGCGTAAGAAAAGACTAAGAAAAAATCGACATAAAAAGAAAAAATAGTCTTACTTTATTAAGCATTAGCTTTTAAAGAACTTAATACCATTAAACCTAAAGCACTTTTTGAGCTTTAGGTTTAATGTGTTTTTAAGTCTGGTAATTTAATTTGAAAAATAAGAAACGTAGTGAGTAGCGATTTAATTGTAGACGTCTCTCCTTCAGAAGTGGTAATTGCTTTATTGGAAGATAAACGGTTAGTCGAGCTTAACAGGGAAATGACCGGGGCCAAATTTGCAGTTGGAGATATTTATCTTGGACGTGTAAAGAAAATAATGCCCAGTCTTAACGCTGCATTCATTGACGTTGGATACGAAAAAGATGCTTTTCTGCATTACCTCGATATGGGTCCACAATTTTCAACACTGAATAAGTTTTTGAAAATTGCCACATCGAAAAACAACAAAATCACCTCCATTTCCAAAGTTCAGACAGAACCTGACATTGATAAGGAGGGAAAAATCTCAGATATTCTTAAAGTCGGGCAAAATATCCTGGTTCAGGTAGCTAAAGAGCCAATCTCAACCAAAGGACCCCGCTTAACTTCAGAACTGTCAATTGCCGGTCGAAACATGGTGTTGATGCCTTTCAGTGAAAAAGTAAGCATTTCTCAAAAAATTGCTTCAAATGAAGAAAAGAACAGGCTCAAAAAGCTTATTCAGAGCATCAGACCCAGGAAATACGGCGTAATTGTACGTACTGCTGCAGAAGATAAACGTGTTGCTGAACTTGATCAGGAATTGAAACGACTGGTCACTAAATTCGAAACAACATTTCAGAAATTAAGAAGGGTAAATGCACCTTCCCTCATCATTGGAGAATTGGGAAGAACAACAGCTTTACTCAGGGATATCTATCATCCCGATTTCAATAGTATCATTGTCAACGATCCTATTGTGTGTGAAGAAATTACTGAATATCTGGGATCAATTGCTCCTGAAAAGAAAAAAATCGTCAAACATTACAAGGGTAATCAGTCGATTTTTGAATATTACGGAGTTGATAAACAATTAAAGGCAACTTTTGGGAAAACTGTATCCTTCAAAAATGGAGCATACCTGATAATTGAGCACACTGAAGCATTTCATGTTATTGATGTGAACAGTGGGAACCGTTCGAAAGCCGGGATTGACCAGGAAACCAATGCTCTTGAAGTTAATCTGGCTGCTGCCGAAGAAATTGCCCGTCAACTGAGGTTGAGAGATATGGGTGGCATTATTGTAGTCGATTTTATCGACATGCATCTCGCCGAAAACCGACATAAAGTTTATGAGCGGATGAAAGGATCAATGGCAATTGACCGTACAAAACACAACATCTTGCCTTTGAGTAAGTTTTGCCTTTTGCAGATAACCCGTCAAAGGGTTCGTCCTGAAGAACATGTTGAGACTGCGGAAGTTTGTCCTGCATGTAAAGGTACCGGAAAAGTTACGCCAACCATTTTGTTGGTCGATGAATTGGAAAGTAAAGTCAATTTCATCTTTAAAGAACTCAATAAAACGAAGGTTGTCATTAAAGTTCATCCATACCTGGCAGCCTATCTGAATAAAGGATTGTGGTCTGTAAAGTGGAAATGGCTATTTAAATTCCTTAAAAGCATTAGCGTTCAGGAAATGAGTTCCTATTCCCTCACGGAATACCATTTCTTCGACGAAAATCAGGAAGAGATTGTATTTCAATCACTGTAAAAAAATCCCGGTATTTATATGCCGGGTTTTTTTTTAATATTACTGATCAGAATTCTCGATAAGAGATTAGATTAATTCAATGACAGTTTTCATAAATTGATAAGATGCAATATGTATTTTTGCCTTTTATAAAATTAACCCAAATATTATCCATGAAACGGTTTACTCTTTTTATAAGCTTTTTGTTTTTTGCCGGATTTCAGTTGTCAGCCCAGGTTCTTGAGCCTGTAAAATGGACTTTCGAATCCAAACAGGAAGGACTGGAGGCAACACTTATTTTTAAAGCTGCCATTCAGGAAGGCTGGCATTTGTATGATACCCGGTTGCCCGAAGGAGGACCGGTGAAAACATCCTTTAATTTTGCAGACTCAACCTTGTTCGAATTTGTTGGCGAATTAACGACAGAACCTTTGCCAACTGAAGTTTTTGATAAAACGTTTAACATGAAGCTGAGTTATTTCAGCAAAGAGGCAGTATTTACCCGGAAAATAAAATTAAAAAATTCAGAAAATATAAATATCAAAGGATTCGCAGAGTTCATGTCGTGTAATGACGAGACCTGCACTCCTCCTGCTGAAGCCGATTTCGTCTTCAACCTGAATCCCGGAGGTGATAAAATGGAAGTTCCTTCGCCGGTCATTCCTTTGACTGGTGCTGATCAGCATCCTGAAACAGGCAACCTGCTTCTTTTTCTTTTCTTTTCATTCCTGGCAGGTCTGGCAGCTATTTTAACTCCTTGCGTATTTCCTATGATACCGATGACTGTTTCATTTTTCATGAACAGCGGGGAGTCAAAAATTAAATCAAGGATGTATGCTGCATTTTATGGCCTTTCGATTATTGTTATTTATACCCTTGTTGGTACGCTGGTAGCTGTAATATTTGGCCCGGGCGCTGCGAACTGGTTAAGTACGCACTGGATTCCCAATCTGATTTTCTTCGCGGTGTTTATGCTTTTTGCCTTTTCATTCTTTGGAATGTTCGAAATTGTTTTACCCAGCTGGATCGTCAATAAATCGGATAAACAAGTGGACAGGGGTGGATTTATGGGATCGTTTTTTATGGCGCTGACACTTGTTTTGGTTTCCTTTTCCTGTACAGGCCCGATTGTGGGTGCCATCCTGGTTGAATCGGCAGGTGGACAGATTTTAAAGCCGATTGTTGGTATGTTTGGATTCTCGATGGCATTTGCCCTTCCCTTTACCCTTTTTGCCTTATTCCCGGGCTGGTTGAACAATCTGCCCAAATCAGGTGGCTGGCTTAATTCGGTGAAGGTCGTGCTCGGATTCCTGGAACTTGCGCTGGGATTGAAATTTTTAAGCGTGGCTGATCAAACCTATCACTGGGGTATTCTTGACCGTGAAGTTTACCTGGCCCTCTGGATTGTAATCTTTGTGCTCCTGGGCTTTTATTTGCTTGGTAAACTGAAGTTTTCGCACGACAGCGATGTTAAATTTGTTTCTGTACCACGCCTGCTAATGGCCATATTCGCATTTAGCTTCGTGGTTTACCTGGTCCCCGGAATGTTTGGCGCACCTTTAAAAGGTATATCAGGTTATCTTCCTCCCCAATCGACCCATGATTTTGATTTGCACCAGATTATCAGGGATGAGATCAAACTGGGAACTCCGCATCAGGCCATATCTGCCTCAATAGCCGGACAGGATGATCTTTGCGAAAAACCAAAATTCGCCGAATTCCTGCATTTACCTCACGGACTGGAAGGTTATTTCGATTATGAACAGGGGATGGCATGTGCCCGGAAGCTTAATAAACCTGTTTTTATCGATTTTACCGGACATGGCTGCGTCAATTGCCGGGAAATGGAAGCCAGTGTCTGGTCGGATGCCCGCGTACTTGAACGCTTGCGGAATAATTTCGTTGTCGTGGCCTTGTATGTCGATGATAAGTCGACCCTGCCTGAAAGTGAATGGGTTACTTCGACCTATGATGGAAAAGTAAAAAAGACGCTGGGGAAAAAATATGCCGATTTTCAGATTACCCGTTTTGGAGTTAATGCACAGCCCTATTACGTTTTGCTGGATGGAAATGAGCAATTACTTGTTCAGCCCAGAGCCTATGATTTAAATCCTGACCGGTTTGTCGAATTTCTGGATACCGCATTGGCCGAATTTAAGAAAAGAAAATAAGGAAGTTTTTTATATTTACACCAGAATTAAATCAATGGATTTAGGAGAGTTGCCGGAGTGGTCGATCGGGGCAGACTCGAAATCTGTTGTACCCTTCGGGGTACCGGGGGTTCGAATCCCTCACTCTCCGCCTGAAAAAACAGATACCAAAAAGGGAGGCCCTTACGGACCTCCCTGTCAAAACCCCCTTGATATCAACCCCTAAAAAAAAGTGCTCTTATAATTTGGGCAGCCATTTTGGGATTCTCTTTCAACCGGCGGGTTGAATAGCCGAACCAGTCTTTCCCGAAAGGCACGTATACGCGCATTTTATATCCTTGTTTTACAATGCTGCTGCGAAGTTCAGGCGTTACACCGTAAAGCATCTGAAATTCAAATTTAGACTTGTCTATATTTTTTTCATGAATGATATTCATCGCCTGATCAACCAGGAATTTGTCATGGGTTGCAATTCCAACATACATATTTTGGTCGAACATAAATTTTAAATCATCGAGATAATGTTCCCGCACCTCTCCGTATTCTTTAAAAGCGATGTTTTTGGGTTCAATATAGATGCCCTTGCATAGTCTGAAATTTAGAACACTTCCGTTCACAGGAATACTGCTCATCTGAATCAGATCATTCCTGGTACGGCGCAGATAAGCCTGCACAACCAAACCTACATGGTCCGGGTATTTCTGCAGAAGTTCCCGGTATATTCCCAATTCAATGTCAACACATTGAGAATCTTCCATATCGATCCTGACAAAACTTTTCTTTTCAGCGGCTTTTTTGACCACCTCTTCAATGTTGGTATAACAGACAGCCTTATCGATGAGCAATCCGAACATGGTTGGTTTTAGCGAAAAGTTACCAATTATTCCTTCCGCAGTGAAACGCTCAATGATCGTAAGGTACTGTTTCTTATTTTCTTCGGCCTGTTCAATAGTTGAGATAAACTCACCAAGTAAATCAACAGTTACTTCAATACCTTGCCGGTTTAATTCACGGCAGGCCTTTAATCCATCTTCAATGGTTTCCCCTGCAATGTATCGTTTGGAAAAGATCCAGATCAATTTTTGGGGCATGTAAGGAAGTGCGTTTGCAAGAAGTTTATTGAGCATTTTTCAATTGTTTCTATTCGGTTTACGTGAAGTAAAAATACGTTATATCCAAGGTCAGATTTAATGACGTTTATCAAGGTGTTCTTATGATTTTACGCAGGTTTTTTCACATTTATTTTTCAATAAATTGAATATGTACAGGTTCTGAAAAATAATCGGGTGAATAGCGGGATAGTGACAATAAATTTTTATTTTTGGCAGGATTTAATTTTTACATGGCCTGTAAAGCGGACATTCCGCCGGAGCTGAGATTGTAGAAAACCGCACAAAATTGAATGGTAATTGAGTTCGAAGGGGAAATCCCGAAGCATGAGATTAATTCAATTATTTAGGAACAGGCATCTTAACATACAGATATATAAATTATTAACTCAATTATATTCGGATGAAAAACACACCTTTAGTGCTTATTGTTATTTTATTTATTGCAGTTGCCGGACTTTATATCCTGCATTTCAGCGGGAATAAACTGAATACTCCGGGAAAAGATAGTGCTAATGAGGGTGCTGTTTCTTCAGATTTACTGATCGCTTACATTAAGATTGACTCGCTGGTTGTGAATTATGATTTTGCACAGGAAATGCATGATGGATTTTCCAAACAACAGGAAGCTTTTACCAAAGAATACGGTGAAAAACGGAGCCGTTTTGAATCTCAGGCCGCTGCTTTTCAGGAAAAAGTTCAGCGTGGCGGATTTTTAACCCAGGACCGTGCAATGCAGGAACGCGATCGTTTGGTCGGAGAAGAACAGCAAATAACTAAACTTGACCAGGAATTATCAAATAAATTGTCTCAGATGCAGGCTGATAACAACAAGCAACTGTTGGATAGTGTGATGAATTACCTGAAAATATTCAACAAGGATAAAGAATACACTTATATATTTAATGCCGGAGAAGTTTTGATTGGTGATGAAACTCACAATATAACCAAAGAAGTTCTGGTGGGTTTGAATGCACGGTACACCAAGGCAAAAACGAAATAGGAAATTGAAATATCCTACCTGAAAAATCCGGAGTAATCCGGATTTTTTTATTTTAATGCATCTAATTTGGAGAAGTATATGTTTGCAGACCGGTATATAAACAGCAATGTGATTTATCCGGCTTTTATTGACGAAGAGGTTTTTCCTTCGCTTTCAATGATTGTGATAATCCCTTGTCTGAACGAACCGGAAATAATCAGGACTCTTGAATCGTTATGGGATTGTGAGCCCGTTCAGTCCCTGGTGGAGGTTATCGTGGCTGTCAATGATTCGGAAAACGCCAGTCAGGCAGTGAAGTCTTTTAATTTGGAGACTTACCGGAATTTATCAGCGTGGAAAATGATCAACGACAGGCCAAATCTGATTCTTCATCCGATATATGCCACCGGTGTCAATCCCAAATCCGCAGGTGCAGGCATGGCCCGGAAAATAGGCATGGATGAGGCTATCCGCCGTTTTAACGCGATAAACAGAAAAGATGGTGTATTGGTATCGCTTGATGCCGATTGTTTGGTTTCAGCCAATTATTTAAAGCGGATTGAATCTGAATTTTCCCTGAACAGGTCTTGTTTTACTGTAACGGTCAATTTCAAACACCGGATCAGTGAAATGAGCGATAAAAAGCAGAAACTGGGTATTCAGCTTTATGAGGATTACCTGCACTATTATAAACAGGCTGGTGAATTTACCGGATTTCCAAACTCGATTTACACCATAGGTTCCGCATTTGCCGTCAGAGCTGATGCGTATGTGAAACAGGGCGGAATGAACCGCCGACAGGCAGGTGAAGATTTTTATTTTCTTCATAAGCTTACGAAACTTGGACCGATTACTGAAATTCAGGACGCCTTTGTTTATCCTTCTGCCAGAGTTTCAGACCGGGTGCCTTTTGGAACCGGGGCCTCAATGACGAAATGGATGAACGATAAGGAAAATCTGACACTGACCTATCATTTTAAAGCTTTCGAAGATCTGAAACAATTGTTTGACCGGCTTGATTCTTTGTTCCGGATCAGTGCTGAAGAACTTGAGTTGTTCAGTTCATTTTTGCCTTTACCGGTTCAGGATTACCTGCAAAGTCTTCATTTTGCGGCCAAACTCAACGAAATTAACCAAAACAGTTCTTCTTTGGCTTCATTCCGAAAGCGGTTTTTTCAGTTCTTTGATGCTTTTGTCATTTTGCGTTACCTGAACTTCGTTCATCAAAGTTTTTATCAGCGACAAGAACTTGGGGACGCGATTGGCCAGCTTCAAAATGCTGTTGGTCAGTTGAAGACGTAGAACAGGACCGGCTTATCAGAAATTTTATTTGGAATCCGGGAATAAAAAAAGGCCGGGGAAATTTAATTCTGCGGCCTTTCTTGTTTTGCTGTTTAAACGCTATTTTAATCCGTTTGACAGTAGGTAATATACATCATTCCATTTCAGTTCTTTTTTGAAATCCGAAATGGTTGTTTTGTTGTCGATGAGCATAAACTCAACATCAGCCATTTCGGCAAAGTCTTCCATGTGTTCAGCGGTTACTGCCTGGCTGAAACTTGTGTGGTGAGCTCCACCTGCCAGGATCCATGCTGCAGCACCGTCAGGTAAGTTCGGTTGTGGTACCCACATGGCACGTGCAACCGGTAATTTCGGAAAGTCAGCATCAGGCGCGACACAATCGACATTGTTGACCAGTATGCGGAAGCGGTTTCCCATATCCAGTACCGAAGCATTAATTGCCGGACCGGATGGAACATTGAATACCAGCCGTGCCGGATCTTCCTTGCCGCCAATTCCCAGGTGGTGCACTTCGAGCGAGGCTTTCCCGGTTTTGATTGAAGGACAGATTTCGAGCATGTGTGAACCCAGCACTTTCATCCCGTTCGGGTTGAAATGGTAGGTGTAATCTTCCATAAATGAGCATCCACCCTCAAGTCCGGCACCCATCACTTTCATGGCGCGGACCATAGCTGAATGTTTCCAGTCGCCTTCAGCACCAAAACCATAACCGTCGGCCATTAAACGCTGAACAGCCAAGCCCGGCAGCTGGGCTAACCCGTGCAAATCCTCGAAGGTCGTGGTGAATCCTTTAAAGTCACCATCTGTCAGAAATTTTTTCATTCCTGCTTCGATTCGTGCCTGTGCACGGATGTTTTCATGTTTTTCACCGCCTTTTTTAGCGGTTTCAACAATATTATACAAGGCATCATATTCTTCAACCAAGCGGCTTATCCCGGCATCAGTAACGGCATCAATGTACGCGACCAGGTCACCCATTCCATATCCGTTAACGGAATAGCCAAAACGACGTTGTGCTTCAACCTTATCGCCTTCGGTAACTGCAACTTCGCGCATGTTGTCGCCAAAACGTGCAAATTTTGCTCCCTGCCAGTCGAACCATGCTGCAGCTGCACGCATCCAGACATTAACACGCCTCTGGACTTCGGGATCCTGCCAGTGACCCACAACCACTTTTCGGTTTTTCCGCATTCTTGAAAGAATAAAACCATATTCGCGTCCACCGTGTGCCGACTGGTTCAGGTTCATAAAATCCATGTCGATATCGGCGTAAGGAATATCGCGGTTGAACTGGGTGTGGAAGTGCAGGATGGGCCTGTTCAGAATACTTAACCCACGGATCCACATTTTTGCTGGCGAAAACGTGTGCATCCAGGTCATTATACCAATACAGTTTTTTGCCGAATTTGCTTCGATACAGAACTGATAGATGGCTTCAGGAGTTTTTAAAGTCGGTTTACACACAATTTTGACCGGGAGGTTGGCATCAGCATTCAACCCGCGGCAGATTGCCTCCGAATCGAGTGCAACCTGTTTTAGGGTTCCTTCTCCGTATAGGTCCTGGCTGCCGGTGGCAAACCATACTTCCAATTCATTCAAGTTTATCATGGTTCTTTTATTTTATGATGATTCTGTTTTGAGGAGGTAAAAATAGGGAATAAATAATAAATGTATATATAACACTTATGGAATTATTCGGTTTAAAGCTTGTTGTTGAACATGTTTTTAGTTTCTGATTCAGCATTTAAGCGTTAGGGTGCTGTTGATGGTTTCCTGTTTTCTATGCTTTTGCCTGTTCCTGTTCACTCCTGAATAATTCCTCCGCTGTTTCCTGAAGGGTTTCCCATGCCTGCAGAACATGTTTGGCTTCGGTATTGGTTTGACCGATACACATCCGAAGCACAAAGGTGCCATCTACTACCGTATGTGTAAAGTACATTTTGCCGCGGCTGTTAATGGTTTCGAGCAGTTTCCGGTTAAAGTCATTTCCGAGGAGGTGTGCAAAACAAACCAGGTTAAGCGGGGCAGGAGCGAGGAACACGAATTCTTTGGATAAACTTACCCATTCAGCAAATTGCTTAGCCAGCCTGATGTGTTCGCGGATGTGAAACTGTAATCCGCTAACGCCGTAATGCCTGATTACAAACCATAATTTGAGTGACCTGAACCTGCGTCCAAGCTGGATATGCCAGTCGCGGTAATCGAATACAGCGCCACTTTCGGTAGCCTGATTCTTTAAATATTCAGGAAGAATACTAAGGGTTTTAATCAGGACCGAACGGTCGGCGACAAAGAAACAGTTGCAGTCGAAATTGGTGAACATCCATTTGTGCGGATTAAATGAAAAACTGTCGGCTAATTCAATGCCGTTCAGGATATACCTGAACTCAGGGCAAATGGCCGCAGTGCCCGACATGGCCGCATCGATATGCATCCATAGCTGATACTGCTGACAAATTTCACCGATTTGAATTAAGGGATCCATGGCATTGGTTGAAGTGGACCCCACTGTTGCGCAAACAAAAAATGGAATCAGGCCATCCTGTATGTCCTTTTTTATCGTTGCTTCAAGAATGTCGGGCCGCATGGCCAGGTTTTTATCCACTTCAATTAAACGAAGATTATTTTTCCCGATTCCGGCTATTTTTACGGCTTTCTCAACCGATGAATGGGTTTGACCTGAAACATAAGCCACGAGGTTGCCCTGGCAGCCGGATTCATTGGTCAGATAATTTGTTTTTCGCTCCCTGGCAGCCAGTACAGCGCTCAGGGCAGCGCTTGAAGCCGTGTCCTGAATAACGCCACCTCCGGTCGAAGTTGACCTGAATTTTTGGGGAAGCTGAAGCATGCTGGCCAGCCAGTCAAGTACCCGGGTTTCGAGTTCGGTACAGGCAGGGCTTGTGGCCCAAAGCATTCCCTGAACACCTAATCCGGAAGAAAGTAAATCACCAAGGATCGATGGTCCGGATGAATTGGCCGGGAAATAGGCAAAAAAGCCGGGCGATTGCCAGTGGGTTATCCCGGGCATAATGATCGAGTCAACATCCGACATGATTTGTTCAATCGTTTCACTTTCCCCGGGAGGGTCTTCCGGTAACTGATTCCGGATTTCCCCGGGTTTTACCTGTGATAAAACAGGATACTTTTCAACATGTTCCTGGTAGTCTGCAATCCAGTCAATCATTTGTTTGCCTTGTTTCCTGAATTCATCAGGAGACATGTGAAAATTTTGTGTTGTACTCATTCGCGTCATTAGTGAATTGTAAATTGTGTAAATTTTCGTTCAGGTGAAATGTCTGATAATGTAAAGGACGTAATGATTGCCCGGGACGGACCAATTCTCATCCAATCAATAAATGTGTACATGTTCTGAATGTTTCCGGAAACTTCCATCTCAACTTTTCCATCCGGTGTATTTTTTACCCATCCGGTAATTTCAAGTGCTTCAGCCTTATAGAGTGCAAAATAGCGAAATCCCACACCCTGAACCCGGCCTGAAATGATTATATAAACCTGTTTTAGCGGCATCACTGTTGCATTTGTTTTTATTTCTTTGCCTGATCGGAATGGTTCTGTCTGAAAATAAATTTCGGTTTCCCTGACGGCCGGTCGGTTGATGCAGCAGGGGATTTGTTTGTTGTTTCTTTCTTTCCCCATTTTATAGCCCAGGCTTGCCGGGTACTTCAGGTTTCATCGAAAATCGAAGCAACAAGTAACGACTACTCTTCCGGTTTATTGAAAGCAGCAACAGTTTCAGGCTGTATCAAAGCCCAGATGGAATAAATTCCGATCGCTGTTCCAAACGGGAAACTGAAGATTTCAATAACCGACAGGATCAGCGTCAGAATCCTGGCCCATTCTTTTCTTTTGTAAAGTCCCATTCCTGCTAAAATGCCTGGTACGGAAACAACAATAAATACAATGGCCAGAACATCGGCAACCAAAGTGAGAACCGTTGCTCCGGTAGGATCCTCAATGAATCCGCCGACTAACTGAAGGACTGTGAAAATCAGAAACGCAACCAGTAGATTGAAAATACTCAGACCGATTTGAAGTGCAGCAACAACGTTAATGTGTTTTTCCATGATGGTAAGTTTAAATAAATGTTTTTTCTGATCTAAAAATACATATAATCTTACATGCCTGAAACAAATTCAAATGGAATTGTTCTAATGATCAATAAACATCTGTTTCTAAAGTTTTAGTTTTAACTTTGTTCTCAGAAAAACGGAAAAGGGTATCATTATGGAAGTTATTAAATTAATCTTGTTGGCAATAGTACTGATGGTTTTTGTTGTTGTAGCGCTTGCTATAAAGATACTGGTAAAAAAAGGTGGCGAATTTCCCAATACCCATATCGGAGGTAATCAATATCTGAAATCACGTGGTATCAGCTGCGCTCAAACCTACGATAGAATTGAACAGGCAAAGGCGAGAAAGGAACTTCGTTTTAAGGAGATATCCAACGATGATTCAGACAATAGAAGTTATTGCTGAGTTTCCTTTAATAAAGTGAATGGAAATCTCGTTGAACAGGTTAGCCTGGTCGAGATTGCAGCAATGACCACTGTTTTTGATGATTTCGAGTCTGGCATTCAATTGACTTTTAACCAAATCGGTCACCATGGGTAAAAACATGTGGTCGCCATCGCCCATCAGGTACAAGACAGGAGCTGAAGGTTCCCGTTTTAAAAAATCGTTCAGGTTTGATTTAATCTCCCGGGTCATTTTCATCCATTTCCGGAATTCTTTTTCACCCAGTTTTATGGCTTCCTTTATGAAAATATTCCGGGATTCACGATGCCGGCGAAAGGGCATCAGGATAAGTGCATTGAGTTTGTAAAGCCACATGTAGGGCAACACTGAATTCAGGATCCTGGCCATATGGATTAAGACCTTCAGTGTTTTATTGAATTGAATAATTGCACCTCCAAGTATAATTGATTCTGCCCTGCCTGGAGCGAGTTTGTCAATTGCCCGTATTACAATACAACCCAGAGATATTCCAACCAAATGTGCCTTTTGGATTTCAAGGTGATCCATAATGCCGATAACATCAAGTGCAACTTCATCAAATGAATAACCGGAATCTTCTGACGGATTTAACGGTTTTGATTTGCCGTGCCCGCGCAGATCGACCAGAAGGACATTAAAATGCTTCTTGAATTCTTTAAGCTGACGAAACCAGACCACATTGCTCCCTCCGGCTCCATGCACAAAAACAACCCAGGTTTTTGATTTCGGATGTTTGAATTTGCGGTGATAAATCATAGTAAGGTCCAATCAAAGGGATAAAGTCAAATGTCGAAAACCTGCAGGATAACTGGGAGTGCAAAAGTGGTTTATTTTTTATCCTCCGAAGTCATCGAATAAGACGTTTTCGTCCGGAACTCCAAGATCGTACAGCATCTTGTTAATGGCGCTGTTCATCATGGGCGGTCCGCAGAGGTAGTAGTCAATTTCTTCCGGTTCATCGTGTTTACTCAGGTACTTATCGTAAATTACCTGATGGATAAACCCCTTGTTTCCCGTCCAGTTATCTTCCGGTTGCGGATCCGACAGGGCCAGATGGAAGGTAAAATTCGGAAATTTATTCTGAATAGCCATAAATTCATCATAGTAGAACACTTCTCTCCAGGAGCGGGCGCCATACCAGAAAGTTACTTTCTTTCCGGTTTCCTTTACCGTATGGAACAGGTGAAATAAATGCGAACGCATCGGAGCCATACCGGCGCCTCCACCAATAAACATCATTTCATTATCGTTCTTTTTCAGGAAAAATTCACCATAAGGACCTGAAACCATTACTTTATCACCTGGTTTGCGCGAGAAAATAAACGAGGAACAAATTCCGGGATTTATTTTCTGGAAACCACCGTTTACACGATCGAAAGGAGGTGTTGCAATACGGATGTTCAGCATGACTATATTTCCTTCAGCAGGGTGATTGGCCATTGAATAAGCACGGAAAGTTGGCTCAGGATTTTTCATCTTCAGGTTAAACATTCCGTATCTTTCCCATTCCGGACGGTATTCGTCCTCAATGACCATGTCTTTAAAATCAACATCAATTTTTGGAACATCAATCTGAATGTATCCACCCGATTTGAAATCCAGTATTTCACCTTCAGGAAGTCTTACCACAAATTCTTTGATGTAAGTGGCCACATTGTTGTTTGAAACAACTTCACATTCCCATTTTTTCACACCCAGAATTTCCTGGTGGATGTGCAGGTCGATGTTTTCCTTCACTTTTACCTGACAAGCCAGACGCCAATTATCCTGTTGTTCTTTACGGGTAAAGAAACCGGTTTCAGTAGGCAGGATCGATCCGGCTCCCGATTCAATCTGACATCGGCACATTCCGCAGGTACCACCACCTCCGCAAGCTGAAGGGAGAAGGACTTTATTATTGCCAAGCGTAGTTAAAAGGGTATTCCCGGGTTCAGTTTCAATAACTTTAAATCCGTCATTGATCGTAATATTGACATTGCCTTTTGGGGTAAGCTTGGTTTTAACGAATAAAAGCATACCAACCAGGATGATTATTGCCAAAAGGAAAATGACGATACTGGCCAGGACAACTGTAGTTTGAGAAGCTAAAAATATCATTGTTTTGATTGTTTTTAATTCAGATTAAAGTTTAATTCCCATAAATCCCATGAAAGCAAGTCCCATCAAACCAGTGATGATAAATGTAATACCCAGGCCTCTTAAAGGTGCGGGCACTTGCGAATATTGAATTTTCTCGCGTATTGCGGCAATCGCTACAATGGCCAGAAACCAGCCTACACCTGATCCAAGTCCATAAACAGTTGCTTCTCCGATGTTGTGGAAAGCTTTCTGCTGCATGAATAATGAACCTCCAAGAATCGCGCAGTTAACTGCAATCAAAGGCAGGAAGATTCCGAGTTGGGTATACAGGACAGGCGCGAATTTCTCAACAACCATTTCTACCAGCTGAACCATGGATGCGATTACAGCTATAAACATGATAAAGCTTAAGAAGCTCAGGTCAACAGTTTCATAACCAGCACCAAGCCATTTTAATGCACCTTCTTTCAGAATGTAATTTTCGAGCAGATAATTTACAGGAAGTGTAATTCCCAGTACAAAAATAACTGCAAGACCTAAGCCATTTGCTGTTTTTACTGATTTCGAAACAGCCAGATAAGAACACATGCCCAGGAAATAGGCAAATACCATGTTCTCTATAAAAACTGACTTAACGAACAGATTTAATAAATTCTCCATATCGGTTTATTAATAATTCAGTTATTTTTCCTGAAGGTTAGTATTTCTGCTGCGTTGCACCCAAATAATTACACCAACGGTAATCAAAGCCATTGGAGGAAGTATCATCATTCCGTTGTTGGAGTAAAATCCACCGTTGGCAATGTACCAGCTTTGTGGAATCACATGATAACCCCAAACAGTTCCGGAACCCAGTAATTCGCGGAAGAAAGCGACAATAATCAGGATCAGACCGTACCCAACTCCGTTACCAATTCCGTCCAGGAAAGAGGGCCATGGTTTATTCGCTAAAGCGAATGCTTCCAAACGTCCCATCAGGATACAGTTGGTGATAATCAGTCCAACAAAAACTGAAAGTTGCTTACTTACGTCATAAACAAAAGCTTTCAGTACCTGATCGACCAGAATAACCAAAGCCGCAATAACCACTAACTGTACAATAATACGGATGCGGTTTGGAATGGTATTCCGGAGTAATGAGATAATTACGTTTGCAAAAGCAACCACCGCGGTTACTGAAAGTGCCATTACAAAGGCAGGTTTCAATTGCGCTGTTACAGCGAGCGCTGAGCAAATTCCAAGTACCTGAATGGTAATTGGGTTATTGGTTCCCAGCGGACTGGTCATCAGTCCTATGTTTTTCTTTGAAAATAATCCTTCGCTCATCTTCTATTGTTTTTTCGATTTGAAAAATGCTTCATATGAAGTGAAATCAGTCATCAGCATCGTTTGAAGTCCTTTACTGGTAATTGTACCACCCGAAATTCCATCTACTTTGTGTTCTGCAGGAGCATTTTCACTTGCTTTTGCAACAATGATGGAAAACAGTTTACCGTCAGCATCAAAAATGGTTTTCCCTTTGAAAGGTGCCTGAAAAGCAGCTGTTGAAATCTCTGCTCCCAAACCCGGGGTTTCACCTGAATGGGCGAAAACTGCTCCATATAAGGTGTTCATGTCGTCATTAAACGCAACATATCCCCAGATTGGCCCCCAGAGTCCGGCGCCATAAACCGGTAAAATATATTTCAGCCCGTCTTCTGTTTTACACTCATAAACCGGGAGTTTTCGTTCGTTTACAGGTTTGGCGCGTTCGGCTTTCAGATCAATCGTAAAAGCTACCCCTTCAACTTTTTCTCCGGAAGAGTTAACGATATATGATTCAACGATCTTTTCTGCATAGATTGCTTCTGCAGTAATAAACGTACTTGAGATCCCAACTGATGAAAGAATATTTTGTTTCTTTTCGATTTCAACATTCTTTTGTTGAAATGGTTTCAACTGTAACGCTGTAACTGAAAGGATTGCTGCAACAAGGATTACCATTGCTGAAGCATATATGAATGTGTATTTGTTTCCGTTCTTATCCATTTTTTTTATGAATTTTAGCGTTAGGCTTTTACTTTAATTCGTCTCAACCTCTTTTTGATACTTCCTTCAACTACATAATGGTCGATTAAAGGAGCGAAAGTATTCATCAGAAGGATGGCCAACATCATTCCTTCAGGATAGGCAGGATTCACAACCCGGATTAAGATTGCCAAAACTCCAATGAGGAATCCGTAAATCCATTTTCCACGTTCTGTTTGTGTTCCTGAAACCGGATCGGTCGCCATAAATACAGCACCAAACGCAAAACCACCAATGATAAAGTGTTCCCAGAACGGTAATGCCATGTAAGCATTTGTTCCGGCAAAAGTCGTAAGTATTAAACCCATGACAGCACCACCGGCAAAGGTTGAAAGTATAATTTTCCAGCTTCCGATACCGGTAATTATCAAAATGGCGGCACCGATTAAAATTGCCAGTGTCGATGTTTCTCCGATTGAACCTGGAATTAATCCGATAAATGAATTCCATAAATCAATATTTGGATGACCGGCTGCAGCTTGTGCCATCGGTGTTGCACCAGAGAAACCATCGATTGCCTTTTGACCACCCAGACTAACCCAAACAGATTCGCCTGACATTTGGCTCGGGTAAGCAAAGAAAACAAAAGCTCTTGCTACTAAAGCCGGATTCCAAATATTCATCCCGGTTCCTCCAAAAACTTCTTTCACAAAAACAACTGAGAATGCTGTTGCTATCGCGATCATCCAGAGCGGAGTGTTAATCGGCATGATCAACGGAATTAAAAATCCGGACACCAGGAATCCTTCCTGAATTTCATGGCCGCGGAGTTGAGCAAAAACAAACTCAATTCCTAATCCGACAATGTATGATACCATAATAATAGGAACCACACGCAAAAATCCGTAAAAGAATATTTCCCGGAAATTAACCGCATCCATGCCACCAACAGCAGCATAGTGCTGGAATCCGGTATTGTACATACCCATTAAAAGTGCAGGAACCAGAGCCAGAACAACAATACCCATTGTGCGTTTCAGATCGACAAAATCGTGGATGTGGGTGCCGCTTTTCGAAGTGTTTTTCTGAACAAAAAACAAGGTAAACATACCGTCGTGAACTGAATGAAGCCATTGATATTTAGCTCCTTTCTGAACGTAAGGCTTAGTATTTTCAAAGAATTTCTGTATAAATTTCATACGTATAATTTTTCAGCTGTAAGGTTATCCCAATTCTTTAATCATCAGGTTAATTCCCTGCCGCACAATGTCATGAACATGTATTTTCGAAGTACAGGCGTATTCGCATAATGCAAGGTCTTCTTCAATTACCTCGTAAATTCCGAGTTCCTCCATCTTGTCAATGTCACCTGCCAAAATAGCTTTAAGCAGATAGACCGGTAAAATATCCATTGGGAGAAATTTCTCATATTCGCCTGAAAGTACAAATGCACGTTCGCCACCATGAAGGTTGGCATTCAAAGTATATGCTTTTTTCGGTAAGAGTTTCGAGAAAAATGTTTTGCTCGCGGTGAATTTATTGAACCCGGGATCTGCCCAGCCCATGAATTCGTATTCATCTCCTTCAGGAATAATGGTAATCTGGGAATCAAAAAAACCAAGATAATTGTCCGGGGTAACTTTTGTGCCGGTCAGAACATTCCCGGATATAATCCGTTCGTTTCCTGATTTACTGGTAGTTCCATTTACAATGTTTCCGAGATGAGCTCCGTGAATGCTCTTGAAATAGCGGGGTGATTTAACTTCAGAACCGGTAAGAGCAATGATTTTCGAAAAATCGAGCTTTCCTGTTTCAAATAGCTTTCCGATATAAATTAATCCCTGCAGGCTAATTGTCCAAACAAGTTCTCCTTTATTTACCGGACTAATATGATGAATCTGAATACCAACGTTTCCAGCCGGATGAGGTCCGTTGAACGGATTAATTTCCACATTCTTTAAACCTGATAAAATTCCATTTGCCTGTTCCGGTCTGATTCCCAGGTGTATTTTTCCACTGGTTAATTTAGCCAGTGCATTCACCCCGGTTTGGAGTATGGCCGTCTGGCCTTTAAAAAGGAACTCGTAGTCCGGAGCCAGCGGGGCAGAATCGAAGCCTGAAATAAAGATGTGTTTTGGGATTTGGGAAGGCCTGGCAATTGAACCATAAGGCCGTTGTTTGATAAATGGCCACAATCCGCTTTTTAAAAGTTGCTCCCTGATCTCTTCAGCCGAAAGGTTCTTTGGATCGGCTTTGGTAAAAGAGAGTGATTCATTCCTGCCGTCAGCTTTAATGATCACTTCCAGAACTTTTCGCCGTTCACCCCTGTTGATTTCCAATACCTGGCCACTTGTCGGGGCAGTAAAGAAAACTTGCGGATTGTATTTGTCGAAATAAACAGGTTCACCGGCTTTAATATCCTGTCCCGCTTTCACGAGTAATTTTGGGACTAAACCCGGAAAATCAGTCGGCTTAAGGGCAACCTTGTCAGTTTCGATTGATGTTCCCAGATTTTTTTCGGCATCCCCTTTTAACCGGATGTTAAATCCACGTTTTAAATTGATAACCTTTGACATTGTATTCCCTCGTATGGTTAATAATTAGGTTGGCAAAAGTAAAGAATTTAAAATCTTTTCACAATCTTTGTTATACAAACTTCAGAGATTTGAAATATTTATAGATTGGGAAACGTTATTCAGTATAATACCTGTTTTGGGCTTTTCTGCTTCAAGGTGTTAGTTATGTTGTTATTATTAAAATTGATCGAAAATGTACCGCGAAACAGCACTTTTTTTTACCTTTCTATATGTTATCTTAACGTTAAATTCTCTGGCTGTAGAAAAAATTGACAAGTTTTATTACCAGAATTCTGTTTACCGCGAAGAAGTCAAATCAGTTCAGATCTACCGGGATGGAAATGAGCTTTCAAATCCGGTTTATGACCTTGGAAGTGAGGCTCAGCTTGTATTTAAATTCGATGACCTTGCTGAGGATGTCAAAAACTACTCCTATACCGTTATTCACTGTGATGCCGGCTGGAATGAATCGTTTATTCAGCAAAGCGAATACCTGGATGGATTTCCGGATAATCCGGTATCCGATTATGCGATGAGTTTTAATACCACTGTCAAATATGTAAACTACCAGTTGCATATTCCCAATGAAAATTGTACTCCAAAATATTCGGGAAATTATGCACTGGTTGTATTTGAAAATAATAACCGTGAAAACCTGGTCCTGATTCACCGGTTTTACGTGGTTGAACCTTTGGTCCGGATTGAAGGGCTGGTCAAAAAGGCAACCTTTGATCCGTTTAATGGTGAAAATCAGGAAGTTGATTTTAAGGTATTCCATGAACGGCTAAAGCTGCTTAATCCGAGGGAAGACATTAAAATTGTGCTGATGCAAAACCGGAGATGGGATAATGCCATTTGCGATTTAAAACCCAATTTTATTCGCGATCAGGTTCTGGACTATGATTACAACAAGGAAAATGTATTCCCCGGGGGAAATGAATTCAGGTATTTTGATATCCGTACAAACCGTTATAATGGCGAGAATGTCGGTGAGATCAGATTTTTCAGGCCTTATTATCATGTTACCCTACTTCCGGATGCCATCAGGAACAATAAAAGATACAGCAATTACAAGGAAATGAATGGAAATTTTGTTGTTGAAAGTCAGGATCGGATTACTGATTCGGATACGGAGTGCGATTATGAATTTGTACATTTTTCCCTTCCCATGGAAAGCCCGCTAACCGGTGGATCGGTGAATGTTTTTGGAGCACTGACGAACTGGACCGCGAATACAACAAACGAAATGAAATGGAATTTTGAACGGGCTGCTTATGAATTAACGCTGCTGCTTAAACAGGGTTATTACAATTACCAGTATGTTTATGTTCCTGAAGGAGCTAAAAAAGCTGACTCTGTAAATTTGGAAGGATCTTTTTTTATGACTGAAAATGAATACGAGATCTTTGCCTATTACAGTGATCAGGGCAGCCGTTACGATCGTTTGGTCGGATTTGTAACAGTTAATTCGGCGGTGAGGTAATTCAGGCCTGATTGGCTGAGTCCGGGCAACACGACTGCCGGATAATCCTCAAAATCATGCAAGCTGTTACTGAATACTGCCAATTCTCCCGGCAGGTTCTAACGAACAATTTTTAACGGATTTTCTTCCCTGACGTAGGGGATAGAAAACGAGAAAACAGATCCTTTACCTGGTTTTGAACTAATGGCCAGGTCTCCGCCAAGTAACCGCACATAATGTTGAGCAATCGACAATCCAAGTCCCGTTCCTTCGTAAGCCCTGACGGTGCGGTTATCAAGCTGATGAAAACGGTCAAAAATTCGTTCATGATCTCTTTCTTCAATTCCGATTCCTGTGTCACGGATGAAAAACTCAAGCTGATCCGGAGTAATAATTCTGTATCCAAATTCGACCTCACCCTGATCCGTAAACTTTATTGCGTTATCGATGAGTTTCTGCAATATCGATAGCAGCAATACCGGATCGGTGGTTACCGTGAATTTAGGATTTGTATTCTCACAATTCAATTTCAAACGGATGTTTTTCCGTTCTTCAAGTTCATAGCCAAATTCTTTGTACAGGCCAACCATCATGTCGTTTATCCTGAACGGTGTTTTTTTTACAACGAGCGTATTGCTTTCAATTTTCGAAAGGTTGATCATGTCGTTAATCAGGGCGAGTAATAATTTCCCGTTACTAATAATGATTTCAATGAATTTGCTTTTTTCATCCTCATCAAAATCCGGAGAACCAATCATTTTGGAGAATCCGATGATCGCATTCATCGGGGTACGTATTTCATGTGAAATGTTGGCCAGAAAAGCTGTTTTCAACTGATCGGCTTCTTCTGCTTTTGCCCTGGCTTCTTCAATCCTGATTTCAGCCAGTTTTCGTTTCGTGATGTCCCGGGCCAGTGAAATTACCGAATATTCATTCAGCCGGACTAAACGCATTTCAAACAATGCCGATGAATTTTCAATTTCAAGAGCATATTCGATGGTTTCAATGGTGTCAGAGTCAATACAGCTTTGGATACACTGAAAAATCTTAGTTGACATTTTTTCTGAAAATCCAACTTCGAAAATGGAATTGCCAATGATATCTTCCGGTTTTATTTTCAGTGCATCTGTAGCCTTGAAAACAAAATCAACATAAACACCCTCCTTGTCAATGATAAAAAATAAATCAGGAATTCCTTCCAGCAGAACCTTGTAGCGCAATTTGCTTTCTTCCAGTTCGCTGATCAGATGCTGTTTTTGAGTTGTATCTATAAACAGGCTGATGATCTGATCGTTGGTTATTTTAAAGGTATCTACTTCGAAATGCCTGTCGAGACGTTCCAGATAAAAGGAATAATGATTTTTCCTTGAACTGAGGTATTGTTTATTCCAGTCAAATGCACTTCTGAAAATTTTGGGGAATACGTCATCGGCCTTTTTGTCTTTTAATTCGCGTGAAGATATTTTAAACAGCCTTTCAAATGCCAGATTCGTTTTCCTGATAGTCAAATGGGAAGGAGTCCCAAATTCATCTTTTTCAATTTCAAGAACCATCATTCCCTGTGGAAGATTGCGGATGGTTTGACTGATCAGTTTTTCCGTGTTTTCTTTTTCAAGTGTTAATTGGTTGATTTTGCGTTGAAAATTCCAGGCGATCAGGAGTGATACAAGATAAAAGGTCAGAAGCGTCAAAAAAGGATTTATAAATATGGTTTCGGTGTCCCATTTAAACTGAAACAATAAATCAGTCAATCCGGCCAGATAAACATGCAAGGCCAGGGTAAGCAGGGATAAGACGAAAAATATGGACAGGTCTTTCTTGTTGTCGCTGAAAAGCAGAAAAAACAGGAAGAAGGGGATTAAAGTCAGTAAAGTATATGGGACTGAAAGATGATTCGGGAAAATTGCAGTGGAGTTTGAAATGAAGAAAAAATAGGGAATAAAGGGAACCAGAAAAAAAATCTGCACCACCCTGTTGATCTGGACGTTATGTAAACCATACAGAGCCACTCCAAAAATAATGAGAATGAAGACATCCCCGGGTAAACATTCATCAGGCGATAAACCAAGCAGGTCGCGCACAAACAGGAACAACCCGGTAATTAGTCCGACGAAGGCAAAGACATGAAGTCCGGCAATCTTCAGAATATCATTTTTGGTATCCGGTTGATACCGTTTAACAATTATTTGAATCAATGATTTTAGCATGAAATTGCGTCGGCAAACAGGTTTAATGAGGCAATAAATATAGTAAATTTTAATTTCCAATCATGATTGGGCTGATTTATGCAGAAAAATGAAAGGTGATTTTTATTAGGAATTAAACTCTTTGGAAAGCCTAATTTTGCAGGCAGGAAAACTAATAATCTCATAATAACACTGAAGGCTATGTCAAAAGGATTTTTTAATATTCCGGATGCGAAGAATGAACCCATTAAAAGTTATTCACCTGGGTCACCGGAAAGAACAGAACTGAAGGAAATGCTGAGTCAACTCCGATCGGTTGAACTTGAACTTCCAATGATTATCGGGGGAAAGGAAATCACTACGGACCGTAGGATAAGAATTTTTCCTCCTCATGATATCAAACACACGCTGGGATACTATTACCAGGGAGATGCTTCACATGTCCAAATGGCTATTGATGCTGCGATGATTGCCCGCACACAATGGAATACGATGGCATGGCATCACCGGGCTGCAATCTTTTTAAAAGCAGCTGATTTGTTTGCGGGTCCTTACCGGGCCAAAATCAATGCGGCCACCATGCTCGGACAATCGAAAAATGCCTATCAGGCTGAAATTGATGCTGCCTGTGAGATGGCCGATTTCTTCCGGTTTGGAGTTCGTTGCATGACTGATATCTACAAGATGCAACCTGAATCGGCTCCCGGTATCTGGGACTACAATGAATTCAGGGCTTTGGAAGGGTTTGTGTTTGCGCTGACGCCTTTCAATTTCACTTCGATTGCCGGTAATCTGCCTGCAGCTCCTGCCATGATGGGAAATGTGGTGGTATGGAAACCTTCCAAAACAGCTGTTTATTCAGCTGCAGTTATCATGGAGGTTTTGCAGGAAGCAGGATTGCCTGACGGAGTGATCAACCTGGTTTATGTTGGCGGCCCCACTGCTGCTGATGTCATCCTCCGGTCACCCGATTTCGCGGGAATTCATTTTACCGGTTCTACAGGTGTATTCCAGAGTATCTGGAAAACCATTGGCGAGAACATTTACAAATACAAATCCTATCCGCGGATTGTTGGCGAAACCGGTGGAAAAGACTTTATTTTCGCTGATCCGACTGCTGATCCGCAGGCCGTGGCCATTGCCATGCTCAGGGGTTCTTTCGAATACCAGGGACAGAAATGCTCTGCAGCTTCAAGAGCTTATATTCCGCAAAGTATATGGGACGATGTTTGCGAGCGGTTTGGAAACGAACTTGCTACCGTAAAAATGGGACCACCCGAAGATTTTACCAATTTCATCAATGCAGTGATTGATGAATCATCGTTCGATAAATTGGCTAAGTATATTGATAATGCCCGCACTGATCAGGATGCAGAGATTCTTTTTGGCGGAAAATATGATAAATCGGTTGGATATTTTATTGAACCAACCGTTATTCTTGCCAAAAAACCTGATTATACTACCATGGTCGAAGAATTGTTCGGACCGGTACTGACTGTTTATGTGTATCCCGATGAAGAATTGGACCAGACACTTGAAATTCTTGACCGTACCTCGATCTACGCGCTGACCGGTGCTGTTTTCTCCAAAGACAGGTACAACATTGAACGGATAACCCAGCGCCTTGAAAATGCTGCCGGTAATTTTTACATTAACGATAAACCAACCGGGGCAACTGTTGGTCAGCAACCTTTTGGAGGAGCACGCGGTTCCGGCACCAATGATAAAGCTGGTTCGGTATTCAATTTCCTTCGCTGGACATCTATCCGGACGATCAAGGAAAATTTTGTTTCACCCCAAAATTACATGTATCCCAGTTTTCTGCCGGATCAGGAATAAATATTTATTTCAAAAAGGAGATGATTTTTTTCATCTCCTTTTTTTTTGTCGTTGAAAAATCTACTTTTGTTTAAAATCATTGCTATGGAAGCCAAAGAATTAGTTGTAAAAATACTGAGTCCGTTCATCAATAAATACATCATTGCATTTGCATTATTTGTTGTATGGATCATGTTTTTTGATGACAACAGTCTGAGGCAGCACCAGCAAAACAGGAATGAATTGACTCTGCTTGAAACTCAGGTCGATTTTTACAGACAGAAAATTGAAGCGGATAAACGAAAATTGTATGAATTGCAAACCAATGACGAAAACCTCGAGAAGTTTGCACGTGAACAATTTTTAATGAAAAAAGCCGACGAAGATATTTTCGTTATTGTTGAAGAGAATTAGTACTCAAGACGTCCGTGTCTTTAAATGTAACGCTTCCAGTCCTTCTTGCCTCCTTTTGAATAATTGGAAATTTGTTGCGCTGCCCCTTTTAACGTGCTTGGAGATAGCTGTTTAATTATTTTCCCCGAAAATTGATTTTTTTTTTTGATAAGAGTTATAGAATTCCTATATTTCTTCAGTTAAGTTTTAGCGATGAAAATAAATACCAACATATTCAAAATAGAAACCAACCATGTGGCACCCCGGCAGGGACATGTTCTGATTGCTGAGCCTTTTCTGGCGGGAACTTATTTTAACCGTTCCATCATTATTCTGGCCGCCTGCAACGAAAATGGGGCAGTTGGTTTTATCCTGAATAAAAAAGTTGATTACCCGGTTGAAGACCTTTTTGTTGATTTCCCGGATTTCGATTCCGAAATTCACATTGGAGGACCTGTAGGGACTGACTCGATTTATTTTATTCATACACTTGGTGATACGATTCCAGGCAGCATCCACATTAAGGAAAATCTGTATTGGGGTGGTGATTTTGAAACCCTGAAAATGCAGATCAAGCTGGGAATGGTAACTTCAAAACAGGTTCGCTTCTTTTTGGGGTATTCCGGATGGGATATTGGACAGCTGGAAGAGGAGATCAATGACAACTCGTGGCTGGTGGCTGATATTTCGCAGAATGACCTGATGTCAATCGATGAAAATATGATGTGGGTTGAGTCGGTAAGAGCTATGGGCGGGAAATACACCATGTGGGAAAACTTTCCTGAAAATCCCTCACTTAATTAGTTAAATTCAGGCTGAACAAATCGACGATCTTCCTGATCGTCTGGTTGAAAAACCGTTTATCTTCATACCCAACAATCCAGCGAATTCCTTCAATGGCATTTACAGTCATCACCTCATCGGCTTCCCGGATATCTTCACGGCTTATTCCGGTTATTTCAGAATATTCCAGATTTAAACTTTTAAAAATCCGGAGCATCAGCGGCCTGGTAATATCCACGTAAGCACCTTGTTCAATGCCTGCTCCCTGTATGGTATCACCTTTAATCAGGTACAGGTTCGAAGCCGGAACCTCAATAAGATGGCCTTCGGTATTGACCAGTGCCAGTTGATCTGCAGTTGAATTCCTGATGTGATTACGGGTAATGTTCCAGTAAATTTCAGAGCCTAAGGATAGATTTGAAAGTGATGCGGAACCCGGTTTCTGTATCTGATCGAAAACATCCAGGTACAAACCTTTTTCATTCAGATCAAAATCGGCGTCATCAAGCTTTTCGGACTGAATGGTATATTGAATTTTTTGGTCGCTGAGCCGAAACAGGATGGTCAGTACAGCTCCCATAAATTGTTTGTTTTTGGTCAGTGTACGCTCCAGTTGCCGTTTTAATCCCTTCCCGTTGTTCGCTGTAAATTCGGGAAAGGACTGGTTAAACAATTGTAGTTTGAGCTGAATCAGTTCCAGTGTTTCCCTGAAAAAAGGTAATGAAGTGCGAACTGCCCGTATTTTCCCGGAAAAAAGAAAAGCTTCTTCTTCCTGAAGTGAAATCCGGTATTCTTCGTCAGGTACGAATGAGCCGTTGACTAAGATGTATTTACCCTTGTTCATTGATTAGAAATGTAATGAAAGGATACATGTTTTGATTGGCATTAATCTTTATTCCACGGATTCCTGCTTCCCGGGCAGCTTCCATGTCCGATTCGCTGTCGCCGATCAGGTAAGAATTTTCCCTGCTGAGTTTGTACCTGGCTATAAGTTTTTCAATCATCAGTGAACCGGGCTTTCTGCAAATACACTTTTCGATATCGGGATGATGCGGACAAACACTGATTCCGGTTAGTTCGATCTGGTTATCCCGGAAGATTTGAAACAGTTCACCGTGAAGTTTAAGAATATCATTTTTTGAGTACAATCCCAGTGAAATACCCCCCTGATTGCTTACCACAAACAACTGAAATCCTTTCTGAATCAGGCTTTTCAGGTTTTCAAACACACCATCGATGAATGCCACCTGGCTTTTTTCCCAGATATAATAATGATTCCTGTTATCGAGCAGAACTCCGTCACGGTCCAGAAAGATTGCTTTTTGTTTCATATCAGCCTGAAAAGCTTATCGAGAAAAGTCTCGAATAACTGTGGATTCAGCAGAATCGGGAAAATAAAACCATAAAGTGCACCCAGAAAATGGGCATCGTGGGCTACATTGTCTTTTTGTTTGTTACTCATCTGGTACGAATAAACCAGGTACAAAAGAGCAAATACGATCCCGGGGATCGGCAGGATGCCAAAGAAATAGATCATGTTCCAGGGATCGAAAAAAATACATGCAAAAAGCACGGCTGATACTGCTCCGGATGCCCCAACCGCGTTGTAGAAAAAGTTATTGCGGTGTTTGATCAGGGCATATAGGTTTGAAAACAAAATGCCTCCCAGGTACAGTAAAATGAAGTAAAGGGTATGCTGATTCCCAAAGTTGAATTTGAAATATTCTTCGATAGCTCGTCCGAACGAAAACAAAACGATCATATTCACAAACAGGTGCTCCCAGTTGGCATGTACAAAAGCGTGGGTAATCAGCCGGTGATATTGCTTTTTGTAATAAACCTTACTGGCATTGAACTGGAGCTGTTCCATCAGTTTGGGTGAATTGAATGCGGCGTAGGATACTACTACGGTAATAACAATCAGAATAATAGTCATGTATGAATGTTTTAATGTAAAATCCGGTATATCATTTCTCGTTGAAGTTCGGCAGGTGAAGTAGACACATTGCCGAATCCTTTTGATTTCATGTCGTATTCGCGCAGAATACTCACTATTTCAACCAACTTCCGGATGGTATAGTTTTTTGAAGCTGTTACATACGTTTTTACAAAAAACGGGTTTACCTGAAGAACTGAAGCTACATTATTCTGTGATTTATCTTCCAGGAAATGGTAGTTCAGTATTTTCGAAAAATAGGAAAAGAGAGAGGAAATAACAAGAGGAAAAGGATTCGGGGAAGGATTTGCGCCGAAATAGTTAATGATCCGGTTTGCCCTCAGCAGATCACGCTCTCCAAGAGCATTCTGAAGTTCATAAACGTTAAACTCTTTACTGATTCCAATGTTTTTTTCAATGTGATCAGGTGTAATCTGTGAACCGGCAGGTAATGAAATAGTCAGTTTATCCAACTCGTTAACAACTTTCGCCAGATCAGCTCCCAGGTATTCAGCGATCATTGCTGCTGCCTGAGGCATTATGGTGTATTGCCGGTTTTTCAGGTAGGTGGAAATCCATGTTGGCAACTGATTGTCGTATATCTTCTTCGATTCGAAAAGTACGCCTTTCTGATCAATGAGCTTTGGAAAAGTTTTCCGCTTATCAAGTGTTTTGTACTTGTAATTGATAACCAGGATGGTCGAGTTCAGGGGATTTTTAACGTAGGGTTCCAGTTCCTCGATTTTTTTGATGTTCTGGGCTTCCCGAACGATAATTACCTGGTAGTTGGCCATCATCGGAAACCTGCGGGCATTGGCTATTATGGCATGAGGTTCAAGGTCTTTTCCGTACAGGATGGTCTGGTTAAAGCCTTTTTCAGCCTCGGTTAATACATTGGCGGCAATGTAGTCACTGATTTTGTCAATAAAATAGGTTTCTTCTCCCATTAAAAAGTAAATGGGATGGTAGATTTTTTTTTGCAGATTTCCTGTTATTTCCTCAAAAGTCATTCCTGTTGTTCTAATTAAAATTTCAGATGTTTTACTGATTCACCGTTGTTTTTTATTTCCAGCAGTGCGTCGATCCCGGTTTCGAGGTGTTCTTTTACAAAGTTGTTCGAAACGATCTGATCACTTACGTCGGTTTTTACACCGGTCGAAATCATGGGCTGGTCAGATACCAGTAACAAGGCTCCGGAAGGGATCTGGTTGCAGAAACCGACTGTAAAAATGGTTGCTGTCTCCATATCAATGGCCATGGCTCTTGATTTTTCGAGGTATTTTTTGAAACGTTCGTCATATTCCCAAACACGCTTGTTCGTGGTGTAAACAACCCCCGTCCAGTAATCGTGTTTCCGGTTCCGGATGGCCGTCGAAACTGCGCGTTGCAGGTTAAATGCCGGAAGTGCTGGTATTTCGGGAGGTAAATAATCGTTCGATGTTCCTTCACTCCGGATGGCAGCTATGGGTAAAATAAAATCTCCCAGCTGGTTCTTTGGTTTCAGACCGCCACACTTTCCCAGGAAAAGGACTGCTTTCGGATGTACCGCACTCAGTAAATCCATCATTGTTGCAGCATTAGGACTTCCCATCCCAAAATTGATGATGGTAATTCCCTCCGCACTGGCATTGGGCATGTTTTTATTTTCTCCAACAACCGGAACACCAAACTTTTTTGCAAACAGATCCACGTAGAGGTGAAAATTGGTCAGCAAAATCAGATCATCAAACTCATTTAAAGGTCTTCCGGTATATCTTGGGAGCCAGTTTGATACAATTTCTTCTTTTGTCTTCATAAAAAAAGTGCCTAAAGTTATCAATGATTAAATCGTAAATAATTCAAATTTGGCAGTCCGAAATTTTAATCATTACATTTACCAACTGTAATCAGACAAAAATACAAACTTTGTTGGCTTCGTCATGCAAAAATTGAATTTGCCCGAATATTCTTTTAAAATCAAAAATCCGGAAGGGAAAACTTACATTTTTGATTCGTTCCGTAAAAAATATGTTCGGCTTACTCCCGAAGAGTGGGTACGTCAGAATTTTGTCCGGTTTCTGATTACTGAAAAAAAGTATTCTCCGGCCTTAATTGTCGTCGAAGCTGGTGTAAAAGTGAATAATAATCCGCAACGTGCCGACTTAATTGTATTCGATCGTTCAGGAAATGCCGTATTGGTTGCTGAATTTAAAGCTCCGGAAGTTAAAATCAGTCAGCAGGCTTTCGACCAGATTGTGAGATACAATATGCAGTTAAAAGTAAAATATCTGATTGTCAGTAACGGCTTGGAACACTACTGCTGTTCCATAAATTATCCTGAAAACAGCTATGCTTTTTTACCTGGAATCCCGGCTTTTTCAGAGATTTTATGATTTTCGTATCCTGAAAAGTATCTTTTAAAAAACTGCCGGCTTTTCCGAAAATTGTTATCCGGATCGTTTGCCTCAATAAAATTTCGACATTTCTATCAGTGTTTTGGTTTTTACCACGCTGATTTTTTTCGCATTAATGGCAATAATTCCCTCTTTTTTAAACTCCTGAAGAAGTCGCACCAAAGTTTCGGTGGCCGTTCCTACCATGTTGGCCAGTTCCTCACGCGACAGGATAATTTCAACCAGGTCAGACTTGTCATTTTTCCTGAATTTCACGGAAAGTATCAGTAAGGTCAGTGCCAGCCGTTCCCGGACGGTCATATGAGCGAATACCATTACACTGTTTACCATTACGCTGAATTCATGGCTCAGGCTTGACAACAGGCCCAGCATGAGATCGTTTGATTCATTGGTTGCCTTTAAAAATACTTCTTTGGGTAAAAATCCCAATCTTGAAGTTTCAATGGCTGTAGCTGAATCAGGATAGGGTTCGTTGCATAACAGTGCCGAGTATCCGATTAATTCACCAACCGAGCAAAGCGACAGAATATGTTCTTTCCCGGTGTGATCGGTTTTATATTTTTTTACCAGACCTTCTTTCAGGTAAAAGATACCCGAAGAAAATGAACCTTCCAGGAAAATCGGTTGTCCTTTCCGGAATGTTTTTTCAATCATCTGGCTTTCCAGAAAAAGCCTTAATTCGGACGGGATATTTTTAAAAATCGAATCGCTTTTTGAAGTAAATTTTTCAATCTGAAATAAATCGCCTGCAGCCATGGTTTTGAATTTAGGGTCCAAATATAGGGATATAGTCATCGAATTCATTGATTATTATCAAATAATACGATGATCAGATTCAAATTAACAACCCTTTTTATTCATTTACTTTGCAAACCCAACCAATATATATTCAGAAAGCGAAAATGATGGAGTTCGAAGTGTTATTGAATTTTTCCTGGATAATTACGATTGCGGCAATTCTTGTCCTTTGTTTTATTTCTTTAAAGTTTAAATCTTATGTAGCGGTATTCGCGGTTCTGATCAACGCGATACTGACCAGTTTGCCGGCGCTGAAAGCTTTAGGCGGAAGTCCTGTGGATTTATTGTTGCAGGGGAGTGGTTTCTGGGGAGATATTCCGGTGCGGATTGACGGCCTTTCAGCATGGTTTATACTGGTTATCAATTTCACATCGGTAACCGGTGTAATTTATGGAATCGGTTATTTAAAAACGTATACCAATTCTTCACAGAAACTGGCGTTTCACTGGATTCTGTATCTCATTTTTCACCTGTCCATGGTTTGGGTCTGTATGATACAACACGGACTCGCCTTCCTGGTTGCCTGGGAAGTCATGTCTTTATCGTCGATGTTGCTGGTTATCTTCGACCATCACAAACCCAAAACACTGAAAGCAGGAATCAATTACCTTGTTCAGATGCACCTGAGCGTGACGTTTCTGAGCCTTGGTTTTATCTGGGTATATATTCAAACCGGCTCATTCAGTTTTGATGCTTTTCATACTTTTTTTAATTCAGGAAGTAATGTCTGGTTGTTCCTGATTTTTTTCGCCGGATTTGGGATCAAGGCAGGTTTTATCCCTTTACACAGCTGGTTGCCTCACGCACATCCCGCTGCTCCTTCGCATGTGTCAGGAGTAATGTCAGGAGTGATTGTGAAACTGGGGATTTACGGGATATTCCGGATTATTACTTTTCTGAAAACGGATTATTTGTTGCTGGGCGAAGTCGTGATTACCATTTCGGTTTTAACAGGTGTGTATGGCATCTTAAATGCCGCTGTCCATCGCGATTTTAAACGTATGTTAGCCTATTGTACCATCGAAAATATCGGTATCATCGGCATCGGCATCGGCATCGGGTTGATGGGTATCGGCAATGCTTCTCCGGTTCTGTATTTCCTTGGCTTCGGCGGTGCACTTTTACATGTTCTCAACCACTCGTTGTTTAAATCCCTGCTTTTTTATTCGGCAGGTTCGGTTTACCAGCAAACACATACCCGCGATATGGATAAACTGGGCGGTTTAATCAAACAGATGCCGAAAACTGCTGTCTTATTTCTGGCGGGAGCTCTTGCCATAGGCGGATTGCCGCCGTTCAACGGATTTGTATCTGAATTTGTGTTGTACAGCGGTCTTTTAGAGGGTCTGAAATCGGACAGTATCAGCCAGATCAGTTTACTGGTTTTTACATTGGCAGGACTGAGCATTATCGGCGGAATTTCGCTATTGGCCTTTACCAAAACATTTGGGACCATCTTCCTGGGAAATGAACGGGAATCCTTAATTCATAAACCTGCTGAAGTTTCGAATAGCATGCTGGTACCCCAATACGTTATTGTCGCAGTCATGCTGAGTGTTGCTTTTTTTCCTCAGTTTTACCTGAATGCCATTGGCAATCTGCTGGAAACAATGGGCAATGCACCAGTTTTTTCAGGTTCTACCGGATTATCTGTTTATTCCGGCCGGATTGCGAACATCAATTTTTATTCTTTGCTGTTACTGATGATCATTGGGCTTAGCTGGTTCGTGCGGTCCATCGTCATCAAAAGTAAAACCCCAAAAATACAGCCTACCTGGGGATGTGCCTATGTAGCTCCAAACCGCAGGATGCAATATACCGGCAAATCGTTTTCGAAATCGCTGGGTAAAATTTTTAGTTTTCTCCTGGTTGAAGAAAAGAAATACAACGAATTGGAAGAAGGAGAGGTATTTCCCGGAAACCGGAAATATGTGTCGCGCTATGCCGATTTTTTTGAGTACCGGATTTTTAATTATCTGACTCACCACATCGTTTATGCGGTAAATTATTTTAAATTTATTCAAAATGGCCGGGTGCAATCCTATGTATGGTATGGCATTGTTTTTATGCTTGCCGTTTTCATTCTGACTGCTTTAAATTTCATGAAATGAACCTGATAAAAGCATTTCTTACACTAACTGTTCTCGGAATATTCCTGATTCCCTTTCTTCGTATAAAAGGAAAGGGCTTTGGAGTATTTGCGGTAGTTGTATTGAATACTTTGGTATCGGGTTATTTTGGTCTGCAAAGCCTTACCGGGCAATTTTTTGAATTTACATTTTCGGGAAGTATGGTAACTGGTCCGGTTAACCTCCGGATTGATGCCCTTTCCGGATGGTTTATCCTGATTATTAACCTGGTTTTCATAACCGGCAGTTTCTACGGTCTTTTTTACATGAAAGCTTATCAGAAACAGAAAAACAACATTACGCTCCACAGCATTGCTTTTATTTTGCTGCATGCTTCCCTGATCAGCCTCTGTGTGATACAAAACAGCCTCGTTTTTTTGGTTGCCTGGGAGATTATGGCGCTTACCTCTTTTCTCACCATTATCTTTGAGCACGATAAGATGGCCACGGTGAAGGCCGGCATGAATTTCCTGATCCAGTCGCATGTTTCAATTCTGTGCCTGATGTTGGGTTTTATCGGTGTGGCGTTTAAAACCGGGAGTTATGATTTTACTGCAATTACTGCCTATACTACCGAACATTCCGGGGCTGCAGGACTCATTTTGTTTCTCTGTTTTTTTACCGGGTTTGCCATTAAAGCCGGGTTTGTACTATTCCACACCTGGTTGCCCTATGCACACCCTGCAGCTCCTGCACACATTTCAGGAATTATGTCAGGCGTAATCATTAAAATCGGGATTTTTGGCATTTTCCGGATGATCACTTTAATTAAGACCGATTATTATACCATCGGACTGATTATCCTGACCTTTTCTGTCATTTCCGGTTTGTATGGAGTGATGCTTGCCATCGTACAGCATAACCTCAAAAAACTGCTCGCATACCACAGCATTGAAAATATCGGGATTATCGGAATGGGGATCGGTATCGGGTGTATTGGCCTGGGTACTGATAATTATGTCCTTGCAACCCTTGGATTTGCGGGAGGCTTGTTGCATACTTTAAATCATGCCTTGTTCAAATCCCTGTTGTTTTATACCGCCGGAAATATTTACCAGGCAACACATACCCTTCATATGGAACATCTGGGCGGGTTAATCAAAAAGATGCCGCAAACAGCATTGCTTTTTCTTATTGCTGCCATTGCCATTTCAGGAATTCCTCCCTTTAATGGTTTTATTTCCGAGTTTATTATTTACAGCGGATTTTATTACTGGATGCAGGATGCCCTGCTCGGTCCGCTGATAGCCATCATATTTTCGGTATTGGCACTGGTGATGATTGGCGGACTGGCGATGTTGTGTTTTACCAAAGCATTTGGAATTGTATTTTCAGGCCATGCCCGTCATTCGTTCGTTCACGAAGTTCATGAAGTTCCTTTTCTTCAACTTGTTCCGCTCTACCTGATTGCATTTGTTATCGTGCTGATTGGGGTATTTCCCGGATATTTTCTGGAAATGCTTTCCCAACCGGTACATTTATTTGCCGGCAGTATACCTCATGCCGGCCTGCCTTTCCATGAAAAAACGGTTGAACTGCTTCAGCCTGTTACCCGGGCTACCTGGGTTTTCATACTGATCGCAGTGCTGGTTTTTGCCCTTCGGAAATGGGCTGCACAAAAACGGAAAGAAGCTGTTGAAGCAACCTGGGGCTGCGGCTATGTTGCACCAACTGTAAAACAGCAATACACTGCCGGATCATTTGTAAGGTCTTACACCAAGCTATTCCGGCCATTTCTGCTGGCCTTCAAAAACGAAGAGAAAGTTCAGGGTATTTTTCCTTCGGGAGGATCGTATGAAACCCATAGCTATGACCGGATTGAAAAATATCTGGTCGACAATCCGATAGCTGCCTGTAAATCATTGCTGGGAAGGTTTTTATTTCTTCAAAACGGGAAGCTGCAGTTCTATATTCTATACGGGATCATTTTTGTAGTTTCAGTCATTTGTATCCCGTTGTTTTACGATCAGATCATCTCATTTATCGACTTTATAAAGCAAATCTAATTATGCTGAGCTTAATTCTCATCGTTATAGCAGGTGCCTTTTTTACGGGGATTATCATCCGGGTAAAAAGCATCGCATCCGGGCGCAAAGGTCCGGGTATCTTTCAGCCCCTGAAAGATGTGGCAAGGCTCTTTAACAAAGGGGCTGTTTACAGTGAAACGACCAGTTTCATTTTCCGGGTTGCGCCTGTAATTTACTTTTCTTCGGTTGTAATGGCCATGTTGGTCGTTCCGTTCGGGCGATCGAAAGGACTTGTAAGTTTCGATGGCGACTTTATCTTTTTTGCCTATGTGCTGGCCCTGGGCAAGTTTTTCAGCATCATTTCGGCTATGGACACCGGAAGCAGTTTTGAAGGTATGGGGGCAAGCCGTGAAGCACTTTATTCAATGTTTGCCGAACCGGCCTTCTTTATCCTGATGGGTTCACTGGCCCTGCTTACCGGGCACACGTCTTTTCATGGAATGTTTGCGGCTTTGCATATTGGTTCCTACATCAGTTATGCATTGGCCATACTTGGAACTTTTGTTCTGATGATGGTGGCGATGATCGAAAACAGCCGGATGCCGATCGACGATCCCAAAACTCACCTGGAACTGACCATGGTGCATGAAGTCATGATCCTCGATAACAGCGGATTTGACCTTGGACTGATCCTTACTGCCGGGTATTTAAAGTTCGCTGTCTACGGGGCCCTGGTTGTCAACCTGTTTATCGGGGTGTTTCCCTATTATTTATCCATCCCGATGTTTTTTGTCATTCAGTTTGTTTTGGCTACCGGTGTAGGACTGATTGAATCGTTTATGGCCCGTTTCCGCATGAGCCACAACGCTCAGTTCATTTTTGTTCTGACTTCTGTAAGCCTGCTTATTTTCTTCGGTGCATTGCTGATTTTAGGAAAGTTTGCTTAATCACTAAATTCTTTACCCATGATCGATGTATTGCTTATTACCTTCATAATTACCCTGTTTTATATGGCTATTGCCAACAGGATTCGGACCTATTTAAAAGTGTTGGCTCTTCAGGGTGTATTACTTTTTTTCGTGGTATTTATTCAGTTAAACGAAATCAATCCGGTAAACCTGGCCCTGATCCTGCTCGAAACGATTGTTTTTAAATCGGTTGCGGTTCCGCTTTTTATGGCATACGTGCTGAAGCGCAACAACATCACCCGTGAGGCAGAGCCCTTTATTCCCAATTTTGTTTCTCTGATTATCACCACCATGATCGTAGTTGTTACCATTTTGCTGGCTAATGGAGTGCAGGACACGCATTTGGATAAGATATTTTTTGTTGTGGCACTTTCGTCACTTTTCACCGGTTTGTATTTTATAGCTACCAGGCGTAAAATCATTACGCATGTGGTGGGTTACCTGATCATCGAAAATGGAGTTTTTGTCTTGTCACTGGCAGTTGGAAACGAAATGCCCATGCTGGTGAACCTGGGTATCATGCTCGATATTTTTGCCAGTGTGCTGATTCTTGGCATTTTCCTGAATAAGATAGGTGATGTGTTTAAAGATGTTGATGTGGACCAGTTAAGTAATTTAAAGGATTACTAATTTAAGAATATATGATAGGGATATACCTCATAGGAGCTTTTTCGATTGCGCTTGCACTGTTTCTGAACAGGAACAAAACGATAGCCCTGGCATTGCTTGGAGTTTTTCTGATTCTTCAGGGGGCGTTAACAATTCATTCGTATTTTCATCTTCATTCTACCGAATGGAGCTATTTTACCTATGATTCGCTGGCCGTTCTGCTTTTAATCACATTGACTTTAATTGCCATTCCGGCAATTATTCACAGTCATATTTACCTTGAAGACCAGCCGGCACCTCCTGAGTCAAGAGCAATTTATTATGGCTCCATTATCCTGTTGTTAACGGCAATCAGCGCCGGTTACCTGGCCAACCATATTGCTGTAACCTGGATCTTTACTGAAATTACAACCCTGAGCGCATCGGCACTGATATACCATCACCGGAATAAACTGGCACTGGAAGGTACCTGGAAATATGTGTTTATCTGCGCGATCAGCATCACGTTTGTTTTTATCGGTATCCTGTTCTTAAGCCTGGCGATGGTCAATGCCGGCTCCGATGACCTGACATTTAAAAACCTGCTGGCCAACAGTTCCAAACTTAACCCATTCTGGTTAAAGCTTTCGTTTCTTTTTATTTTTACCGGGTATACGGCCAAACTGGGCCTTGTACCCATGTTTACTGCCGGCATTGATGCCAAGGACAAGGCTCCGGCGCCTGCCGGTGCTTTGCTGTCGAGTGTATTGATGAACCTGGGATTTGTCGGTATTTTCCGGTTTTATATTGTTATTGCAAACACACCGCTGCATCACTGGACCAATCTGGTCATTGGAATTGCTGCGTTTTTATCGGTATTTGTAGCCACGGTGTATATGGTCAAAGTTAAAAACATCAAGCGGATGATGGCCTATTCAAGCATCGAACACATGGGACTGGTTATGCTTGGAATTGCCGCGGGAGGGATTGGTTATTATGCCGCACTGCTTCATATTATTCTTCACGCTTTTGTGAAATCAAGCCTTTTCTTTCAATTCACTCAGTTATACCGCGTCTTCCGGAGTAAAAGTATCTATCACGTGGGTAATTATTTCAAATACAATACAAGCGGGGCGATGGTGCTTTTGTTTGGATTTATCAGTGTAACTGCCATGCCTCCTTCCGGTCTGTTTGTGAGTGAGTTTCTTATTTTCCGTTCCCTGTTTGAAGCCCATCAGATCATCCTGCTGGTTGTTGTTTTGATTTTGCTGACCATGATTATCTGGGCCTTTGGGAAAAACATTCTGAAAATACTCTTTATTCCACCTGTCGGATTTGATGATTCGCAGGTTCCGCATATCAGCCCATGGGAATCGGCTACCCAGTTTTTTCTTCTGGCCCTGGCCGTATATCTGGGTTTGAATCCTCCTGCGGAATTTGTACAGTTAATCAGGGAAAGTGTCATGATGTTACCAAATTAAAAAAAGATGGATCACATACTCATAAAAAACAATCAGACCATTCCGGTTTCGGCTATTCCGGAACTTGACTATGCCGTTTTTCTGGAATTGAATACCGGTTTCTCAGGTGGTTCTCCGGAAAGGCATTGTGTCAGTTATTTCGGCTATCCGGTTGGCAAACAGATCAAACTGATTTGCTGTATGGCCGATGACCTGACCCATCAGATCATGGTGTCGACCTGTCAGGTCGGAACAACAGCTGTGCTGGATTCCTTCACGGCCAAAAATTTCAGTTTCGAAAAGTTTGAACGTGAGATTCACGAGAACTTTGGGGTAAAGTATTCCGATCATCCCTGGTTAAAGCCGGTACGTTATGCCAAAAACCGGGCTGATCGATCCAAAACCATTGCCAACTATCCTTTTTATGCCATTGAGAGTGATGAATTGCATGAAGTTGGCGTAGGCCCGATACATGCGGGGATTATTGAACCCGGGCATTTCAGGTTTATCTGCAACGGCGAGCAGATTTTGCATCTCGAAATTCAGCTGGGCTATCAGCACCGAGGAATTGAACAGCAATTTACTGAAAAGAAAAAACTGCTTCAGCTCACCATTATCGCCGAGTCCATTGCAGGTGACACGGTTGTGGGTCATACCACTGCTTTTTCGAATGTCTGGGAGAGTTTGTGCGGATTTGAAGTTTCGCGCGACATTGAATTTTCCCGGATACTGGCACTCGAGCTCGAACGAATTGCTGTCCATACAGGCGATTTGAGCGCTGCCTGTACCGACATTGCCTATCAGTTAGGCAGTTCGGTATTCGGTCGTTTACGTACGCCCATTATCAATTTTATGCAGGAATGGGGAGGTAACCGCCTGGCAAAAGGTCTGATCAGACCAGGCCGGAATCAGTATCCGTTTACTCCTGAACTGGCTCTTCGGCTGACTGAAATCCTGGACGTATTTGAGCCCGATTTTGTGGAAATGAACAGGCAGTTGTTCCAGTTGCCCAGTGCTCTCTCACGATTCGAACGGACCGGTGTGGTTTCGTATGAGGATGTACTGTCGATAGGAACTGTAGGGATGGCTGCACGGATGAGCGGACTAAACCGCGATATCCGCACATCGCATCCGTTTGGCCTTTATCCGGAGTTAAACCATGAACCCATCATTAAACATCACGGCGATGTGTATTCACGCATGCAGATCCGCAGGCAGGAAGTGATGCAGTCCATGCAATACATCCGGAAGCTGATTGAAAATGTTCCTGAATACCTTGAAAATGAACCGGTCTTCGAAAGTCCAAAACCTCATTCATTTTCGCTTTCGCTGGTCGAAGGATGGCGCGGTGAAATCTGCCACTGTGCCGTTACCGGTGAACAGGGAGAACTGATGGTATACAAAGTCAAGGATCCTTCGTTCCACAACTGGCTGGCCCTGGCTTTGTCTGTCAGGAATAACGAAATTTCCGATTTTCCGATCTGCAACAAGAGTTTCAACCTGTCGTATTCAGGCCACGATTTATAATCATAAACCGAAAGATCATGTTCGATAATTTAAAAATAGTCTACCACCAGGGGAAACAATTTATCCCGGATGTTACCCTGGCCAAAGTGCCGGGTATTTTCCGCGGGCGGCCGGTGATAAGTTCCGAAAAGGTCGATGAAGCTGAACTGACTGAGCTGTGTCCTCTTCAGGCGATTTCGGCCGGCCCGCTGAGCATCGATCTGGGAAAATGTAATTTCTGCGGCGAATGTGCCAGGCGGTTTCCTGAAAAGATCAGATTTACCACCGATTATAAACTGGCGACGAATGAACGGGAACGTTTGGTTGTCAAAGAGGGGGAAGAAATTCCGGTTGAAGTTAATCCGGAGACTGTCAGGAAGGAAATTCACCGGGTATTGGGGCGATCGTTAAAACTCAGGCAGGTGAGCGCCGGTGGCGATAGCAGTTGCGAGTGGGAACTCAATGCAGCGAATAATGTTCAGTTTGATATGAGCCGGTTTGGGATCGACTTTGTCGCATCGCCCCGTCATGCCGACGGGATTGTGATTACCGGCCCGATTACGGAGAACATGGCTGAATCCCTTCAGATTTGTTACGATGCAATTCCGGAACCCAAAATTATCGTGCTGGTTGGAACCGATGCCATCAGTGGAGGAATATTGGGGAGAAGTTCAGCACTCGACCGGAGTTTCCTTTCGAAATACCCTGTTGATCTTTATATTCCCGGAAATCCGGCCCATCCGCTGACCATTATTAACGGCTTGCTGGATTTGACCAGAAAACGAAAAGCCGGAAAATAATATCCTGTCCCGGAGGTTCCACAAATGGGATGTTTGATTTTCAGGATTTTCGATTTTAGTATGAGCCAGGTTAAATCCTGATTTCTGATCAATGGGCCAGTACCGCGGGAGCAAAGGATTTTTTATTCATTGATTTTATAGTTTCTTAAGATTTCTTGATTCTCTGACTGCAAACAATCCGGATACAATATCCGTATCGAAATATGTACCCAAAGAATAACAGCGATGAAAAAAATAATATTTTGGACCGGAATGATACTGTTAATTGTTGCATGTTCAAGCCAGAGAAAAGTGCCTGAAATTAAAAATAACCCGGTTGAAGCGGCAACAGAAGACAGCCTGGAATACGAACTGGAAACTTTCGACCAGAAATTTGAATCATGGTATCTGTTTCACGATAGTCCGTCGCAATATCGTTCGCAGTCGTATTACGAGGGATGGAACAGGCAATATGTTTCTGCATGGAATTCGAATGCGATGGATATGCGAAAAAATTCGTTTTTTGAACCTATCATTGGTTACGACCAGGCGGTTGATTACGGGTTTGAATTGAATCACAAACTCTTTTACTATTTCCAGTACGTCGAGCATGTGTTGAAAATTCACATCATGACGAACGGACCAAGATCGGTGGTGTTCTGAATTTTCGGAGAAAATTGAGGTTCCCTATGACGAACGATGTGTTTTCAAAGCTGTAGAATACCCCATACGTGAGGATGAAAAAGTGCCGTCAGGCAATGGATACGGGTAGAATGATCAAGGTGTAAATGTTCTCCTGTCCCATCCGGGACAGAACTATTTTCAATTTCAATTTGCTACCCAACTAAAATCGGGTCAAATGATTTCTATAAACATGCAAATCCTTCGGATTTGAAAACCCTGTCTAAATAGATGGTTACAGTATCTTCTGGAACATCAGCTCATTTTTCCATCCATCAGTCGTGCGGCGCCATTCTTTTTTTGTTCCGCACAATTCGAAGCCGTTGTTGATGAACAGCTGGATACTGAACAGATTATCCTGGCTGATGTTTGCATACAGCTGATGCAGCCTGAGATAATTCTCAGCGTAATCGCAGAGCAGTTTCAGGGCATCGGTAGCATAACCCAGTTTCCGGTCTTTTTCGTTGTGTATCAGTATTCCAACTCCTGCCCTGAAATGAAACGGATCGAAATCGAACAAATCGATGGCTCCGACTGCATCGCCTTCCAGTGTTTCGATGATCATACGGGCCTGCCGGCTTTCGTAGATGTCGCGCTGCGATTCCTTGATGTATTTGGCCAGTATGTATTTCGAAAAGGGTTCAAAGGTATTGCTGACTTCCCATATTTCGGCGTCGTTTTCCCATTCATACAGTAAATCGATGTCGTCTGGTTCAAGCGCTCTGAACCGGATTTTGCCAAATACCAGTTTTTTTGTGCTCATGATTCTCCAATGTTTCGCCAGGCTTTCCATATGATTTCCAAATCGTTGACCAGGCGGTAATTTTTAGCATAAATTATATTCAATTCATCTTTCTTTTTCTCCGGAAGGTTTTCCGGATATAGAGAAGCAGGTGAAAGGATTCCTTTTTTCAGTGGCGGAAGATGGGCCCAGTCTCCTGCACAATAACCAACCCAGGTTTTCCGGCCGGTGAATACTTCGGCAATTCGTTGAAAGAAGCCGGTTTTCCGGTGGACAAATACGATTAAAAGCGGCGAAAGCAGGAACAGGCAGAAGGAAAGTACAAGATCAAAAGCCCGTTTGTTTTGCCTGTTTTTTTCCCGGGCAATGGAGTTGATCTGGACCACGTACAAATCGCCGGAAGTTGAAATGGAATTGCTTCCAATAATCGAAAGACTTTCAGGAGGAGCAATTTTATAGTCAATCCGGAGGTTGTTCAAATCGAGCATAATCCGGATAATTTCCTGTGAAGGAATGTCTTCGGAAGAAAAAATAAGCTCGTCAATTTTGTTGATCCGGATGATTTCGGGCAGCTGGTGTATGTTCCCGAGGTAAAGCCGATTGTGAACCGATTCAACAGGCGAAACAAAGCCGATGGTGTCGATTTTCAGGCCCGAACTGATAATGAGTTCAGCAATTCGTTTTGCTTCAGCTTCGGCGGCTACAACAGCAATTCGTTTTTGTTTTCCTAGTTCAAGCTCCAGTCCAGGAATTCTGAAACGGGACAAGAGGTAACGGTACAGCGGAAGTGCAGCAAATGCCCAGGCTGAACCCAGTAAAAGTAAAGCCCTGGAATACCGCAGGCTTTCGTCGACCAGTGAATAAAAGACCAGGATAATCAAGGTTCCCCAGAGTAAACCTTTAAAGATCCTCCCGAATTCAATGCTTTTCCGGTACGCCCCGTTTAATCCGATCGCTGTTATCCATATCAGAATGTATACCGGAACAGCGAAGTGCAGGTATTCGGGAGGGTAATAACCCCGTTCGAATTTGTAGGCTTCCCAGTTTGGCAGTAAAACGGCAAATCCCAGGTAAATCAACAAGGCATCGATAACCGGTAAAAAGGCTGTCCTGAAAAATTGTCCGGCCAGGCTTAACAAGGCCCTGAAATAAATGGCCAGGTTAATCAGTATGGTGTAACGGCGGGCGTTACCTTCTGAAAAGTGTTTTTTTGCAAAAATGATCATCGCGTTGTAAAACACCTTCACGTAATTGATGCTTCCCTTTTTGGTGCTTTCGCCCTTGTAATGGATAATGGTTGTTTCAGGGAAATAATAATTCTGATAACCACCCTGTGTAATACGGTACGAAAGATCAATGTCTTCGCCATACATGAAATAGTCTTCATCCAATAGTCCTACTTTATCGAGTGTTTCGCGGCGCAGGAGCATAAAAGCACCGGCCAGTACGTCCACTGCGTGGATCTGATCCTTGTCGAGGTAGCCCAGGTGATAGCGGCTGAACCGTTTTGAATGGGGAAAAAGCCTGGAGAAACCAAACATTTTCCAGAAAGCAACTTCAGGGGTTGGCAATCCACGTTTCGATTCCGGTAAAAACCGGCCTTTCCCATCAATCATTTTGACGCCCAGTCCTCCGGCATCAGGCGTCTGATCCATAAACCGTACAATTTTCATGAAACTGTCTTCCTGGACCACAGTATCCGGATTCAGCAATAAGATATATTCACCTTTGGCTATCCGAATGGCCTGGTTGTTGGCTTTCGAAAAGCCTTCGTTATTCTTGTTGCTGATTAATTTTGCTTCAGGAAATTTCTCCTGAACCATCTGGCAGGAGCCGTCCACCGAATCGTTGTCGACCACGATGATCTCTGAACTGATCCTTGCCGCGGCTTTTTGCGCTGCATGAAGGCATTGTTCAAGAAAATATTTAACGTTGTAGTTTACAATTACGATGGATAGTTTCATTTTTTATCGGATAATTGAATCTTCGAAGCTTGTCCGGTTCACAATCGACCGTCCCAAAGTCACCTCATCGGTATATTCGAGTTCGTCGCCGATTGAAACGCCCCGGGCAAGGGTTGAAATTTTGATGGACGTATCTTTTAGTTTTTTGAAAATAAAGAAATTGGTGGTATCGCCCTCCATGGTTGTGCTTAATGCCAGGATCACTTCTTCAATATTTCCTTCATCAGCCCGTTTCACCAGGGATTCGATTTCCAGGTTGGAAGGGCCAATTCCATCCATCGGAGAGATGATGCCGCCCAACACATGATACAAACCGTTGAACTGGTGTGTGTTTTCGATTGACATAACATCCTTGATGTTTTCGACCACACAAATCAGGGAAGGATTCCGGGAAGGATTCGAGCAGATATTGCAAACCTCGGTATCCGAAATGTTGTGACAAATCTTGCAGTGTTTGATTTCGGAGCGCAGCTGAATCAGGCTGTTCCCGAATATTTCCACCTCCTGGACATCCTGTTTCAACAGATGTAAAACGAGCCGCAAAGCAGATTTTCGTCCAATACCTGGCAATTTTGCAAATTCGTTTACCGCATTCTCCAGTAATCGCGAAGGAAACCGATCGTTGTGCATATTCCAATTCTTTTGTGAGCCTCAAATTTAATCACCAATTTGAATAAATAGAACAGGCAGCTGATTTTCGGCTATTTTTTTGTCAGATACCGGGCAACAGTATTTAATATTGCTTCCATCCGGATGGGTTTTACCAAAACATCGTTACATCCTGCATCGAGGCATTTTTTCCGGTCTTCAGCCATGGCATAGGCCGTTTGTGCAATGATGGGTATCGCCTGATTGGTCAGCCTGATCTGGGAAGTAGCCTCATACCCGTTAATTTCAGGCAACTGAATGTCCATCAGGATCAGGTCTATTTTGGTGCTGTTGTAAATTTTCAGCACATCGATTCCATCTTTGGCCCAAACCACATTGGCACCTGTTTTTTGAAGGATACTGTACAGGTATTCGTAATTGTAGGGAGTATCTTCGGCAATCATAATGGTAAAGTTGCTGAAGTTATAACTGATATCCGAAGGTCTTTTTACCGCTGACCGGACCAGTGGAATTTTAATTTTGTCGTAGGGTAAGGTTAGAAAGAAAATACATCCTTCATCCTTCACCGATTTCACACTGATGTCACCACCCAGCAACAGGGCCAGATCTTTGCAGATTGACAAACCAAGGCCGGCACCGGGAGTTCCTGCTGCTGCAGGCTCATCGATGTAGTTAAACCGCCGGAAGATGTTTTTCATTTGCGAGGGGGGGATTCCGGGTCCGGTATCTGAAACAAAAAACCGAAGTTTGTTATCGTTGAGAATGGAGTACCCAATTTCGATGTGCCCGTCTTCTGTATATTTTAAAGCATTGATATATAAGTTGTTCATGATTTGTTTCAGCCTGTAGGGATCTGTAAAAATCACATCGTGATGTGCTTCCTCCGGAAGGTGAAAAATCAGTTTCAGGTTTTGCTTTTCTTTTCGTTTCAGAAAATTGGAATATGTCATTTCAAGTTCTGCAAACAGGTCGCCCAGGGAGCAGGCTTCCTTTTTTATTTTGAGCTCGTTGGCTTCAATTTTCGAGAGATCGATGATGTCGTCAATCAGCCGGAGCAGTGCCTGACTGTTTTCTTCGATGATATCGGAGTATTTGTTTCGTTTTTGGGATGAAAGATTCTCGTTTTTAATCAGTTCGCTAAAGCCAATAATGGTATTGATCGGCGTCCTGATTTCGTGACTCATATTGGCCAGAAAATGGTTTTTATAGTTGTTGGCCATTTCTGCTTCCTGTTTGGCTTTTTTCAGATCTTTCTCGATCTTTTTCAGGTAGGAAATGTTCTCAGAAATTTTCACATAATGTGTTATTGTTCCATAACTGTTCCGGATAGGGGATATACTTGCCAATTCCCAGTAATATTCCCCGTTTTTTTTCTTGTTTTTAAATTCTCCCTGCCATTCGTTTCCCGAACTGATCGTCTTCCAGAGTCTTTCATAGTAACTGACCGGATGAAAACCTGACTTCAGGATATTGATTTTTTTCCCGGTTACTTCCTGGTCATTCCATCCCGTAATTTTGCAAAATGCCGGGTTGAAAAATTCAATATAACCCTGTGTATCGGTAATAATGACTGAAATCGGACTTTGGGAAATGGCCTGGGTTAGTTTTTTAAATTCACTTTCCGATTTTTTCTCCTCCGTTATATCGCGGTGGGTTCCAAACATCTGGATGGCTTTGCCATTTTCGTCGCGCTGTACCGTTGCCCGGCTTTTGATCCAGACATAATGGCCATTTTTATGCTTCATCCGGAATTCGGCTTCATAAAGCCGTAAATCGCTGTTTATGAAATTCTCCATATACCAGATCATCCGGTCTTTATCTTCCGGGTGAAGAAAATCGACCCATACGGAATAGGTGTCGGGCAGTTCATCGGGATAATAACCCAGAATTGATTTCCATCTTCTGGAATAGAATGTTTTCTCGGTGCCGACTTTGTAATCCCAGATACCCAGGTCAGTAGCTTCAGTAGCCATCTGGTAACGCTGTTCGCTTTCATGCAGCCTTTCTTCAAACCGTTTGTAACGGTCGATGTCTTTCAGGATGATCAACACGGATTGCTGTTGACTGACCGGGTCTATTTCAGGGATCAACAGGATATCCCACCAGATCATTTTGTTTCCTTTCCGGAGTTGAATTTCTTCTTCCTTCTGCTTTTGCTGCTGGAAAACCTTTGCGACCAGTTCCGAAATTGTATGGGTATTGTTTTCAAACAGCTGGTTTTCTTCCAGGGTTTTACCTATCAGATCAGCGGCTTTTTTCCCGATTTTGCCACTGCAGTTCTTTGAAATATAAATGACTCTCAAATCCGGATTCATCCGGATCATCACTTCTTTAAGTTTTTCAGGTAAAGTCTGATTATTTTGTTTATCGGCCTGGGAAGTTTCCTCCAGGCTGATCAGAGTGAATCCCGATTGAAGTGGGGTAATGGCAACGGAGAGAATGCTTTTTTTCCGGTCAAGTGTCAAATGCCTGATTTTACCTTCACTGATAGCAGGAAGTAACTCATTCCCGAAAAAGAAACGGATATTTTTTTTCAGTCCTTCAATAAGCTGCTGAAAAGAAGTATTCAACTCCAGATTCTCTTTTCGCAGAATATGATTAATTTCTCCTGAAAACTCTTCAACCTGAAGATTTTCATTGATTTTGATGTATCCGGAATAGTGTTCTGTAACCTTGTCTGGAAGAAGCATAGCTATGATTCTTGTTTATAAGCTTAAATTTATTGATTAAAACATTACAAACAGGTTGGCTTCCGGTTTTTTTTTAATAAAAGTAGGTATCATGCCTGAAATTTTATCTTACGCGTGTCCGAAAACCGGTTTGAAAATAAGAATAATTTCGAAACTTTCGGGTCAGGCATAATACAGAAAGCGTTTAATTTTCTGGGTTGGTGTTTTTTCAAACGGAACGGGTTGCTGTACAATCCGCTGGATTCTCGAAAATTTATTCAACTCTTCATTTGCCTTGTATTGAATATCTTTCAGAATCTCCTCCGCTTTTTCATTTAAAAGCGATACTGTTCCGGTTTTTAAATCCTGGTATTTTTTTTCAAGTTCTTCCATGTTTAAATGAACCAATGCAACGAGCCTGCCTTTTTGCTGCACCACCAGCGATTCCAGGACGTATTCCATGCGGTTGATTAACGATTCAATGGCTTCAGGATAAATGTTTTCACCGCTGGCTCCGATAATCATGTTTTTGATTCGTCCCCTGATGTACAGGTTCCCATCCTTGTCGAAATAACCCAGGTCGCCGGTTTTAAGCCAGCCATCGACGGTAAATGTTGCCCTTGTAATTTCAGGCTCCCTGTAATAGCCCGACATCACATTTTCGCCTTTGGCCTGGATTTCACCCAGACCGGTAACCGGATCGGCACCGGCAATGCGGAGTTGAACTTCTGACACCGGCTGACCTGTTGATAAATACCTGGTTTTACCTACTGCGGCACCCGCCAGCAATGGCGATGCTTCAGTCATGCCATAACCAATGGCCAGCGGGAATCCACCTTCCATCAGGAACCGCTCTACATTGTCATCGAGTTTGGCTCCGCCAATACCAAAGAATTTCAACCGGCCTCCAAAGGTTTCAAAGAGTTTTTTCCCGGCTACCCTATGCAACAGTTTTCTGAAAACCGGAATACGGTACAGAACCCTGGTCAGAAATTTACCGTTGATTTCTGTCAGGATTTTGGTTTTGTAAATTTTCTCCACGATCAAAGGGACCACCAGCATAATGGTTGGCCGGACCTGCTTCAAAGCTGCGAGTAAAACGGAAGCCACCGGAGGTTTCTGAAGATAGTTAACCGTCGCCCCGTATTTGACGGGAAATATGAGCCCCAGTGTATTTTCGAAGGTATGTGATAGCGGTAATACCGAAAGGAACCGGTCGCCGGGTGCAATCTGCTGAATAAGCAGGCTTTGCTGAGCAGTCCATACAATGTTTTTGTGGCTCAGCATCACCCCTTTTGATTTTCCGGTCGTTCCGGAGGTATAGATAATCGACAGCAGGTCATGTTCTTCTACATTTTCGTATTCAAAACGGGTTTCGTCGATTTCATCCAGTCCGGGAACCGGGGTATCTGAACGAACGGAGAAATTTTCGATGTGAATGACTTTCAGGGCAGCTGATGGCTCCAGTTTGGAGCGTAAACTTTCGGATACATAAATAACCGAAACTTCGGCATGCTGAAGAATGTTTTTGACTTCGTTGGGATGGAAGTCGGGCAGGATAGGAACAACTACGGCTCCGATGACAGCAGTGGCAAAAAAAGCGATCCCCCACTGTGGCATGTTCATACTGAATACAGCCACCTTGTCACCTTTTTTAACTCCTAAAAATTTCAGCTGAAGAGCCGCCTTTTTCACTTCTGTTTCAAGTTGGGCGTAAGTCCTGTTTTCTTCACCGGCGAAAATCAGCGACTGATAGTTCGCATAATCTTTAAAGCTCGCCTGCAACATGGCAGGTATTGTTAAAATTTCCAGCTTTCCCATAATTTCAAATTTTTATTTTCAATTTTCCCGTATTCCGTCTCCGTTCTCCGGTTTGCCTTTAATCCAAAAATATAAAAATGTTCTCTTTTGGTTGATAGATCTGGTGAAAATTAAAAATTTGAGTACTGAAATGCTTTTGAATGGATCTATCTTTCGAATTCTTGAATCAATTCGTCGGAGTTTTGTTAAATCCGCTCCCGAAAGAAGGCGTTCCGGCTTCTGCATTTCATTAAATACACTCAGCTTGAATGTATTTCCGGTAATTTGGAACTTTATTGGGGAAAACCAAAAAGAATTTCCCCAATTTATTCTGAAAAGCGTCTAAATAGTATAAATTTGAAAGAAAATGAATCCTAAGGAAATCATAGCAAAGACAGAGCATTTTATGGTCTCCGAATTTCGGACCGAAGGCAGCGGGCATGACTGGTTCCATGTGGACCGCGTTCGTAAAATGGCCCTGCGGATTGGAACGCCTGAAGGTTGTGACTTGTTTGTTACTGAAATGGCTGCCCTGCTGCACGACCTGGATGACTGGAAACTGACCGGCAGCTGGCGGATGGAATCCGGAACTTCAGGTGCATCACGGGCCGAAAAATGGTTGGCGGAACTGGAAGTGGAACCCGTGACCTCAGGGCATATCCTTCGGATTATTGAAGAAGTATCGTACAAGGGCGCTGGTACCGAAACACCTGTCAGTTCGAAGGAAGCGGCCGTGGTTCAGGATGCTGACCGGCTTGACGCAATGGGAGCCATTGGGATAGCCCGCACCTTTGCATACGGAGGAAATAAAAGCAGGCTGATTTATGATCCGTCGGTAGAACCGGTTATGCACGGGGATTTTCAGTCGTACCGGAAAAGTACCGCACCGACGATTAATCATTTTTACGAAAAACTTTTATTGCTCAAAGATCGTATGAATACCACTACCGCAGGAAGAATTGCTGAAGAAAGGCACCAGTTTATGGAAGTTTATCTCAGGCAGTTTAAGGAAGAATGGGAGGCAAACAAATGACGAATGAACCAAAACTTAATACTTCGACTATGAGAATTGAACACCTTGCTATTTGGACCCGCGATTTGGAAGGAATGCGTAATTTTTATACACACTATTTCAATGCCGTTTCAGGATCGGGTTACTACAATCATTCCAAAGAGTTTAGATCCTATTTTCTTTCTTTCGGAGGTGAATGCCGGCTTGAATTGATGGAAATGCCAACCGTATCGAATAATAAAAACGATCACCGGAAGTATCATTCGGGTATTACTCATTTTGCATTTAAGGTGGGTTCACGTGAACGGGTTGATCAGATCACCGATAGCCTGCGGCAGGATGGTTTTGAAATCATTAGTCCCAGCCGGATGACCGGCGATGGATACTACGAAAGTGCAGTTTTTGATCCGGAAAAAAACAGGATTGAAATTGTGGCGTAAGCAAAAGTTTCAGGCTTCATACACCAGATGGCAGACAAGTTCCAGGTCAGTGACAGTCATTGATGTCTTTGATTGTTCGGGATTGTGTTGCTGTGAAAATGACAACCGATGGTGTGAAACTATTGATTCCAACCGATTTTTAAACTTTTCAGGCTGATTGTATTCGCTTTTCCAAGACCACCGCCTGATATCCTCTACGGTAAGTTCCCGGCGGCAAACTCCAGTTGCCGGTACCAGTCTTCACCATATTTACGCACCAGGGGATCTTTCAGAAATACATACAGGGGAAGTTTTTCACTTTTACCACATTCCCGTCCGGGTTTGCATATGCTTATCTTCTGGTAGTTGACAGCGTCAAATCGTTTGTACCCGGTAATGCGGATTGGGAAAAGATGACAGGATACAGGCTTTCTGAAAGCTGTTTTGCCATCCAGAAAGGCTTTTTCAATACCGCATTTCAGTATGCCGTTTTGTTCATAGGTATAGGAACACTGCCGGTTGTTAACCAGCGGAGTAACCAGGTCACCATCGAGATCAATCACGGCAAAACCCTGTTTACGGATTTCTTCACGATGGGATTCCGGAAGATAGGACTTCACTTCGGGCCAGGCTTCCTGGATAGCTTTTGCCTCTTCCGGAGTTACAGGTGCACCTGAATCGCCTTCCACACAGCAAGCTCCTTTGCACTTCAATACATCACAAAGGAATTGTTTTTCCAAAATATCCAAACTAACAATGGTGCGTCCGATTTCGAGCATGGCAGAGGTAAGTTTCAAGTTCCAGGTTCCGGGTTCCGGGTTCCAGGTTCCAGGTTTGGGTTGCGGGTTTCAAGGTGCGGATTACGTGGCCGTAACTTGTGACCCGCACCCTTTTCCGTTTTCCCTTTTCAGTATTTTGTTCTATTTTTCAATCAGTACTTTCCCGGTCATTTCTGAAGGAATTTCAAGGCCCATCAGGGATAAAAGGGTAGGAGCCACATCGGCCAGGATTCCGTCGCTTATTTTTACATTTTTGTTTTCAGAAATATAAATACAGGGTACCGGATTCAGGGAGTGTGCCGTGTTTGCCGATCCATCATCGTTAATAGCATTGTCGGCATTCCCGTGGTCGGCAATAATGATGATTTCGTAGCCGCCTTTCTGAGCTGCTTCCACCACGGCTTTGGCACAACTGTCGACGGCAGTAATTGCCTTGCAGATGGCCTCATAAACGCCGGTATGTCCGACCATGTCGCCGTTGGCAAAGTTCAGGCAAACAAAATCGGCTGTCTGGTTGAGCAATTCAGGAACGATGAGGTCGCGTACCAGGGGTGCTGACATTTCGGGTTGAAAATCGTAGGTTGGAACCTTGGGTGACTGAGCCATCAGGCGTTTTTCCCCTTCGAATTCGGCATCCCGTCCTCCGCTGAAAAAGAAGGTGACGTGGGCATATTTTTCTGTTTCGGCAATACGGATTTGTTTGAATCCGGCTTTCGATACGATTTCGCCCAGGGTATTGTTGAGGTTTGGCTTGTCGAAAATAACGTTTACGTTTTTGAAGTCTGCCTTGTAGTTGGTCATGGTGTACCATTGCAAAGGCATGGTTTTCATGCCGAATTCAGGCAGGTCGTGCTGTGTAAAGGCAATGGTTGTCTGGCGTAAACGGTCGGTGCGGAAGTTAAAGCAAATGACCACATCGTTTTCCCTGAAAGTAGCCAGTGGTTTTCCGTCTTCGTCAACCATCACGATGGGTTTCATAAATTCGTCGGTTACCCCGGCCTGGTAAGATTCTTTTACTGTTTTCAGCAGATCGGCTGAAGGGGTTCCTTTTCCTTCGGTGTATAAATCGTAAGCCAGTTTGAAGCGGTCGTAGTTTTTATCACGGTCCATGCCGAAATAACGGCCGATCAGCGAGGCAAATTTACCGTTGGTTCCTTCCAGGTTTTTCAGATCCTCTTCCAGAAATCCAAGTCCGGAACGGGGATCGGTGTCGCGGCCATCGGTAAGACCATGAATGAAGGTGTTTTTCAGGCCAAAATCAGTACTGATCCGGCAGAGGGCAACCATGTGCGCGCTGAGAGCGTGAACACCACCAGGGCCGATTAAACCTATCAGGTGGACGTTTTTGTTGTTCTCTTTGGCATAGGTAAATGCTTTTACGATCTGTGGTTCATTCCAGAGTGTTTTATCGCGGATCGATTTGGTAATTTTCACCATGTCCTGGTAAATAACCCGGCCTGCTCCGATGTTGAGGTGACCCACTTCCGAGTTTCCCATTTGCCCGTCAGGTAAACCCACATGTTCACCGCAGGTTAGCAGCTGTGAGTGCGGATAAGTGGCATTCAGGTAATCCATAAAAGGAGTTGGTGCTGTAGCAATAACATCTTTTGCAGTACCATCACCGATTCCCCAACCATCGAGAATCATTAAAAGTGCTTTTTTATGTGTTGTCATAATTTGGATTCGTTTTAAATAAGAATTGTTCCGGGACACAAAAGTATCGTTTTTTAAGCTGGTTTAAAAATAAAGTTCAGGCACTTCGGCTGAATTAACAATTAAGTAGTGTTTTGTGGCGAGGGATCAACGAATTACACGAATGAAGACGAATTACACGAATTAGGACGAATGGAATTTTTGTTGTTGTGTGGTCGGGTCTGCCGGGCTCAGGTGGTCAGGGTCCCGGGTAGAGAGACACGGTGGTGCGTCTCAGAACGTGGATATGGGAAAAAAACAATGCCGGATATCCAATATCCAATATCCAATATCCAATAACGAATATCCAATAACGAATATCCTGATTGCGGCGCATAGGGCGTTTGTGTTTCAATCGGGATTGGCAGATGCGCCTTTGGTTCATTAGGTCGAGTTTTCCCCGGGTGGTTTCATACCTCCTTACCCGGGGTTATTGATATTCAACCCGCTTGGGGTTGTGGTTGGTTGTAGCACGTATGCCCCCAATTTCATTGGGGGTCACTAACATTAAACCCTGCGGGTTTTCGCGCGAGTTGGGTTGCGTTTTCCCCGGGTGGTTTCATACCTCCTTACCCGGGGTTATTGATATTCAACCCGCTTCGGGGTTGTGGTTGGTTGTCGCTTGTTTGCCCCCAATTTCATTGGGGGTCTGTTGTTGTGGCTTTTGGAACTCCGAAGGAGTTTAATGTTATTGACCCCCAGCATAGCTGGGGGAAAAGGATTAATTGGATGTTGGCAACCCCGAAGTGGGTTGAATATTTTACAGCAAATTAACGGGATTGTGTTTTATTGAAGGTGGACTGTTTTTGCCCGGAGGGTTGGGTGTCTTGTTCCATGTCAGTGCCATCGGAAAATACCAATTCCTTTTTTGATTTAATCAAATGCATGGGTGATGTTTCCTTAAGTACGGCAATTTTTGCCCGTTCTATTTTACGCTGATTGGTTTTGTTGATTAAAACAGGAATATAGGCAGCTGAAAATCCAATGGCCAGGAGCACAAGGAACATGACCGTGTTGCCCAACATATGAATAAGCCCAAACGTTATAAAAAGTAATCCGAGGTTGGATATCACCATGATAATACTGGCATGTAAATGATTGCCGGTGATTTTGATGAGTTCGTGATGAATGTGGTTCATGTCCGGAGAAAAGGGAGAACGTCCCTGTGAAAGACGGATGGAAATGATCCGGATGGAATCGACTACCGGAACAATCATGATGGCCAGTGAAACAGCAGGTAAAGACCATTCCAGGTTGCTGAGTCCCTGTGTTGGAATCATTTCGTTAAACCAGATGGTTGAAATGGCGAACAATCCGCCCAGTGTCAGGGAACCGGTGTCGCCCATAAATATTTTGTTTGTTTTTCCAAAGACATTAAAAAAGAAGAAGGCGACCAGGGCTCCTGTTATGCTGAACGATAATATGGCATACTCCAGCTGGCCAAAATAAAGGAATAAAAAACCATAGGCGGAAGAAATAAGCGTTCCTATGCCTGCGGCGAGGCCGTCGATGCCATCGATCAGGTTAAAGGCATTGATGATGCCAATGATCGTGGTGAGGGAGATCAGGAAGCTTAAGCTGTAGTTGATCTCATAGAGCCCCAAAATGCCGTGCAGGTTGGTAAACCGGATGTTGCAAACGGTGATCAGGTAAATGGCTATAAAAAGCTGCCCGGTGATTTTTTTGCCGGCCGAAAGACCCATGGTATCATCTTTCAATCCCATTAGAAACAGGATGACCGAGGACAGTAAAACGCCAACGATTATATTGATGTCAAATCCTTCCAGCGAAATCAGGGTACTGATGTAAATCCCGGAAAAGATGGCAATACCTCCCAGGTTTGGGATGACATGCTCCTGACTGGCAGAGCGGTGGTTGGGAACATCAAAAAGTTTTTTATGATTCGAAACGGTAATAATTTTTGGGATAGCAAAAAAAACGATCAAAAAGCTGATCGAAAAACTTAGCAGGAGATATATATTTTCTGGCATGGTTTTTTTTCTTTTTACAAAGTTAAACTAATTATAACACACATTCCGGTTTGTATGTTAAATGCAAAAAAAAATTTGAACCCCCCGGCTTTTTGCACGAAGAAGCAGCTTTTGCAACATGAAACGAATAAATACAATGAAATATTATTGACAACAGGTTTATTTTGTTTTCTCCGGAAGGAATAAAGAGCGATTATACGATGGGTTTTTTAATGATGGAGGATGGATGTAGAGAGACACGGTGGTGCGTCTCAGAATGTGGATACGGGAAAAGAAACAATAATGAATAACGAATATTCAATAATGAATATCCAATAATGAATATCCAATAACGAATAGCATTTAACAGATTCCGGAGGTTGTTTGTGCTTATTTAAGCTGGTAAAACCAGGCGAGGCCTGCTGCCGGTTTGTTTATGCCATACCATCCGGCGTAGACCGAAAGGTGTTTGCGGATCAGCAGAGAGGCAGCCAGGTTAATATTTTTGGTATCGTATTCGGCCATCAGGGCGAGTGGGGTAAAACAGCGGGGTGTGTAGCTGACTCCTCCGAATAAACCCTTGAGCCGTTTGCTTTGCCCGGTGTTCAGGCCATAACCCATCGTGAGCCGAAGAATATGCGAGGCAGTGCGGATTGTTTTATCGGAAACGATAAAGCTGCTGGCAAAATACTGGTTACCAGTGGTATTCTCCGTGTACACATCGTTTAAACCGATCAATAAGGAAGGAAGCAGGTTCTTTTCCTTCCAGAGCCGGCATTTTATTCCGATGGAGCGATCCTGGTTGTTAAACCGCCTGCTATCGTACAATTTAAACAGTGTCATCCGGTAGGTCACTTCCAGGAAAGGCAAAAAGACCAGGTCGGCGTAATAGTTGGCCGTGTTGTAGGGGAAGCTTGCAGCGCTTTGCCCGATGGGCAAATAATTGGCTCCCAAAGACAGGGTTTTATCCGGATAAATTTCTCCCCGGGGGATGTTGATCAAACCCGAGGAACCTGCTGTCCGCTGCGCTTTCAGGCCGGCGCTGAACAGTAAAAAACCAGCAAGCAGAAGGGCCAGCCGAAAAAAAGGTTTGAAATGAATTGTTCCGGAGGGGTAAGCCAATTTTAGCATCTTATACATAGGATTGTTACGGATTCAATGGAATTAACAAGGAAGAACAGGACCCGAAAATTTAAAAAAAACCTAAATCTCACGAAGGAGACTTAGGTTTTTCAGCGCGGATTCACCGGCTGTACTTAATAAACGAGACAAACAGCGAATTCCGGTTTATACATGAGGCGACCACTTCGTAAAAGAAAGGAAACAGACACCTTTGTCAATTCAAACCATTGTACACTATGCTCCACCAATGTGACTGAACGTGAATATCGAACGTAAGCTTGTTCGTAACTGCAAGAGAAATCCCCATATATTACCACTCAACCATCCTCCTGAAAGGTTAAAAAATGCAACAGTTGATGCTGATTTTGTACTTGAGGCCTTTAATACAGCAAGTTTCTGAAGCATTGGTATGGTATAATCCTGAAGCAGTTTCTGAACATCCAGTGCAGCCTGATAAAAATTGTTCTCATAAAGCGGATCAGCCGAGGTTTTTGTTTTAACCATATACGAACTTAATTCCGCATTATTGAGTCCGTTGTTATATACCGTTGATACCATAGCCTCCGATATGTAGGATGGCAGGCTGAGCATCCGGGTGAGAACAGCATTCAGGGTAGCCTGATCGTTAGCCTTCAGTTTGGTGACTTCAGCAGCGGATATCACACTGTTAGCCTGGACGAACTGGGCTGCCGCATTGAAGTCCACATTATCGAATAAGGCTTGCGACTGAACCGGAGTAATGACGGTCTGAGCTGCCGCGGTAAATGCAGGAGGCAGAGCTTCCAGAGTAGCTGCCGCGGTCACGGTAGTTTTAAGTTTATCCGCTGGTGCAGTGTCAATCACATCATCCACGGTTGGTACCGGAGGGCTTTTTTTGCACGAGTTGAGGAACTGAGAGCCAAGCAGCAGCGCTGTCATGACTACAAAGGTTTTGATGAATAATTTACTTCTGTTCATGTTTTTTGTTTTTAGGGATTAAAGAATATGTTATTTATAAATTGTGGAGGCAAATCCTGTACGGACCGGTTTTCATCAGGCCTTGTTTCATAATACCGTCCGTAGACAAATTCAGCCGTGGCATTGTATTCATTGTCCAGACTTGCAGGCAGGAGGATCCTGAACCTGCTGTTGTGTTTTCGTTTAAATGGATCAAGCGGAATCGCAAAATGAAACCCGCCATTGGACCTTCCACCGGCGTAACCTGCATAAGCGCCAATGGTGACTTCACCAAAATGGCGGTAAAGATCAGCGCGAAATCCCTTGTCATTGGCCAGAAATTGTCCGGCCAGCAGATCGGCCTGCAGTTGAAACACCGGAAGGTAATAGCCAACTTTTACATTCCATGAAAAACGATCCATGGGAGTATGGTCCCAATACCACTGATTGATGTATGATCTCCCGGTTAACCCCATGTTGGCGCCCAGGTTCCAGCGGCTGTGCAAAAAGCGTTTTTTCCACCTCAGGTCCAAACCATAGCTGTACAGGTTGAAATTTCCGGCGGTAAAGCTCAGGCTGTTCAGGCCGGGCATCGAAAAATTCTGACTGAAGGTTATAAAACCGGGACGGATAAAACTTTCCCCGTGATACAGCTCGTTGAACAAAGGGAAAATAAGCTGCCCGGTTAACAGCATTCCTTTCCATCCGGAATACTGAAGGGTAGGGGCCAGGTTAAGCTGTTTTTCGTAAAGCTGGTCCAGTCGTATATTGCGGACAAAAATTTGCGGATAGATCGTCAGGGTCAGGCCTGTATTCACGGGTCGGTGAACTGGTTCCTGTTTTACCCGTTGATAGGTTTTTTCATTGTACCAGGTTATTTCCCCATGGGGTTGAAGCTTTTCTGAAAGGGCCTGTTCCGGCTTTTTGTTTTTTTCGCTTCGGGCATCGACCGAAAGCTGGTAAAGAGGCTGGCCCTGCTCCAAAAGGATCAAACGAAACCGGCATGAGTCCGGATAAACATCGGTTAACTGCCGAAGCGCCTGGCGGAAATCTTCAGCGGGGGTACGGTAAAGTCCGCGCTCAATGGTACAGAAAACATCATTTCCTTCCTTTAATATCCGTATTTCCTCAAAACCTTCCGATTTCAGTCCTTTCAGCACTTGCTGTTGCAGGGACTGGGAACGAACGCTTTGATATGGTAAAACGAATAAAATCATAAGCATAAGAATAAACGAATTCTGTAATTTTTGCACCTGATCAGCTTTATAATTTTTCCTAAATCTTAAGGTTGTTTTGTAATTCCGTTCCGGCTTTCAGGATCAACTATTCTGACTTGCAAGTTAAATATATTTCCTTTACAAAACATATAGTATCCCGGATTAAGGGTTTAAACAAAAATAATGGATAAAAGTTTATTTATTTGCATGTTGAGGCAAATTTTTTTAAACAACTTTTTTAGTCATTTTTTGGATGTATTCCCGCAGACGTCTTTTCCCTGCGGAGCTTAATGTTCATACCAATCCGGACGGATGGCCTTCGAGGATTTCCCTTTTAACCGCTTAATTTTACGCCCCAAAAGTTTTTTATCCTTTTCTGTCTTTGGAGTAAAGTAACTTGACTCTTTGGAGGAAGAAAAATTCAGGCTGTAACTTAAGCCGGTTGAAAATGTAATGTATTTGTTTACGGTATTCGGAGAATCGTAGAATATTTTGTGAATCTTATAGATATCGGCACCCATATCCGAACTTCTGTTGAGCTCAAAGGTAGTGATCAGGCTGAGATTGCCGGATATCCGGTATGTTACTCCGGCTCCGACGCCGGTAAGAACTGCAATGTTTGTTAAAAATTTATTGTCTTCCAGTGATTCATCGACCGGAGCCAGGCTTCCATCCGCCAGGATTATTCGCGGGTTGTTTTTGAGTGAAATGCCCCCAATCTTGTAATACATCAGGAAGTTTAACCTGGGTTTGATTACATCGTTACGGGTAAAATTATATCCCAGCCAGAAATTACTTTCGAATGCCTGTGTTTTAACCTGGTAGTCCAGCCCCCCCTGTACAACCTTGCCATTCACCTGAATGTAATCGAACTGGTAGCCTAACTCGAAGTGTGGGGTGATCCCTTTCCGGATGTTGAAACTTTCTGCCGCTCCCGGCACTTTTACGGGAAGGTTGACGTAATTGATATATCTCAAAAATTCGTAGGGTACTTCGGTCATGAGAATTCCAACGCCGGTCTTAACATCGATGGTCCAGTTGTCGCAAAAGGATGAGCTCTTCTGCCTGGGGACCTGGCTAAAGGTAGGCGATGAAAAGCTTATGACGGTGCATAAAAAAAGAATACGTAAAACAATGGAATTTAAATTACTCATTTTCTCACTAATCAGTCTGTAGACCAAAGATAGAAATTATATTGAAAACGGGTTTTAAAATGAGTTTTTTTTCAATATGGACTGGCAAAATGCTGTAAGACTTGTTGATACGGTTGCTGTATTTTTTTTAAATTTATGATTGGAATACCATTTTGGAGGGCAGGCGTGTTATTTGAATGAAAATTGACAGCAGAATCCAATGGCTTTAGCCATAGCTATTTGGGCTAAAGCCCGGAATATTGATCATTCTGTCCTCGCCCGCCTGCTGCGGACAGGCAATGACGCTGCTATGATCGTCATTGCGATCCGTCAGCTGACGGAGAAACAATCTGTTGAAGGTTGTGATTGCCACGCTCCCTTTTGCGATTGCTTTGATCATCTTCTGATCCGTATCTGGATCGCATTTACTACCGGCTTTTCGGAAACCAAAACCTGATAACCGCATCCGCCTGCTCCGCTGAGTTTGCAGCATAAGGCAGTATGATTGAAATGAGTATTAAAACAAGTAAGGGTTTTACACCCTGTAAAACCCTTACAAATTCGTATTAGTTTAATTCAGCCGTCCTTTCCGGCAAATCTTTAAAAACGATATAAACTTGATTTGGAATGAATGACTTCCAGTACTTCGATTCTTTCCTTTTTAATTCTGTAAATGATTAAATGAGACTCAAGGATTATATTTCGGTAAATTCGGCCTTTAGTCAACAACCACCTGCATTCCGGGTACATCAGGTAAAGATCGTTTAGCCCATAACTTAGAGCCAAAATATGTTGCGAATATTGATCTGCTAATTTTATACCAAATATTTCAACTCCATATTCATAGATATTTTGGATATCTATTTCAAATTGAGCACTTAGCTGTACCCTTTTTCTTTTTTCCATTTAGCAAAACGACTTTCAAATTCTTCACGAGTGTAGAATGGTCCTTCTTCCGCTTTACGAATGCCGGCAACAAATTCTTCTTGTGTAAGCTCAACCCCCGGAAGTGCCCAACTCTTTTCTTTTGTTTCGTTAATTCTTTTTACAGTTTTCATAGTCGTAAAATATCCACAAATTTATAATTTATTATTTAAACGCAGATAAAAAGGGAACAAAACTAATACGCCCGCAAGTGCAACTTACGGAAAGAGTGCAAAAATTGGTTGGCCAGACCATTAACCATTAACCATTGACTTTCAGGGGCGACAATGGTCCAGGCCGTAAAAAAGATGAGCATTAAGTCGGTAGAAAATGAAAGGTTTTTCTGATACCAAAGTTCCAGCTCTCCTTTATAGGATAATATGTAAAGAGCAAGCTTAATAATGATATTTACATTGAAGGATCAATATTTCGTTTTCAGAAGCAACCTGATAAACAAGGCGATGTTCGTCATTTATTTGCCTTGACCAACATCCTTTTAGCTGATGTTTCAATGGTTCAGGCTTTCCAATACCTTTAAAAGGAGTGCGGTCAATACTTTGAATTAATTCATTTATCTTTTTAAATAGTTGTTTATCAACAGTTGCCCACTCTTTGTATGAATCAAAAGCTTTTGGAATAAAAGTGATATTGTGCTTCATTTGCTGAGCAGTTTTTCTGTTAATTCCTCAAATTCTTTACCGGTAAAACTGACGAGATTTTTGTTCTTTTTTACTTCTTTGATGGCCTCTAATAAATACTTCTTGTTGGCAGGTGAACTAAGCAAATATTCAGTTTCGTCCTGAGTTGGTTTAATCGATATTTCAATTTCTCTGTCTTTGAATAGATTTTTTACCGACTCAATAAAACTTCGGTCTAATTCAGTGGCCTTTAATTTAAATATTGTTTCCATAAAAATGAATTTTCACAAATTTACTAAATTACAACTTCTATTTCCTTTCATTCCTGATAAAACTTCGATAATGGTTATGAGTAGCTGCTGCGGACAGGCAATCTGTTGAAGCTTCAGTTTTTTTGTTTTGGGTATTCGTACTACCAGGTTGAGATTGCCACGCTCCCTGCGGTCGCTCGCAATGACGGAGCGTGGGGTATTCGAACAGATTGCCGCGTCCTCCTTCCTCGTCCTCGCAATGACGCGCTGAGGATGGTTCGCGCAATGACGCTGCTATGATCGTCATTGCGAGCGGAGCGAAGCAATCTGTTGAAGGTTGAGTCTTTTTGTTTTGGGTATTCGTACTACCAGGATGAGATTGCCACGCTCCCTGCGGTCGCTCGCAATGACGGAG
>JBBSBP010000014.1:0-84692 GCA_038251165.1 Bacteroidales bacterium | reverse complement strand
GCCATAAAGGCAAGAATGATAAAAATTCTTTTCATTTGAAACTTGTTTTTGATGAGCCTCCCCTAACCTCTCCAAAGGAGGAGAAGGAGGATAAGCCCGGTTAATACTAAAATCGTTTACTAATGTTTTTAAAGTCTCCCTGGTTGATGAGCTTGTCGAATCAGGGGAGATTTACCCGCCTGCCGCGGGCAGGGAGGGGCTTCTACTGTTCAGGCAGAAGCAATACCTGGTAACCGGCTTTGATGGTCACTCTAACGGTACTCATCTTTTTACTGACGAACTGCGAAGCTCCCTGGATAAGCCCTTTCCCCAAATCTGCCGCCAGTTGCGAACCTGCATTATCCGAAATCATAATTCCACTGCCGGTTGACGAAGCCAGGGATGAAGCAACTTCTTTAGCCGCAGTAATTGCATCATTGCCGGGCACGGATATTCCCGGTTGCCCGTCTGTCCCATAAACCTGCAGCTGAACCGGGATGATATTCCCGACATATTGGATGGAAGTAACCGTAACATTAAGCCGTTCGCCCCCAATGCGGCAAGGACCCGTGATAAGCGTATTGGCTGGGATCAGCAAGTCCCCAATCCGGATGGGTTCCAATAGCCGCAATTGCAGTTCTTTCCCGTTGGTTAGAGTAACAGTCTGGTTAATGCAGGCATGGATACTGTTTTTCCCAGTTGCCTCTTCGTTTCCGGCGATTGTCCTAAACCCGGAATTATGCGATTTAGGGTCATATTCTGTGTTTTCCTTGCCGTTCAAAGAATTTGACAGTAGCGATACTACGTTTGGCGTTACCTGCCGGACAGGTTGGGCAACAACTTTTCCTCCAGAAGATAGGGTTGATGTGATCTTATTTGCTTCTGAGGAGGAAGTATTTGTTACCGGAGTAGCAGTACCCGGCATGTATTTCGCCGCCAACTGGTATGATTTTTCAATCACGGATAATTGGTCGTCCTCTGTTTTTTTGCGCAGCATTTCCTCTTCCTGTTTACGCTCCAGTTCCTGAATGCGGCTCTCCAGTTTCGACTGAGATTGTTCATCCACCTCATTTGCTGGTTGGTTATTCCAATTGCCCAGTTGCCTGTTAATGTTCTGGTAGGCACTGGCTGAAGAATGGATAGCCGAAGTACGATTATTTGACTGAGACGGAATGCCGTTCCCGGAGCGGGACGAATTCTGATAATGATCAGATGGGTTGAACGCTGTTCCCGAATTGTGCTCCTGGTCTTTTTTCGATTGTTCTTCTTCCAGTAAATAAGCGAAATCCGATAATGTGCGTTTTTTTTCTTTTTCCTTTTGCCTGACCGCTTCCTGTTCATAAGCATCCCGCTTATTCCGGCGGCATAAATCGAAAAAGATAGGAAGAAGGTAAGGATAATAGTAATATTCCGAATCATATGTTTGAAAATAATAAGTCTGAAACATTCTATGAATCAAATCAAAGAACATCTCAGACTATACTAGTGTCGTGTTAATTTGAAATTGACGGATAAAGTCTTTTAAGTTTGATACGAGCTTTGTCATTTGTAAACTGCCAATTAATTTTTGAGTTTTTGTTGTTTCTATGGTTTTGCCAAGCATTTACCTCTTTAATTATTTTCTCCTTTGTTGCAATATGACGTTTTAAACATTGCCCATTGAGTACGTGTAATTCGATTTCTGCCATATTCAACCAACTTCCGTGCTTCGGGGTGTAAATAAATTCAAATCTATCCCATAGTCGCTTGGCTTCTTCCGGAAGAAATACTTCATAAAAAGCTGATGGGTCATGTGTTTTGAAGTTATCCATCACCAATTTTATTTTCTTTGCCGTGGGGTACATTTCGTCTGCTATTCGTTTGATAAACTTGGCCCAATCCTTTTTTGTTTTAAAATAAGTAATTTCAACAAGCCTTTTCCCCTTCAATGGTTCATTTGCCATAAAGATGTTAACCATCCCGTGTCTTATATATTCATAATCCAGTCTTGCTTCCTGACCAGGCTTCATTGGCGTTGATGCAACCTCTTCAATAAGTTGTCTGGGTGATTCATCCATACAGACAACCGGATAATCTTCATTATATGGAAGTTTATATACATCCAAAACATGTTCCATATTGGCTACAAATTCACTGCTCTGGTTCGGTGGAATAATCCAACCTTTTACTTTCCAGGGCTTAAGTTCGTTTTTTTTAAAGTCTCATGTACTGTCACATGCGAAATGTAATCTATGTATTTCAATTCTACCATTTTGTCTGCCAACATTCTAAGCGACCACTTGGCAAATCCCTCAGGTGGCTCACTACAACAGAGTGTCACTAATTTTGCTTCAATATCACCGTCAACCTTTTTAGTGTAATTTTGCATAGAAGGCCTTCTCTCCAACACACTTTCAAATCCTTCTTCAATAAATTTCTTCTTTATCCTATCTATAGTTCTTTCGCCAACTTTTAAAATCTTGCAGATTTCTGCATTTGTTATTTTAGTATTCTCTGAAAATTCTCCCTTATCACAGTTCAATAAAATATAGGCTGACCGAAAGGCTTGAGATGTGTGGCTTCCTTTGTTGATTACTTTGGTTAACTCTGCAACCTCAGATTGATTCAATTTGATAGTATAGTGTATCATGGTTTTTTTGCTCAAAGATACACTAAATATACGTCATATCTACATTAACTTAACACTAGCTCTTAGGCTTTTCACTGAATTATTTTATAATTGGTATAACTATCGAAATCAAGATTATCGTTTGTGCTTTTTGTTATCTTGACAAGTTCTATTGTACTTTTTTGTTCCTGACCATTTATTGTGAGCGAAGTTTCTAAATACTTAACAATTTCATTTGCGTTTAAATCAATTTTAAATAATTGCATGTTAGCTTGAAATACATAAAATTGCTGATATACTGTTTTTTCTAAGCCCGGATATTCAATAACTTGTAAATCAGCATTAAATTTTACCGGGGAACTCGTAATATTTGAAAGCTGAAGGTGTTTAATATTTGAATTTTCTTCAATTGTACTATTTGAAACTGTAGTTTCTATTTCACCGATCATTGATCTTAATTGTTTTAACTGCATTGCCTGGGTTGACAAATCAATCTCTTTTAACTTTTTAGCTTCTGTATCAATAAGATACTGTTTTTCACTTAGTGGCAAAAATAATATCTTTTTATCTGCATTTTCAATGTACACGTAAGAATCTGCAACATATTGTTTCTGTTCAATTTCTCTTCCATTAAACCTTATCTTATAGGTTAGCTCTATGCTTGTTTTAGAACTGACTTGTTTTTCTGAACTGTTCATTTTTTCTTATTTATTTTTTTGTTAAAAATTAATGATAATCCCTATTTTGGCGTTGTAGTTTCCAAAATCAACATGACTTTTTATTGTTGGTGCGCCGTCATATTTTAATTGTAATGAATTGTCTGATAGATTGATTGATGAATTCTTTCGTGTCATGAAAAATCCTGATTTTTCTGAAATATATAACTTCTGGGATGTAAATACAGGAAGGTAATAGCCGGTTGAAACAAATAGCCAGAATTTGTTTTTAAGTTGATATTTAAGTCCTATTTGAGGTAATATTCCATTTGTATTAAAACCAATTCCAAAACTTAACGACTCAGCATCAATTGTTTTATTGCCCATACTAAAACTTGTACTGTTTCTATAATTTGAAAAATTACGTGAAAGCTGGGTAAATGAATACCCAAGAGACAAGTCAAGGATTAATGGTTTTGTCCACTTATTCAATAAGATACTGTAAGATGCTCCAAAGCCATACGATTTTATCCCAATATCCTTTTTAAAAGATCTGGAAACATCAAAATTAAAAGCTACCTCATTGTTTTGATGAAAATTGAGCTGAACATTTATTGTCGGTTCATAATTAAAAGATTTCATCTTTTCACTTAGATTCAGTGAATTTCCGGAACTTTGATACGAAATCGAATAATTACCTTCATTGCCCTTAGCTGCAAGGATACTCACCCCATACCTAAGATCAAATTTTGAAATAACCTTGAACAAACTTTTATTCCTTTTAAAATTTGTTCGTTCTGTAAGCAAATTTTTCGATTGTACCGGACTGTATAATAATTTGATTTGGTTACTGAGCAAGCTGTCTTTTTCAAGTACATTGTATTCGCTCCAGTAATCCTCCGAATAGAACTCTTTCGCCTTTTCAGAGAAGAAATCATTGTAATTTATTCTCTCTTTTAAAGGCATTGGCTTTATCAAATCAGTTGATATCTCAGTTGAAATATATTCACCATCAACAGATGTATTTTCATTGTCTTTTGTAAACCCGGCTCTTTCTGCAACATGCTTTATATGCCACTTCCCTTTAAAACTGACATATTCAGTTGAATATTCATATTTTATAAGGTTCGGCAATCCTGTTCGAAATTTATTGAAATTTGAAATACCCCTTTCTGTAGCAACTATTTCGCAAGCTACATAAGCGAGTGTTGATTTCTCGATGTATATTTTTCCCTTTTGACCTCCGTTGAGACTATCATCCTTCGTATTAATATTAACGATATATACTTCTTTCCCCTGATATTTTGTAGTGCCGGATAAAGAATAATTATAATCACCGAAGTGCTTCGGATTGATAAAATCTTCCCTTTTTTTCACAAAATCTCCTTCATTTGCCATGAAAATCCCTTGCTGAAACCGATATCTAAATGAAGCCAAGGCAGGAAATTCATTGGTCATTGACTTGATAATCTTTACCTGACCGTTGTCTGCATTGTATTTATATGGGCTTTTATATGTTTCGATAACTGCTTCTGAAAAATACAAATATTGGTTTTCCGAGTTTCTGGCCGTTTCCCGGTAAAAACCTTTTAGCAAAGAAGGGGTTCCCGGATAATTATCAGGAATCTTTTTGTATGCCTTTGCTAAAAGAGATAATAATGTACTATCTGGCATAACAACTATTTCATCGATATAGAATTCTTCCTTTTTCAGCTTAATTACATTGTCCTTCTTGACCAGCTCAATTACCGGAATTTTAATTGTTTTATATCCCATAAATGAAAACACCAATATCTTTCCAGCATACTTTTCGGATAGTTTTAAGTTGAATTCTCCGGATACAAAACTTATTGTTCCAATACCGGTTCCTTCAAGCTGAATGCTTGTGTAGGATAATGGATCAGCTGTTTCAGCATCAATTGTTTTGCCTGAAATAGAAATTGGTTGGGCATGTCCAATCCTGAATATTAAGAAAAGTCCTACAGTTATAACGATTAATTTCATCCCAATATAATTTGTTTTTTTAATGGTCGGAAGGAACTCGCATGTAGAGTATTCATCCGTGTATGCGTTTATTGAACATGTTCGTTTCATAAACTAATAAAGAATATACAATTATATATTGCATTAAAATACAAAGGAGTTCTCTGCAAAGAGAACTCCTTTCAAAAATTTATAGAAGTATTATAGCGGCAATAGCTAAAACTCCTAATGCATACATCCAGTGTCCACCGGTTTCGAAAAGACTTCCACCATCAATAGCCATTAACTCATTTTTTTCTAACTCTTTCATAATCGTAAATGTATTATTTTTTTTCCTACTCGTTACAGGCTTTTCGGAAACCGCCTCAGTTTTTGTGCACTAAACTTAGGGCCAGGTTAAGTTGGGATAGATGCCTGGATTATAATCCTTTTCGAAAAAGTGCTGATTGTAAATCTGTACCAGAGACTACCTGTTTTTATTCACCACCGGAGGAATGGGCGTATGATTACGAAATGAATGGACCCCTTCCCGACGTGGTGAAAGCGCTTATAATGTTGATAGCGTTTCAGTAAGCAAACGGCCTTAATGTGTTATTCCGAAGTAAGTATTCTTTAACCAGTACTTGTACATTGGATCCTGAAGTTCAATCTGATCGGCGGTGGTGTCAATGATTTCACGTGCAAGAAGTGCTTGTTTGAGTCTTCCGATATTGGCCGATGTTCCCAATTTATATTTCTGAAGGGTGCTTTGCGAACTAAGTTGTTTTTCGCCCGAAAGAATCGCTTTAAGGTAATTTAACTGCGTGGTTGTCAACGATTCTGTAATATTCACAAACAACAGGCTAAGTTGATTGATAATTCCATGATATGCCTCATTAACAGCAGAATCTGAACACACTGTATCTGTTCTGAGCCATGTTTGCTGAGCCAATTGCTGAACGTAATACGAATGATTCTCTGCCAGATTTGCGATGAGTGTTGCTTCTTCTTTTTTTATTTCCTTCCCTGTTTCCGAAAACCGGCGCTGTATAAATTCTACCCAGTTTTCGGTGGATATTTTCTCCAGAAACATTAGATCACCAAATTTATAGAATGGCATAGAAGGATTTGAAAATACGTCCAATAACATGTGTCGTTTACTTCCATACAGGCAATACGAAACGTGAGTATGCCTTTGCCAATGTGCCCTTAACTTTTTCTGAAATGCCAATGGATACTCGTAATCACTTAAACTCTGAAATTCGTCGATACAAACAACAATCTTTAATTCTCTTTCTACTGCAAGGGTTTCGGCCAGATCAAGAATTTCGTCCGGTTTCTTTTTTAACTCTTCCCAGTCAATCCCAAACGATATTTCGCTCTGGGAATCAGGCGAAAATGAAATCCGGGGTAAAAGCCTGGCTAAGAATTCTTTGGCATTTTGTGCCAGTTCCTCCCATTTTGAAGAGGTGGCTTTTAGTATTTCAGTAGCCAAAGTAATGTAAAAGTCCTCCTCTGTCCTTACATTGAACAGGTCAATGTGACAGATCTTTATATTAGGTTCTTCCTTGTCAAGCAATTCGGAAACCATGTTAACCAGCGATGTTTTGCCCCAACGACGGGGCGAAATAATGATGGTATTTACCAGATTTCTGAAATTTGAAGCAAGTTGTACGACTTCCTTTTCCCGGTCGGTAAAATCAATTTTAGTAGCCAGTATTCCAAAAACAAAAGGTGCGTCTTCCATAGGTTCAAAGTTTGATGCAAATATAACTTACATATTTGTATGTTACAAATTTGTAAGTTACAAAAATGTAACATTAAAAATATGCCCTCAGTCCAAACTCACCACTAATATTTTTTTCGAGATAAACATTACCCTGAACCCAACCATTTGATTTAGCTGAAACCGAAATATAGGGTTGAAAATGTTTGTTAAAAGGGTAATGGATTTTAGTTTCAATAAAACCACCGAAAGCCCCATGTTTTGCGAAAAATAGCTGGTCCTCAGGTTGCAGCCATAGCATCGCTCGTGCAGAAACAGGGATAGGTCGCTTCAATTTTCCTTCTCCAAGCAGATAATTGTAGGTTTCAATTTCGATACCCGGAAACCACTTATAGTAGTTGGCATAATTGTGTATTGACAATGCGTAATTATGCTGATCATAGTGCAGCAAACCTGTAGTCGAAATATCGAAACCGAAAGGTGACAACCAATGGTTAAAGTAAAGGTTCGCCCGTGTATCATCTCCGTTTTCTTTTTCCTGAAGGGTGTATGAAGTATGGAATAAAGTCATTGGGTTGATGAAGTTAATGAATTGCAAATACCCATGAAGTTTTAGGTACGACAATTCATCGTGGTTTAATTGTGATCTTTTGATGTAGCGATTAATCCCCACGCCCGATGGGTGGATACCCCTGCTTTCGTATGGCTCGTTGGGACGGAACAAATCGTACACCCATGAAGTAAAATCAAACCCAAGCAAATCGCGTTTTGCGATGTTGCTGCCTTCTTCTGTATTAGCTTCATCTGTCATTCGGTCTGATTTTATCCTTGAACACATGAAAACGTAGAATGCGCTATTTAAGGTACTTATAAGTGGAGTATATGAAACTGATTTTGTGTTGTAATAAAAGGCTTGTTTGTTGATTGTATTACCCAATAAATACCCACCTTCTAATCCAGCCTCCGACATACGAACCTGATCTTGTGGACTTTCCAACTTCAACCTAATCAAATCTGCATCTTTTACTTTTAGTACACTTATTAATGACTTTATTATTGGAAAATTATTCATCTCGTTGTAGCTACTACCTCCATGCTTCAAGAATACTGCACGATGAAACTCTTCATGTTCCCAACCGATTGATAAAGGGATCGGTAAGTAAGTCAATATATCGGCCATCATAATTGAAAATTTATAGTAGGGTTTTGTCGAAGGATTTTTAGCCATTAACCGATAAATCCCTTCACGCTTTAGGTTATTAAACGAAGCTGCTATGTTCAATGATTGCGACATTGACGGATTTACAAACAACCCACCAACGCCCAATAATTCAATACTTTGCTTTGAAAATGGGAAATCAACAAAATCGTAATCAAGTATAATTGGAGTCGGTTTTGTTTGGGTTTTATCATCCTGCGAAACAACCTTAGTGTCGTAAGAAAGCTGAACCTCCTTCTGTTTCTTGTTTTCGTATCTTTTCAGGTTTCGCGAAATGTAGTTTTTTCGTACTAATGTTTTCTCCTGAATTTCTTCGCCGGTTAACTGAACGTTTTTTTGGTTCTGAAACTTTTGCTTCAAAAAATTGTAATTTTCTGAATTTTGGGGTATTAGCCTAAGTTTTATAAATCCTTTGACAAACCCTATCTTATATTCGACCCATAAGATATAGGTTTGACCGGGTTCCAAATCAAGTTCCAGAAAATCGCGGTTGTCGGCGGCCGTCCAAAAAAGTTGTTTTCCTGAGTTACACTCGTACTTTAAGCATTTTCGTGCTTTTAAACGGCCTATAAAACTATCGTTATTGTATAACTCAAAAGATCTAAAAATATTAACATATTCATTGCGAATAAAATACACGGTAGTTTTACTATTAGATAGATCTCTCGGACATTGAGCTGGCAAAGTTGTGATATACATAACAAAAAATAGACAGAAGAGAGTAAATAATTTCATTTACAGTGGGGATGTTTAAATGTTTTTCTAAAGAAATCTCAAAATCTCAAAAATAAAATACTATCAATGGTAATGAACAACGTATAAATCTCACATCATCTCATTAATTGTGTCATTTTTATATTGTTACTTACCATTGAATAGCATAAAATTTATTTGAATTAATTACTTAACTATTATTATTATTATTATCCCGGAAAGTAACCACCTGCAACAAACCCAACAGCAGCAGCAATTGGTCCCAAACAAATACCAGCGATTGCACCTATAATAATGGCACCTAACCAGCTCCACCGACCTCCTTCAACTTCCTTGAGTTCTTTGCATGTAAGTTCTTTGAACCCTTTTGTTTCTAAATTTTTCATAACATAAATGTATTAATTTTTATCCTACTCTATTCAAAGGCTTTTCGGATACGGCCTAAGTTTTTGTGCACTAAACTTAAGGCTAAGATAAAGCTGCCCACTCTCATTTTTTGAGAGTAAGAAAAAAACTACATAAAAATTCACCACATAAGCCAGAGTCTGAAATCCCCCATTTACTTTTTGTATTTCACTATACGATAGTTTTTTCAGGAAAAATTTGTGTGTAAAATTTACCTTTATTGAATAATTGAAGGCTCGGTGATTTTTGATTCTATTTTTGTCCTTCTGTCATAATACCACCACAAACCACCAATAGCAATTACCTGAAAATGGATCGAAAGGATCGAACCTTCGAACCCAAACGTTCCTCCATTCCAGAGATTATCAACTACTCGTGTTTGCTTGATAAGTGAATTTGTTATGTGACCGCTCACATTGAACCCGAAAATGGGTCCTTGAAAGAAATTCCAAGTGAAATGCAGGGCAATGGGTAACAAAAGGCTTTTTGTATAATGTAGGGCAATACCAGAAGGATAACGGCAAGGGTGCAGATTGCAAACATGCAAGATTTTGTGCATATCTGATGGAGCGAGCGAGAACAACTACTCTAATATTTTTTTCTTGTCTTTATACAAAAGGAAATCAAAGGGACGTAGTTTTTTGTCATCAGGCATCGAGATTGCATTTTGAGTTGGAATGATATCCATATTCACAAAGTATTCCCATAAGTTTTCCGGATCAACTTTTTTATGCGAAAAAACCAATTTGTAACAGAAGTCTTTGAGAATACACGAATCTCCGAAAGAAGTGTATGTTAATTTTGCATAGGACTGAAAGTAGAAATATCGGCTTGATTTTTTTAAAGGTTCTTTTTCGAAATTTCCTCTGGATTCAATGCCTTCAAATATCCAAGTCTTTTTATTAACTATATATTTAAATTCGGTCATCATATTTATTGTAGGTTTATCTCGAATGACTTTTATAACAATATTGTCATCAGAACCTGATGTTATCGTACATTTAAATTTTGATAATTCTTCTTTTTGTGGCATTCGTAATCCGAATCGATTAAACGGGATCGTATTTGGATATCCCGTGTGTGGTTGATCCGAAACATCATTCTTCGATTCAGATTTGATCGTATTTAACCAATAGTCAATATCAAGATGTCTATTCTTAATATTATTTGTCTTAAAAATAATTTCCGAATCAACGTTCTTTACTATTTGGTTGTTTAATGATAACCTATCCTTTCTGAGGCAAGTTCCTTGAATTGATTTAGAAAAATGAGTGTTTGTACTATCCCGTGCTCTTAAAAGCATTTTATAAGCACTTTCTGCTAAAATAGTTATTTCACCTAATTTTATGGTATCTTCAATCATCTCAATTGTGTTTTTGACCATGGCATCAGTAGCCCTAAGTGTCACAGTTTGATATCCAAGGCAACTCACGATGATGGTATCGGTATTATTGCACTGCAGGCTGAACCAACCATTTAAATTTGAAAGTGCATGCACTTGCGTATTCTTGGCAAAAACATCAGCAAAACCCAATGCTTCTTTTTCTTTTGCAGTGATTATTCGTGATTTAATCGTTGTTTGAGCAAAACCAAAAGAAAAGAAAAACAATAATATTGCGGTGCTAAAATTCCTCATTCTACAAATATTGAAAAGTTACAAAGAGAAAGCCAACGCTTTCTCTTTGCCGGTTAATTATTATAGGTAAAATTATATTTGCTTAAAGTAATGAATTTCACTCTTGACAAAATATTATTGAACCTGAAAATTAATCCCATCCCGCAATATGATATTTACACCATTCCCAAGCATCTACCGCTGCATCTCTAATTGCACGCAAGGCATCACCAACCATTGAACCTCCATCAATTGCTAATAACTCATTTTTTTCTAGCTCTTTCATAATCGTAAAAGTATTATTTTTTTTCCTACTCGTTACAGGCTTTTCGGAAACGGCCTCAGTTTTTGTGCACTAAACTTAATTGTAAAGTTCGGTTCGTTCACTCTCATAAAAAAGTAGTGAAGCATTATTTAACGAAAAACCACCAATAATTTTCTTCTGTATGTTCTGTGTTTCAATCAAACGGTAAAGCGAAGCTTCCGAAATGGTCAACCTCTTTACGAAGGGATTAGTTGTTCACGTTTCTTTTAGCCTGAATAATTGGTAGATTCTCCAATTTAACTTGTTTAACAATGACATCAAAAATATGTGCGTAGGCCAAATTCTCTGCTAATATTCTTTTCGAGATAAACATTGCCCGGAACCCACCCAACTGTTTTGGCAGAAACAGAAATCTACAGACTAAATTGGAAACCGGTACAGAATCTGAGTCGTTTAAAGTATCGCAGAAAGTTTTCGAATTTGGTTGAAGCGTTCGGTGAGTGTTTTGTCTGCACGTGCCATTTGCATGTTGTAACGCATTTGCATGTTGACCAAGTTTCAGGGTCAACCCCAAGTGCGGCTTCCATGAGTAAAGCAAATTCAGTATTTACAGGGCGCTTGGCGTTCAATATTTCATTTAACAACGTGTATGAGATGCCCATTTGCGCTGGGATATTCCGCGATACTCAATTTCATGTGTTTATAATTTTTTTTTAATTGCCACATGCCCGCCTGACAAGCTTTTTGCGGGCAGGGAACTCGCCAATAATCATTCCCTATGTCCCGAGTACTCGATATGGCTCGTTTCATCTTTGAGTATTTCACCCGGATGTGTTGGGTGCAGTGGTGCTGTTTTATTTGCTAATGCCCCAATAACTATTTTATTTGTAATGATTTACATTTCGATTATTCGTCGCAAATATAAATCTTTTTTTGAGTGTTCACAAATAAGTGAACTTTCTTGCTTGCCCTGTTTTAATGGGGTTATAAATTCTTTATTACAAAGTGCCAAATGCCAATCGTTACAAGCTTTTGTACATATATTGATGAGCAAGGTGAATTACCGCGAAATGAAAGGTGTTTACATTGGCGTAGCCAAAGTACTTATATTATTGACAGTGTGTTGGTTAGAAAGCGACATTGAATAATAATTCAGTTAATATTCCAAATTATGAGTTGTAATTGTCTCTTTAAGGTTAACATCCCAAACAGGCATTCATTCCAATATTCGGTGAAATGAGTTGCCTTTAATTTTGATCAATTAATAATGACTGTAAAATTCGTCATTGAACACTCACTTACCTGCCGAACTCTAATCCAAGCTTTACCTCAAATCTATCCAGTGAGATGTGGTTGATGGCTTCGAACTCTTGTTCATCAAAGAAAAACTGGTCTCCGGAGTTTATTTTCACACTACTCTTTTTGCGTGTCAGCCAAAATCCTGATTTTTCGGTGATAAATAACCTGGGTGTTGAATGAAGCATTAAGGTATATTCTGTTGAAAGTTTAAGGCTCAGCTGGCGGGAAATATTCTTTCGTACCCCGAATCCAAGGCAAGCATTTATAGAAGATTGACCAACAGAGAACGAAAGCTTATTGGCATCAAAGGTTTTCCCTCCAGTTGAAAATTTACCCATGCTATTCATGATCCCGGCATTCAATCCGTATTCCTCCAATTCCATTTTAAAAGATGGGGTTACCAGCCATTTTCGTCCATAATTTTTTAATGGTAAATTATATCTAACACCCAATCCTGATGTACTGTAATGATGTGAACTGATCTGTTCCTCAGATTCATAAAATAGCTCCAGCTTATTTGTTAAGCGAACTCCAAACATCATTCCATACAGAAATAACGGTTCATCAGAAATGCCCGGCAAATCAATTGTATATAAGTGATTGGCATTGGGTAGGTAACCAAAATGAATAGGTTGAGATGACGAGAGTTGTTTCATTCCAATTGTAATATCAAAGGACGAACGAACCAGAAGATTAGTCAACGTGGATTTGACTTTTCCTTTGGTATTCAGTTTATTGCGTTTTGACAATATCTCTTGGGACTCGCTTCCGGATATTTCTAGTAGGTTCATGTCATTCATCGTGGAGTCTTTGTCAAGTATAGTATAATCCTTCCAATCAGTTTGGTTATAGTCGTTGGCAGAAGTTGAAAAAATGGTTGCTTCCTGGCTTTGTTCTTCGTAGCGAATGGGACTATTGTTGATGGTATCAACCTTGGTGGCAACGTATTCATTAAGCTGCATATACTTTTGACCGGAGTTTCTTCTTTGCAGGAACTCTTTGTCACTCATATATTTTAGATAGTAATTACCCCTATCTCCTGAATACTTAAGTGTTATTTGTCTGCCTTGGCTTCTAAAAACTGGGAACAGGCCTTTTGACCGGGAATCACATCCTGCTTGTGTATATTCATAATTAATTTCAGTAATCGTGAGCGATTCAGTATCCAATAAAAGATATCCACGGTAATTACTGTTACTTCGGTAGGCTGGCCTAATTCCTACTTTCCAGAATGTATTTTCTTCACCCGAAATAATACTGTCGATTTGATAAATATAAGATTTTAACTGACGGGGATTCAAAAAAGATTTACGTTGTTTAACCAGATCTGTACGAAGGTGAAGAGTATGTCCACCATAAAAACGCATAGGGATGGAAACTGAATCCAGTACATCGAGTCTATTTATTCGGGTTTCCAGGATCTTTACACTTCCTACCTCTGTATTTTTATAGGAAGGTTGGAAAACATCAAATATAGCTTCTCCAAAATATAAGTATTTACCCCCGCTTTGCATATACTCCCTGTAAAAGCCTGTTTGGCGGCTATTTGTGGGCAAATAATTCTCCGGAATTCTTCGTATAGCTTCTTTCACAATACGGGTCACAGAATCATTAGGATAAACATTTACTTCCTCAAGGGGGTAATTCAAAGATTGCATCTTAATGATGTAAAAGGATTGGGAAGGATCAATCGTAATGGTATCGGTTTTAAATCCAATATATTTTACAATTGCATTTACATTTTTAATTCTTTCAGGTAATACAATGGTAAAACTTCCCTCTCCATTCGTAACTGTACCAATAGATTCATCTTGTATGACTATGTTCACAAAGGGTAAAGGAATATTTTTGTCATCAGTAACTTTACCTGCAATCTTTACGTTTTGTGAATAACCATACAATGAAAAATAAGAAAGGATTACCAGAAAGAAAACTTTTTTCATTAAGAATTATTATAATGTTTTAATTGAAAAATGGAACACATCCTCAAATATCGAGACGTGTTCCATACAGATAATGCGTAAATGAGTAAAACAGAATTATTCCACTCATAAAAGGAAATTACTTGCTTGCAAGGTACCATAAAAATCCAACAAGTGCTACCGCAGCATATACCAGAAATGGAAGACCACCTTCGATTTGTTTTAATTCCTTTTCGTTCAATTCGTTAAAACTTTTCATATCTAAATCTTTTATTATTATTTTATTACCTTTCATGAAACAACAGCCAACTGATGCCGTAACCAATACAGAAGGCTAAGATAAGATCTAAGATTCCACCTTCAATTTGTTTAAGCTCAATTTCATTTAATTCCTTCATAATCTCAATTTTTTATAATTTTCCTACTCTGTTCTATAGGCTTTTCGGATTCTGCCTAAGTTTTTGTGCACTAAACTTAAGGCTAAGATAAAGCTGCCCACTCTCATTTTTTGAGAGTGAGAAAAAATTTCACTTAAAAATTTACTACACAAGCCAGATTTTGGAAACCGCCGTTTACTTTTTGTATTTCGCTGTATGATAGTTTTTTCATGGAAAAACCGCAAGTAAAAAATTACATTGCTGGAATAATTGAAGGCTCAATGGTTGATGATGCAATTTTTGACATTTTCTCATAATACCACCACAAACCACCAATAGCAATTACCTGAAAAACAACCGATAGGATCAATCCTTCGAACCCGAACTTTCCACCATTCCAGAGATTATCGACTGTGCGTGTTTGGTTGATCAATGAATAAGATTCTTGACCACTCACATTGAACCCGAAAATGGTTCCCTGAAAGATATTCAAACTAAAATGTAAAGCAGTAGGCAACCAAAGGTTTTTGGTGTATAAGTTTGAAATAAAAAAAGTATCCAAATACTTTTACGAATTTCAAATAGGCAATAATTTGTAATATCTGTCGGAAGAGGACAACTACTTTAATATTTTTTCTTGTCTTTATACAAAAGGAAATCCAAGGGACGTAGTTTTTTGTCATCAGGCATCGAAATTGCATTTTGAGTTGAAATGATATCCATATTCAATATGTATTCCCATAAGTTTTGTGGATTAACTTTTTTATACGAGAACACGAAATTTCCAGCGTAACTCTTTAATGCACATGAATCGCCATAATTAGTAATGGCCATTTGGGCTTTAGTCTGAAAGAAGTAGCAATTTCCTTTTTTTAATTGCTTTATTTCATATTCTCCTTTAAATTCTGTACCCCGAATAATCCATGTTTTTTTATTAATGAAGTAATTATTTTCATTTGTAAGTTGATGGGTAGGTATTGCCATCTTCGCATTTATAATTATCATACTATCACAATTTAATACAACTGTATATTTTGCTTTTCCTTTAGGCATTTTAATTAAGTCAAGCGGAATTTCATTTGATATATATATACGTGGTTGATCAGATACTCTATCTTTGGATTCAGAATTTAAATCTTTTAGCCAATAATCGACTACTGCTTGACCATGTTTGATTCTTTTTTGGTTAAAAACTATAGCTGCATCCAATTTTTTTATCATATTTCCATTAAACGATAACTTATCTTGCCTAAAACAATTTCCTTGAAAAGATTTCATCATATATCTATTTGTGCTGTCTATGGCTTGAAGAAGTAAGGCATAAGCATTTTCAGGTGTCACTGAGATATCGCTTAAAAATATCGTGTCTTGTGCTAGTTCTATTGTCTTTTTCTGAATAGCATCAGCAGCAATGATTGTTAGCGTTTTAAATCCCATACATCTTACAACAATGGTATCAGTTTTTTTGCATTGGATATTGAACCATCCAGTCGAATCAGAAAGAGAATTTATTCGAGTTTCTTTGTTAAATATGTGTGCATAACCAATTGCATCTTTTCCATCTGAAGAGATTATTTGTGATTTGAATGTTGTTTGCGCCTGCGCAAAACAAAACAACATAAGCAATACTAAGACAAAACAACATTTCATTTTGAAAATTTGAATTGGATATTTCGATTAATGTTATGAGAACGTTTAATAACTGTTAAATTCCCCACCTGAACTAGTGAGGAATTTCAGAAAAACTAATTAATTAAGCAAATCGAATACGAACGTGATCTTTGCACCAATTCCAAGCATCTTCTGCTGCATTTTTTGTCCAATCCCAAGCATCGCTTAACCAACTACCGCCATCAATTGCAAGTAGCTCATTTTTTTCTAAATCTTTCATAACATAAATCTTTTAAAATTTTCCTACTCTGTTCTATAGGCTTTTCGGAATCTGCCTAAGTTTTTGTGCACTAAACTTAAGGCTAAGATAAAGCTGCCCACTCTCATTTTTTGAGAGTGAGAAAAAAATCCACTTAAAAATTCACTAAACACTTCTATTCCTCGTTTACACCAGCACTCAATCGAGGCGTAGAATGGGCTATTATACATTTTTGGCGGGGTAGAGTTTGTCTCTTAAGCCACTAAAAACAAAATATAAGATCAACATCGCAATTATAAACGTAATTTCAAGTAAGCCAATTAGAGAAGAATTAATTAAGTTTTGCCCCGAGATAAATGGCGCAGAAATATTATTTTCATTTGTGCTATAAATAAAGAAGAGGAAAAAATTCCATCCAGAATGAAAACCTATTGGAAGCCAAAGATTATTATACTTAAAAAAGGCGAAGCATAAAAAAATTCCAACCAAAACAATCTCCAGGAAGTCAACCAAATCAAATTCTGAATTGAATGCGTGAACCAATCCAAACAATATTGAAGAAATTGTAATAGCTGTAATTTTGCTATACCGCTCTTTTAGAGAAACTAACAGAAAGCCACGAAACAAAACCTCTTCTTTAACTCCAATTAGTATTGACAATAAAAGACCCTTGCTTAAATAATTTAATGAAGTTTCATTAATATGATAATTCTGAATTCCAAGGCCAATGAATATTAAATCCATTACTATTAATGCACTTATGGCAATTACAATACCTTCTAAAAAATGGAGATATTTGAATTTGAGGATATTACAAAAAGGTATTTTTTCTTGAAAAAAATTATTTATGACAGATAAGAAAAAAAATAATGTAATTAATTGCGATAAAAACAAGACAATACCGGCATTAATAGAAGTTGGAAGCAAGATATTGTACTGAATATTTTTGGAATAAACAGACATCAAAGCAATCATTACAATCATTGAAACAAAAACCTCCACAAAAAAATAGAAAATAATAATAGCTGCAATTTTCTTCATAATTGTACTTCCCACCAGAAGGAATATTTATTTCAAAACAGGGTACTATTTCAAAAAATAATACCCTGTTTAAATTTATAATAATATTTATTTCTTCGCAGCTTCGTATCCTGCATTGAAATCTTCAATGCCTCCACATACAAAGCCTAGGACGAACCACCAAATATTAGCCATTCCTCCATTAACCATCATAAGTTCTTTCTTTGGAATATCTGATACTCCTTGAAAATTCAAATTGGGAATAGTAGTTTTCATTCTATTTTATATAAAGTTTAACCACATTTCGGTACTGCTTCCGGTTGACATGCCTTCTGCTTTACTATATGCGTAACCTAAATACCACATTATGGTATGCATTCCACCCTCAACCCCCATTAACTCATTTTTTTCTACCTCTTTCATAACATAAAAGTATTATAATTTTCCTACTCTGTTCTATAGGCTTTTCGGAATCTGCCTGAGTTTTTGTGCACTAAACTTAAGGCTAAGATAAAGCTGCCCACTCTCATTTTTTGAGAGTAAGAAAAAAATCTATTTAAAAATTCACTAAAAAGGCCAGATTTTGAAATCCCCCATTTACTTCTTGTATTTCACTGTACGATAGTTCTTTCAGGAAAAATCCACAGGTGAAGTTCACTTCGCTGGAATAGATATAGCTTTGATACCGTAAGCTGTATTCTACAGGTGCACCCATTCCTTTGATGGTTTCGATCAGTCGGTAGAGCGATGCTTCTGAGAGATCCAATCTTTGAGCCAACTTTTTGGGTGTTCCGGTAGCCCTTAGCCGGATCAATTGGTCAATCCGCTCAATTAATTCGATTTGTTGAAGTAGTTTGTTCATTTTTTATAGATATTTAGATTTTATACATTAGATATCAAATGTTTACAGACCTGTCAGGTTTTCGAAACCTGACAGGTCCAGGGTAATCGGATTCCCCTCCTTCGGAGGGGTTAGGGGAGGCCTGTCGTTTCCACATGCGGTAGTAGTAGCCTTTTTGTGCAAACAAAGCTTCGTGCGAGCCATGTTCAATGATTTGGCCATCTTTCAGGGTTGCAATTTCGTCGGCTTCAACTACTGTGCTTAGGCGGTGAGCAATCAGTATCACTGTTTTGCCTGCTGACACCAGTTGCTGCATGGTTTGTTGCACCACCTGTTCCGATTCGGAGTCCAGGTTCGAAGTGGCTTCGTCCATAATCAGTATTTCGGGTTGTCGGTAAAGTGCACGGGCAATGGCCAGCCGTTGTTTTTGTCCGCCCGATAAGGTGGCACCATTCTCACCCACATAGGTTTGAAAGCCATTGGGCAGTTTTTCGATAAACTCAATCATGTCCAATTGTTTGCATACCGAAAATAGAAGTTCCATATCGGGAGCAAGTTCACCCACGGCAATATTTTCGATTACACTTCCGGCAAACAGTTCGAGGTTTTGAGGTACAATGCCCACCACCCGGCGAAGGCTTTCAGGGCTGGTGTAACGAATGTTGACATCGCCAATCAGAATTTGTCCTTTGTTTAATGGGTAAATTCCCTGTAAAAGCGCGGCAATGGTGCTTTTTCCAGATCCGCTTTCGCCGATGATAGCGGTCAGCTTACCTTGTTGCAATTCGAAGTTAAAATCCTCGAACACGTCGGTCCGGGTGCCGTAACTGAACGAAACATTCCGAAAAGTGATATTGCCCAACATGTTTTTATTGATTTCGACCGTATGTTCCAACTCGTCGTCCCGTTCCAGATCCATAATCTCGAACAGTCGATCGGCTGCAATGCGCGCATTCTGGATGGTTTTATTCATCCCGATCAGTGAACTTACCGGTCCGGTGAAATAACCGATGATGGCATAAAACGACATCAGTTCGCCGGGGCTGATGGTTCGGTCGATAACCAGATAACTTCCGGTCCATAATAAAATGATGGTGAAAGAACGGGTTAGAAATTGCGAAGCATTACCTGTGAATATACTGTTCAAACCCGACTGGTAAGTGCTGTCGAGCAGGCGGATAAAACGGGTTTCGGTTTTCAGGTTATTAAAACCTTCGAGGTTTAGTTGTTTAATGGTCTTGATGGAATTGAGCGACTCAACCAATTGAGTTTCCAATTCGGCAGCATTTTCCATGATTTTGCGTTCCCTTTTTTTGTTGAGTTCATTGGTAATCCAGTAAAGCAGGGCATAAAGCGGAATCACTATGGCCATAATCAGGGCCAGTTTCATACTGTAAATAAACATCAGGGTAAAAGAGAATACGACGATAAAGAGGTTGACCAGGATGTTGATCATGGTATCGTTGATAAATGCCCGGATTTTAACCGCATCGTTGATCCTGGAAATGATTTCTCCTGTACGCATGGTATCGAAAAAGCGCTGCGGAAGTTGCAACAGGTGTTTGTAATAACCCAGGATCAGCCGGGCATCTATTAACTGGCCTGTTTTCAGTATAAAAAGGGTTTGCATAGAGCCAATTACAATTTGCATGACCAGAATGATTACCATTCCCACACTGAGCAGGTTCAGGAGGTTGCGGTTGCCATCGGGCAATACAAAGTCGGTGATTTTCTGGATGTAGATCGATGTGGACAAACCCAGCACGGTATAAAAAATGGCGCCTGTCAATGCCTGCACCATCACTTTTTTATGTGGTGAAAGTAAAAAGCGGAAACGGGTAAGTACAGGCACTTTTTCGTTACGTGCGATAAATTCCTGGTTGGGCGACAACAGGATAAGCACACCCGTCCATTCTTCGGCAAATTGAGAATGGGTTTTCCGGTGAATTTGTCCATCACCGGGATCCATAATTTCCACGTAATCTTTTGTGAACTTGTACACCACCACATAATGTTGCAACACTTTTTTTATGACTACATGGGCAATGGCAGGCAATGGAACTTCGTTCATAGCCTCCAGTTCGCCTTTAACGCCCTTGGCCGAAAATCCTAATCTCTCAGCAGCTTTAATGAGTCCCCAGGCATTGGTTCCTTTTTTATCGGTTCCGGCCCATTGCCTGATACGGGCGATCGGAATTTTCAGCTTATAATGTGCTGAAACCGATGCCAGGCAAGCTGCACCGCAATCAGTAATATCGTGTTGTTTAATTTTTATAGTCATATTGGGTTGAATTATTTACAATTTTGGGCTTTTGGTCGTTCAATAGTAAATGGTCAATTGCCAATGATTTTCGGGTTTAACCAATCATCTGCTTTGTCGAACAACAGTTCGTATAGACTACGACGGGATACCAAAAACCGGCAGGTAAGTGTCAGCCCGTTTTTAAGACTTCCCTGATAACCTGTTTTTAGGGTAAGAAAATCCTGGTTCAGCCTGCATTTCACCTTAAAATACGCCGATTGGTTTTCCTGATACGGTTGGTTTGAAATGTCGATAATCTCGCCGTTGGCCAGACCCCATTGGTTATAATTGTAGGCGTCGATCTGGAATGAAGCAGGTTTTCCGATCTGTAAATAGCCTATATCATTGGGACTGACATAACATTCAACAATCAGGCTGTCGGATGGCGATATGGTTGCGATAGTCTGGTTGGGAAAGATAAAACTTCCGGTTTGTACCCCGGTGAAATTTGAGATAAAACCATTAGCCGGAGCAAGTACAATGTAAAAGCGTTGTTCAAACCTGAGTTGATTCCGTTTGTCGGTCAGGGACTGAAGTTCGGTTTTGTATTGAAAGATTTGCTGTTGCCAATCCGCTTTTTTCTGACTGATATAAAATTCCCGTTCTTTGATAAGCTGGTTCAGTTCCAGTTCTTTTTTCTCGAACTCGGCAGCTGATATGACCTCTTTTTCAAAAAGCGTCTTTGTTCGCTGAAAATCTCTGCTTGTGGATTCAATCCGAAGCTGGTATTCCATCAGTTTCTGACTGTATTCCGAGTAGTTGCTTCTGAGTAATTCACTTTGAAGAGGTTTGTCTTGTCCGCTGGCAAGAATCCCAAGATCTGTTATATAACCTGAATACTGGGAGTTTTTCCCCTCCAGCATTTGCAACTGATCATAAATCTTTTCCGGTGCCAGCCTGATTAAAGTATCACCAATCATAACCTTCATGTTCTCGCGGATACGGATATCAATGACCTGACCGGTAACCGGAGCCAGTAGGTTGGTTGATTCAGACTGTGAACGGATTATTCCTCTCGATTGAACGGTAACATCAATTCTTATCCATGGTAAAGCTGCCAGGCAGATGATGATCGTGCCAATTACAAGGATGTAAATGAATTGTGAATGACTGGAAAATCGCGAATTATGACTCTCCAGCGAGAAACGGATGATTTCTTTTGGAAAAATGGTTTGTTTCATAAATGAATTAATTTTCGGGACTGTTATGTACAGTTTATAGATCCTTAAATTATTCAGGCGAAACAAGTCAAATTTGAAAATATCCGACCGTGCAAAAACAAACTAAAAATCAACAACTTTTTAATGAATGAGCCATCTCTGTAATCACAGTCAGTCTTTTGTGTGCTCAATTCATACTATAAATTTTGATTTTTGAGAAAAGGTAACCCTTTAAATAAATTGATAATAAAAAATAACCGGCGGAACTAACTCAGGTAGAATTTGTTCCGGAATCAGACTTGATTCGCTAACTAAGTTAAAACAGAAAATTCAAACCGTTGGCGTTTTTTTGAAAAATGTTTCGAACTGTACGATCTTTTACACGAAGCGCTCGTTTTTATGAATGAACCGACGATGTATTTTTCCGGAATTTTCTCCGTTTTCAGTCCCATGAGCGTATGATGTTCCGTTTGCAGCATAAAAAGCCCTGGAAATGAATCCGGTTTTCTTCATTTTTCAGGTCCGTTACCCGATGATGGATCTAAACGGCTAAAAAAGGTCGCATTTTATCCGGCTGCGGAAAAAAAAAATTGTTTTTTTTCAGAAAAAATACGGCTTTCTGCAAACGTTTGCAATGGGATATTTTTCGCTGAGGAGCCTGCCTGGCCTTTAAAACAGGTCGGTTCAGCGGTTCTGGGATTTGCTTTTCTCGAAAAAGCTTTGTTATATTTGCACAGTTAATTCCGTTTTCCGTTAATTCCGTATAGACTTCATTGGTTTTCCCGAAATTCTTTCAGGACTAACCTGAATTTATTCCAAACATTTGATCGTGTCTGTGAGGTTTTGTTATAAGTATAAAACAACCTCCTGGTGTTTTATTCCTGTACCAAAAAATCCGTACTTTGGTTTATCACCAGGTAATTCGGCATGGTATCAAATAAACCGATATAAATTAAAACCAATGAAGAAAAAACCCGCCTTAAGTTTTTGGCAAATCTGGAACATGAGTTTTGGCTTTCTGGGCATACAGTTTGGCTTTGCCCTTCAGAATGCCAATGTGAGCCGAATATTCGAAACCCTCGGGGCCCAGGTCGACGACATTCCCATTTTATGGATCGCCGCCCCGGTAACCGGTTTAATCATTCAGCCAATCATTGGCCACATGAGCGATAAAACCTGGAACCGCTTCGGACGCCGCCGGCCCTATTTTATGGTGGGCGCTATTCTGGCTTCGCTGGCCTTGCTTTTTATGCCCAACTCACCTACTTTATGGATTGCCGCCGGAATGCTTTGGATGATGGATGCCTCGATCAACATTTCGATGGAACCATTTCGGGCATTTGTTGGCGACATGCTTCCCAGCGAACAACGCACCGCCGGTTTTGCCATGCAGAGTTTCTTTATCGGGGCAGGCGCCGTAATTGCTTCGGCTTTGCCCTACGTTTTAACCAACTGGTTTAATGTATCGAATATCGCGGCGGTCGGAGAAAAAATTCCCCAATCGGTAAAACTTTCGTTTTACCTGGGGGGAGCTGTTTTTCTATTGGCTGTTCTATACACCGTCTTTTCGACCAAAGAGTATGCTCCTGAAGAACTTGCCGAATTCGAAGCAGAGAAAAAACGAACAACAAATGCTGTTGAAGTTCCGGTACGGTCATCCGCCAGCTTGTTGCCGCGGTTTATCCGGGGTGGACTGATCTTTCTGGTGGTCGGAATCCTGGGAAGTCTGCTGATTTCACAAAGGAGCTGGGAGAAGGAATTGTATGTTCTTTCTGTCGGACTCGGGGCATTTGGTTTCATTCTGCTTGTTTCGGCCTGGTACACCCGCCAGGGTATGGTTCACAACGGCTTTGTCGAAGTGATTACCGACCTGCTGAATATGCCCAAAACCATGAAACAGCTGGCTGTTGTTCAGTTCTTTTCGTGGTTTGCATTGTTTGCCATGTGGATTTATTCCACTTCGGCAGTTACCAGTCATATCTACGGAACCAGCGATACGGCTTCCAAACTTTACAACGACGGCGCCGACTGGGTGGGGATTCTTTTCTCGGTTTATAACGGGTTTGCTGCTGTTGTAGCGTTTTTGCTTCCGGTTTTGGCCAAATGGACCAGCCGGAAAACGGCTCATGCCATCGCGCTGGTATGTGGCGGTCTCGGACTGGCTTCGTTTTATGTGGTGAAAGATCCGCACCTGTTGGTTATTTCGATGCTGGGTGTGGGAATTGCCTGGGCCAGTATTTTGTCGATGCCCTATGCCATTCTGACCGGTTCGTTGCCCGCGCAGAAGATGGGAACCTACATGGGAATTTTCAACTTTTTCATTGTTATTCCGCAGATACTTGCAGCCAGTATTCTTGGCTTTTTCACGAAGGTCTTGTTTGGAGGGCACGCGATTTATGCCCTGATACTTGGAGGAGTATCCCTGCTGATTGCCGCTTTAAGCGTACTATTTGTGGATGATCAGCAATAATAGCCCCCTTCCTGTTCCCCCGGAGGGGGAAAGCTTTGGGCCTTGAAATGCATTCATTTTTGCCTTGAATAAAAAAAATGAAAAGATCATTGAAAAAGCTTTTAAAAAAAAGCAGCTGATATTAAAAGCGCTATCCTTTGCCGTCCCATTTATGGGACGGATAAAAGAAAAAATGAACATAAACAAAAAGAATTAATTATATGATAAAAGCCTGCATTTTTGACCTTGACGGGGTAATTGTTGATACGGCCAGGTACCATTTTATAGCCTGGAAGGCGCTGGCCGAAGAATTGGGATTTGATTTTACACCTGAAGACAATGAGCTGCTGAAAGGTGTCAGCCGGATGCAGTCGCTGGAGATTTTGCTCGAACTGGGAGGAAAACAATATCCGGAGCAAGAAAAAACCGCCATGGCGGAAAAAAAGAATGCCCTTTATGTGCGATTCATCGAAAAAATGACTCCGGAGGAAATCTTGCCCGGGGTGGAGGAATTTCTTCAGGAAATCCGAAACTGCGGAATCAAAACAGCGCTCGGCTCGGCAAGTAAAAATGCACCCCTGATCCTGGATCGTATCGGGCTCGCCGGAATGTTTGATGTGATCGTGGACGGCAATTCCATTTCGGAAGCCAAACCGGATCCGGAAGTTTTCCTGAAAGGCGCCGAAAAACTGGGTGTAATGCCGGAACATTGTGTGGTGTTTGAAGATGCCATTGCAGGTGTTGAGGCAGCCCGGAATGCCGGTATGTATTGTGTTGGAATTGGTAAACCCGAAAATCTCGGACTGGCCGACTTTGTAATTCCCGGGTTCGATGGATTTACATTCGAAAAACTAAAAAAAGAACTGCAAGCCCCCTTCTTATTCCCCCGAGGGGGGAAAGATTAGGGCATTGGGTTGCGATGTTTTACTCCCTGAAAGGGCAATATAACAATAGCTCGGGGCAACGCCCCAGAGAAGGAAAAGAGAAGCTAAACCGTTCGCGAGCAAAAGTTGAAAGAAGCGTTTCCCTTGTCTCGGAAAGAATGGATTTGCCAATAAATAACAATTATAAATCGATCGTTAATTTCATGACATAGCAATTTTGAGGTACATGAGGAGGATTATTAACCTACAATTCAAATCGCAGCTTTTTTTAAGCCTCCCCTTGTGGGGGAGGTTTGGAGGGGGCTTCTAAATAACAATCGTATGAAGAACTACATCATACACGACGAGTGGAAGATTATTGAAGAGGGATTCCATCAGGAGGAAAACCGGATTACCGAGAGTTTGCTCAGCATTGGCAATGGCCGGAGTGGTCAGCGGGCAAACTTCGAGGAGAAATACAGCGGCGACAGTCTTCTTGGAAGTTATGTGGCCGGGATTTATTATCCCGATAAAACCCGTGTTGGATGGTGGAAAAATGGCTATCCCGAATCTTTTGCCAAAATTCTGAATTCAACCAACTGGATCGGAATCAATGTGAATGCTGACGGCGAAGACCTGGATTTAAACCAGGCCATCATCCTTTCATTTTACCGCGATTTGGATATGGAAACGGGTTTGCTGACCCGGCGTTTCGTGGCGCAACTTTCGTCGGGTAAAAAACTTGAAGTTTATGCCAGGCGGTTTATGAGTATTGATGATCAGGAAATCGGCGCCATCAGCTATTCGGTAAAGGCGCTCAATTTTTCCGGTGAACTTACGGTGATGCCTTATCTTGACGGTGATGTTCTCAACGAAGATTCAAACTACGATGAAAATTTCTGGATCAGTATTTCGCGGAAAATAAACGGTTCTTCCGGATATGTGTGTCTTGAAACCAAAAAAACAGCTTTCCGGGTTTGTACCGGGATGAATTTCCGGGCTAGCCTGAACAACGGGTTGATTACTCCTGAACAGACAGTCATCGAAAAAGAAAAATTTGTTGGCGTCGAATATAAGGTTCAGGTCAAACCGGGCGATGAAGTCTGCATCGAGAAATATGCCGCGATCCTTTCAACGCTTTATTATTCGAACGATAAACTGGAGGAAGCTACTGAAGAGGCTCTGAAAAGAGCTTCTGATAAAGGATTTGACCGGCTTTTTGACGATCAGAAAAACAGCTGGGCCAAACGCTGGGAAACTAGCGATATCCATATCGAAGGCGATGTGGCTGCCCAGCAGGGAATCCGGTTCAACATTTTTCAGCTCAATCAAACCTACCTGGGTGACGACGAACGGCTCAACATTGGTCCGAAAGGTTTTACCGGTGAAAAATATGGCGGTGTAACCTATTGGGATACTGAAGCTTTTTGTTTACCCTTTACACTGGGAACAGCGCCGCAGATGGTTTCGAAAAACCTGCTGCTATACCGCTACAAACATTTGCAGAAAGCCATTGAAAATGCCGCGAAGCTTGGATTTACCGATGGCGCAGCATTGTATCCCATGGTAACGATCAATGGCGAAGAATGTCATAACGAATGGGAAATCACTTTTGAGGAGATCCACCGGAACGGGGCCATTGCCTATGCCATATCCAATTACATCAATTATACCGGCGACAGGGAATATCTTGCTCCCTATGGATTTGAGGTATTACTGGCCTTGTCGCGGTTCTGGAGCCAGCGGATCAACTGGTCGGAAGAGAAAAAGAAATTCGTAATGCTCGGAGTTACGGGTCCGAATGAATACGAAAACAATGTGAACAATAATTTTCACACCAGCTACATGGCCGTGTGGACCCTGAAATATACGATCGAAGCCATCGTTTACCTGAAAAAAGAGCATTCGTTTCTCTACGAGGAACTGGTCAAAAAGCTCAAACTAAAGGAATTGAAAGAGACTGCACGCTGGAAAAAAATTATAAAGGAAATGTATTTCCCTTACGATTTTAACCGGAAAATATACCTTCAGCAGGATGGATTCCTGGATAAGGAACTGATTCCGGCCAGCCAGCTTAGTCCGAAAGACAAGCCGATCAACCAGAAATGGTCGTGGGACCGCATTTTGCGTTCGTGTTACATTAAACAGGCCGATACACTGCAAAGTATATACTGGTTCGAAGAAGAATTTGATCAGGATAGCCTGGAGCGGCATTTCGATTTCTACGAACCGCTGACCGTGCATGAATCATCTCTTTCGAGTTGTATTCATTCGATTCTTGCCGCGAAACTCGGACGCGAGGAGAAAGCCTATGATATGTATCTGCGCACCGCCCGGCTCGATCTGGACGATTACAACAACGACACCTGCGATGGTCTGCACATCACCAGCATGGGCGGAACCTGGATGGCTTTTGTCCAGGGATTTGGCGGAATGCGTGTCCGCAACGGGCAACTGCATTTTAGTCCTTTTATTCCTGATGGCTGGAAGTCCTGGTCCTTCCGGATTAATTTCCGGGAAGCCAACCTGGAAATTTTTATGGACAAGAACCAATTTAATGTTGTCAATAATTCCAAAGTTGCTGTTCTAATGGTGGTTGACGGAAAAGAGATGGAACTGTCAACAAAAAATCAGATCACAATCGAAAATGAAACTTCTAAAGCATATAAAAATGAAACTTCAAAATGAAATATTTTCTTTGAAACCAGAGGTTTCACATGCTTATAGAAGTAAATGAATTATATCGCTGTTCGACTCCAAATATGGGGGTCGAATGTTGCGGATTGAATCTTATTCTATAAACATTTGACCTCTCTGAGGTCTGAAAATACTCTTCGGAGCGAGCTTGACTTTAAACGTTTGACTTTGAACTTTAAACTTATTCAACATGAGAATTCTAACAATACTGTTTTTTATCCTGATTAGCTTTTCAGGCTTTGCACTGAATGTTGATCGTGTTGAACCTATGTTCTGGTGGGTGGGCATGAAAAATCCATCTGTTCAGCTGATGGTTTACGGGCAGGAAATTGCGGTTACTGAAATCAGCCTGAATTATCCCGGGGTGAAAATTCAATCCGTTTCCCGCCTGGAAAATCCAAATTACGTATTCATCGATTTAAGCATTTCTCCGGAAGCCCGGGCCGGAAGTTTCCCGATTCAGTTCAGGAAAAACAAAAAGGAATTGGCCAGCTATTCGTATGAACTGAAAAACCGGGAGCCCAATTCGTCCAACCGAAAGGGATTCGATGGTTCGGACGTGATATACCTGATCACACCCGATCGTTTTGCCAACGGAAATCCGGGTAACGATTCCGTAAGCGGAATGAAGGAAATGCCCAACCGGGCCGATAAGAACGGACGGCATGGCGGCGATATTCAGGGCATCAAAAACAGCCTGGATTATATTTCATCCATGGGATTTACTTCGGTCTGGCTCAATCCGGTTCTTGAAAATAACATGACCCAGGTTTCCTATCACGGGTATTCCACCACCGATTTTTACCGGGTCGATCCACGCTACGGAACCAATGAAGAATACCGTGAACTGGCTCAATCCATCCATCAAAAGGGAATGAAACTGATGATGGACATGATTTTTAACCACATCGGTTCGGAGCATTGGTGGATGAACGATATGCCATCGTCGGACTGGTTAAACCAGTATCCTGACTATAAAATCACAAGTCACCGGCGTACCGTGAACCAGGATCCGCATGCCTCGGAAGCCGATAAACGCATGATGGCTGATGGCTGGTTCGTTCCAACCATGCCCGATTTGAACCAGCGCAACCCGTTTATGGCCAATTACCTGATTCAGAATAGCATCTGGTGGACGGAATATGTTGGTTTGGACGGGATCCGGATGGATACCTATCCCTATCCGGATAAATTCGCCATGGCAGACTGGACCAGGCGAATGCTGGAAGAATATCCCGGTTTTTATATGGTAGGAGAGGAGTGGTCAATGAATCCGGCCATCGTAGCCTACTGGCAAAAAGGAAAAGTCAACCGGGACGGTTATGTTTCCAAACTTCCCGGACTGATGGATTTCCCGCTGAACAACGCGGTGGTTCGCAGTTTAAATGAACCTGAAAGCTGGGGCGGAGGATTGGTCATCCTGTATGAGGCACTGGCCAACGATTTTATTTATGCAGATCCGGAGAAGCTGGTCATTTTCCCCGATAATCACGATATGTCAAGGTTTTATACCCAGCTGGGCGAAAACTTCGATCTGTTTAAAATGGGAATGGTCTATTATGCAACCACCCGCGGAATTCCACAGTTTTTCTACGGAACGGAAATCCTGATGTCGAACCCTGGGACTGAAGAACATGGAGTAATCCGCTCCGATTTTCCGGGAGGATGGAACGGAGACCGGGTGAATGCGTTTACCGGAACCGGACTATCTGAAAAACAAAAACAAGCACAGGATTATATCCGCAAAATTCTGAACTGGCGGAAAACCAATCAGGCTGTTCAGTATGGTCAACTTAAACATTTTGCTCCGGAGGATGGTGTTTACGTGTATTTCCGCTACAATCAGAACGAAAAGGTGATGGTTGTGCTGAATAAAAATACCTCGGAAAAAACAATCAGTACCGACCGGTTCAGGGAAGTGGCAGGCAACTGTACTTCAGGAAAAGAAGTAATTTCAGGAAAACCGGTTACTGATCTGAAAAACCTGAAAGTACCGGCGATGTCGGCTGTGATTATTGAATTGAAACAGGAGTAAGGAAGGCCTGGGCAAAGGCGCTGAAAAGTGTTCAGCCATCAGCCTCCCGGCATTAAACTTTAAACATTAAACTTTAAACATTAAACATTAAACATTAAACATTAAACATTAAACATTAAACTTTTATTCCATGAGAAAGATAACACAATTACTTGTTCTGCCTTTGATTTTACTGGCGATGTACTCGTGCCAGCCTTCTGTCCATAAAAGCGCGGAAACTGCTCATTCCGGACTGGCAAATGTACCGGAATGGAGTAAAAATGCCGTGATGTATGAAATTAATGTTCGCCAGTATACTCCGGAAGGAACATTTAAAGCTTTTGAAACACAACTTCCCCGGTTGAAGGAATTGGGTGTTGATATTCTCTGGTTTATGCCCATCTATCCGATTTCCGAAAAAAACCGGAAGGGAAGTCTGGGTTCGTATTATTCCATTCGCGATTACAAGGCTGTCAATCCGGAATTTGGGACCCTGGATGATTTTAAGGCACTGGTCAACCGGGCACATGAAATGGGATTCAAGGTTATGCTTGACTGGGTTGGAAACCACTCGGGTTGGGATAATCAGTGGATCGTTGATCACAAAGACTGGTACACGCAGGATTCACTGGGAAATGTTATTTCGCCGGTGGCCGACTGGAGCGACGTGGCTGATCTGAACTATGACAATCCGGATCTTCGGAAAGCGATGCTCGATGCCCTGAAATTCTGGGTGAAAGATGCAAATATTGACGGATACCGTTGTGACTATGCCGGTGGAGTTCCGACCGATTTCTGGGAGAATGCCCGCGCTTCGCTCGATTCGATCAAACCGGTTTATATGCTGGCCGAAAACCAGGACCAGATGGATTTGCTGAACAAAGCGTTTAACAGCAACTACGGCTGGACTTTCCACCACCTCATGAATGAAGTGGCTCAAGGCAAAAAGTCGGCACTGGACATGGATTCGTCGCTGTTAAAAACCAGCACAACTTATCCGGTTGGAACCTATACCCTGCAGTTCACTTCCAATCACGACGAAAACAGCTGGAATGGTACGGAATATGAACGCCTGGGCGAAGCTGTGAAAACAATGGCTGTACTTAGCTTTACGGTACCGGGAATGCCACTGATTTACACCGGACAGGAAGCCGGCCTGAACAAACGGCTGCTGTTTTTCGAGAAAGATCAGGTGGACTGGAGCAATTTGGAAATGCAGCAATTCTATCAGAAACTGATTCAGCTGAAAAAAGAAGATCCGGCCTTATGGAACGGCGCTGCCGGAGGTTCGCTGGTTATGGTGGATACATCAGTTCCGGCGAAGGTTTTGGCTTTCACCCGCGAAAAAGACAACAATCAAATTCTTGCCATCTTCAATTTATCGCCCGAACCTGTTGAAGCCATCATTCAAATTCCACAGGCCGGCGATTACCGGGAATATTTTTCAGGCGAAACAAAAACATTGGAAAAGGGAACATCGGTCAGGCTTGACAAATGGGACTACAAAGTCTTTGTCAGGAAATGAAAATCTAAGGGGGTTTAGGTTTTTATTTGGAAAAGCTTGTCCGTAAAGGGCAGGCTTTTTTTTATGAACGGCATCCCATGAATTGACAAAACCTTGTGCTCCTGATTTTAAATCCTTAATTCAACTTAACCAGTTTTTGCGGTTTCCAGGATGTGGTTCCTGTACTTATTTTCAGGATATAAACTCCCGGCGACAAATAAATGCAATTAAGTTTTTGCAGCGGAGCAGGTGTTATTATTTCCGAGCGATATGCCAGCTGACCATTAAGGCGGTAAAGGCTGTATCTCAACGGCCGGTTGGCAGGACTGTTCAATTTCAGCATGATATCATCGCGATAAAACCAGGAATTAAATTTATTTTCTACAGCCTTGCTGACCAGAATTTTGCCGGTTGCGAGAGTGCCTGAAACGGAATAATTGTTGCCTTTATTCCGGTAGGCCGAACAGTTGTAAAGGATCATGCTGCCTTTATTGTTGTTCTGGTCAAAACCTTTCGCCTTGTTATCAAACGACACACAGTTTTTCAGGGTAAAATCGTGCTTCCCAAAATAAGTTTAAACGTCGAACAGGTTTATTTCTGTTCCAATCAGTGATCCTGTATTTACGCGGAATATTAGCCGGTTAATATTTTTCAAAATTAAGGAAAGTAACAATCCGATGAACATGGTTTTTTCGGATTTACATTGGATTGGGGTTTTAAATAATCATAAGGCCCGGGTCAAAAAGCTTTAGATGTTTATCATTCACTAATTAATGGGAAGTATAAACCCGCTTTTTGATACAAAAAAAGGGGAATTCCACCCCTTTTAAGGATAACTTTACCCTGAGCGACTTTTATTCATTGACTGGTAAAAACAAAATAACTAAAACAATTCGCGTATGAAAAATTTTACTTTGAAAATGTGTTCCTTCCTGTTTTTGGGACTTATCGGGATTACAACTCATGCACAGGAATGGAATTTCAGCAGTGCAACCCTTAGCGTTTTAGGCACGGTTGCTGAAACAAAAACCGTTGAAGGTCATACAATTTTCGCTACTGCTGACGCCTCCGTGATTATTGATGCCAACAGCAAATCGCTCGATGGAATGGATTTCACCAACCGTTTGAAACTGGGTGGAACCGGTACTTTTGATGTCGACGGTAAACCGGTATCACGGGTCTTGTCTTTTCCGGTTTATGGAAATACCAAAATAACGGTAATGGGCATGTCATCCTCAAGCAGTTCAGATCGTATTTTGGTGGTTGCTGCCGGAAAAATGGAGACAGAACTTGGTCGGTTTGCGGCTCTTGGAGCATCAATAGGCAAAGGTGAATATAACTATACCGGAGGGCCAACTACGATTTACCTTTTTTCAACCAGCAGCGGGGTCAACATTTATTACCTCAAATCAGCGCCATTAACAACTGGATTTCCTGTACAAAAGGTGTCGGGCTTTAAAGTATTCCCGAATCCGGCAAACGGAGGGGTATTTGTTCATGTCGATGAACCGGCTGAAATTGGCATTTACAGTATTACCGGCCAGTTGGTGAAACAACAAAGGATCGAATCTTCAAAAAGTTCTATTGATGTCAGCGATCTGTATTCCGGTGTATATTTTGTTAAAATGATGAAAAGTAATGTCAAAGCACAAAAACTGATCATTCAGTAAGTATTCAGTTAAAAAACTTAAAGCCCTGGTAATTAGGTTTACCGGGGTTTTATTTTTAGATTCACTCCCGGTTGGGCAGCAGCGGAGCATAAGCAATCCAAAAAATCATTGAATATTCAGGAATTAAGCCCGGGACACGGTCTGAATGCGCAACCGGCTGTTTCTTATATTTTAAAAATGCGTTCCGGTTTGAAAAGGATTTATATCGTTGAAAAAAATAAAATTTCACAATAAAAATAGAACTGATTTTGGTAACCCTGATCGCTACTTTTTCGAATCAATAAACAAAGTGAACCTATAAATCCCGACACGATGGACGATAAACTTATTACCCTCGCTTCTTTACCTTATTCCAAGGCGGAAATATTACGTTCTTTACTGGAATCAGAAGGTATTGATTGTGTTCTCGAAAAGGTGGATTTTCTTCAGGATGCCATGAGTACAGGGAATAAAATACGCATTTTTGAAAAAGATGCCAGGCAGGCTTTCCCCATTCTGGAAAGGATGTTGGGAAAAGTAATCAGCGATTCTGCAATGCGTGAAAACTATGTCCTTATTCCGATCGATTTTTCAGACTATTCCCTGAAGGCTGCCCTGGTTGGTTTCGATATTGCAGAAAAACTCGGGTCTAAACTGGTATTGTATCATTCGAGCCCAAGGCCTGAATTCCTGACCATACCCTATTCGGATGTCATCGTTTATGATTCAGCGCTTTTTCTGAATTATGAAATAACGGAAAAGATTACCAATCAGAAATTTGAAGAGTTTTTAACCAGGCTGACAAACATAGTTGATGCCGGACGCTGGAAAAAAGCCCAGCCTGAATACATTGTAAAAATCGGCGAAGCCGACGATGATATACTTTCCTACATCCAGGTTCATCCGCCTAAAATGGTGGTAATGGGTATACGGGGCGAAGATGCCGAATCGGGCGATTTGATCGGAACAACAACCGCGGGAGTTATTTTTAATACAAAAGTTCCGGTATTGGCTATACCTGAAAAAACACCGGTGGACTGGCTCAAAAGCTTCAAAACGATTGTTTATGCAACCAACTTTGAATCACATGATTTCATTGCTATGGACCGCTTGCTCAAAATCGTAAAACCGTTTGACTGCAAGGTCATCTGTCTGCATGTTAACCAGGGGAATAACGGTGGTCTGGACGAAGCCATGCTGGAAGGTATGCGTGAGGCTTTATGTGAAAAATATCCGTATGCAGCTTTTGATTGCCGCCTGGTTCATGATAAAAACCTTCCGGAAGCTATCGATCATTTTATACGGGAAAACCAGATTGATGTATTGGCGCTGACTACCCACCGGCGCAATTTACTGACACGGTTTTTTAATCCCGGCATTGCCCGCAAACTGGTTTTTCATACACAAACTCCTATTCTGGTTTTTCATGCCTGAGGCCATAAAAGAATAAGATCAATGTTTTTTAATTTGCCGATTCAAACTGTTTCAGGAACCTGACATCGTTTTCAAAGAAATGGCGGATATCTTTTATGCCGTATTTCAGCATGGTGATTCGTTCGATCCCCATCCCGAAAGCAAATCCGGTATATTTTTTACTGTCGATGTTGCAGGCTTCCAGAACATTGGGATCAACCATTCCGCAGCCCAGAATTTCGAGCCAGCCTGTATATTTACAAACATTGCAGCCTTCACCACCGCAAATCGAACAACTGACATCCATTTCGGCCGATGGTTCGGTGAATGGAAAATAAGATGGGCGCAGCCGGATCTGAGATTTTTCGCCGAACAGCTCACGGGCAAAATAAAGTAAAGTTTGCTTCAGGTCAGCAAACGAAACGTTTTCATCAACATACAATCCTTCGATCTGATGGAAAATGCAATGTGAACGGGCTGAGATGGCTTCATTCCGGAATACACGACCCGGGAAAATGGCCCGGATCGGAGGTTGTGTTTTTTCCATTACGCGGATTTGCACGCTTGAAGTGTGCGTCCGGAGTAAAACATCAGGATCTTTTTCAATAAAGAATGTATCCTGCATATCGCGGGCAGGGTGCTCCGGCGGAAAATTCAATGCCGAAAATACGTGCCAGTCGTCCTCAATTTCAGGTCCTTCAGCAATCGTAAAACCCAGACGGGTAAAAATTTCGATCATTTCGTTTTTAACGATTGAAAGCGGATGTCGGCTTCCCGGTTTAAGCGGTTCGCCGGGTTTGGTCAGATCAGTGCCAGTCGCTCCCTGATCAGCAGCTTCAAAAGCATCCTTCAGTTCATTCATCTTGCTTACAGCCAATTCCTTGAGCTCGTTGATCGCCTGCCCGACTTCTTTTTTCAGATCGGCAGGTACATCTTTGAATTCATTAAAAAGTTGTCCGACAAGACCTTTTTTGCTGATATATTTTATACGTAGTTCTTCAACCTCGCCGACAGCCGAGACTGAAGCCTTTTCAATTTCTTCCTTTAATGCCTTGATTTTATCCAACATCTGGTTCATGTTACTGAATTGAGCGCCAAAGATAATGATTCAGTTTTTAAAGTCGATCAATTATTCAAGAATGGTAACGGTAATTTTCACGTCAGTCAACGGGCGGTTATTTTCATCCGTTTTTAAGGAAGCAATTTTGTCAATCACTTCCAGTCCCGAAATACACTCTCCGAAAATAGTATATTTTCCATCCAGATCCGGATAGCCACCAACAGTAGTATAGGCTTTTCGCTGTTCTTCGCTGAAAATCAGTTTTTCCTGACTAAGGATAAAATCAGTATCAATCTGCCGTCTAACCTCATCTGCTATAGCCCTGAACTCTGCTACTTTTTTTTCAGCTTTCAGTCGTTTCAATTTTTCCCTGATTTCCGGAGTCAGGTACTCTGCATTTATTTTTTTCTGAATTGGCCGGTTAACGGCCATTTCCATCGTGTCGAGTTCTCCCTTTGTGTACACTTTTCCTTTAACGATGAAAAATTGTGAAATATCCGATTGCTTGTAGGGATTCACTTCATCGGGCTGACGAGGGGCGCACAATGCGCCTTTTTTATGGAAGAACTGAGCTAAGATTTCATCATCAACCGTTTTATCCGGATCGCCGTATCCGATTTTTTTTCCGGGTGCTGCATTACGCGATGACCGCGAACCCCCCTGAATCAGAAAATCCTGAATTACCCGGTAAAAAAGGGTTTGGTCGTAATAATCATCATTGGCCAACTCGATAAAGGCATCCCGGTGTTTGGGCGTTTCATCATACAACCTGAACTTCATGTTTCCCATGTTCGTAGCTATCTGCACAATCCGGTTCTGCGCAGGTATTTGCTGTGTTATAAAGGCAAGAAGGCATATCATTACTATTTTTTTCATCCGTGGTATTTACTTAATGAAGGTAATTTTGAATTTAATATCTTTCTGAGGGCGGTTAAACTGATCAGTAGCTTGTTCTGCAATCTTATCGATCACTTCAAGCCCTTCTGTTACTTCCCCGAAAATGGTATAATTATGATCCAGCGACGGATATCCTCCAACGGTGGTATAGGCTTTTCGCTGTTCTTCCGTAAACTGAATAGGCGGCAATTGGGCAGCTTCTGCTGAAACTGCTTCCTTTAAGGCATTGAAACGAGCCATCATTTCATCCTGTTTTCCCTCCGCGCCAAGTTTATTCAGTTCCGGCTCCATAGTCTTCATCTTCGCCTGCAACATCGTTCGTTTACGCGATTCTTCCAGTTTGATCAGCAAGGTATCCAGTTCACCCGGCCTGAAAACCTTTCCCTGGAGGATATAAAATTGTGATGCAGAAGATCTTTTCTCCGGATTGGCCTGATCACCCTGACGGGCTGCAGCCAAAACTCCTCTTCGATGGAAAAATTTGGGATTAATTTCAGCCGGAATCGTATAACCCAGGTCACCTCCGCCAAGTTGTTTTCCCGGTTCAGCATTTTTTGAAGCGGGATCACCGCCCTGAATCATAAATCCACTGATAACACGATGGAAAAGCAGATCAGTATAAAAGCCTTCCTGGGTAAGTTTGATGAAATTGTCGCGGTGAAGAGGCGTTTCATCGTAAAGCTTGATTTTCATAGTCCCGAATTCAGTTTCGATTTGCACTGTAGATTCACTTTTCTGTCCTGAAAATCCACAGGACATATTTACAAACAGACCGGCAAATACAAGCAATAAACCTAATTTCTTCATTATTATAAATTTTAGAGATGTCAATGTTAAAAAAGTTAAATCAAAACTGACTTTGGATTATTCACAAAAAAAACAAAGATAATGAAACGAGCTTGTTGAAGGAATTATTTTCAGGAATTTGAAATGTATTCAAAAATTCGTCTTTTTGTTGTATTTTGTTCATGATTCATAATTGCAGCTGCATTTATTTCTGAACCGCACTTTTATATCATGGAAAAGCTTACCATAAATGATCATCAGTTTCTTGAAAGTTTAAACCTTTCGCACGTTGAGTTCATTTTCAATGCCATCGATCAAAATCGGAAATTTCTCCGGAAATGGCTTCCGTTTGTTGATTTTACCAAAAAAATTCACGATACCGAAAAGTTTGTTCGATCGATCCTGAAAAAACATGTTTCTGTACGCGACGAAGTATATGTAATCTGGTATAAACATGAGTTTGCCGGATTAATAGGATTTAAGGAAGCCGACAGGATTAACGATAAGATTGAGATTGGATATTGGTTAACCGAAAAGATGACCGGGAAAGGAATTGCAACGGCTGCTACACGAAAAATGGTCAACCTTGCGTTCCGGAATATGAACATGAACCGGGTACAAATACGTTGTGGCGTAGGGAATGAAAGGAGTTCAGCAATCCCGCGCCGGCTTGGATTCTCGTACGAAGGGATTGAACGGAGCGGAGAAAGACATAATCAGACCTACATCGACCTCGAAGTCTTTAGTCTGCTAAAACGGGAATGGGCCGAAACCTTATTTTAATCCGACCCGGCTTGCCGGTATTTACTTATTGTTAGTTCCGGAATTTCGGTACTCATTGAGCTTGAAAATCCAATATTGAATCGATTCAGTTCGTATTATGCAGTTTCTCCTTCTAAAAACCTTCGGGAAACCAGAAAATTTGCCATTTTTTGTTAATAAATACATTTTTGACTTAATACATCAACTGGTCGAATATTTAATTTCTTACTTTTGACCTGTTCAATCCAAATTATTTTTTATGTTGATGTGATTTGGAATTAAATCAGGAGACCATGGAAAGTAAAACAATTCAACGCATCTTGTATAAGGTGCTCCGGAAAACCGGAATAAATCGTGACAGGATAAAACTGGATGCTTCATTTAATGATGATTTAAATTTTGATGAAGTTGACTGGCTTCTGTTTGTGTATTATCTCGAGGGCTCTTTTCACATTCACCTGGAAGATCAGGAAATCCGGAAATTTTTAATTGTAAAGGATACTTTGAATATTTTATGCAAAAGAACTTGTGCTGAATGCTGATAAGTGAATTCACCTCATGAGCAGAAAAAGAAAGCCGGTCATCTGTGATCTGACTTTTTTCATTTTCAACTTTTGAAAAATCAACTCCATTTCAACTTTTAATGTACTTTTGTTGAAAATTACGATTATGCTAAAATATAAACGCATTCTGCTAAAACTGAGTGGTGAATCGCTTATGGGCGGTCAGCAATACGGAATTGATCAGCAAAGACTGACCGATTATGCCGAACAGATTAAAGAGATTGCCAACCTTGGAGTACAGGTTGGCATTGTAATCGGAGGCGGAAATATTTTCAGGGGATTAAGCGGAGCTACCCAAGGATTTGACCGGGTAAAAGGCGACCAGATGGGAATGCTCGCCACCGTTATTAATAGCCTGGCACTAAATTCAGCACTACAGAGTCTCGGATGCAAATCGAAGGTTTTAACGGCTATCCGGATGGAACCAATCGGCGAGTTTTACTCCAAGGACCGGGCAATCGAAATGCTGGGAAAAGGTGAAGTAGCCATTTTTTCAGCAGGTACCGGTAATCCGTATTTTACTACCGATACGGGTTCTTCGTTGAGGGGGATCGAAATCGAAGCCGAGGTGATGCTGAAAGGCACCCGGGTTGATGGCGTCTACTCTGCTGATCCCGAGAAAGATCCATCGGCTACCCGCTTTGAGCATATCTCTTTTGACGAGGTACACCAACTGGGTTTAAAAATAATGGACCTGACTGCAACCGCCATGTGCAAGGAAAATAACCTGCCAATCATTGTTTTTAACATGGATGTAAAAGGCAATCTGAAAAAAATATTGGAAGGCCAAAGTCTTGGTACATATGTACATGGATAAAATGCCTTAAATTTTCAGGATTAAAAAAAAATTAAATTTCAATTTTCTTTAATTTTTTCTATATTTGTTCCAGCACTTTTAATAAACGAAAAGAGTTAGTTCATATGCACGAAGAGGTTCAAATGGTCATCGATATTTGCAGGGAAAGAATGGAACTTGCGATTAGTCATCTTGACAAAGAGTTGGCTCACATTCGTGCCGGAAAGGCTTCTCCAAGAATGTTGGACTCAGTTCTGGTTAATTATTACGGAAGCATGGTCCCCATCGTTCAGGTATCAAATATCAGTACTCCCGATGCAAGAACAATTTCTGTTCAGCCCTGGGAAAAAACAATGATTCATCCCATCGAGAAAGCAATTATTAACTCGAACCTGGGATTTAATCCTGATAATAACGGTGAATTTATCCGGATCAATGTTCCCGCACCAACAGAGCAACGCCGGAAAGAAATGGTGAAACTGGTGAATAAAGAAGGTGAAATTGCCAAAATAAGTTTAAGAAGTGCCCGGAAAGATGCCAACGACAATTTAAAGAAACTTTTAAAGGAAGGCCTTTCTGAAGATCTTGAAAAAGATGCTGTTGATGAAGTTCAGAATTTGATTAATAACTTCACAAAAAAAATTGACAAAATGCTCGATGAAAAAAATATCGAGGTATTAACGATATAATTGTTTCTAGTTTTCTGTTTTCTGAACATTGTTTAATTGTTTTCATGGCTTTGAGGCGGCTTGTTGAAGCCGTCTCAATTTTTTTTGTCTGAAATCTATCCTCGCAGGGATTTCTCCTGATTCAGAAACAAAACCGTTACATTATCTGCTTCTTAATTCGGTTACTTTCTTCATAAACGTTTTCACCCGTTCTTCCGAAACAACGTTTTTCCAGTTACCCTCCTGTTTAAACCAGGAACCAATAATAAATGCATCTGCCAGGTTCCAGTATTGTCCAATGTTGTCCAATGTTATGCCTGAACCTATGATTACAGGCAAATCCGTACTTTGGCCGGCAATTCGTATATCCTCAGGCAGAGCCTCTTTACCTGTTGAGGTCCCCGTAATAATAATTCCGTCACTTCTGAAATAGCTTGCTGTTTCAACAAGTTCTTTGATGCTGATGTCAGATGTAATGGCATGTGATGAATGTTTTTTCTGAACATCGGTAAACACCTGTATGTGTTCAGCTCCTATCAGTTTCCGGTATCTCAGTAACTCACCGGCACAACTTTCCAGATAACCTTCGTCGGCCACGTGGGCAAAAACAAACCCTTCGGCCCTGATAAAATCAAGCCCTGCCGCCAGGGCAACAGCCAAAGCTTCCCGGTTTGCTGCAGCCAGGATCTGGATGCCCATTGGTAAATGAATTTTTTGACGCATTGCAGCCGCAATTGCAGTCATGCAGGCAACAATTTCGGGTCCTATCTTTTTTTTCAGATAAGGAACATCGTGCATATTTTCGATCAGTATAGCATCGACACCTGCATCCTGTAACAGCACGGACTCTTCAACGGCACGAATTACAATTGACTGAAACGTTTTGGAGTGCATGGGAGTGCCTGGCAAGGCATCCACATGGACCATTCCGATGATCCATTTACCTCCTTTAATCTGATGCTTTGATTTTGATTCCATCCCTTAAAAATAGAGGTTTTTAGCAGGAAAGTGGAAACATTCTCAGGATATTTTGAAAATCAAAACATTCGGTCTTGTTCATTTCATTTTTAGTTAATAATTTCAGCAATTCATTCCCGAATACTGAACCGGTGATTTTGAACCTGATCAGGGACTGATTTGTTCAACTGATATTTGGCCTGGAATCTTGTAAATTATTGAATATGAAAAGAATAGTATCGTTGCTTGTTTCACTGGCCGCTTTTCTAGTGGTATCCGCCCAAAACGGAAAAATTAATTCGTTAACGGAAAACGAAAAAAAAGAAGGTTGGCAATTGTTGTTCAACGGAACAGACCTCTCCGGATGGAAAACTTTTCAGGGGAAAAATATTTCCGGATGGAAGGTCATTGATGGTATTCTGAATAATTCCGGAGTCGGAAGTGATACGGGCGGTGATATCATTACCAAAAATAAATATCAGAATTTTGAACTTTACCTGGAATGGAAAATTGCTTCAAAAAGCAATAGCGGCATCTTTTTCCATGTGAATGAAAAAATCGGGAAAGCGATTTATGAATCTGGTCCTGAATATCAGCTGATCGATGACAAAGGCTGGCCGGACAAACTGCATCCCGACCAGTATTCGGGTGCGAACTATGGCATGCATGCTCCCCGGAATGCAGTTGTGAAAGATTTGAACGAATGGAATCAGACCCGCATCATTGTGGATGGTCCTCATGTACAGCATTACCTGAATGGCATAAAAACAGTTGACTATTATTTATGGGATAATGATTGGATGTTAATGAAAGAGAAAGGAAAGTGGAAGGATTATCCCTATTACGGAATGGCCAGAAAAGGACATATCGGGTTGCAGGATCATGGGGGATTGGCTCAATTTAGAAACATAAAAATCAAAGTAAAAAAATAATCCATGATTGGAATGGTCGATTATCATATGCATTCGATCCTGTCTGACGGAAAAGACACCTATGAAGAAATGGTTCAGGCAGCCATAGCCAAAGGTTTGGACGAAATCGGTTTTAGTGATCATGTTTGTCTTAAACTGGTTGACTGGGCCATCCGAATGGAGGATATTCCTGTCATGACCGAACAAATACTGGATCTGAAGTTGAAATACAAAGACCTGATTCAAATCAGGTACGGCATCGAGATGGATTATTTTCCCGGACATGAAAGGGAGTTGCAAAAATTGATAAATACGATTCCGGTTGATTATGTTATTGGATCGATCCATTTTATCGGCGACTGGAATTTTGATTCCGATCAGTCCCTGTATGGAAAATGGACGAATGATGTACTCTATGCAAAATATTTTCACCTGGTTCAGCAAGCCGCTCAATCCGGCTTATTCGATATCATTGGTCATCTCGACATAATCAAAAAATTCAGGGTCTATCCGGAAACAAATCAGGACCTGCTTTTCGAGGACACTATAAAAATAATAAAACAGCACAATCTGGTCGTTGAGTTAAATACCGGTGGACTCGATCATCCCTGTGCCGAATTTGCTCCCGGACTCAGGTTGCTGGAGCTTTGTTACAAGCATCATGTTCCGGTTACCCTTTGTTCCGATGCTCACAGTACGGTACAAATTGCGCGGCATTATGAGAGTGCACGTGCTTTGCTTTCACAAATCGGATATTCCGAAATTGTTGGATTCAATAACCGCATCGGAAGGATGATCAGGCTTTAGAAACTACTCAAAAACAAAAGGGATTGCATCTTTTTACGGTGCAATCCCTTTTGTTTTATTTGCCATTCAGAGCGTTATCAGTTATTTTCCAAGATCCTGAAAATCTCGTCGAGACGTGGAGTCAGGATGATTTCAGTTCTTCGGTTTTTCTGACGGGCTGCAGGCGTATTGGCATCATCAATCGGGAAAAATTCACCCCGTCCGGCAGAAGTAATCCGTTTAGGTTCGATCGCTTTGTTTTTCAGCAATATACGGGTTACAGCGGTGGCACGCATTACACTTAAATCCCAGTTGTCTTTAACCGATCCGGTTCCACGCATAGGAACATTATCCGTGTGGCCTTCAACCAGAACATTGATATCCGGATTTTGCCCCAACACCTCAGCCAAATTGGAGAGTGCCTGCTGTCCTTTTGGATCAACTTCCCACTGTCCGGTTTTAAACAGAAGCTGTTCATCAAGCGACACATAAACCTTACCGTTTTTTTCATGAATGGTTAATCCCTTGTTGTTGAAGCCCAGCAAGGCGTCCATCACTTTTTGCCGGAGTTGTTTTACTGCATCATCTTTTTGCTGGAGTGCAACTTCCAGTTCTTTTAGCCGGGCACTTCGCTGTTCCAGTTCAGCTTGTGCTGATTTTAAAATGTCTTCCCGTTTTTGCAAATCGGTTTGAGCTTGCTGTAGTTTTTCCAGCAGGTGGGCAATTTCTTCTGAACTTCCGGCTTTCAGACTGGAGAACTGGTTGTCGAGTTCCGAATTGATTTGCCGGAGTTTCTTATTGGCTGAGTTTGAATTATCCAGATTTCGTGAAGTTTCATCCAGTTTTGCTGAAAGTTCTTCAACATCTTTTAACAGTTTCTCAATTCTGCTCTGTAATTCAGTGACCTGAACTTTAAGCACTTGATTCTGTTCTTTGAGTGATTGTACCGTCTTCTCGGATTCCTGGTAATTACCCGTCAGTTCATTAAACTTTTTGGATGAAACACACGAGGTCCCCAGGGAAATGATGAAAATAAAGATGATTATTTTATTCATGGCTTGTATTTTTTAATCCGGTAAATATAGAACTTTGCGGTATCTTCAGCAAGGGGAAAAAGTGGTTTTATTCTCCGGAGACAAATGGGTAACAGGAATAAATGTTCAGTATTACAGCGCAATTAGTTGTATCTTTGAACACAAAATTTTAGTTGATGATTGAAGAAAAGAGAAGTTTACTGGATCAAATCATTGATCCTTCCGAACTCAGAAAGTTGAACGTCAATCAATTACCAGAAGTTTGCAATGAACTGAGGGATTTCATTATTGATGCTGTTTCGACGAATCCTGGTCATTTTGGAGCCAGTCTCGGTGTTGTTGAGCTTACTGTTGCATTACACTATGTTTTTAAAACTCCATACGACCTGCTTGTTTGGGACGTTGGACATCAGGCTTACGGTCATAAAATTCTAACCGGGCGAAAAGATGTGTTTCATACCAACCGAAAATATAAAGGTATCAGCGGATTTCCAAAACCATCGGAAAGCATCTATGATACCTTTGGGGTAGGCCATGCAAGTACATCCATTTCAGCAGCTCTTGGAATGGCGGTTGCATCAAGGTTGAAGGAAGAAAAGGAACGGAAAATTGTGGCCATTATCGGTGACGGTGCAATTACCGGCGGAATGGCTTTTGAAGGCCTGAACAACGCCGCCGTCAACAATTCTGATTTACTCGTTATCCTGAACGACAATAACATGTCCATTGATCCGAATGTCGGTGGTTTGAGCAATTACCTGCTGAATATTTCCAAATCACAAACCTATAACCGGCTCAAACGCGATATTTGGGAAGGATTGGGAAAACTCAATGGATTTGGTCCGAAAGCACGACGGTTGGTTCAAAAAACCGAAAATGCAATAAAATCCATGTTGCTTAAACAATCCAACCTGTTTGAAGGATTGGGATTTCGCTATTTTGGTCCTGTCGACGGACACAATGTCGTTTATCTGACTGAAGTACTGGAAAGTTTAAGCAATATACCCGGCCCGAAACTTTTGCATGTGATTACCAAGAAAGGAAAAGGTTTCAAACAAGCCGAACTTCGGCAAACCGAATATCATGCTCCGGGTAAATTTGATAAAGTGACCGGTGAATTTCTTGATTGTGAATGTGTTCTTAATAAACCGCCCAAATTTCAGAATGTTTTTGGCCTTACGATTATTGAACTGGCCGAAATGAACGACAGGATTGTTGCGATTACACCTGCCATGCCAACAGGATGTTCGCTCAATTTGATGATGGAAATAATGCCACACCGTACCTTTGATGTTGGAATTGCCGAGCAGCACGCTGTAACTTTTTCTGCTGGACTGGCCATTCAGGGAATGATCCCGTTTTGCAATATTTATTCAACCTTTATGCAACGGGCCTACGATCAGGTAGTACACGATGTGGCTTTACAAAATCTTCAGGTGGTATTTTGTCTCGACCGTGGTGGCCTGGTTGGAGCTGATGGCGCTACTCACCACGGCGTTTTTGATCTGGCTTACATGCGTTCCATTCCAAACATGATTGTCTCTGCTCCAATGGACGAACTCGAATTGCGGAACATGATGTTTACCGCCCAGAATGAAAATCATGGTCCGTTCTCAATCCGCTATCCGCGGGGTTGTGGCAGTGTTATCGACTGGCGTAAACCCATGGTCGCCATTCCAATTGGACAAAGCAGACAGCTTTCTGAGGGATCTGACCTGGCTATTTTAACCATCGGTACAGTAGGGACTCAAGCCAGCCGGGTTGTCAGCATGCTTCAGAAAGACGGTATTCTGGTCGCCCATTACGATATGAGGTTTGTAAAACCCCTGGACGAAAAGGCCCTTCACCTGATATTCAAAAATCATACACGGATAGTTACTGTTGAAGATGGTGTTTTGCAGGGAGGTTTTGGCAGTGCCGTACTGGAATTTATGGCCGATCATCGGTACAATGTGCCACTGAAAAGAATTGGAATTCCCGACAAGTTTGTTGATCATGGAACGACCGAAGAGCTGAACCGGGATTATGGACTTGATCAGCAGGGGATTTATAAAACAGTTAAAGCGTTTATGCTTAAAGAATAAGCTCTCTGAATACTTTTTGAGCGGTTGGTCCGTTTATCGGACATAACTCTAAACTCTTCTCACCTTGGAATTTTATTTTAAGAAACGTCGCTGGAAAATATTACTGCTGCTTCTTGCAGTTTGTATTGGTATTGGATCTTTCTTTTACACCAACTGGCTGGTTAAAAAAATGGCCGTTGAAGAGCGTAAAAGTGTACAGGTATGGGCTGAAGCTACTCAAATACTGGCCAATAGTGATATTAACTCCAACCAGAATATTACCTTTCTCGTTGAGATCATCAACCGTAACACAACCATCCCCATACTTGTTACTGACAGCCTGGATCAGATTAGTTTTACCAGGAACATTTCTTTTACGGAAGAAAATAAGGATAGAATTTTGTCGCGGGAACTTGAAAAAATGAAAGAGGAGAACGAGCCATTCCTGCTTAACGTTTCGGAAACTGAAACACAGTACCTGTATTACCGTGATTCAGTTTTGCTTGAAAACCTGAAGTATTATCCGGTGGTTCAGTTTGCAGTTATCTTTTTATTTATTCTGGTGGCTTACCTGGCTTTTAATTCATCACGAAATGCAGAGCAGAATCAGATTTGGGTCGGCATGTCAAAAGAAACGGCCCATCAGTTAGGTACACCCATTTCCTCACTAATGGCTTGGGTAGAACTGCTCAAAATGCAAAACATTGATGAAAACCTTGTGAAGGAATTTGAAAAAGACACCCAACGGCTTGAGAAAATTACCGAACGATTTTCGAAGATTGGCGCTGTTCCGGAACTTGTAATGACTGATGTTGGTGAGGCAATCCGATCGTCTGTTGAATACCTGAAAACCCGTTCTTCAGGGAAAGTGAAATACATTATGGATTGTGACGAACAAAAAACATTCGAAGCGCCAATGAATACATCCTTATTTAGCTGGGTTATCGAGAACCTGTGTAAAAATGCGATTGATGCTATGAACAGCGTCGGTACTATCCGGATATCCATCACCGAAAAGGCAGAGCAGATCTTTATAGATGTCTCAGATACAGGCAAAGGGATATCGAAAGCCTATTTTAAAACCATCTTTCAACCCGGATTTACAACCAAAAGAAGAGGGTGGGGTTTAGGGCTGTCGCTGGCCAAACGAATCGTCGAAAATTACCATAAGGGAAAGATTTTTATTAAACAATCTGAAATCAACAAAGGCACTACTTTTCGTATAATTCTTCGTAAGGGATAACTTATGAACAATCGGATTTGAATTAAATTATTGATAACGAATGATTTATTGAATTATATTTTTTTTCGGACGAACGGGTGTTAAAAAAACAAATATATTTTTTGTGTTTGCTTATTTTTTATACTTTTGCAAAACTTTTTTCAGGCAATGAGCATACTATCTTTTTATAACATTGCATTCAAAGGGCTTTCACAAGGGAAGCATATTTTTGATTACGAAGTAGATGGCAAATTCTTTTCAGAATTTGATGGTGGTGTTGTCGATGAAGGAAATGTTAAGGTTCGTTTGACACTCGAAAAACAGAGTTCGCTCATGATCTTTAATTTTGATCTGAATGGAACTGTTTGGGTTCAATGCGACCGTTGCCTTGAAATGTATAATCAGCCCGTCAGGAGCAAGGAACGAATTTTCGTTAAATTTGGCGAAAAAGAGTTTAGTGATGGTGATGATGTAATTTGGGTAAGTACAAACGATTATCAATTGAACGTGGCTCAATTGATTTATGAGTATATCTGTTTGGCGCTTCCGATCAAGAAGGTTCATCCTGATGATGAGCTGGGAAATTCGACTTGTGATCCGGAAATGATCGAAAAGTTGAGTAAATATGTAGTGAAGGAAGATGGGGATAAGAACTCCGTCTGGAATGATTTAAAAAAATTATTAGATAACGAATAAAGTTAAGTTAAGATGGCACATCCAAAACACAGGGTATCAAAATCCCGCAGAGACAAAAGAAGAACACATTACAAAGCTATTCCGGCAACACTGGCAGCTTGTTCAAATTGTGGTACAACCATTAAATATCATACTGTTTGTCCGGAGTGTGGTTATTACCGGGGTAAGTTGGCAATCGAAAAAGACGTTACTGTATAATAACAGCCCCATTATGGTCAGAAGAACCATGTTCCTCTGACCTTTTTAATACCCTCCTGTTTTAATATTCGAACAATTCAATTAATTGTTTTAAAAGGAGTTAGGTAGATAATTTTGCCTGATTTTACTTTGCATTTTGGTTTTTTCCTTCTAACTTGCGCCGCAATTTATTTCACGAAGTTTTTAAGATTTATTTCGACTTTCCGGCATAGTCCGGAAGAGATCGGCTATGAAGGATTTGATTTAAATATATAATTATGGATAAAATTCGTGCTGCAATTACCGGCATTGGAGCATTTTTACCGGAGTACTGTTTAACCAATGACGAAATAAGTACATTGGTTGAAACTTCCGACGAATGGATTATGCAGCGTATTGGAATTAAAGAACGCAGGATTTTAAAGGAAGACGGGATGGCAACTTCTGATATGGGTGTTGCTGCAATTAAGGAATTACTCGAAAAAACCGGAACCAAACCCGAAGAAGTTGAATTACTGATTTGTGCCACCATAACTCCGGATAGTCCGCTTCCTGCAACAGCCAATATCATCAGTCACAAGGCTGGTTTAATTAATGCCTGGAGTTTTGATCTTACTGCGGCATGTTCCGGATTTGTATATGCATTAACCACAGGAGCTAAATTTATTGAAAGCGGGCAATACAAAAAGGTAATTGTTTTAGGTGCCGATATGATGTCGTCGATTACCAATTATAAAGACCGTGCAACTTGTCCCCTTTTTGGTGATGGTGCTGGTGCAGTTATGCTCGAACCTACAACAGAAGATTTGGGCGTAATCGATCATATTAACCGGGTGGACGGATCCGGAGCACCATTCCTTCAGATTAAAAGTGGCGGATCTTTGCGTCCGGCTTCATACGAAACAATCGATAACGATGAACATTTCGTATACCAGGAAGGTCAGACTGTTTTTAAAATGGCGGTTTCAAAAATGGCTGATGTTTCTGTTGAAATGATGGAAAAACACCAGATTTCAGCTAAGGACCTGGCCTGGTTTGTTCCTCATCAGGCTAATATGAGGATTATTGATGCAGTTGGACGACGCATGGGGATTGATAAGGAACAGGTGATGGTTAATATTCAGAAATACGGGAATACAACTGCTGCAACCATTCCGCTATGTTTATATGATTACGAGAATCAGCTGAAGAAAGGTGATAATATCATTCTGGTAGCTTTTGGAGCAGGTTTTACCTGGGGAAGTATTTACCTGAAATGGGCATACGATCCGAAATCTTAAGAGGTCTAAACATATAAAGCAAACCGGTCATGGGAAAACTCATTGTCAGAAGTCACGCTGAATTTGAAGAACATGTGGGTCAGGAACTTGGCATCTCCGATTATTTAACTGTCACACAGGAGCAAATCAACAAATTTGCCGATGCCACATTAGATCACCAGTGGATTCATGTAGATGAAGAAAGAGCAAAAAACGAAGGAGCTTTTGGAAGTACAATTGCCCATGGTTATTTGACCCTTTCGCTTTTGCCGTATATGTGGGATCAGATTATACAGGTTGAAAACATAAAAATGCTTGTGAATTATGGCATTGATGATTTCAGATTTAATCAACCCGTGCGGGTAAACAGCAGGGTCAGGACCGCAGTTGTTTTGAAGTCGGTAGCCAATCTGAGAGGAATTACCAAAATTCAGCTGGAAGTTACCATGGAAATTGAAGGAATCCGGAAGCCTGCATTTGAAGGTACCATGACTTTCCTCTACCATTTTATTTAGTGCAAAATCGAAACGAACGATAAGTAAAAACGCTTTTCCCATGGGAAAAGCGTTTTTTTGTTTGATAAAATCACATTTTTAAATGTTCTGGTAGTTATCTAAGTCAAGCTTTAGTATCTTTGAAGTTCGTTCAAAAAACTGAGAAATAATGGCTAAAGAAAACCAAGACATTAATCCGCAGGTAATTAACCTGATTGCCAAAGGAACCCAAATTACCGGAGATATTCTTTCTGATGGTGATCTTCGGATAGACGGTGAATTATCCGGTAACCTGGAAACAAAAGCAAGACTGGTGATTGGTGCTTCAGGTAAAACAGAAGGTGAAATCAGATGCAAAAGTTGCGAAATTGCCGGGACTCATAAAGGTAAACTATTTGTTGCTGAATTGCTTTCACTCAAAGCATCGTCTCATGTTACGGGTGATATTGTTACGGGAAAACTATCGATTGAACCTGGGGCATATTTCTCCGGAACTTGTGCCATGGGTGATGAATCTGGTAATGATGGGCCAAAATAATAACCAAAAACCAAAAAAAAAATTTGATGATTTTATCCGGTATTCCAGCCTGGCTTTTGAAATGATTGCTATTATGGGTATCGGAACCTGGATAGGTGTGAAAATTGATCATTGGCTTGAATGGAGTTTTCCGGCATTTACCTTAGGCCTGATGATTCTTTCGGTTGTTGGAGCAATTTACCATGCAATCCGGAAATTTTTATAGGTCCGTTTAGTCACACAAAAAATAGAAATGTTTATTATCCTTTATGAAACAATTTGCTTTAAAATCGACCGTACTGACAATCATTGTTTTTATAGCAGGAGCATTTCTTTATTACACGGTGTTAAAGCCTTATTATTTACCGGTTTTCCCATTGTCTTTGCTCTTTTTTTATATCATGACGAACCTTGTCCATTCGCTTTTATTAAAGATGGTCAGTAAAGCGGGTTCCAGATTTACATCGCAGTACATGGCAGTCAGTTTCATAAAAATGTTTTTTTACCTGGCTGTCGCCATTGTATATGTATTATTTAACAGAGATCAGGCGAAACCGTTTATCGCGAATTTTTTAGTACTTTATATTGTTTATACTGTGTTTGAAGTGTATGAGTTTTCGAAAGTTGTAAAACAGGCAAAATAAAGGTTCTGTTTTTTTAATGACCTTTATATTTTAATTACTTAAAAGAGTTATTTTTGCTGCGCGCAGAATTTAAAGTGGGATAAAATGACACGAATTATACGAACCTTTTTATTAATTATTTTAACCGTTTTTCTGAGTGCCGGAATTAGCCGGGCCAGTGAAACGCGTGAAACAACCGAAGAAGGAAATCATGCCAAAGCCTTTGAAGCCGGTAAATTTGTAATCGAACATGTTTCAGATACTTACGAATGGCACATTGCCACTTTTGGTCAAACCCACCTGAGTGTTCCGCTACCTGTAATCCTGTACAGCTCAACCAAAGGCTGGAACTTTTTCATGTCCTCCAGGTTTTATCACGGCCATGAAGATTACCGCGGATTCAAAATCGGATCAGAAGGAGTGAATGAAGGTAAAATTGTTGAGGTTAATGAAAAGGGCGATTTTATAGGTTTGCCGGTCAATTTGTCGATAACCAAAACGGTGGCCGGTATTTTCGTTAGTGTTATATTGTTGCTGCTGATTTTTTTGAATATTGCCAAATCGGCCAGGAAAAGAGTCAATCAGGCTCCGAAAGGCCTTCAAAACCTGTTCGAACCAATTATCCTGTTTATTCGTGATGAGGTCGCAAAACCTGCTATTGGCGAGAAAAAGTTCGAAAAATTCATGCCATTTCTGTTAACTGCCTTTTTCTTTATTTTGGTTAATAATATCCTGGGATTAATACCAATTTTTCCGTTTGGGGCCAATGTAACGGGTAATATTGCCGTGACACTGGTTTTGGCCATGTTCACTTTTTTTATTACAACCCTAAACGGGAATAAGCATTACTGGAAAGAAATTTACAACCCGGATGTTCCATGGTGGTTGAAATTTCCGATTCCACTCATGCCAATTGTTGAACTTTCGGGAGTAATCACCAAGCCTTTTGTATTAATGGTCCGACTCTTTGCGAACATGCTGGCCGGTCATATGATTGTCACCGTATTCGTAAGTTTGATTTTCATTTTTAATTCACTGATGGGTGTTGAAGCGGGCCTGGGTGTTTCAGTCATTTCAGTTGCTTTTTCAGTATTTATTTTATTACTCGACATACTGGTTTCATTTATACAGGCTTACGTATTTACTTTGTTATCCGCTCTTTATTTTGGGATGGCAACATCAGAGCATCATTAATTATTCATTATTATAAATTCAATTGATTATGACTGCATTATTTATCTTTTTAGCAGATTTAGCTCTTGGTCAGATGGGAGCTGCATTAGGTGCAGGTTTGGCCGCGATCGGAGCAGGTATTGGCATCGGTAAAATCGGAGCCAGCGCAATGGAAGCAATTGCCCGTCAACCTGAAGCAAGTGGAGATATTCGTTCGAATATGATCGTTTCCGCTGCCTTAATCGAAGGTGTTGCATTCTTTGCTGTGATCATCTGTGCTTTGGTAATTTTCATTTAAGAAATTTTTGTTTTGCAGCTTACTCCCGGGTTTGCCGGGAGTAAAGCTTGCTTTTAACCTACAATCACACGACTATGGGATTTGTAACTCCGGATTACGGTACAATATTTTGGATGCTCATCATTTTTGGGATTGTTCTTTTTATCCTGAAAAAATTTGCGTGGGTCCCCATATTGAAAGCATTGAAAGACCGTGAAAAATCTATTTCCGATGCTTTGAATACAGCTGAAAAAGCCAGAAAGGAAGTTGCCGGATTAAAAGCCGGCAATGATCGGATAATTGCCGAGGCCCGAAAGGAAAAGGATCTGATCCTGAAGGAAGCCCGCGACATCAAAGATAAAATTGTTGCCGACGCTAAAATTCAGGCCAATACTGAAGCACAAAAAAGCATTGAATATGCGAGGCAACAAATTAATGACGAAAAAATTAGCGCTATTAATGACATCAAGAAGCAGGTAGCCGAATTGTCCGTGCTGATTGCAGAAAAAGTCATCAGGAAACAGCTCGAAAATCCAAAAGATCAGGAAATCCTGATGCAGGACCTGTTAAAAGACCTGAAGTTGAAATAATTGTATGGATCAAAGTAAAATAAACGTCCGTTACGCCAATGCATTTTTTACGTTGGCTAAAGAAAAAGGCCTGACCGAAGAACTCCGCAGGGATGCCGGATTAATCGCCAATGTTTGCGCTACGAGTAGTGACTTTAATCTTATGCTCGAAAGTCCTGTCGTAAAAGCTTCCCAAAAGGTAAAAGCAATCACGAGTATTTTCTCCGGAAAAGTAAATGTATTATCCCTGAATTTTCTGGTTTTGATTACTGAAAACAACCGTGAAAAATATATCCCCGGTATTTTCCGTAAGCTGGAAGAGTTATACCGCCAGGAAGAAGGAATAAGAACGGCAGTGCTGACAAGCGCTCAGCCCCTGGATGATTCGGTGGTGGTTCAGATCAGGCAAATACTTGAAAAAGAATTTAATGCCAAAGTGGAATTAAGCCAAAAGGTGAACGTTGAATTAATTGGTGGTTTTATTCTTCGGATTGATGACAACCAATACGATGCGAGCATTTCAACCCAATTGAAAAAAATAAGGGAGCAATTGCTTCATACCGAATTAAAATAGATTATCAACCGAATTAACAAAAAATAAGATGGCGAATATAAAACCTGCTGAAGTTTCAGTAATACTCAGGCAACAACTGGAAGGCTTTAAAAGTCAGGCTGAACTTGAAGAAGTGGGAACTGTGCTTCAGGTAGGAGATGGTATTGCCCGTATTTACGGTCTGTCAAATGTCGAATCGAACGAGATGATCGAATTCGACTCAGGCGTTAAAGGGATTGTATTAAATCTTGAAGAAGATAATGTAGGAGCAGTAATTCTGGGACTCACCAAGGAAATTAAAGAAGGTGATACCGTTAAGCGGTTGCGCCGTACAGCTTCCATCGAGGTAGGTGAAGGACTGCTCGGACGGGTAATCAATACCCTTGGCGAAGCTATTGACGGGAAAGGAGTTATCACGGGTAAAAAATATGTGATGCCTCTCGAACGGAAAGCTCCCGGAGTTATTTTCAGGCAGCCTGTATCACAGCCTTTGCAAACAGGACTAAAAGCCATCGATGCCATGATCCCGATCGGTCGCGGTCAGCGTGAGTTGATCATCGGCGACCGCCAAACCGGGAAGACTGCTGTAGCTGTTGATGCGATCATCAATCAGCGCGAAAATTTTGAAAAAGGCAAACCGGTTTATTGTATCTATGTGGCTATTGGACAGAAAGGTTCTACCATTGCCCACCTGGCGAATACACTCGAGAAACACGGAGCCATGGATTATACGGTGATCGTTTCGGCCACGGCTTCCGATCCGGCAGCGCTTCAGTATTATGCGCCATATGCCGGAGCCTGCATCGGTGAATTTTTCCGTGATACAGGCCGCGATGCATTGATTATCTATGATGATCTTTCGAAACAGGCTGTTTCCTACCGCGAAGTGTCGCTGTTGCTGCGTCGTCCGCCAGGCCGCGAAGCCTATCCCGGAGATGTTTTCTACCTGCACTCCCGTTTACTCGAACGTGCTGCACGGATCATTATTTCGGACGAAATGGCTGCACAGATGAACGATTTACCTGAATGCCTCAAAGGAATGGTCAAAGGAGGAGGTTCACTAACCGCACTTCCTATCATTGAAACCCAGGCAGGCGATGTTTCAGCCTATATCCCTACCAATGTAATCTCAATTACAGATGGTCAGATCTTCCTCGAAAATAACCTGTTCAACTCAGGTGTCCGGCCGGCAATCAATGTTGGAATTTCGGTTTCGCGTGTTGGAGGAAATGCCCAGATTAAATCAATGAAAAAGATTGCCGGTACCCTGAAATTGGATCAGGCTCAATTCCGTGAATTAGAGGCATTTTCAAAATTTGGTTCCGATCTGGATGCTGCAACGATGCGTGTGTTGGATAAAGGACGCAAAAATGTTGAAATACTGAAACAGCAACAATACGCTCCGATGAAAATTGAGCATCAGGTTGCAATTATCTATTGTGGTGTAAAAGAGTTATTGCGTGCTGTTCCGGTTGAAAAGGTTAAGGAATTTGAGCGCGATTTTCTTGAATTAATGGAAATGCAGTACCGAAGTGTTCTGGATCAGTTGAAAGCAGGAAATCTGACTGATAATGAAACCCAGGTAATTGAAAAGGTAGCTGCAGAAGTTGCTGAAAGATATTCGGAATAAGCGTGCTTAACTGAAAACTCATTCATTGATTGAACTTAAATGGCGAATTTAAAAGAAATACGAACGCGGATAACGTCGGTTAAAACAACCAGACAGGTTACGAGTGCCATGAAAATGGTATCGGCAGCTAAACTTAAAAAGGCTCAGGATGCTATTATGCAGATTCGTCCTTATGCCGGAAAGCTTGCTGAGCTGCTTTCGTTTTTAAGCGCAGTGCTGGAGAATAACGAAGATTCGGTTTATACCCTTCAGCGTAATCCTGAAAAGGTTTTGATTGTACTGGTTAGTTCAAACCGGGGTCTTTGCGGAGGTTTTAATTCATACATTTCCAAAAATGCCATCTCCCTGGCTAAAACAAAATACAGCAAACAGCTGAAATCCGGACATCTTGATTTTATGGTAATTGGTAAGCAGGCCGGGAAAGTACTGCGTTCTTATTCCATTCAGGCAATCAGCGAAAAAAATTACCTGTTCGATGACCTGACTTTTGAAAATGCACTGGGAGTTGCCCAGTCATTCATGGATGATTTTGTGAATGGCAAATACGACCGTATCGAACTGGTTTACAACAAATTTATCAATGCAGCCATTCAGGAGCAGATTAGTGAACAGTTTTTGCCAGTGTTGCCTGCAGCCGTCGATTTGAATAAACGAAACAATGAAAATTACATCTTTGAACCTTCGCTGGAATACATCGTGGATGATCTGATTCCCAAATCGCTGGCTATACAGTTTTACAAAGCTTTACTGAATTCACATGCAGCCGAACACGGAGCGCGTATGACCGCTATGCATAAGGCTACCGACAATGCTACGGATTTAATCAATGAATTGACTCTCACGTTTAATAAGGCGCGTCAGGCTGCAATTACCAATGCAATTCTGGAGGTAACAAACGGTGCGGAGGCATTGAACGGATAAAAACTTATCCATCTGATTTACAGATCCCGGTCGTTTTCACGGCCGGGATTTTCTATTTTAATGTTAAGAAAAAATGATGATCATGGATATTGGATTTGTCAGTTTTTTTAAATCATGGTCGTTTCCCAATTAATTACTAATTTTAGCAACTCTTATTATCGAATTTTATGAATATTTTAATTGTCATACTTTACCTGACAAATTTCCTCAGGACGATCGGTATAATTGTGCTGATTTACTTCGGATTGAAATTTGTCGTACGATTACTTTTCCCCATAGTGGTTAAAAAAGCGGTCAATAATATGCAGGCGAGGCAATCGCCTGACAACCGTGAACGGAAACGTGAAGGTGATGTTACCATCGAGAAGGATCGTCCTGAGAAAAACAGAAGCCACTCTGGAGAAGGTGAGTATGTTGACTTCGAGGAGATTGAATAAGCCAAAACTTTAAACTCAAAGGTTGCGGGCATCTGCCGGAAGGCGGACAAGCGGTTGGTGAATAGAATACAATCAGTTGCCGGCAGCTGACAGCCAGCGATTTATCATGAATTTTTATACGAATATTAACGATAAGATATAGATTAGTTATGGCTCAGGAAGATGTATTTAAGAAACTGGTAGCTCATTGTAAGGAATATGGTTTTGTATTTCAGTCGAGTGAAATTTATGACGGGCTGGGTGCAGTATACGATTACGGGCAAAATGGTGTTGAATTAAAAAATAACATTAAAAAATACTGGTGGGATTCTATGGTTCTGCTGCACGAAAATGTAGTTGGAATCGATTCGGCTATTTTTATGCATCCTACAATCTGGAAAGCTTCAGGACATGTTGATGCGTTCAACGATCCGTTAATCGACAACAAGGACTCGAAAAAAAGATACCGTGCCGATGTTTTAATTGAAGAACAACTGGCCAAATATGAAGATAAAATCGAAAAGGAAGTTGAAAAAGCCCGGAAACGGTTTGGCGACACTTTTGACGATAAACAATTCAGGGAAACCAATGGCCGTGTTTTGGAATACCAGGAAAAATGGAATGAATTGCAGAATCGTTTTGTAAAAGCGTTGAACGACAGCAACCTGGATGAACTGAAACAGATAATCATTGATCAGGAAATTGTTTGTCCGGTTTCAGGGACACGTAACTGGACCGATGTTCGGCAGTTTAACCTGATGTTTTCCACGGATATGGGGTCTACGGCTGAAGGTGCTCAGAAGATATTCCTTCGTCCCGAAACGGCACAGGGTATATTTGTCAATTACCTGAATGTGCAGAAAACCGGTCGCATGAAGATTCCGTTCGGAATTGCCCAGATTGGTAAAGCTTTCCGGAACGAGATCGTTGCCCGTCAGTTTATCTTCCGTATGCGTGAATTTGAACAAATGGAATTGCAGTATTTTGTACGTCCCGGAAGTGAGCTGGAATGGTTTCAGCAATGGAAACAGACCCGTATGAACTGGCATCAGGCACTTGGTTTTGGAAGTGAAAACTATCGTTTCCACGAACACGATAAACTGGCACACTATGCCAATGCTGCTGTTGACATTGAATACCGCTTTCCCTTCGGTTTTAAGGAAGTGGAAGGAATTCACTCACGCACCGATTTTGACCTTTCGCAGCACCAGCAATTTTCCGGAAAAAAAATCCAGTATTTTGATCCCGAACTGAATGAATCCTATGTGCCATTTGTTGTTGAGACTTCGATTGGTGTCGACCGCATGTTTCTGCAGGTAATAGCCGCTTCGTATGCCGAAGAAGAACTGATCAGCGAGGGCAAAAAAGATATGCGCGTTGTATTACGTATACCGGCACCACTTGCCCCGGTAAAACTGGCTGTTATGCCACTGATGAAAAAAGACGGACTTGCCGAAAAAGCCCGCGAAATTATTGAAGACCTGAAATTTGATTTCCATTGTCAGTACGACGAAAAAGATTCAATCGGGAAACGCTACAGGCGTCAGGATGCAATTGGTACACCTTTTTGTGTAACGGTTGATCACATCACATCCGAAGACAATACAGTTACTATTCGCTACCGCGATTCCATGCTTCAAGATCGTGTTCCCATCAGCGAATTAAGAAATATTATTGCCGGCGAGGTAAGCATGAAAAAATTGTTCGCAAAATTGTAAATAAGCTCTTTTGACCTAATAACTGAATCCGGTGCCTGAAAGCACCGGATTTTTTTGTATAACAGGAAATCAGAGCAAATAATTGTGCCTGATTCATCAGATTAAAGCTGAAAACAGAGTCAATCAATTTTTTAGGAATTCTGATTCTGCGGGTTGCTTTTAAATTGTAAGCAAAAAATCATTTTCAGGGAGTAATTTAAGAGTATTGTGCATATTATTCAAAACATCTTTTGTTTACAATTTCTTAACATGCAGGAAAAGAGTAAAATATATGCCGAAAATGCTGAAAAACATATCACTTTCAATCTGTAAGCAAACCGACATCTTTTCATAGTAAAAAGGAAGTTAGTTTGCTTTATGATTCATTTTTATATCCAATTCATGATTTTGTCTTCTGATTTTTATTTCGGGTTTTTTCTGCTTCAGGAAAGCTGATTTTTGAGGGGTTTTTGTGAATGAAAAGGCAGCTAGATTTGCATCATTCAATTTAAGGAAACTTAATAATAATAATTCAAAAACGAAATAAGATGAAAAAGAGAAATTTGTTTGTTCATGTCATGTTGGTGGTTTTTACGCTGATTTCTATTAACGTTTGGGCTGGTAACGAAGAAACTTTTAATTCGAATTTTAAGATCTCCCCCGATCTGAATTTTACTCCAAATTCCGACTTTCAGAAAAGTTGGGAAATTGCTTACGGTGAATCAAAAACTCCTGTTCATGTTTTTATGAAAGAGACAAAAAAAGGACAGGAATACCTGGTTCGTACCACGTACTTCGAAGTGAAATATGTTAACGGGTCAAATGGTTTTGGTGTGAAAATGGTAAATGGTAAAGAAAGCACAGTGAGCGAAGCTCTGAATGAATCCGTATTAAACCAGGTTCAGCTAAACGGCCAGAAATGTATCAGCACCGGAGCTATTGACGACGAACATGTTTTGGAAACTATTGCCAGCTACCTTCCCGATTTAATCAATGAACAGTACAACAGCATCCTGAATTAATCCGACAGGTTAAAATTTGATGGCCGCTTCAAGCAATTGAGGCGGCTTTTTTGTTTGTCTGCGGACAGAATCGTTTAATACCATTTGCATTATGAAAGGTATGTTGTATATTGGTACCTAAAATAACCAAATCAAAAAGTGATGAAACCAATACTTTTCAACTGTTTACTGGTTTTGAGTTTTCTAACTGGCTTTTCCCAGCCCAAACAGCTGGTTTTACAGCCCTCAACCAATGGCCGTTACCTGCAATGGAGCGACGGAAAACCGTTTTTCATCAATGCCTGCACAGCATGGTCGTTAACTTATGCTTATTCCGATCAGGAAGTAAAAGATTATCTGGATAACCGTGTTGCCAATAAATTTAATACGATCCAGATGAGTGCCGTTTTCGCTGAAAAGAATGATGCAGTGGCGGATTCAGCATTTTTGAATCAGGATATTCTGAATCCTGTTCCGAAATTCTGGAATCGGGTCGATTGGGTCGTGAAACAGGCTACTGAACGCGGATTGGTCGTCATAATTAATCCCATCTGGAAACATTCGCTCAACGAAATTATTCAGTCTGCCGGACCCGTGAAATGCCGGAAGTTCGGCCAGTGGTTTGCCAGTCGTTACAAAGACAATCCACGTGTGATCTATTTCATTGGCGGCGATCAGGTTCCGGAGCCGGTTCGTGAAGAACTCGATGAAATGGGCCAGGGCATTCAGGATATATACGGAGGAAAGGCAATTTTAGCATATCACGGCGAAGCTGACCAATCAAGCAGGGAAGCCTATCCGGATGCCAAATGGATAACACTCAACTGGACCTACGCCTACTCACCGGCTTACAGGAAAAGCTATCCGTACAGCGAAAACTACGATAACTGGAAAATAATCCCGAATATCCCGATACAGTTTGCTGAAGGTTATTATGATTCCGGAGATACAAAAGAATATGATCAGAACGGTACAATCGGAAGTTGCGGCAACCGTTTTGTAATTCGCCGGCAGGCCTGGTGGAATGTATTTTCAGGCGCTTGTGGCAATGCCTGGGGCGCTGAAGGAATCTCCTATTACAACAGGGATGGTGAACCCTGGCAAACGGGCATTGAATACGCGAGCAGTAAAGATATGGGTATCATGAAACTGATAATGGATAAATTAAAGTGGATAAAATTGCAACCCGATATCGGTCATCAATTTCTGACCGGTGGTTATGGTACCTGGATGACCGATGACTATGCCGTTTGTGCTGTTTCAGGCGACGGAACACTGGCTGTAATTTACACACCCGTGCAACAATCTTTTGAACTTAATCTTCCAAAATCGGGTAAAACGAGTCGGGTTCGCTGGGTTGATCCAACCAATGCCAAATACATAAAGGTAGATATGAGATTTCCGAAAAAGAAGAATAAATCGATAGTCATAACAACACCGGGATTTAATCATAGTGGAAGAGAGGATTGGGTACTGATAATTGAAAAAAGCAGGTCAAGATAAAAACCATATCCCCTTGTCAGCTTTTCCGATGAGATAACCGGGAAAAAAAATGAAGCGATTAGTCCGGATAAACCTTATTTTTGTAGGAAATCATATCAAATGAAAAAGTTTGCATTTTATTCCCTGATGATTTCCTGGATTGCAGGATTATTCATCTTTCCGGTTAACGCATTTTCGGCAACGAATGAATCTGTTGCCAATAAATACAAAACCATTTCAGCGGTGGCATGCGATAGTCTCATTAAAGCCAATGAGAAGAATCCCGGTTTTGTTATTCTGGATGTCCGGACACCGTCTGAATGGGTGGCTGATCATTTGGCAGGATCGATCAACCGGAACTATTATGACGCTGACTTTAGTGCCCAACTTAATACATTACCCAAACAAAAGATTTACCTTCTGCATTGTCAGTCAGGTGGTAGAAGTGCACCTGCCCTGAATATAATGAAGAATTTAAATTTTGCGGAAGTTTATGAAATGAAAGGTGGAATGAATGCATGGAAAAGTAGTTCATTTCCAACAACAGCCAAGCTTACCCCACAATTGATGTTGGTTTCAAATGGCGGAATAAAAAATGGAACTCTTCAGTATGGCGTCGCGGATACACTGATAATTACCGTTACCAACCGTGCCAGCGACAGCCTGAAATTTGTTTCACTTACTGTACCTGCAGGCAATGAATTCTCGACCAATTTTGATTTGAAAAGGAAATTGAAAGGTTCGGAAGATTATACATTCTTTGTTTATTACAAACCGCTACAGCTTTCCAAAGACACGGTTTCCATTGATATTAACAGTAATGGAGGCGCGTTGACTTTAAGCATCATTCTGAAAAAAGGAACGGTTCAGGAAATCCGGACCATCAGCCGGAACGAGCCAAAAATCTACCCTAACCCTGCCGGCAGGTTCATTTCTTTTGAAAATATTTCGGGTACAGTTCTGCAGGAGGTTTCACTGATTGACCTGAATGGGCGGATGATTAAAAAAGAACCGGATTTTCCCGTAACCAATTCCTTTCAGCTTGCTGAAATACCGGAGGGTATCTACTTTATTCGGTTGGTTTCAGGCGACCAGATCTTTGTTCAAAAACTGATAATAAGTCGTTAATTATTCGGATGATCATGAAAAAGGTTTTAATCATTACCTATTATTGGCCGCCATCGGGTGGTGCGGGCGTTCAGCGCTGGCTGAAGTTTGCCAAATACCTGCCTGAATTTGGCTGGCAACCAATTATTCTGACAGTCGATCCGGAATATGCCAGTTATCCGCAGCGCGACGAAAGTCTGGCTTCCGAAATTTATCCGGATTGCCTGGTTTATACCACTAAAAGCTTCGAATTATACAATCTTTATAAACTTATCTCCGGAAAGAATGAAGTTCCTTACGGTGGTTTTGCCAACGAATCGAATGAAGGATTATTCCAGAAATTATCGAAATTCCTCCGGGGAAATTTTTTATTGCCCGATCCGCGTAAAGGCTGGAATAAATACGCATTGAAAAAGGCGGCTGAGCTGATCCGTGAATTCAACATTGATACGGTAGTAACAACCAGTCCGCCACATTCAACCCAGCTCATCGGGCTTAAACTGAAACAAAAATTCAAAATCCGCTGGATTGCTGATTTACGCGATCCCTGGACTGACATTTATTACTACAACCAGTTTAATCACATGGCCCTGGCGCGTAAAACCGATAAAAGGTATGAGCGCAGCGTAGTTGAAAATGCCGATCTGCTGATCACGGTGAGTGAGGATGTAAAACGAATTTTTGCTGAAAAATCCGGCTTGCCGGTTGCAGCCAAAACAACGGTTATTCCGAATGGATTTGACGAGGATGATTTCAGGATAAGTCCTGTTCCGGAAGAAACCCGAAAGATCATCACGTATACCGGTACCATTTCGGAAGCCTACGATGTGGATAAACTGCTGGAAGCACTTAGCCGTCTGAGTGAAGATCTGAAATCCCGGTTGCTGATTCGGTTTGTAGGGAAAGTACCATCATCGGTTGAGCAAAAATTCAGGTCCACCGGTCTGAAGATTGAGTTGGCTGGCTATGTCGATCATTCCAAATCCATCGAATATTTATTCCACTCCGATCTCCTTTTACTGGTTATTCCGAAAGTAAAAAACAACCGGGGAATTCTTACCGGTAAATTTTTCGAATACCTGGCATCCCGAAAGCCTGTTTTGGCCATTGGCCCGACCGACGGCGATCTGGCAAAAATCATACATGAAACTCAGTGTGGAGACTTGTTCGATTATGAGGATACTGAAGGAATGCTACAGTTTATTCAGGAAAAACTGAATAAGCCGGAAGCGGCTTTAAATCCTGTTTCGGCGAATCAGTACTCCCGGAAAGAGTTGACCCGGAAAATAGCCGGATTACTGGAGTCGTAAAATGTTAAAAATATGGGCAAAATCATACTTATAAACCGGTCACTTTCTGATTCAGAAATCGTTGAAATTAAACGAAAGGCTGAAAACGGGGCGCAGGTTTTTTACTTGTCAGGAGGAAATCCACCTGATTTTGCACAACGAATAGCATTGAATCCGGAAGAAAAAAGGAAGGTCAATTACGAAATGATGACCGAAGTGCTTCGTTTTGGCGACCTGCCGGCAGGTAATCAAACCCTGGCAGAGCTTTTCAGCATCGACAATGCCAGCATCTGGCACTACCATAAATTCAGAATTTATTTCGCGGTTCGTAACCTATTGTATTTCCTGAAACCGGTTCAACAGCACTTCAGCTCTTTTGCAGATCATAGCTGGTATGTTACTTCTGAATCGAAACCGTTACAAAAATTATTTCCTGAAGCCGTGTTCAGGTATCCGGAGGTAAAATCCCGGGCAGGGTTTAATTTCGGAGATCTTTTCAGCTACCTGGTGCTGGCCAAGTATCGGTATTTCAGTTCTTTGTTTTCAGTAAAAAAGAAACCGGAATACCTTCTTTACCTAACCGAAAAGTATTCGAAGGTTCTGGATAAACAAACGCTGAAGACGATATCCGGTCACCATATTCTCGAATACCTGATCGCTGAAACGGATGAGCGGTATTCGCTCCTGACCGAAGTTTTGATGCCCAAACCGAAAGGTAAGTCAGACTATTCATTCTCCTGGAAACAATATCAGAATTCCTGGAATCACCGTTCAAAGATTTTCCTGGAAGGTTTCCTGATTTCAGGATTATTGAATCGTGGTGTCCGGAAATCAGTCAGAAAAGCACAGCAGACCATCAGGCTTAATTATCCAAAAGTTCGGGAGGTGGAACTTTCGACCGTTCAGAAACTAACGCTCGAAGTTTTTCAGTCGCTCGACAAATCGTCCGGATTCTTTCTGTTTCGCTATTTTGCGGCCCGAAGATATTTTTCGGGTTCAGGAATAAAAGCCTTGATTGCTGCCGATGAAAACAGTCCGCTCACCAAATCGATTCTGGATGCGGCCAAATTCTGCGGAATTAAAATTATAGGCCTGCAGCACGGAACCATGCACGATTTGCACCCGGCTTACCTGTATACGCCCAACGACTGCAAAAACCATATTATGCCTGATCTGACGCTGACGTGGGGGAAATACTGGGAAGAATTTTTAATTGAAAAGGGGAATTACCCGAAGGAATCGGTGGTTTCGGTCGGACAAATACGGACGGACATTATTCCGGTTTTGTTGAAGTCAGAAAAACAGAAACAGGCGAAAAATACTGAAACTATTGTTTTTGCATCTCAGCCTCAACGCGACCCCGAGTTAAGGTATCAGGCTGCTTACGACGTATTTGAAGCTGCCCGGAAATTACCGGAATCCCGGTTAATCGTAAAACTTCATCCCCGTGAATCCGATGATTCAGGCTATTATTCGGCCATTGCCGGAACTGTTGGCTGTACCAATTATGAATTCGATAAAACCTCCGATTTGTATCAGCTGATTGTTTCCTGCGATGTATTGATTACCTGTTTTTCGACGGTAGGCACCGAAACTGTATATTTTTACAAGCCATTGATTATTCTGGATCACCTGAAGCAGGATATCCAGGGATATGCCGCTGAAGGCGTGGCATTTCAGGCCACCGATGCTGCCAGTCTGACCACCATTCTTTCCGGAATTTTTCGTGGAACCCTGAAGGTTGACCGTGACCGGTACGATGCATTTATCCGGAAATATGCTTTCCGGATTGACGGTAAAGTGGCCGAACGGTGCCTGGAAGCGATTACAACGTTTTTGGATTGACAAGGTCATGGATGGTATTGAAACAGAGGATTGATGTGATTCCCGGCTTTATACAAAAGAACCGGCAATCCTTTCTTCAGTTTAAATGCATTTGGAGCCAAACCCCCTTAAACTATTACAGGCTCTTCACCTTCTCTATACGTGTTGTTGCCGTTTCATAACAAAAGAAGTCCTGTTCAAAGCCAGGTGATTTGTTTCACGAAGATTTTCCCGCCGTTTCACGAAGCATTCACGTACACGTTATTTGTCCGCGAAAAGGCGCGCATCGTTTGTGAGAATGTGCGCAACATCATGGAGACGACATTTTTTGTTGGTGAAGTACCGCGCAATGTCAGTGAAATGTTGAAAAAGAAACAGTTGTTGGTAACCAGTGAAAGGATTAATCTGTTTAACTCGATTTGGGACATTTTATCCAGAATCAGTTCGGCCGCGAAAATCATTTTTGCCAGCGATCCGGCTCGTTTATCGATCTATCAGCTTTACGATACAAGTTATTCTGGTCCTGCGGAAGTTTCAACTCCTCAGGCATAAAGTATGGTGTATCCTACCTAATCCGGAACTGAAGTCAATCAGATTCCGGATTTTTTGTGTGTGATTTCAGGTTGGGGCCAAAGCTCTGTATTTTTGTAATGTAGAAATAATAAGAATTGCTTACTTTTAAACTTTGTTAATTGAACAAAATATCATTTGAATTATAGAACTCAAACAAAGCCAAATTTCAAAGTTTAAAACAAGCACGGAACAATTATTTCGACGACTTATTATCGCGCATCCGGGATATTCGCTCATCAGAGAAAGTATTCTACCGAAAAATATGTGACATTTATGCCACCAGCACCGATTATGACCCGCAACAGCCTACCACATTAGAGTTTTTTGCTTCTGTTGATAAATTCACAAAAATGATTGATGCTGCAACTCCCGACGAATGGGATAAAGCTTTGAAGCGCTTAACCGATAAGGAATGAAAATCGTTGGAGACGTTATGCTATTGAGCAAAATCCTGAAATACATCAGGATGGATTGAAGGTAAAGTGGCCGAACGGTGTGTTAGGGCAATATGCCAGTAGCTGAAGGCTATGGCCAGACAAATCCGCTGCAGAGAATATTTTTTCATTAGCAACACCATTTACGGCATTGAATAAATGCATGTTTCGATTTTAGACTTTAACCGAAATATAAATGATTTGAGACAATTCGATCGATTCATGTTCTATTTCACCACATCTATGAACTCACCAATTACCATAAAAGATTCATCATTTTCAATAATTATTGGATCATAATCAATATTCAATGGTTTGAGAACAATCTTTTCATGCCTCCACTCTCCAGTAATTTCATCATATACTTTATCACTTGTATACTTTTTAATGGAGTAGCTGCCCTCATTTTCAGAGTCATAATAATCATTGTGCTGAACCAGGACTATTTTATTATTTCGTGAGCCAACAACATTTGCTCTAAAAACACATAATTCGCCATTCAAAATTCTTGGCTCCATTGATCTGCCTATTGCTTTAACTACAAACATATTTCGACTGAGCCTTCCAACTCCTTCAACTTTGATCCATCCATTATCAGCTACAACCTGCCATTCTCCAAAAGCACCGCATGCAGCTTTTAATGAATACAGTGGCAAATAATCCACGAATTTTACATCATCATTTACCATAAACTCAATTCTTGGTACTTGAGGAACGACCGACTGTAAAACCTTGGATTCGATTATTTTTAAAGGTTCTTCTTTTGTTTGATTGATGCGTTTTCTAAAGTAATTTTCTAAATCTTTATCGCAGAAGTATACATAACATCCTTTCATCCCTCTTGTCATAAGGGTACGATATGTGTTTTTTATTATTCGTTCTGCAACCCGAAGACCTTCTGCAGGATTTTCTCTTAATAATGTTTTTATGCCTTTTATCGAATTATCATTTCCAGAACGATTAAAGACATCTGTAACAATTTTTTTATTTTCATATTTTAAATCATGACCAACGATAACTCCAACATAATCTAATTCAAGACCTTGACAAGTATGAATGCATCCAATTTCATTAATAGAATCTTCAGCAATTATCCAGGTACTACCATCTTTTTGTAAATTCCATTTCATATTAAAATCAAATTCGGGAATTACAACATCATAAGATGATGGATTATTTTTACTTTGCCAATCCCAACAGTAACCAGCAACTATTCTCGATTTGTTATTTAATTTATTCTTCCTAACAATACTTTCCCTTAATTCGTTAGGACTTGAGAAAATTCTGAATTCAAAATCATCCTGTGATAATAGTACATTTGCTGTTTCTCTTATTTGAAGTGAATTATCAAGCCATGCTAAGTAGCCATCTGAACCGTTGCAACGGAACTGGGAACTTAGTTTTAACTGTTTTACATGAGCATTCTTGCTTTTTGCCCATTCTTCGATTTGTGTTTTGTTTCCGATATCTTTTATGTGTATTCTTTGGTCATCATCAATAAAAAAAATGGAAAATTTTGAGGCTTCAATTATTTCTAATACTTGATTGATCCCCATATTTTGATACAACCCACTTTTTTCATTCAACCGATGAGCCTCATCTACGAGTAAAACATCGAATGTATTCTTTTCAGTATCTATAAATGCACCAGTTCCACCAAATAAGTGATCAATTTGAGTTTTCTTAATTGTTCCGTTTAGTTTAGCAGAATATACTGCCCTTGGTGCTGCATTCTTTGAAATATATTTTGTGACAAGACCTAATTTAGTAAGTTCAACCAGTAAGTTGATCGCAACAACACTTTTCCCCGTTCCAGGTCCACCTTCAACAATCAAAACTTGTTTTTTATCACTACTGGCTAGTTTGGCTTGGGAAATCGCAGTTTCAAATACTATTTTCTGATCATCGATCATGATAAATTCCTGATTCCCTTTTAACATTGACGCCAAGCTATCAGCTAATTGTTTTGAAGGTCTTATTATTCCGTTTTCTATCTTGTATAATATGTCTTTGTTGTCACCTTGTTTAATATATCTCTTAATAAAGTCTCTTAACTTAAGAGCATCTGGCTTTAAAAAGACGGGAGCCTTGTTTATGTGGTCAATATAAAAGGGATTTGTGATGACATTATCCGGAGCATAGTTATGGAGATATGCGCATGGGATAAGAGATATTCCTTCATCCTGAATAGTTTGGTTATATCCTTCAAGTATTGCAGCATAAGACCATGCTTGGTAAGATGGATGAGCAGTTTCTGATTCTCCAAATTGAAATCGTGTTTTTACAATTGCATCTTTATCTGTTAATTGAGCAGTAGACCACTGTTTCAACTCAATTATAAGTACCTGCTCTTTATTTTTATCGTTTAGTCCAGAAATTATGAAATCGATACGTTTGGAGGTAAGCGGTATCTGAAATTCAATTGATATACCTGCATCACCAGGAATCTCATTATCAGAAAGGATTGTATTCATGTACATCATAGAGTTACTCCATGATAAGACTTCATTTCTGGATGTATGTCTGCCTAATCGTTCAAAATATGCACTGTGAATGATAGTATCTATTTCGTTCGATAAGACATCACATAAGAAACCCGCTTTAGTCGATTGATAAACAATCATAACTCATTGTATTTTTTAGCAGTTCCTTTTGATTTAGCAACCGGATATTTTTCGCCGTTTTTCTTGATCTTATCTAAAACAATCTGCTTTACGTCAAAATTGTATTTATCAGCAAGTAGGAATGCAAAAGCAAATATATCTGCTAATTCTTCCTTTATTCTTTCCTTGTTTGCATCTTCAGCAGATTTCCAAAGGAATAACTCAAGAAGTTCTCCGGCTTCAACACTTAGTGCTAATGCTAAATCTTTCGAATTGTGAAATTGGTCCCAATCCCTTTCATTTCTGAACTTTAACAATTCTTCTATAATATCTTGAATATCCTGGTTATCATTCATATCACTTTGATTTATGCATTGATTTTGCTATTTTATATTCTTCATCAAATGGTAATTGAAGCTGGGAAAGCATTTCTGGTAATGCGATTGCAAAACTGACATAATAGAATGCCATGATATGATAACCCGAAAATATTTTATCCGGTATGGAATTAACTGTATAATCATCTTTGTTGGGATTGTAGCCTTGTGTTCCTTGTATTGCTATTTCAAAGGCGATCTTTTTAATTTCTTCTAAGGACATTCCTTCAAAATATTGCATTGCACCAACCATAAACATAACAACCGCCATATTTGTACCAATACTTTTTTGTGATTCTTGAAATTGTTTCATTTCCCGCTCTTTGATGGGGTCACGTTCATTTATTCCAAGTGGGTCTTTCTTAAGATCATCAAAAAATGAATCAATATTACCTCGCTTTCGATATTGTAATTCACCTTCAAGTTCAAAAAATTTATCCAGTTTTAAATCTTCGGCCCAATGCAGAACCAATTCATATTCTTCCGCGGGTTCTTTATTGTCCTTATATTCGGTATACTCATCGTAGAACTTATGGGCAAGTTGCAATTCAGCTTGGGTTGCCTTAAATTCATTTATTAAATCAAACCCATATAAATCCATAAATTGAATGGCATTAACGAGGTTATAGATTTTACTTTTTGAAAGAATGTCTTTAGGCGAAAGTTCTACAATTCGTTTATCCGTAACTGCTTGCAAACCTTCAGAAATTAAAGCAAAAAGTGATAAAAACTGATATGGTCTTAATTCAGCAAATTCATGGTATAAATAGTTTTCGATAAACAAATCAATTGGCGTATTATATACCTGTCTGTTCAGACCATCAAACAAGCCAACACAATAGCTTGTAATTGAATCTTCTGTAATTCCCATTTTCTGGAATTTCTTAATTGTTGGTTCCAGACCTTTAATAAATAATGATTTATGAGAGTTGTTCGAAATGAAAAGTTGATTCAGTTCATTTTTTCGTGCGTCAATTACAAAATCCAAGTGTACTAATTCGTGCATAATTAGATGCTCAACAGCTGGATAGGTTGACTTATATTTTACCGTATGTTTTGGTCTATTATAATTTTCTGCAAACTCAAATTTTGCTGCTGTTGGTATCTCAGAATCTTCAATGATATCTATTTCAGTACCACCATCAAATTCAAGTTTATACCGATATTCACTGAATAATTTTTTGCCTTCATCAGTTGTAGTAATTCGCTTTGCTATTTCAAAAGCTTGTTTAATAGAGTTCTGATAAAGGACATCCTTGTTCTTGTTTAGTTTAATTGCCCGAATAGTGCTGTAAAACGCTGAATATAAATCATTCTCCATTTCAGCAATTAACCCTAATGCATAATGAGTATTTGGGTACTGATCATTAATTTTTATGGCTTCCCCAAAATATTTTTTTGCCTCTTCAGTTTTACCCTCTTGCATTAAATTAGCACCGATATTATTCATTGTGATATTATCGTTTGGTTTTGCAATTAATGCCTGATCGTAATACGTCATAGCAGTAGGAATATCATTTTTAAATTTTGCAAAAATGTTTCCCATCATTAGCAGAGCCCATCCATTTTTTGAATCCCAGCGCAAAGCGTCAATCAGGCAATTGATCGCCCCGTCCTGATCGCCTTCTTCCGACAGGATCTGACCCATAATCCGGTGGTATTCCGAATTGGCGGGGTTTTTATGAATTAAATTTTCGAGGATTTGTTTGGCTTCAGGATACTTCCCTTTTTCGCAAAGGGCAACCGTTTTATGGTAGTCAGCTTCCTGAGAGAGAATGGTAGGTGTATCGATGTCGATGGTCACCCAATCGCCTTCAATGGTGACTTTGGGTTTGTAGGGACCGTATGTGTAGTAAAGTTCTAATTCACTGATATTAAGGTCATTCTTGCCCCCCCAATTATTATGTTAGGAAAAATGGCAAAAAGGAAGTCATCTATTTTATGTACAATTTTCATCTTATTTAATGTTAAATTCACCGCTATCCACTTTTATGGAGGCAATTATTTCTGCAACGTAGACTTCAGGTATTTCTGAATGGCCGTATCGAGCAGGTTTTCTTTTTCGAGAAGGAGTTCAACGAATTCGCGAAAGGCGCCTTCTCCACCTTTTCTTTTTAATCTGATCTTCGCATAATTTTCCATGTAATTGCAGGCGTTTGCCGGTATGGCGCTGAACCCCACGGCTTTCAGCAACATGGCATCATTTAAGTCGTCGCCTACATAAGCAACTTCCGAAAGCGAGATATGGAGTTCATTACAAAGCTTTTCAGCGACTTCAAGCTTGTTTTTAACGCCGATGAACAGATGGTTGATTTTTAATTTTTCGGCGCGTCGCCAAACGATCCGGGTATTTTCACCGGTAATAATTCCAAACGGAATTTCGAGCAATTGCAGGAAAATAACCCCGGCACTATCGGCGGTATTAAATTTCTTTAACTCATTTCCGGTCTGATCGTAATACATCCCGCCATCAGTCCAAACCCCGTCGATATCAGATAAAACTAACTTAATCTTCATTACAAAATATTTTAAATATACAGTTGATCATCAGAACGATATTATACAGCTTACCTGCCTGAAACCGGCAGCTTTAATTTTGGAGCATTTCAGGATAAATAATTTCGTTAGCCGGAATAGCAGCCAAAGTTCTTTTCCCGACAATCAGATCCCGTTCAGCCCATTTAAAACCATCGCCCGGACTGAGCATATGCAGATCATTTTCAGTAATCAGCTCGCCGGCCGCCAGAGTATGAATAGTGGCAATGGAACGTTCCAGTTTTATTCGTGTAGTCTTTACCGTATCGCTTACAAAAATACCGTATTGACCAATGGCATATTCCGTATTCCGGATATCGCGCATCATTCGCCAGATTCCTTCCGGTTCGAGCGATCCCCGGTGATCGGTGCCCTTCATGTTCCGGTCGAGGGTGATGTGCTTTTCGATAATTTCAGCGCCCATTCCAACGGCTACGGCTGGCATCAGAATTCCGATGGAATGATCGGAATAGCCAATAGTGTATTGCGGATAATGATCTTTAAGAAATTGAATACTCAGCAGGTTGATGTTTTGGTATTCAGAAGGATATTGTGACAGACAATGTAAAATGCTGATGTTCGGATGGTATTTGGTAATGATTTCAAGCGCATCATCCAGTTCCTTTTTACCGGTCATTCCGGTCGAAAGGATCATCGGAATTTTGGTTTCGGCCATGGCTTCCAGCAACGGGAGATTGGTCAGGTCGCGCGAAGCGACTTTGAGCCGGTCGGGAGTAAACAAACGAAGCATCGAAAGGCAACCTTTGGCACAGAGGGTTTCAACAAATTCAAGGCCTTTCGATTTGGCATAGCGGAACACCTCAAAATGCTGTTCATCGTTTAATTCCAGGAAGGCGCGGTGTTCTCCGTATGTTTTCCCGAATGAGTTCGGATTTTCGTAAAGCCGGAACATTTCGGATGCCGAAAGCTCTTCATTTAAATCGCGGCGGGTCATTTTCACCGCGTTCATCGGCATCAGTTTCTGACCGAAAAGCTTATCAATCACCGGCTCAGTGATGATGTCAATCAGCTTTTTGGCAATTTCAACTTCACCGTTGTGGTTTTGTCCGATCTCGCCGATGATATAGGTTGTTTTTACCATTTTATAAATTAAAACGTCTTATTTTTGATTCTTCCTGATTTCCTGTTTCATCTGATCCAGAATTTCCGGATGCCGGTCGAGCCAGTTGACGATATCCGGGATCGCAAAATTAGGGTTTTCCTTGCTGATTGTTGCATATATTTCCTTCTGAATTTCAAAATCTTCCGGAGTATCCAATGTCATGCGGATATCTTTGCGCGAAAATACCAATGAATGAGCTGGTAAAAACTCAACCTGGAACAGCGTGGGATTTCCGTATATAAAATTGGTAACATGTTCATGATAAAACTTTTCCGCTGTCAGATGCTGCGCTTTTTCGAGTGCGTCGAGCCTGACCGCTTCAGTCCAGAATCCGAAATGTGTAAGGATGGATGGTTTGTTTCCTTCCAGATGAAATCCCAGGTAATCGGCGTCTGACTTTTGAAATGCAGTAACCAGGGTTTTCATTCCATCCGGATCCAGAAAAGGATTATCGGCACAAACCCGGATAATTTTGGTGAATCCAAATTGACGGGCTGCCTGGATAAAACGATCCAGCACATCGTTTTCCGATCCCCTGAAAACCGGAATACGATGCTTTTCGGCCAGTGAACAGATGCGGTCGTCGGAAGGATTGACCGTCGTGGCCAGAACAACCGGAACATTTAGCTTTTTCGTTTTTTCGAGCAGTAAATCCAGAATCGACTGATCCTGATAAAAAGGCAGTATCACCTTTTCGGGCATTCGTGTTGAGCCTGTTCGGGCTTGAAGTATGATTCCTAAATTGGACATGATTAGTTATTTATTCTTAGCATTCGAAAAAATTTATCGACAATCTGGTTTAAGTCGTCTGAAATATGAAACAGATAAGTCAGGCCAATAAAAACGATACTGATCACTGAACTTCGGACAATTAAATCGATCAGGAAATGAACAGGCAAAACCGGAATAAATTTACCGATTGCGAAAGCAACCAGTCCGATAGCGATACATTTGACGTGAGTGAGCCGGTATGGAAACAATTTCATGTTTCGTTGAAGGTAAAAAACACGTAAAAGCGAAGCGCCCGAAACCGACAGTAACGAACCAAGCGCTGCTCCGATCATTCCCAGCCGCGGGATGAAAATCATGTAAAATATAACGGAAAGAATGACCAGTACTCCCAGCGAATAAGTCTGGATTTTGTATTTGTGCGAAGTACCTATGATTTGTACGCTTGAACCGGTGGAGGCAACAATCAGACTTGAAAGGCAAATCAGAATAATAACCCATTCGGTTCCGCTGTATTTTGGACCCAACAGGATATAGACATTATGCAGGTTGGTAACGATCAGAATAAAGAGCAATAAACTGGCAAATAACTGATTGATGCTGCTTTTGTAGTAAATATCCTGGATGGTGTTCATATCCTTGTCCTTCCAGGCGTTTGCAATGATGGTGGATGAGATTTTGCCGAGTGCGACACCTGGAATGAGTATAACCGTGCCAAAAAAGAACAGGATGGAATAGATGCCCGTGGTAGCCAGATTCGTATAAGCATTCACCATGATGGTATCAATTTGTTTAAGTGCGATACTGCTCACGCCTCCTATAATTCCGAACAATGACAGACTAATCATTTCATTCCGGAGTTTTGGCGAAATGAAATTAAGTTTTGGCTGTATGTTGAACTGCTTTCGGTAAATGAGCAGACCTGCCAGATAGACTGCCGGGAAACTCATGAACACCACATAACCAAAAACGAACTGCGAAAAATTAATCCAATGGATAAAGAATGCTCCAAGTAGAACAAGAGTGCCAATCCGGTATACAAAATCGCTTAAAATTGATCCGGTAGTTGCATCGAAAAGCATTTTATTGTACGTATCAAGCATCAGGGAAAACATCCTGAAAAAAATAAGCGGAACCAGATACCAGATATACCGGACTAAAAGTGGCGATTTTGCCTGGTTATTTTCGATAATGGATGGTTTCAGAATAAAAAAGGCGATCATTGAAATGGTGAAACCAATTATTCCAACGGCTAAAGTAAGAAATACAAATCCATTGTTATTTTTGTCTTTATCTCTGAAATAGGGAAAAAGGCGCTCAATAACTTTCGTGAATCCAAGCGTCGAGAATTGAGAATAGAGAGCCGATACTGCAACCAGGATGGCAGTAAGTCCGATTTGTTCGGTAGAAAGAAGTTTGATCGAAATGATCGTATAAAGGAAACCAACAGCTACACCAAGATATGAGTATACAGAACCCTTGATTGTTTGCCTTTTAATTACGCCCATTTAATTTAGTTATTGACTTAAAAAGGATTATTTTTGCTTCGCACGAAAATACGAATTTAAAAATTATACCAATCAATAATATGGATACAAAAAAACTCCTTCATAAATCAGGACCCTATATCCTTGCTGTTGTTCTGTTTATGGTGATAAGCATAATTTATTTTTCACCGGTTCTGGAAGGTAAAAGGCTGCAGAGTTCGGATGGTACCCAGTTCAAAGGGATGGCCAAGGAGATTGTGGATTACCGGGAGGCCACCGGAAAAGAAGCGCTTTGGTCGAACAATATGTTCTCAGGAATGCCCGCATACCTGACATCAACTTTATATTCAGGAGAGATCATTTCTAAAATACAGAAGTCAATAACGGCCATCTCACAACCGGTAATGATTCTGACCTTCAGCCTGGCGTTCTTTTTTATCCTTTGTATTCTGCTCGACATTGGCGTCTGGACTGCATTTACGGCCAGCCTGGCATACGGGTTTATGACATTCACCTTTGTGGTGATGGTCACCGGCCATCTGACCAAAGCACACGCTTTAACCTACATTTCGCTGATCGTTGCCGGCATATTGGTGGCCTACAGGAAAAACAAAATCGGAGGCAGCATCCTGGCTGCACTTGGGCTTTCGCTGATGCTCAGCGCCAATCATCTGCAAATGACTTATTATGCTGCTATTCTGGTGTTAATACTTGGAATTACATACCTGATTTTCGCGATCAAAGAAAAAACGCTTCCTGATTTTGCCAAAACTACCATCTTTTTGTTAATTGCGGTTTTATTTGCTGTTGGCACCAACTTCTCGCGTTTGTACACGACTTACGAATATGGGAAATACTCCATGCGTAGCCAGTCGGACTTAAGCCTGAACGGAGAAAACAAATCCGGCGGATTGGAACAGAGTTACATTCTCGATTACAGCTACGACCTGGGAGAAGCCATGACCGCGTTTATTCCACGGTTTAAAGGTGGTGGAATGAGCGAACCACTAAGCACCGGTTCTGAAACTTATAAGTTTTTAGCAGAATCACAGGGTGCCGCTAAAGCCAAAAAGATGGTAGAAGGCGGCATGCCCATGTATTGGGGAACTCAGCCCATCTCGGGGGCACCGTTTTATTTTGGGGCGGTTCTGTGTTTCCTGTTTGTGCTTGGGATGTTTTTGGTAAAAGGGAAAGACAAATGGTGGCTGGCAGCTGTGTTTGTCGTTTCACTCTTGTTATCGCTTGGGAAAAACTTCCCGTTGTTAACCAATCTGATGCTCGATTATTTCCCCGGGTACAACAAATTCAGGGATGTTAAAAATATTATTGTTATTCAGCAGTTTGCCATGGCTTTGCTCGGGGTGCTGGCCGTTAAGGAAGTTTACCTTCGGAAAATAAGCACGGCTGAGTTTATGAAAGGCCTGAAATATGCATTTGGAATTGCCGGAGGTATTGCCCTGTTATTTGCCCTGATTCCTGGTCTGGCCGGTTCTTTCTCCGGAAATACCGATGCACAGTATATGCAGATGGGATGGCCGCAACAGCTTATCGATGCGTTGATGGCCGACCGGAAATCTGCTCTGAGGGCTGATGCTTTCCGTACTTTTGTCCTGGTGACTTTGGCTGCTGCCGCTTTGTGGGCTTACTGGAACCAAAAGATAAAAGGGCAATATGTTTTGGTTTTATGGGTTGTACTTGTTTTGGGCGATATGTGGCCGGTCAATAAAAAGTACTTCAACAACGATCATTTCTCTTCTAAAAAAGAAGTTGCTGTTCCGTTCCAGGAAACCACCGTGGATAAAGAAATAAAGAAAGATAAGGATTTATACTACCGGGTTCTGAATCTGAACAACCCGTTTGCTGATGCACGGACTTCCTATTTTCACAAATCGCTGGGAGGATATCACGGCGCTAAAATGAAACGCTACAGCGAACTGATTAAATACGGTATCGAACCTGAAATGCGCACCCTGATTGCCGGATTTAAAAAACCTGAAACGATTGATTCGGTCATGAATACCTTGCCGGTAATCAACATGCTGAACACAAAATATTACATTTACGACCCGAACAGTCCGCCGCTCGCCAATTCGCACGCACTGGGAAATGCCTGGCTGGTGAAAGAACTGAAAATGGTTGACAATGCTGATGAGGAAGTGATTTCACTGGAACATTTCGATCCGAAAACGACAGCTGTTATCAATAAAAGTTTTGAAAATAAATTGGGTGGATATCAGTCCGGTTCAGGAGAAGGGGAAATTAAACTAACGGGATACCTGCCGAATAACCTGAAATATGAAGCAACGGTGAACAGTGGCCCGCAGTTGGCTGTTTTCTCAGAGATATATTATCCGAAAGGGTGGAAAAGTTTCATCGATGGCAAGGAGACTGATCATGTTCAGGCCGATTTTGTATTGCGTGCCATGGTGATTCCTGCCGGTAAACATTTGATTGAATTTAAGTTCGAGCCGGAATCCTATTTTATCGGGAATAAAGTTTCATTCGTCAGTTCAATTTTATTACTCCTGGTCATGGCCGGGTACCTGATTTACAGTATTAAATTCAAAAAATAAAAAATAATGGCAGGCAAAGTACAGCCTCAGAAGCTTAAAAAACGAATTATCAGGTCTTATCTGACCTCAACAATCAGCATCACCATGGTTTTATTCCTGATCGGGATGCTGGGGGTTGTTTTGCTCAATGCCGAACGACTTGCCAAATATGTGCGCGAGAACATTGGCTTTACCCTTGTGCTGAGAGATGACGTTCAGGAACAGGAAATTGCCAACCTGCAAAAGGTGCTGAAGGCTGCCGATTTTGTCAAGTCGGTTGAATACATCGACAAGGAAGCAGCAGCTGAAAGGTTGAAAATAGAATTGGGGGAGGATTTTACCGGATTTCTCGGATACAATCCTTTGCTTTCTTCCCTGGATGTGAAACTGCTTGCCGATTTTACAACCCCGGAAAAGCTGGTTGTTCTGGAAAAAAAATTCATGGAATATCCCCAGGTGAAAGAAGTTTCCTATCAGCACGACATTGTTGATATCATCAACGAAAATGTTAAGAAAATCGGTTTTATTCTGGTTTTTTTCGCAGTCTTATTGCTGTTCATTTTCTTTGCGCTCATCAACAATACCATCCGGATTTCGATTTATTCACAGCGGTTTATTATTAATACCATGTTGCTTGTTGGCGCAACTGACCGTTTTATCCGGACACCTTTTGTCAAACGAAGTATCTGGTATGGAGTTATTGGAGCGCTATTGGCCAATGTTCTCCTTTTTTTACTGATGTGGTCTTATGCTCAGCAACTTACCGGAATCATCAATATGGATGATCTGAAGATCTTCGGGATGGTATTTGCGGCTGATCTTATTTTAGGCGTGCTGATTTCATGGGGTTCAACCTATTTTGCGGTCAATAAATTTATACGGTTGAAATTTGATGAATTGTTCTATTAAAAGCCTTAAAAGGCCGGGCAAAAACAAACTTGGAACTTGGAACTATTAAATTAACTTTACGCAAATTTTTTACAAAATGGCAAAGAAAGATTTCGACAATATGGAAGGATTTGCCCTGGGCAAAGAAAACCTGAAATTACTGGTTATTGGTTTTGTAATCATTGTGGTTGGTTTCTTGCTGATGACCGGCGGGAAAAGCAGTGATCCAACGGTTTTTAATCCGGAGATATTTAGCTTCCGGAGAATTACCCTGGCGCCAATGGTTGTGCTATTTGGGTTTCTGTTTGAGATTTATGCCATCATTAAAAAACCAAAAGCAGAGAAATAACCTTCGGTTAACACAGCATGAAAATCCCGGTGCAGGCAGAGGTTGATGTAGCCATCAATCAGATTGCCAGACTATTGTGCTCTTAAATCAAATTTTTTGAATTCATTTTTCAGTTCAGCTTAGCTTGATTAACCTGGTGCTGTTGGCCAAATAGCTGTATTTCCATACCTTACACCTTCAAATATTCATTCATTCCTTCGTTTTTTGCCGTTCAAATTGCTATATTTGCGGCCTGAATTTTTGACCGGGTTCATTTTACAAATCACTTATTTTAAAAGCGTTTCGGGATGGGAAAATCCATTGATGAGTTTGATTTTCAGGAAGGTGAGATTCTCCTTTTTGATAAGGAATTGGATTGGACATCATTTGACCTGGTCAGGAAACTGCGTAATTTTCTTTGCCGAAGAACCGGAATTAAAAAACTGAAAGTTGGTCATGCCGGGACACTCGATCCGAAAGCAACAGGTTTAATGATTGTCTGCACTGGTAAAGAAACCAAAAACATTGATCAGATTCAGGCGAAGGAAAAGGAATACGTTGCAATCCTTAAATTAGGAGCCACCACGCCGTCATACGATTTGGAAACTGCAGAAAATGAGTTTTTCCCGACGGACCATATTTCCCTTGAATTCGTGAATGAAAAACTGAAGCTTTTTCTGGGTGAAATTGATCAGGTACCGCCGTTGTACAGTGCAGTAAAAATAGAAGGGAAACGTGCATATGAGCATGCCCGGAAAGGTAACAACATTGTACTTCAGGCTAAACGAATTACGATTTCGGAGCTGGAGGTTCTCCAATTCACGGAAAATGAACTGACACTGCGGATTGTATGCAGTAAAGGCACTTATATTCGCGGTTTGGCCCGTGACCTCGGAATTGAACTCAACAGCGGGGCGTATTTGGTTGGTCTGGTCAGAACACGAATCGGTGAATTGAAGTTGGAAGATGCCTGGGATTTGCAAAATTTCCTGGAAAAATTCAACATAACTGAAACCATTTAAAAAATGGTCCGTAGAAGATAGGTTCTGCGAGGAGGCTAAGGCGGGAAAAAGTTTTTGCAAATAATCATAATTACTTAAAAATAACACAGATACAATATGAAATTATCAAAGTTTAAATACGATTTACCGGAAGAATTAATTGCTTTACATCCATCACCGAACAGGGATGAATCGAAATTACTGGTTTTAGATCGTGCAACCGGAAAAATCGAACACCATATTTTTAAGGATATTGTGAATTATTTTGGTGATAAAGACGTGCTTATTTTTAACGATACCAAAGTATTTCCTGCCCGTTTGTATGGAAATAAGGAAAAAACCGGGGCTGAGATTGAAGTTTTTCTGCTTCGTGAACTTAACCGTGAGCAACGTCTCTGGGATGTGCTGGTTGACCCGGCCCGTAAAATTCGTATCGGCAATAAATTGTATTTTGGTGAAGATGATTTGCTGGTAGCTGAAGTCATTGACAATACCACCTCGCGTGGCCGTACCTTACGGTTTTTATTCGATGGCCCTTACGATGATTTCAAAAAAACACTTTATGGATTGGGTAAAACACCGCTGCCTAAATTTATTAAACGTTCGGTTACTCCTGAAGATAAAGATCGTTACCAGACTATTTTTGCCAAGCATGAAGGTGCTGTGGCTGCCCCCACCGCCGGTCTTCATTTCAGCCGCGAGCTGATGAAAAGACTTGAAATTGGGGGTGTTAATTTCAGTTATGTAACCCTTCACGTGGGATTAGGCAATTTCAGAAGTGTTGATGTGGAAGATCTGACCAAGCATAAAATGGATTCGGAGCAAATCTGGATCTCGGATGAAGCCTGCCAGATTGTGAATGAAGCCAGGGATGCCAAAAAGAATATCTGTGCTGTGGGGACAACGGTAATGCGTACCATCGAAAGTTCAGTTTCGACTCAGGGACACCTCAAACCGTTTGAAGGCTGGACCAACAAATTCATTTTTCCTCCTTACGAATTTAGTGTGGCCAATCGTATGATAACCAACTTTCATTTGCCTCTTTCAACACTCCTCATGATGGTGGCTGGTTTTGCCGGTTACGATAACCTCATGAAAGCCTACAAGGAAGCCATTAAAGAAAAATACCGTTTCGGAACATATGGCGACGCCATGTTGATCATTTAAGAAATCGTATACCAGATAAAAAATCCCCGTCATCTTCCAGGTGACGGGGATTTTTGTTTACAAAAGTTCATTCTGTGCATTTGATCCAATGAACTGTTTCAGATCAGTTCTTTCCTACCGGATCATTCAACTTTCTTTTTTAATTTTCTTATTTAGAATGATTATACATTAAAAAAAATCTGTAACTTGAGATCCTTTAACTTTAAAACTTACACACATGAACGCGAAAATCTTAAAAGGAACTATTGCCGGTGGTATTGTCTTTTTTCTTCTGGGTTGGTTGGTTTACGGAGTTTTAATGGCTGATTACAGTTTAGACAATTACAATCAGTGTGCTAACCGGCCAATGGCCGAAATGGTTTGGTGGGCACTAATTTTGTCAAACCTGGTCTATGCCTTATTTTTAACCCTGGTGTTAAAATGGTCCGGAGCTTCAGGATGGATGGATGGAATAAAAACCGGTGCAATCTTTGGTTTGCTGTTTTCAGGAACCATCGATCTGTCGTTTTATTCCATGACGACGATGTTTAACAGCGTGGGAGCAATGGTTGTCGATATTCTTATTTCTACTTTAATGGCCATAGTGATCGGAGCAGTGATTGTATTGATTTGGGGAAAAGATAAAACTTCGTGATTGGTAAGATCAACTAAATACTAAACATAAAAGCCTTCGTTATTTAACGGGGCTTTTTAGTTATCCTCCGATGCCAGCCCGTAAACCGTATTCCTGAAAAATTGTTTGGGCGCGTATTTGTACTTCCCGGGTTGGTTCCTCCATGAGCTGAAATTCATCGGGCCGTCCCAGTTTCTGATACTTGGTCTGTGCAATTTTATGGTAGGGAAGCAGGTTAATTTCTTTCTTTTCTCCCGGAAGTTGAGAAACAAACCTGGCAGTTCCTGTGATGTTTTCAACATCGTCGTTTAACCCACCGATCAAGGGAATGCGGATAATTATTTTTGCTCCGGTTCCGGCTAGTACAGTCAGGTTTTCAAGTATTTTCTCATTGGGCACACCAGTCCATTTCCGGTGTTTTTTGGAGTCCATCATTTTCAGGTCGAACAAAAACAGATCGGTTCGTCTGGCTACTTCCAGTACTGTTTTAGTGTTTGCCAGTCCGGCTGTATCAACCGCCCGATGGAAACCCCGCCGGCCACATTCATCGAGCAATTCGATCAGAAATTCAGGATGCTGTAAAGGTTCTCCTCCTGAGAAGGTGACACTGCCGCCTGACTGATCAAAGAGAATCCGCTCTTTTTCGATCTCTTCCATAAGTTCGGCCACCGTATGTGATTTACCGGATAGTTCAATGGCTTTGGTCGGGCAAACTTCGGCGCATTGGCCGCACAGTTTACAACGTTCAGGGTCTGTAACAATTCCTTCCGGACATAACGAAATGGCTTGTTCAGGGCAGGCCGACACGCAGGTTCCGCAATGGATACACTTTGCCGGGGCATACATTCGTTCCGTTTCCGGTGAGATGCTTTCCGGGTTGTGACACCAGGCACAATTCAGGTTGCAGCCTTTCAGGAAAACAACCATCCGGATTCCCGGGCCGTCGTTAATGGCGTATCGTTTGAGATCAAAAATCAAAGGTTTTTGCATTTTAGAATCCGTCATACTCTGTTCGTTCAATAATTTCCTGCTGAAGGTCGGCATTCATGTCGTTGAAATAGTCGCTGTAGCCGGCCATACGCACCATCAGGTCCTTGTAGTCCGAAGGACAGGCCTGAGCTGCAAGCAAAGTAGCTGTATCGACGATGTTGAACTGAATGTGGTGCCCGCCCAGGGTAAAATAACTCCGGATCAGTTGTCCGAGCTTTTTAATGTCTTCCTCCTTTTTCAGCAGACTGGGCAAAAAACGCTGGTTCAAAAGGGTTCCGCCCGATTTGACAAGGTCGAATTTAGTCATCGATTTGATCACAGCTGATGGTCCGTGTGTATCGGCGCTATGCGAGGGTGAAGTGCCGTCGGAGATGGATTTGCCGGCGAGGCGGCCATTTGGTGTGGCGCCCATTACTTTCCCGAAGTAGACATGACAGGTGGTCGAAAGCATGTTCAGGTGATATTTTCCTCCCGGTTTGATGTTGGGTTTTCCGTCGATGGTATCCACCAGATCATCATACACTTTTACGGCTACCGAATCGGCATAATCGTCGTCGTTTCCAAAGAACGGAGTGCGGTTCATGATCGTCTGGCGCAACGCTTCTTCACCTTCAAAGTTATTCCGGACTGCATTCAGCACCCGATCCATTCGATAGGTCCGGTCTTCGAAAACATGCTTTTTAAGTGCCACCAGGCTGTCGGTTACAGTTCCCAGACCACAACACTGGATGTAGCTGGTGTTATAACGTGGACCGCCGTCGTAATAGTCTTTGCCGCGGCTCACACAATCGTCGGTAACCACCGAAAGGAAAGGTGCCGGGGCATATTTGGCAAACATCCGGTCGATGTAATTGCTTACCCGCATTTTCAGGTCAACTACATCATGAAGCTGTTTCAGAAAAGCATTGTAGAGTTCGTCGTAATTTTTAAACGTGGAAGGATCACCTGTTTCGGGACCAACCCGGATGCCGGTCACCGGATTGATGCCATTGTTCAGGGTCACTTCCAGTATTTTGGGAACGTTGAGATAGCCGGTGAGCAGATAAGCTTCCTTGCCGAAGGCGCCCACTTCAATGCATCCGCTGCATCCGCCTTCGCGGGCATCCTGAAGCGATTTTCCCTGCCGAAGCAATTCGAGCACATACACATCCGGATTAAAAACCGAGGGGTAACCATGACCCTGCCGGATCACCCGGGTTGCAGCATGCAGAAACCGGTCGGGTGTTTTGGCGCTGATGTGAACTGAACTTCCGGGTTGTAAAATATGCAGTTCTTCAACCACTTCGAGCATGATGTACGAAACCTCGCTGCTTCCGTCGCTTCCGTCGCTTTTGATGCCACCCAGGTTGATGTTGGTAAAGTCGTTGTAAGTTCCGCTTTCGCGTGCCGTTATCCCGACTTTTGGCGGTGCCGGATGATTGTTGACTTTGATCCAGAAACAGGAAATCAATTCTTTGGCTTGTTCGCGGGTGAGCGTTCCTGCGGCTAGTTCACGTTCATAAAACGGGGCCAGGTGCTGATCGAAATGACCTGGATTCATAGCGTCCCAGCCATTCAGCTCGGTTACCGTTCCGAGGTGAACAAACCAGTACATCTGTATGGCTTCCCACAGGTTCCGGGGGGCATGGGCAGGCACCCGGCGGCAGACTTCGGCTATTTTCAGGAGTTCAGTTTTCCGGACAGGATCAGTCTCCTGAGCCGCCAGCTCTTCTGCAAGTCCGGCATGCCGTTCGGCAAAAACAATTACGGCATCGCACGAGATGTCCATGGCTTTCCATTCTTCAGCCTTGTCGGTAGCTTCCGGATCGTTGAGGTAATCGAGTGAAGCCAGCCTGGCCGCAATTTCCTGCTTGTAATCCAGCATTCCTTTGCGGTAAATTTTTCCATCGAGGGTGGTGTGCCCGGGAGCGCGTTGTTCCATGAATTCGGTGAACATACCGGATTCATAAGCCAAACGCCATTCCTCCGGAACATGACTGAAAATGCGTTCGCGCTGGGTTTTACCGGCCCAGTATGGAATCACTTCTCGGGTATAGGTTTCGATATCTTCGGGACTGATGGTATAACGCTGCAGTTCGCGGGTGTTGAGTACATTTAAATCTTCCACACTGTGGCAGGTCAGTTCTGGAAAAGTAGGTACACATTTGGGTTTGGGGCCGCGCTCACCAACGATCAGCTCACCTTCACCAATGTAAATAACCTTTTCCCTGCAAAAATCGAGAAAGTTGGCTGCCCGCAACACCGGAACAGAAAGTTTTCCGAAGTATTCCCGGTAAAATCCGGTTTCGTGCAGGGCACGCTCGATGGATAAAGTTGGTTCGGTTTCGACACTCAACTTCCGGAGTTTCTGAATGCGTTCGTTCATTCCCGGTCCAGCCGGATTTTTTTTGGCAGGATAAAAATTGCCTTCAAGGTCTGCCTCCCGTTCGGGAGTTTCGGCATGACGGATTATTTTTTCGAACATGGTTCGGTGGTTCGGTGATTTAGGATTTATAATTGCTTAATGATGATTGATTCATGCAGGATGAAATTGCGCGACAGCGATCGATCAAT
>JBBSBP010000013.1:0-86973 GCA_038251165.1 Bacteroidales bacterium | reverse complement strand
TTTGTAACTGTTATTCCCCAGGCTGCCGAAAAAACCGACAGCAATAAAATTCGTTTAACTAGCTTATTCATTATTATATCAATTGATTTTCAAATTTATCTTCGGACAAATATAATTAAACTCGTGAGTTAAAGATTTAACCCATCTGTTAATACTGGTTAAAGAAGCCCTAAATTAACCAAACGAACCATGAGAAAGCTCAGTTATAGTAACTGACAAGGCGGTCAAAAAAATATAGTAAAATTAAAGGAGAAAAAGAAAAACTAAAATATTCAGTAAATAAACTATGGAATGTAGTATATAAACTAAATAATATAGTTACATTTGATCAAAGCTTAATCACTATGAAACATCTCACCAATCGCGAAGAAGAAATTATGGAAATCTTTTGGGAAAAAGGTTCCTTGTTTATTAAAGACGTAATTGAACAGCTCACCGATCCGAAACCGCATTACAACACCATTTCCACCATAGTGCGAACGCTGGAAGACAAAGGGTTTATTGACCACAAGCAGTACGGGAATACTTACCAGTATTTTGCAATTATCCCACGTGAAGAATTCAGTAAGAACTCAATTAAGAACCTGGTGAGTAAATATTTCGATAAATCTTATGCTTCGGTGGTTTCCATGTTTGTAGAAGAACAGAAGATTTCGACCGAAGAAATTCAGGAGCTGATTCGTCAGGCCGAATCCCGAAAACAAAATCCATAGTAACAAAAGCCCGGTACGAATTGGTTTATAGTCCGGGCGCGACTCGAAATCGCACCCGGACTTAAACCCAACTCGCGCTCGAACCATAAACATTACTAAAACCTAAAAAATGAATAGTTTGTTATTATTTCTGTTCAAATCGACACTGAGTATAAGCTTGCTGTATCTGGCATTCAGACTGTTAATGAGGCAAGAGACTTTCTTCAAACTCAGTCGACTGGTTTTGTTATTTATGGTGATGACGGCTGTTGCCATTCCATTCATCAATTCACCACAATTGTTTCGACCCATGGCATCCATAAAGCTGGAACCCATTTTTCAAAGTTATCCCATAGTTGAAGAATCTGTTCCAACAGCTATTTCGTCTGATGCAATTGAGCATTCCCAACTTTCACCTGAAGTAGTACAACCTGTCACCATTTCGTTCACGAATCTATTGCTATATGTTTATCTTTCAGGTGTTATCGTATCAATCCTTATGTTGATATACAGCATTGGTTCAGTTTTATTGTTGTTTCGGAAAGCCCAAAAAGTCAGGATGGAGGGTGCTTTCCTGAAAATTGTTCCCGACGATATTCCGGCCTTTTCGTTTGGTCACAACATCTTGATTTCGCGGCACGATTACGAAACCAATTCTGAGCCAATCATTACCCACGAACTGGTACACATCAAACTTGGTCATTTTTACGATCTGATGTTGATGGAAACGTTCAAAATCATTTTCTGGTTTAATCCTTTGGTTTACCGTGTGGTTCGCGACCTGAAAGAAATTCACGAGTTTCAGGCCGACGATTTCACGCTTAATACAGGCATCGATGCAACAAAATATCAACTTCTAATTATTCAAAAATGTGTCGGACATCAAAAGTTCGCACTTGCAAACAGTTTTAATCATTGTCAAATTAAAAAAAGAATCACCATGATGAACAAACAAAAATCCAGTAAAGCATGGCGTTGGAAGGTGGCGACCTTTCTTCCCCTGCTTGCCCTGTTGCTGATGGCTTTCGGCAAAACAGGCGAAAATGTACCCATGAAGGGAAATGTACCGGAAAAAGCTATTGAAACGTCCCAACCTGTTCAGGGAAAACAAAGTTCACAGTCAAATCGGTTAATCGAAATCAGAAAAGATGGCAATTACATTGATAATAAACTGTGTACGATTGAAGAAATCGTTAATACGGGGAAAGAATGGCAGAAGGCCAGTAACGATTGGATTCACCTTCGGAATGATGAATCAGTCCCATACAGCAGAATCGACGAAATCCGTTTGAAGCTTAGAGATGCAAAAGTATATCACATTACTCTATCGAAGGTCAATTCTGATGAAGTTGTGTATTTTGCCGGCGATGTAACTAGAGCAGCAAAATTTTCTCAGGGTAAATTTAGTAACTGGATGAACCCACAAATAGTACAACTAACCGGAGGTAAATGTGATGAATTGAAATATTCAGTAATGATTTGTTTTATTACTGATAAAAATGGCAAAGTCAGGGATGCTCGTTTAAGCAAGAAATGTGATTACCCGGAAATCAATGCAGCCTACGAGAAAGTTTTAGCTCAAATTCCTGATTGGACACCCGCAATGAGGGGGAATGAGAATGCGAGTGTTTATCATGATATGTGGTGTGGCAATGCTAAGTCAGTTATTCTTAAAAAATAGTCAACACGAACTAGAAAAGTTTTGTTAGTGTTTAGTATATATTAAAAAAGCCGCCGACTTTGGTGCGTCTCCATTGTCGGCAGCTTAATCATTGTCAAAATGTTGTATTGCTACAACAGTCCAAAAGTAAGTTTTAAATAATTAAACTTGAGAAAAAGATATTGCCCAAAATCTTTTTTGATTTGAAAACGTGTCGCAATAGCAAGCCAATCGACCTGTCGGGCATCCCACTTCGATGACAGAATCCCGATGAATCGGGAGAAAAGCAGCCTTTTGTAGTAAGGTTATCGGGGAAATCCAACCCTGTTTGGCAAAGCGTTGCTGCAAATTTTAATAGAAAAATCATTGAGAAAAATCTAAATATATTCCCAAAATTCATAACCTCAATTATATTTATCAAATAAAATATGTAAAATAATTTGACGACAAGATGTTAATTATTTTTACAATTGCACAAATCTCAATTCATTATAAAGCACGTTATCAGCAGGTTAATATTTTGGCATAATGTTGGCGCAGAAATAGAAATAGAAACAAAAATAATTTATGAAATTCAAAGGGGCTTCTTTATGATACGAACAGTAAACTTAAGCAAAGTGTTCCGCACCGAAGAAATCGAAACCAGTGCGTTGAACCAGGTGAACCTGCACATACAAAAAGGTGAGTTTTTAGCCATCATGGGTCCTTCGGGTTGTGGCAAGTCAACATTGCTGAACATCATCGGCCTGTTGGATAACCCAAGTTCAGGCGAGTATTATTTCGACGATCAGGAAGTTGGCGGTTTTAAGGAACGCAATCGCACATTACTACGCAAAGGGAACATTGGATTTGTGTTTCAAAGTTTTAACCTGATAGACGAATTGAATGTCTATGAAAACGTGGAACTTCCTTTAATTTATTTAAAACTGAGTGCCAAAGAGCGGAAAGAAATGGTTGAAAAAGTTTTGGAACGGATGCAGATCAACCACCGAAAGAAACACTTTCCACAGCAACTTTCAGGAGGACAGCAACAGCGCGTTGCCATTGCCCGTGCAGTGGTTGCTAACCCAAAGCTAATCCTGGCCGATGAGCCAACCGGTAACCTCGACTCGAAAAACGGATTGGAAGTAATGAATCTGCTTACCGAACTGAACCGCGAAGGAACTACCATTGTAATGGTAACACATTCGATGCATGATTCTGAATTTGCTCATCGCGTGGTTAATCTTTTCGACGGCCAAATTATTACCGAAGAAGTGAAAAGAAACCGGATGGAAATTCTGGTTTAAAAAATAGTCTGGAACTATGATTAAACTGATTTAATGAAAGCTATGAATTGAAAATGAGGAAATAATCAAAGTCTATCATGAAACCAAAAACATCAAAGTTCAAACGATGAGTTGGCAAAGCTGGAAAGCTGCTACACGGAATCCGGTGGAAGCGTTGAAGTATGAATAGAAAATTAAATATAATGACCCTTGCAACTGGCAATAAAAATATTGTTTTGATCATCAACTTTACAAACAAGTCTATGCTCATGGGTAATTCTTCTCGACCAGTAACCTGTTTGATCAAACTTAAGAAGTTCAGGTTTTCCAATTCCTTGAAATGGGGTGCGTTTTATACTTTTCAGAAGTTCCAATATTTTCTTAAAGACTTGCTTGTCGTATATTGCCCAATTGCAAAAATCATCAAAGGCTTCACTATCAAAAGTGAGCTGTCTCATTTGTTGAGATTTAAATCATTTATTAAAGATTCGAATTCATCCTCTGAAAATGAAACAGTATCCTTCCTTGCTTCAAGATTTTTAATTGATCTTCGAACTCGCTCTTCGTATCCTTTTTGGCTTTCTTTGTTCGTCAAACCAAAATTAGAAACTGACGAGATTGAAATTTCTATCGACTCTTCATTCTTAAACAAGGTCTTTATTTTATCTATGAAATCAAGCGTAAGCTCACTTGGTTTTATTTTAATAATGGTTTCCATATTTATTATTTTTAAACAAATATACATACAATGAGATCAAAAGAGAAAATTTTGCCTGCAAAATAGCGTGAGCTGGTGGATTTTTGCCTTAGCCGGTTTGCTTGCATTGTCGATTGCGTTGCTTACCGTGAGTTGGTCCCGAGGACTCGGGAGAAGGCAGCAACGAGAAACCCGATGTAAGCGTTGCGGTATGAATAATAAAAAGCACAAAAATTGAGAGAATATATTTATTGTCAAGTAGTAAGAGATTGAATTTGGCGTTACATATCCAAAATTATCATTAAAAAATGTGACCTGAAAAAAAAATATAATTTGTTGAATTAAAAACTTAAAATTAACTAACAATGTTCAGAAATTACCTAAAAACAGCCTGGCGATTTGTGAAGCAAAATAAAATTTTTGCAGGAATCAATGTCCTTGGTCTTTCAATTGCACTGGCAGCATCGTTCATTATTTTGTTGTATGTAATTAACGAATTGAGTTACAATAATTGCCACACAAACCGGAAGCAGGTTTACCGTGTTCTTAATTATTACGTCGATTTCAATAATCTTCAGGCAGGGACTCCCTATATTCTGGCAAAAACCTTAGAAGACGATTTTCCTCAGGTTGAAAAAGTTGTAAACGAAAAACCCGTAAGCCTCAAATTGAAACAGAATGATGAATTTATTCAGGTTTATCAGGCCATTGCAACTGATTCGGAAATATTCGACATTTTCACTATACCGTTTATTTGGGGAACAGCACAAAATAATCTTCTTGATGAAAAAAACGCGATTGTACTCTCGCGTGAAGTAGCTGAAAAATTGTTCGGCAATATCAATCCGGTTGGGAAAGAAGTTGTTGGTCAAATAAATAAGGAAGAGCAGATTTTCATAGTAAAAGCAGTTTTCGAAAACTTGCCACCAAATTCAACTTTCAAAGCCAAATGTTTTGTAAACGGCAAGTGGACAATTAATGACATTAACCGTTCATTTAGAGCAACAGATGCCGACGTAAGCTGGAATTACAATTTTTGGAGAACTTGGGTACTGCTCTCCAATGATAGCAAAGTGGCTGATTTGGAAAGTCAATTCAGGGCTTTGGAGAAAAAAAACATGGGTGACAAACCAAATTACAACTACTCGCTTCAGAACTTATCCGATGTTTATTTAGGATCCGATCAGGTGTTGAACACCGGAATGAAAGGCAACATGAGCAACATTAAATTATTTCTGGCAATCGCTGTGTTAATTCTTTTAGTTGCATCTTTCAATTTCATTATTCTTTCTACAGCAGTTTCAACCGGAAGAGCCAAAGAGATTGGAATCCGTAAAACAAATGGCGCCGGGATTCATTCAATCCGTAATCAACTATTGATTGAATCAATGTTTCTTACCTTACTTGTTTTACCAATCGCGTTAACGATGGCCTGGTTTTCAAAGTCCTATGCCGGAAGTCTTTTTCAAACCAAGCTTGAAATTTGGGATTCAAACCTAAGCGCCTATTTTATAGTCTATTTAAGCCTGACGATCCTGATAGGTTTTGTTTCAGGCATTTATACCTCGTATTATTTATCCAAACTCAGTGTGATATCTATTCTGAAAAACAATATTCGAAAAGGCAAAAGCAAACCTTATTTCAGATCAGCTATGATTGTTGTACAGCTGATCATTTTTTGTTCATTCGTTTCCGGCACCCTGATTATACGGTCACAATACCAATATGCGCTGAATAAAGATCCCGGGTATCATCCCAAAGACATTATACTGGTTGATGTTAAAGATTGTGCCGGATATGCTTCATTTCTAAATAGCATCCGGTCAAATCCAAACGTTATTATGGCAGCCGGAGTGATGGAAGGATTACCAATGCAAGGATCAATGTCAACTATGTATCCTCATTTTCAGGACAAAGAGCAAAAAGTGTATGTTGAAGGCCTTGCTATCGATTACGGTTTTTTGAAAACAATGGGAATTCCAGTCATTGAAGGCCGTGATTTCTCTGAAGAATTTGGAAGTGACCTTAAACAATCTGTGATCTTGAACGAATCTGCGGTTAAACAACTTGGAATATCCGATCCTCTCGGGAAAAAATTAGGATATCAGACGATCATTGGTGTGGTGAAAGACTTCAACCTCCACTCCATTCATACTGAAATTCCTCCTTTAAGTATAAGCCTGACCGATCGCTACATCAGGCAAGTTGCGGTACATTATAAGCAAGGCACAATTGGAAGTTTAGTGCACGCATTGGAATCGGAATGGAAAAAGATAGAACCTGACCGGCCATTCTCTTATATGAGCATTGAGGATCTCATTCAAAGTTTATATGCTTCAGAAAAAAATTTAAGCACCATTGTCTCCATTTTTGCTTTGTTTACCTTACTAATTGCAGCATTGGGTTTATTTGGTCTTACTCTATTTGTAGCTCGTACACGAACTAAAGAAGTTGGTATAAAAAAGGTATTTGGAAGCTCCGAGAAAATCATTATATATTCATTCCTGAAAGGAAATTTCCTGCTGGTTGTGATTGCTTCATTCATTTCAATCCCTGTCACTATCTTTTTTATGGTTCGATGGTTGAATAAATTCCCTTACCATACAACAATTAGCTGGTGGGTTTTTGCTATAGCATTTGTAATTTCTACAGTAGTTGTACTTTCAACGGTATTATACCATTCGTTCAGAGCGGCACGAACCAATCCGGTGAAAGCGCTGAGGTATGAATAGAAAAGAGCTGAAATCCTCGATAACGAATTGCATTGGAGCGGACTTTAAGCGGCACACAGTGCCCAGTGTGAAGCCGCCGGCTTTGGTGCGTCTCCATTGCCGGCAGCTTAATCATTGTCAAAATGTTGTATTGCTACAACAGTTCAAAGTTAAAACTATTTTTAGCTAATCTATGATTTAAGTCCGGGCCCGACTCCAAGTCGGACTCGGACTTAAAAATTGGTATTTATCGCTTCCAAATTCCAACTGTCAGGCAAATCCAGCCGGCAACAAATGATAATCCACCAATTGGAGTGATTGCTCCCAGAATTTTAATTCCTGAAATTGAAAGTGCATACAAACTTCCGGAGAATAAAATAATACCGGCAACAATGAAAATTGCCGACCAGTTGATCCATTTCGATTGAATGTGGAAACCGATCAATCCGATTAACAGCAGTCCCAAAGCGTGATAAAACTGGTATTCCACTCCGGTTTTATATACAAGCAACATTTCGGGCGAAAGTTGCGATTTTAAAGCATGTGCACCAAATGCGCCAGTTAGGACTCCCAAAGCCATAAATATTGCTCCAGAAAATAGTATGCTTTTGTTTTTCATTCGATTAAATTTTAAACCACATAGACACATAGGTCACATAGAAATACTTTTTAACTATGTGTCCTATGTGGTAATATTTCCAGCCAATTATTTCCTAATCTAATTTATGAATGACCAATCCTGATCTCAGTTTTGGTTCGAACCAGGTAGTTTTTGGAGGCATAATGTTCCCCGAATCGGCTATATTGATCAACTGTTGCATCGATACAGGAAAAAGGGCAAATGCGACTTTCATATCGCCGTTGTCAACACGTTTTTTCAATTCGCCCAAACCGCGGATTCCACCAACAAAATCAATTCGGGTCGATGTGCGCAGATCGGCGATTCCCAGAATCTGATCTAAAATCAGGTTCGAAAGAATAGTCACATCCAAAACGCCAATTGGATCATTGTCGTTGTAAGTTCCGGTTTTGGCATTCAATTTATACCACTTTCCGGAGAGATACATGCTGAATTCGTGCAATTTGACAGGCTTGTAAATTTCGCTTCCTGCGAGTTCAACATCAAAATTCCGTTTCAGTTTTTCCAATAATTCGGCTTCGGTCAAACTGTTCAAATCTTTTACGGTACGGTTGTAGTCGATAATTTGCAGCTGGTTATCCGGGAAATGCACAGCCATAAAGAAATTGTATTCTTCGTTTCCGGTGTGATTCGGGTTCTGATTTTTCTTCTCCAGACCAATGCGGGCAGCAGCAGCAGTCCGGTGGTGACCGTCGGCCACATAAGTTGCCGGAACTTTGGTTTCAAAAATCGTCTGAATCCGTTGATTGAGAATGGATTCGTTAATCGCCCAGAAATGATGTCCAAATCCATCTTCAGCAACAAAGTCGTAATCGGCCTTCTGGCTTTTTACAATCATGTCGACGATGGCATCAATTTCAGGAACAGCAAGATACGAAAAGAATACCGGCTCGATATTGGCGTTCAGGTAACGGGTCAGAATCATGCGGTCTTCTTCCTTATCCGGGCGGGTCAGCTCATGTTTTTTGATGATTCCCTGATTATAATCTTCGCACGAAGCTGCACCAACAATTCCGTATTGGGTGCGTCCGTTCATGGTTTGCGCGTAAATGTAAAATTTAGCTTCCTCATCCTGAACCAGCCAATCCTGTTTCTGGAAGTTTTCAAAATTTTCAACCGATTTCAGGTAAACTGTTTCCGAATGAACGTCGGTCCCTTCAGGACAGTCGATTTCGGCGCGGGTGATATGAAGCAACGAACACTCTTTGCCTTCAGCCATTTGAGCCGCTTCGGCGCTGTTCATTACATCGTATGGTAAACAGGCCAGGTTGCTGGCAATAGCTTTTAGAGGACGAAGTCCTTTAAATGGTTTAACAATGGCCATAAGTCGGTATTTTTTTTGAGTTTGTTTTTTTTTAAAATAATGGGGCCAAATTACGGGTACTATTTGAAATCAGGTGCCTTGAATACTTTTTCTTAATACGCCATGATCAGCTATTGACAATCAATTTCGTCCCGTGTAATATCCGGTCATGACTATAACCGCGATTAATCTAATGTTTCAGGTATTTCTTATAGATTACCAATGCATAACTCCGGACAAAAACTTTTCTTCCGGACTGAAGGTTCGTCTTTCTGATCCAGGGAGTAATCAAAGTAGCGATTCCGGCCACAATAACAGCTTTTACCGGATTCATATGAATCGAAAATGCCCATACAATCAGATAGATGATATCGAAAACAATCAGAAATATCATGAAGTTGAAAAATACTATTTTAAATTTTAGGTTCATTCCCTTATTCTAATGTTATACATGAATTCATCGAACAGCTATTTATTCAATATCAATATTGTATTTTCCAAGCAGTCCGGATATTCCGGAAAGCGAAAATTTTGCTTTTTTTATTTTGTTTGTTTCCGGATCGAATGCATAATTTAATGCAGTCCGAAAATCAGCCTTCTCCAGCGTACTTTCATGAAAAACAGCTCGCGACAAATCGCAGTTATTGAATTCTGCCTCCGATAAATCGGTTTCGGTGAAATCAACTTCTTTCAGTGAGCAACTATCGAATTTTGCTTTCTTCATCTTTTTCCTGAAAAACGAGGAATAATCAAGCGTGCAGTTTTTGAAATTAACCGAGAAAAGAAAGTCGGAACAGTTTTCGAAATGATTTCCAATAAGTTTACAACCGGTAAACAGCACTCCTTTCATACCGGCCCCTGAAATTTTTGCATTGGAGAAATTACAGTTTTCGAAGCTGCAATTAATGAAATCGCTTTCTGTTAAATCAGTATTCGAAAAATCGCAGTTCTGAAAATTGCACCCATCAAATTCGGTATGCGTTAATTTTTGTCCGGAATAGTTGATGCCGGTAAGAACCTGATCTTCTGTCCATCGTTCAATCATGTGTGTATTTTATCGGTTAACCCTGAATGTCTGATCACCTTTTTCCAAAAATGATACAATTTGTTCGGCAGCAGCGATTCCGGCATTGATATTTGCCTCTTCAGTTTGAGCACCTTGTTTTTTAGGCGTTGAAAAATACCGAAGTGCATATTTTTCGGCCAGTTCTGCATGACAATCAGGTGCAATATCGCTTACATATTTAAAGTCTGAACGTTCATCCAGCATCTTTTTCAAGTCATCCTCATCAATAATATCTTTTCTGGCGGTATTAATTAAAGTGGCACCTTCGGGCATTTTGCTCATCTTTTCAAAGTTGATGGATTTTCGTGTGCTAGGATTCGATGGAATGTGCAGCGACAAAAAATCGCTCTTTTCAAAAATTTCATCAACCGATTCAGCAACAATAATATCGTAGGTATCCATTCCGATTTTCGTAATACACGGGTCGAGAGCAATCACTCGCATACCAAAGCACTGTGCAATTTTTGCAACCCGGCGGCCAATGTATCCACAACCATAAATTCCGAGTGTTTTCCCTTTTAGCTCGTTGCCAGCCACACCCTTAAAGTTCCCGCGAGCCATAAAAATCATGAAGCCAATAGCCAACTCAGCCACGGCATTCGAATTTTGTCCCGGAGTATTCATGGCAACAATTCCTTTTTCCTTGCAAGCAACCAAATCAATGTTGTCAAAACCCGATCCGGCCCTTACTACAACTTTTAGTTCTGAGGCAGCCTCAATGACTTCTCTATCTACTTTGTCACTTCGGATAATTATGGCCTGAACATCAGCAACAGCTTTCAGTAATTCAGCTTTCGAAGTATATTTCTCAAGCATGCGCACTTCGTAACCGGCTTTCTCAAAAGTTGCATTTATTCGCTTTATTGCTGCCGGTGCAAATGGTTTTTCTGTAGCTATTAATACCCTTTTCATCGATTTAATTCCCTTTAAAAAGGAAAAGCAGAACCTCCATTCTGCTTTTCCCAGTTTATAATTTTATACTTTCAGCGTTTCGAATTCCTTCATTACATCAACCAGCGCCTGAACACCTTCCAGCGACATGGCATTATAGATCGATGCCCGGAATCCGCCAACCGAACGGTGACCTTTCAGTCCAATCATTCCCTTTGATTGAGCAAACCCATCGAATTCCTTCTCAAATGCCACATAATCTTCAGTCATTACAAACGTAACGTTCATTCGTGAACGGTCGTCCGGATCAGGTACTGAAGATATGAACATTTTATTCCGGTCGATTTCGTTGTACAACAGGTTGGCTTTGGCAATATTCATTTTTTCGATTCCTTCTACCCCACCTTGTTCTTTCAGCCAGAGTAAAGTTTGCAGACAGCCGAATACCGGAACCGTTGCCGGAGTGTTGAACATGGAAACACCTTTGATATGTGTTCTGTAATCCAGAATAGTCGGGATCGGACGAGTTACTTTACCCAAAACATCATCACGGACAATCACCAGAGTTGCTCCTGATGGTCCGAGGTTTTTCTGAGCACCTGCATAAATCAGGGCATATTTTGAGATATCAACCGGACGGCTGAAAATATCAGATGACATGTCACAAACCACCGGAACTTTAACATCCGGATCTTTCAGAACTTCAGTTCCAAAAATAGTATTGTTTGAAGTAAAATGGAAATAATCTACATCGTCCGGAATTTCATAACCTTTGGGGATGTAATTGTAATTCGTATCTGCTGAAGATGCCACTTCAACTACTTCGCCGAAAAATTTAGCTTCTTTGATCGCAGCCTTGGCCCACGCACCGGTATTGGTGTAGGCAGCTTTATGGTTCATCAGGTTGTAAGGAGCCATCAAAAACTGAAGGCTTGCTCCTCCCTGAAGGAAGAGTACCGAGTATCCTTCCGGTACTTTCAGCAATTCTTTTACTAAAGCGATTGCTTCGTCCATTACAGCAACAAACTCTTTGCTCCGGTGAGAGACTTCCATCACTGATAGTTCTGTTCCGGCAAAATTCAAGATAGCTTCAGCTACTTTTTCTTTGGTGAATTCGGGCAAGATTGAGGGTCCCGCATAAAAATTATGCTTCTTCATTTTGAATTGGATTATGGGTTAATAAAATCTACAATTATTCTAACTGCAAACAATGGTTCAAAATAAACGATTATCTGCTTCTGTATATCTGAGTTAAATCAGACTTAATTTTGATATTACAGGTTTTAAAACATTCAAAGAACAGACATCAAAATTCGAATAAAAAATCGATTCAACAATTTCATTTCAGCTTATTTTTTCGATTTCCGAAACATCGACCAAACGATCATGCTGAAAAGCCGGAACAACACTGGTTTGATCCGGAATCAGGCAATAAGCGATACAATCGTCCAACCCCTTGGAAGCCAGACGATTTTTTTGTGCCACTTTTTGAATGTAACTAAACAAGTCGACTTTGGCCAGATTCCATAAATCGAGCGAAGCCGTAACCGCATCACAAACCGATTCAAACTTCCCGGATTGAAGCAATCGTTCACAAAGTGCCCCAGCAAAAACAGTGTCTTCCAAACTAAAGCGGTCTTTCCATGAAGCACAGAAAATAAGAACTGGTGCATTTTGCCGGATCAGCCAATCGGCAAGAGAAGAGACATTCAGGAATGATCCGATAACAACCGCCTTCGAATGGCTGGCCATGTGAATGCATCGGGTTCCATTGGTGGTGGAATATACAATTTCTCTTCCCCGGACCTTCTCCGGAGTAAAATTAAATGGCGAATTTCCAAAGTCAGCAAAATCGAGTACATAACCATCCCGTTCAGAGGCAACCATATACCCTTGCTTCTTCATTTCCCTTGCTTCTTCAACGGTAGAAACAGGGATAATACTCTTTACGCCGTTATGAATGGCAGCACAAATGGAGGATGTTGCCCGCAGAATATCGACAATAACGACCAGGTTATTGTCGTCGGCATGTTTACTGTAAATTGCGGGGGAGAAACAAACCTCAAGCCGACTTTTTGGATTTTCCATTTTCAGGGTTAAGTCACAAAGATAAGGAAAGAAGGAAACTTAAGCCACTTTAAGCAAACAGAAAACGGTTTCTGAACTTAATGTAAACATCCGTCCTTTTCCCGAACTTATATTTACAAAAAAGCCTGTCCGCTGAATACGGGCAGGCTTGCACAAAATAATATAAGGTATTATACCGGTTTGATAAACGGCAACTTAACAACTTTTGCTTTTAGTAATTTATTGCGAACACTGACATAAACTTCAGTACCAATGGCTGCATAGGCTTTATGAATATAGCCCATTCCAATTCCTTTATTTAATACCGGAGACATGGTTCCTGAAGTTACACGACCAATTACATTTCCGTCCTGATCTGTAAGTTCGTAATCGTGGCGGGGAATTCCGCGGTCAATCATCTCGAATCCACGAAGTTTTCGTTCAACACCTTCCTGCTTTTGCATCAATAAAATATCCTTGTCGATAAAATTGGCGCAATTGAATTTCGTAATCCAGCTCAGACCAGCTTCAACAGGCGATGTGGTATCATCAATATCATTTCCATAAAGGCAATAGCCCATTTCGAGCCTTAATGTATCACGGGCAGCCAAACCAATTGGTTTAATGCCAAACTCAGCGCCTGATTCAAAGATGGCATTCCATAATTTTTCAGCATCTTCATTTCTGAAATACAATTCGAAGCCTCCTGAACCGGTATAACCTGTAGCCGAGATGATCACGTCTGCAACCCCTGCAATAACTCCGCTTACGAATGTATAGTATTTAATTTCAGACAAATCAACTGAGGTAAGTTTCTGAAGTGTAACAGTTGCATACGGTCCCTGAATGGCCAGCTGGCTAATTGCATCAGAAGCGTTTTCAAGAATTGCCTCGCCGGTGTTCTGGGATACAATCCATTTCCAGTCTTTCTCGATGTTGGAGGCATTTACAACCAACATATACTTTTCGGGTGCATAATAATAAACCAACAGGTCGTCAACAATACCACCTTTCCCGTTTGGGAAACAGGAATATTGGGCCTGACCTAAATTCAGTTTGGAAACATCATTGGATGTAATCCGCTGAACAAGTTCCATTGCATTTGGGCCTTTCACCCAAAACTCTCCCATATGCGACACGTCAAATACACCAACAGCTTCGCGAACAGTCATATGTTCGTCTTTGATTCCGGAATACTCAATGGGCATCTCAAATCCGGCAAACTCCACCATTTTAGCACCTAAGCGTTTATGTATCTGGTTTAAGGCTGTAATTTGCATAAATTAATTTTCAGTATTTAGTTCACAAAAATAACTCTTTACGAATGCTTAAAGCATGAAAAATATCATTTGACGAAAATAATCGTTTAATGCAAAAGGTCTGATGTATTTTTCGAATCGGTATTCCCGAATATTTTATGAATTTCAAGGGTTTGTTTCGAAAAAAAATTTGTGTATTATTGCATGTGTAGAAACCATTTCTAAAAATAAAACGATGAGTGAAACTCGCTGTACCAACTTAGACTATTTAAAGGAAATTACAGGTGGCGAACCTGAAATCATGCAAGAATTTATTCAGATGTTCTTTGATCAGTTACCGGAATTCAGAAATGGGATGACTAACTTTTTAGCAGAGAAAAGATGGAGGGAATTGGGAGAGATAGCACATAAAGCCAAATCATCCGTTATGACTTTCGGTATGAACGACCTTGGACTCCGTTTGAAAGAATTGCAACTTAAAACCCAGAAACTTGAAGATCTGGAAAGTTATCCGGTTTATGTCGATGAATTTATGAAGGAAATTGCTCAGGCTGAAGCCGAACTTCAGGACGACTTAAGTAAACTCTGAATAAATCAGTCAAAACATTACCGGATTAATAGTTCAAAAAACAAAACCTAAAAGTACTTCCCGGGCGCTTTTGGGTTTTGTCGTTTAACGGGTACAGAAGTTTATCTTCCTGTTTTACTGAAAATCGATATAAAATCACACATCCTCATTCTTTTTTAAAACTTCCTCTTCAGGCTGTTCGTCGGTTAAAACAGGACATTCACACTTATTTCATTTACCGGCACAGAAGTTTGGGGCTATCTTCAAATCTGAGTTTAAACATTCACAAAACAATTGAGTATGTTAGACCAAATCATTATCCGAAAAGAAACTTCCATCGATTATGAGAGCGTGGCCGAACTGACGGAAAAGGCTTTTGAAACCATGACTTTAAGTGATGGGAACTTCTTCAGAAACTGCATTTTGAATCCAAACAGGATCGATATTTCCACACAATATTGTTTTATCTCCTGCAACTGATCTGGCGTGAGTGATATCGACACTGTAATCCAGGTCCAGAATATCTGTCCCGATTTCTTTAATGGAAGGCAAAAGATGCGTAATGTCACCACAAATATGCATTTTGGTGCGGGCACCGTTGGCGTGGATGAAGGCAATAATTTCACGGTGGCGCTCTTTTACAAAAGTATCGTAGGTAAAAGGATCAATCTGAGAGCAAATTGCGTCGCCAATTCCAATCACATCACAGCCAGCCTCAATCTGAGCTTTAGCAAAATCCTTTGCTGTTTCCGTACATTTATCAAGCAGCAAATTACAAAAATCAGGATTGGACGGAATAAAGTATAGCCGACCTTCTTTCCTTCGGCAAGGGCATCAAAAAGCTGTTTCCTATTCATAGCTGAAAAGGTATAGGAATATGACGGAGAGTCATTTTTTATGATCTGATCAAAAATACAATCCTTACCCGATATTATCTCCAAATATCGAAAGGTATTTTCCTTTTTTTGCTGACTTTTTTCCGGTGCTGATTATTCTCCATGAACCACGGACAAATTGTCCAGTTTTTTCCAATGATTAACGAGAATAAAAACTACAACAATAGCTGAAATAACATCTGAGATTGGCATCGACATCCAGATTCCATGCAGTCCAAAATAATTCGGCAGTATAAACAGAAGGGGAATAAGGATAATTACCTGCCGAAGCAAAGTCAGTAATACGGCAATTTTAGCTTTTCCCATTGATTGAAAGAAATTCCCGGCAACCACCTGAAATCCGACAAAAGGCAAGGCCATCAGGCCTAGTTGAAGTCCTTCCTTACCAATACTGAGCAAACCCTCATCCGATGAGTTAAAAAGTTTAACGATTGATTCAGGAAGTGTTTCAACTATTATAAATGCAAAAATGGCGATGGCAGTAGCCGATATCATGGCAATTTTCAAAGTCTCTTTAACCCTTTTGAACGATTTTGCACCATAGTTAAAACTGATAATGGGTTGCGATGCCATATTTATAGCAACAATCGACATGATGATCATGGTGGCCATGCTGTTTACAATCCCCATGGCACCAACAGCCAAATCGCCGCCAAAAGCAATCAGTTTGGTATTGAGCAAACCCTGGACAAAACTATTGGCTATCTGCATAAAGAAAGGCGCCATGCCAATTGCAACTATTTCGAGTAATATTTTATAATCAAACCTGATGTTATCAGGCTTCAGTTTAACGACCGATTTCGAACTCCGGAAATGCAGCAAAACCCAGGTAGTCAATACCATCATTGAAATGACTGTAGCATATGCAGCGCCTTTTACCCCCATGTCGAAGCCAAAAATAAAGATGGGATCGAGAATCAGGTTGGTTCCGGCACTGATGATCATGGAGAACATGGCAGTTCGGGCATTTCCTTCAGCCCGGATAATGTTATTCAATGAAAAACCCACGACCTGAAAAACAGTTCCGGCAAGGATGATATCCAGGTAATCGTTGGCATAACCTATGGTTTCGGCGGTTGCTCCAAACGACCGAAACAGCGGCCCCTTGATGGAAAAACCAATGACCGTAATCAGGATTGAAACCAGTATCATCAGTAAAAAACTACTTCCGAGAACTTGTTCGGCTTTGGCCATATCGCGCTTGCCCAAATTAATTGACACCAATACTCCGGATCCAATGCCAATAAGCATCCCAAAACCCATAACAATCAGCATGACCGGAAAAATAACCGAGATTCCGCTTAAAGCCATTGACCCAACTCCCTGTCCGATAAAAATCCGGTCGACAATGTTGTAAAGGGCATTTACAAAAACACCGATAAACGCCGGAATAAAAAACTTAAGCATCAGGCTTGAAATATTGAGTTCGGCCAGTTCCTGCGTCCTTTTATTCATTCTCAATTTTTTTTAGGTGTGCAAAGATAAAATTTAGATAAGGTTTCAACACTAATTTGAAATTTTTAAGCATAGTCTGAGCCAATTCTGTATTTTATTCAATACTCCAATTAACAACCGATTGGTGGAAAAGGCTCGCCGTAACTTCAATTTATTAAATTTGCAGAACATTTAGAACAAAAATAAAATGACCAGCGAATTTAAACACAACGAACAAAAAAACCTTCTGGACGGACTTCAATCATCCGACTCACTCAAGGTAATTGAAACACTGGAAGAATTACGGGTTTCCGGGAAAGTATCCGATATACCGGTATTGATCGAGCTGTTGCACCTGAGTCCGAATCCGGAAATTAAGTCCAGGATTACCAATTTATTTGCCAATTTAAAGGAGAGTGATACCATTCCATTAATCATAGAAGCCATTCAGAATCAAAAGTATGCACCTGAATTAAAAGAACTGGTAGCGAGCTGCTGGGAAAACGGGCTCGATTACAGCAATTACCTGTCGCTTTTTATCGACTTACTTATAGCTAATGATTTTCCGGTTGCATTTGAAGCCTACACCGTCATAGTCAACATGACTGCCAGGATTGATCAGGCGAAAATTGATATCGGGATCGACCGGCTCGAAAAGGCCATGCAAAACACAGCGACTCAAAAGAAAGAGCTGATGCTTGAAGTGATTGATTTTTTACCTTCGATAAGTTTGTAATAAAAAGTTCAGTTTATGATTTAATTATTTACCTGAGAAATACTTCATAAACTGGGCCCTTTCATACATCATTGGGTCAGGAATATTCCGGTACGACAAGCGTCCCCGAAAATCTTCAATTTTCTTAAAATTCCATTTTTTCATGAATGTTTGCAGGTCAGTGATCATTCCGGCTATTGCCTGAGATCCGTTGATGTAAACCGTTGAGCAAACCTGGGTAACCCGGGCCCCTGCCAATAATTGTTTGATAACGGCCTCACCATCGTGGATACCGGTACCTGCAGCAATTTCAACTTTGGGCAACTGCGACGAAATCAGGCCAATCCAACGCATGGAACGTCGGATATCAGCCGGAGAGCTGAATACGTCAGAAGCGGTCATTACCAGTTTATCAATGTCGATATCGGGTTCGTAGAACCGGTTGAACAGGACCAACGCATCAGCACCATTGGCGATAAGCTTGTCGGCCATGGATATCAGGTTCGTATAATAAAAGCTGATTTTTACTGACACTGGTATTTTCACTACCTTTTTGATCTCTGAAACAATTTTCAGGTAGTGCTGCTCGATCTCTTCGGAAGTTTTAATGCGTTCGGTCGGGACATAAAACAAATTGAGTTCGAGTGCATCTGCTCCGGCATTTTCGAAATCTTTGGCAAAAACAGTCCATTCCGAAGCCGACATGCAGTTGATGCTTGCAATGACCGGAATTTCGACTTCCTTTTTGGCTTCGCTCAATAAATTCAGATGCCTGGTGATCGAATTATTCCGGGTATAATTCCAGATGTAATCTTCTGCCTCCGGATATTGATTTTGCGGATCACGGTTGATCAGGTGATTCACTTCCCTGTTGATCTGTTCTTCGAATATCGATTTTAAAACAACCGCACCTGCACCTGCAATCTCCAGGTCCCTGATTTTTTCAACCGAATTTGTCAAACCCGAACTAGCTACAATAATGGGATTTTTCAATTTTAATCCCATGTATTTGGTTTCTAAATTTGCCATATCATTTTTTTTGTTTGTTTTATTCACTAAACGTAAAATTGTTCTGTTCTTAATGATACTCACGTTCTCCAAAAATTGTACTTCCTATCCGGACCATTGTACTTCCTTCCTCAACAGCCAAACGGTAATCGCCTGACATACCCATTGAAATCTCCTTAAATACAGGTTCTCCTGCAAAAAAGACTGATTTGAGCCTTTCGAAATAAGTTTTCAGGCGGGCAAATTCTTTTCTGATCTGATTTTCATCATCGGTATAGGTTGCCATTCCCATTATCCCTGAAATTTCAACATACTCCAATCGCTTAAACTCATCCGAATTCAGCACATCATTCGCTTCATCCATCGACAACCCGAATTTAGTTTCTTCTTCCGCAATGTGAAACTGAAGCAGGCAGGGAATGATCCTGTTCGCCTTTTCTGCTTCCGCATCAATGGTTTTAAGCAGTTTAAACGAATCGACAGCGTGAATCAGGTGTACAAAAGGAGCGATGTATTTGACTTTGTTGGTTTGCATATGACCGATGAAGTGCCACTCGATGTCTTTGGGAAGCTCTTCATATTTCCGCACCATTTCCTGAACCTTGTTCTCCCCAAATGCCCTTATTCCATGGTTATAAGCTTCCATCAGAAGCTCAGCAGGTTTGGTTTTCGAAACCGCAACCAACTGCACATGTCCGGGCAAATTTGCTTTTATCTGGTCTATATTTTCCGTTACACTCATCAGTCAAAAATAATACACAAAAAGCGAAATACGGACCATTTTAAGCATCAATTGAAGAATTTATTTTCTGTGTCGAATGGAGGCTTCATTTTGGAGTCTGTCGCAAAAGCTTTCGTTTTCGTCGGATGAGCCACTCCGGTACTTTTGATACAGCAACCTGCAACCTAAATAATCATTTTTTCATCTTCCGAAAGCCTGTTCTTCCGGTCTGCTATTCTCCGGATGTCCGCATTCTGAGTTTTGACGCTCTTTTCATTATCTTTGAACCCTGCGATGAACGAGATACAACAACATACGGTAGCACAAATGAATGAACTTGGAGCAAAAGGAAAATCTTTTGCTTTTGTCATTGACTTCGACTTTCAAAAACCCCGGATATTTGAACTCAGCGACTCCGCCAATATTCTTTGGAAAACTCCTGAATTATCCAATTACCGGCCAATCCGGGTTCAGGAAAAAAAAGAAATCACCTGGGACATTCATCCTGTTGAATTTGAGCCATACCGGCAGGCTTTCAATGTTGTCCAACATCATATACATAACGGCGATACCTACTTACTGAACCTGACCATGCCTACCCGGGTTGAGACAAATCTATCGCCGGAGGAAATCTTTCACCTGAGCAATGCGCCATACAAAATCTGGCTTAAGGATCAGTTTATATGTTTTTCGCCTGAAAGTTTTGTCCGTATAAATGACGGGATCATTTCCTCGTTCCCCATGAAGGGAACCATTGATTCGGATATTGAAAATGCTGAGCAAGTCCTGCTTCACGACAGGAAGGAAGTAGCAGAGCACCATACCATCGTTGATCTGATCCGGAATGATTTGAGCATGGTTGCATCGGAAGTTAAGGTAGACCGGTTCATGTATACCGAACTGATTTGCACCAACCGCACTGACCTGATCCAGATGAGTTCACAGATTTCAGGAAAACTACCTGAAAATTACCGGCAATCAATCGGTACCATTCTAGCGAAAATGCTGCCCGCCGGGTCGATTTGCGGGGCACCAAAACCGAGGACACTAGAGATCATCCGGAAGACGGAACCTTATGAACGAAAATATTACACCGGAATTTTTGGTGTCTTTGACGGAAAAAATCTCGATAGTTGTGTCTTAATCCGTTTTTTGGAGCAGGACGGCGATCAACTGATTTTTAAAAGTGGCGGTGGAATCACATTTTTGAGCGACTGCCGGACCGAATACAACGAAATCATTCAGAAAGTATATGTACCAATTGGTTGAATCACTGAAACTGTCTGATGGTAATCTTCAGAACCTGGACTACCACCAGAGCCGGATGGATCGTTCGATGAATGAATTGTATCCCGGTGCTGAAAAAATTAATTTGTCGAAAGCCATTTCAATTCCTGAAAATGCGAAAACAGGATTGTTCAAGGTACGCGTCCTGTACCGTCATTCCATCGAAAGCATTGAAATTGAACCGTATATTTTCCGAATAATACAAAGCCTGAAAGTTGTTCACCATGAACAGATTGATTACCATTTAAAATATACGGATCGTCAGATTCTTCAGGAATTGTATGCCCGACGCGAAAACTGCAGCGACATTATCATTGTAAAAAATGGTTTGGTCACCGATTCGTTTGCAGCCAACCTGCTGTTTTTTGACGGAGAAAAATGGGTTACTCCAACTACCCCGCTGTTGAAAGGTACCAAACGGCAGTACCTGCTCGATTTGGGTATTATTTCAGAACGGGAAATCAGGGAAGAAGATATGATGAGCTATCACAAAGTTGGACTGATCAATGCCTTGCTTGACTTTGAAGAAATGCCCGTGATTCCGGTTGAAGAAGTCTGTTTTTAACTACAGGCAATAAAAGAGTAATTAATTATATCCGTTGGAGAAACTGTTCAGCAGTCAAAGCCGGTATTTTCGATTTTTGGAAATCTTTCAAATTACGCGTAATAATCACATCGTTGCGGTTTTCAAGAGCGGAATAATATTGCAAAGCATCTTCAAAGTCTTTAAAATCGGTGTCATTCAACGATAATCCAATAATTTTGTCATCCAGAAACAAACTCTTCATTCGTATTTCTCTGTCAGGTAGTTATAATAGTCTTTCTTAAAATCAAAGTCTTCAGACAGATGAATAACACCGCTCAAACTTTCGACCAGAGGGGTAATTTCAAGTTCATCTTTCCTTGGCTCTGTAACAGATTCGAGGTAGGATTCAACCATTTTTGAAAGACTGATTTTATGATTCTGTGCATAATCTTTCGCCTTTTCGATCACCTTCTTTTTTAACCGAATCGTAAGTTTTGTTTCCATGATAAATGATATTGACGTACAAATGTAATTCATTTATACGTCAACTTCAACTTCTGCTGAAAGTAAAAATCACTCCAAATCCAATACCAACCCGTCATACGCCAGGAAAACATTCTCCGGGAGTTCGTTCCGTATCTCGTCATAAAATCCCATCTGATGTGAGAGGTGCGTCAGATAAGCCTTACCGGGTTTTACTTCATCAATGATTTCCAATGCCTGTTTCAGATTGTAATGTGAAATATGAGCTTCTTTTCGTAAGGCATTCAGCACCAAAACCTCCAGTCCCCTTAACTTCTCCAGTTCAGCCCGTTCAAGCCGATTAACATCGGTGACATAGGCTATTTTCTCAAACCGAAATCCAAAAACCGGCAACTTATAATGAAAGCCCCGGATGGGAACAATTTCCAGATCTTTGATTTTGAACGGTGTATTCTCGATCAGATGCAGGTGCATCTGCGGTATTCCAGGGTATTTAAAGGTGGCAAACACATAGTCGAAAATACGCCGGATGGCTGTTTGCACACGCTCCTCGGCATAAATATCGGTAGGTGTTTTTTGTGTCCAGTTAAAAGCGCGGATATCATCGAGTCCGAAAATATGATCGACATGTTCATGTGTGAGCAGAATGCCGTTTAAATGGCGAACCTGGTGGGTAAGCATTTGTTGTCGAAAATCGGGACCTGCATCTACCACCAAACATTGGGTATCCGTTTCAATCATTACCGAAGCCCGCAGCCGATGATCCTTCGGATCGTCGGACAGACATACCGGACATTGGCAGGCAACCACCGGTACCCCCTGGGATGTTCCTGTTCCTAAAAAAGTAAGTTTCACATTTTTGTTATTTGATGAACAAAAATAAGGATTACACTCTGCCCACCGAAGGTTTTTGACTATTTTTGAGAAAATTTTACCAATGGCCAAACTTTTCCTGATTCCGACCACTTTGGGCGACACCAGCATCGAACGGGTTTTACCTCCCGACCTCACGCAGATTATTTCGTCAATTACTGTTTTTATTGTAGAAAACCTCCGCACAGCAAGGCGATTCCTGAAAAAAGTGAATCCATCGATTGTAATTGATGATCTGGTTTTTTTTGAACTCAACCAACATACCGACAAAAAAGAAATCAGCCGTTTCCTGGAGCCGAACCTGCGGGGACTTGATATTGGAATCATTTCTGAAGCCGGATGTCCCGGAGTTGCTGATCCCGGGGCCGACGTAGTCCGGATTGCCCATACCAGAAATATTCAGGTAGTTCCGCTCGTTGGTCCTTCTTCAATTCTGCTTGCCTTAATGGCGTCAGGAATGAGCGGTCAGAATTTTGCTTTTAACGGCTACCTGCCCATTAAGAATCCGGAAAAATCACAGCAAATAAAACTACTGGAAAAACGGATGCAAATGGAAGGTCAAACTCAGATTTTTATTGAAGCACCCTACCGGAATGCACAGTTGCTTGGCGAATTACTGAAAAACTGTGAGCCGGAAACGATGCTTTGCATTGCGGTGGATATTACACTGGATACCGAATTTATTCGCTCGAAACCGGTATCATACTGGAAAACCCACTTGCCTGACATCCAGAAACGACCGGCCATTTTTATGATCGGGAAAATATAGGAAGAAGGAATCCGGAGAAAGGAGAAGGGAACCCGGAGACTGGAGGCATGCCACGAGCGGTGGGCAGAGGGCATGGAGCAAGGACGGCTCATTAAAACATGCTATTCAGCTCATAATAGTCACCACCAGGCGCCGGCGGCCGCCAAAATTACGAAACTCACACAAATAGATACCTTGCCAGGTTCCCAGATTCAGTTGATGACTGGTAATCGGAATCGTAATACTGGCACCGATCAGCGATGATTTTAAATGTGCAGGCATATCGTCTGAACCTTCTAAAACATGCACAAAATCCGGGTGGTTTTCGGGAACCAGTTTATTCATAAAATTTTCGAGATCATGCCTGACCGACGGATCGGCATTTTCATTGAGACTGATGCCTGCCGAAGTGTGTTGAAGCAGCAAATTAAGCAACCCTTTTTCAGGCAGTCCGGGCAACTGTCTTTCAATCAAATCGGTAATCAGATGATAACCACGATTAAAAGCCGGCAATGTTATTTCTAATTGATCAATCATGTCAAGCGGGATTCAAATTTCAATCAAAGTGTTGAGCAGCCAGGTGCATGCTATGGTACACCGCGACAGAACACAGTCAACTTATTGTTTTTTCCCCATAAAATCTTCGAAGGCGTTGTAAACACCACCCGTTTTTTGTTTTACCTGTGCAACAGCCTGTTGTTCCATCCACTGGGCCGCCATTTGCTTCAGGGTGGGGTCAGCATGTTTAAAAAAGATTTTGTAAGAAGTGCAAAATCTTGGCTTCCTGTGATCTTCCGGATCTTTAATACGGTCTTTGGTGCATCCGCCGTAACAATTACGTAACCAGCTGCACTGACGGCATTCGCGGGGTATAACGGCTTTGGCGGCACCAAACGTCAGCTGGGTTTTCGAGTTCAGCATGTTGATGATCCGGTCGTGCATCACATTACCCAGTTTCCACTTAGGCTCTACAAAAAAATCACAGCTGTAAACATTTCCATTGTACTCGACCACCACGTAAGGGCCACATTCCTTCATCATGGTACATTCCGGTGCTTCCATTCCCACATACGAATGAAAAACTGACTCGAAATGACGAACGGATGTTGTTGGCACACCTGCTACAAAATCGGCCCGCCACAAATCAAACATCCGGTTCAGAAAATTACCGTAATCGACTGCCGATACGGAGAATGGAGCTGCTTTTGTCGGATCGTTTTTATCGGTTTCAACAACCGGGATAAACTGCATAAACGTATATCCAAGGCTCTTGTAATAGGCATACAATTCATCGGGAAACTGAACCGAGTACGAGGTTAAAACACACATGGCATTGGCAGCAACACCTTCCTGCTGAAGCATGATGGCATTTTCCTCTACCCGCTTGTGCGTTCCTTTTTGTCCTTTATCAAAGCGGTAATGATTGTGGATGTGTTCTGGTCCATCGAGCGAAATACCAACCAGCCAGTCGTATTCTTTCAGAAATGCTGCCCAGTTTTTGTCCAGCAACATTCCATTGGTTTGCAAGCCATTCCCAACCATCTGGTTATGACCGTATTTTTTCTCCAATTCGATCGCACGTTTATAAAAATCCAGTCCCATCAGGGTTGGTTCGCCTCCCTGCCATGCCAGTGAAACACTTTCGCCCGACTGTTGCATGACCTGACGGATCAGTTCTTCCTGAATTTCAGGACTCATCCGGTGAACAGCGGTTTGTGGAAACAAAGCTGATTTTTCAAGATAAAAACAATACGAACAATCCAGATTACAATCCGGACCGGCAGGTTTTATCAAAACAGAAGATAATGGACGGTGTTTTGCCATGATTTACTTGCAGAAATTAAGTTGATCTGACAAACATAGAAAGAATAAGGGTTTAAAAAAAGAAGCTGATCAATTAATCGTAAAGACCGACACGTCCGATCAATTCATGAAGTTCATGAATTTTAACCCGCCGGTCGTATGAAAAATCGGTGCTTGTTTCCTGAAGGTGCGTAAACAAAAACAAGGATTTCTGAAGATATGCAGCTTTTGTGAGTGTAAAGGAATGTTCGATTTCCTGACCCAGAATCATCAGAATATCAGCCAGTTTTTCGAGCTGATCATCACTGGGAAAATACGCTTTGACCAGGGCTAAAAATTCCTCCTTTTCAAGAACAATAACCTGATCAATATCCAGATTCAATTCCTGAATCAAGGCATCACGTACAGCAGTTTCCATCTGTTCCTGCTGATTTTCCTCCTTTTGCTTTAATATTCTTCGAATCAAAACAGCCAGGAAATAACCCATTTCTTCAAATTGCCGGATAAGATAGTCACGGGAAGGCATAGTGAAAAAGTTTTAATATCGATTAAAAAAGATCATTCAATAAGCATATGAAAACGATCGCATTCAAAAAAATACAACGATAAGAACCACTTCAGCAAATTGAAAGGAAGATTTTACCGAATTCTTACGGGAACAAACTTAAAAAAGTAATTTATGGGCTGTTTTGAGATCATAAACTTAACAAAAATAATTCCTGAAAACAATTAATAAGACCTTGGCCAGTTAATACTATAGAAATATTATTTTTGCCGGTATGAGGTCAATAAAATCAGTAATCATTACAATCATCCTGTTTTTAAGTGTCACAGGTATATTCGCGCAAAGCAATAATGCAACTTTATTTGGCAAGGTTACCGATGAAACCGGCAAACCACTTGAACTGTCCAACATTTCTTTAAAAAACTCCAACATAGGAACAGTATCGAACCGTGACGGTGTTTACCTTTTACGCATTCCGGCAAAAAAACCGGTTGTGATTGTTTATTCAATGATTGGTTATCAGACAGTTGAAAAAACCATCACCGCTGCCGAAGAACTCCGGTTCGAACTAAATGTTTCTCTCCGGCAAATCGATCAGGAGATTGATGAAGTTCAGATTACCCAACACCGGAGAAATAAAACCAACATGAACCGCATCGATGCAAAATACCTGACCAGCATGACCGATGCAGGAACGGGTGGTGTTGAGGCTTTGATTAAAACACTGCCGGGAGTTTCGTCCAACAATGAGTTAAGTTCCCAATATTCGGTGAGAGGTGGAAACTTTGATGAAAACCTCGTTTACGTCAACGACATCGAAGTGTTCCGTCCATTCCTGATTCGTGCCGGCCAACAGGAAGGCATGAGTTTCATCAATTCCGACATGGTTTCATCCATTGAATTTTCCGCAGGCGGATTCGATGCCAAATACGGCGATAAAATGTCGTCGGTTCTGGACATCAAATACCGAAAACCTACCGGTTACGCCGGAACTGTTTCTGCCAGTTTACTGGGAGGTTCGCTGCAACTGGAGGACCTCAGCAAAAACGGAAAATTTTCGCACATCACCGGGATTCGGTATAAAACAAACCGGTATTTACTGGGTACGCTCGACGAAAAGGGTGAATACAATCCGCGTTTCATCGATGCACAAACCTACCTGACTTATAAGTTCAGTCCGTCATTTGATGTTTCATTCCTGGGTAACCTGGCACAAAACCGGTATAATTTCATCCCGCAGACCCGTAAAACCAGCTTTGGTACGTTTAAAAAGGCTTACAATGCGACCATCTATTTCGAGGGCCAGGAAATTGACCAATTCGTCACAGCCACAGGTGCCCTGGTTGCAAATTACCATCCGGGTGACCGGCTGAACATGAAGTTTATTGCATCGTCATTTCAATCCAAAGAAGAAGAAACCTACGATATTCTGGGACAATATTACCTGAATGAACTGGAGCGTAACCTGGGATCAGAAAACCTGGGCGACAGTGTGCTGAACATCGGCGTGGGCACTTTCCTGAACCATGCCCGGAACTACCTGAATGCTACGGTTTTCGGGCTGGAGCATAAAGGAGCCTATAATTCCGAACATCATTTATTAAACTGGGGGGTCAAAGCACAGGTTGAGAAAATAAATGACCGTATGAATGAATGGATACTGCGCGACTCGACCGGTTATTCAATTCCATACGATGGAAAAGAGATCAAACTTTTCAGCACTACGAACACCAATTTCACCCTGAATTCAACCCGGCTTACAGCCTATATTCAGGACACCTATCAGATACCACTCCGGAAGGGTTCCCTGTATGCTACTGCCGGAATACGTACCCAATACTGGTCCTATTCAAGCGAGTTTTTGCTTAGTCCAAGAGGAACATTACGGTATTTTCCCGATTGGGATGCCAATTTTGTATTTCACCTTTCCGGGGGAATTTACGATCAGCCGGCATTCTACAAGGAACTGAAAGACCGGAAAGGGACCATTTATCCGGACTCCAAAGCACAACGATCATCTCAGGTAGTTCTTGGGACTGATTATATTTTCACCGCCTGGGACCGGCCATTCAAATTCACATCCGAATTGTACTATAAATTCATGACGAATCTGACTCCTTACCAGGTTGACAATGTCCGCATCAGGTATATGCCGGATCAAAAGGCTAACGGCTATGCTGCCGGGCTGGATATGAAAGTAAACGGTGAATTTGTAAGTGGCATTGAATCGTGGGCCAGCCTTTCGGTCATGAAAACAGAAGAAGACATTCTGTACGACGGCCACGGATATATTCCACGACCAACTGATCAGCGGGTTAATTTCAGTGTTTTTTTTCAGGATTATTTCCCCGGCAACCCTACCTGGAAAATGCATATGACTGCTTTTTATGGTTCACGCCTTCCAACCGGCCCACCCAATTCGGAACGCTACCTGGATGTTTTTCGCATTCCGCCCTACCGGCGGATTGACCTTGGTTTTTCAAAAGTGCTGATTAACCGGGATCACCCAAAATACCGGTATAAAGCGCTGAATTCAATTAAAGATATGTGGCTGAGCCTTGAAGTATTTAATTTGTTAGGCATCAACAATACGATTTCATACCTTTGGGTGGCCAATAATACAGGCGACATGTACGGTGTACCCAATTACCTGACCAAACGAAAGCTGAATTTTAAACTGACTGTTAAATTTTAACCATGAAGCTAAAACTTTTCCAGGCCGATGCATTTGCTGCCGCGCTTTTCAAAGGTAATCCGGCTGCGGTGGTACCATTGCAGGAATGGCTTCCTGATCAAAGCATGCAACAAATTGCTGCAGAAAACAACCTTTCGGAAACTGCTTTTTTTATTCCTGAAAACGATCATTTTCACATTCGGTGGTTCACTCCAAAAGCTGAAGTAGATCTTTGCGGACATGCAACACTGGCAACGGCACATATTCTATTCAACGAATTGAAATTTAAGGGTGAACTAATTGTCTTTGAGAGCAAAAGCGGAAAACTTGCAGTACGAAAGAGCGGAGATAAAATACAACTCGATTTTCCGGTGGATTTGGTTCAACCGGTTGATACGAATTCTGTCTTTACTGAAGCATTTGGTATTCAGGCAACCGAAACCTGTGAGGGAAGGACTGAATTCCTGCTCTTGTTTGATTCAGAAGAAACTATCCTGAATATGAAACCCAACTTTCACCTCTTAAGTCAAACTGATGACCGTGGTATAATCGTCACTGCCAAAGGCCGGGATGTTGATTTTGTAAGCCGGTTTTTTGCACCGGGTATCGGTATTGATGAAGATCCGGTAACCGGATCGGCGCACACTTCGCTCGTTCCTTTCTGGTCGGCCCGCCTGGATAAAACAGAGATGACAGCCCTTCAGCTTTCGGAACGGGGCGGCCGGTTGTGGTGCTCTTTGGCTGGCGACCGTGTGTTGATTGCCGGGAAAGCGCTCACCTATCTTCGCGGAGAAATCGAAATTTAATTTTTTTTTTACCTGTTTTCGGATTGTCGTTAGAATCCAACTGATCTGATCCCTAAATAAACTCAGGCTTACGACCACTCCATAAAAAATCAGTCTTCAGAACTTTCCTTTCTCCCACTTGTTTCCCTTACGTACCAATAATACAATTTCCCCGGGATGTCGAAACAAGAATATACCAACGAACTGATTCACGAAACCTCTCCGTATTTGCTGCAACATGCACACAATCCGGTAAACTGGCAGCCATGGGGTGAAAAAGCGCTGAACCAGGCAAAAACAGAGCATAAACTTTTACTGATCAGCATTGGCTATTCGGCCTGTCACTGGTGCCATGTCATGGAGCACGAATCATTCGAAGATCCGGAAGTGGCCCGCATCATGAATAAAAATTTTGTATGCATAAAAATCGACCGTGAAGAGCGACCGGATATCGATCACATTTACATGACAGCCGTGCAACTTTTAACAGGCCGTGGCGGATGGCCGCTTAACTGCATTGCTTTACCGGATAAACGACCGATCTGGGGCGGAACCTATTTTACCAAAGAAAACTGGATACAGGCGTTGGAATCGGTTGCCGGATTTTATGCTGAAAACCTGCCTAAGACAGAGGAATATGCTTCCAAAATACAACTGGGCATTGAGCAAAACTCACTCGTCCCGATTTCAGGAGAAAACACCAAAGCGGATCCGATGTTCCTGCCTTTGTTGCTGAAAGAATGGCAAAACCAGTTCGACACTAAAAATGGCGGGACTAAAAGTGCACCCAAATTTATGCTTCCCAATAACTGGCAATTTCTGTTACGGGCAGGGCAGCAATTTCAGGATCAGAAAATCCTTGCCCAGGTCAGGCTTACCTTGCAAAAAATGGCACTTGGCGGTCTTTACGACCAGATTGGCGGTGGTTTTGCCCGCTACTCTACCGATGAAATCTGGAAGGTTCCTCACTTCGAAAAAATGCTCTACGATAATGCCCAGCTTCTTAGTCTTTATGCTGAAGCCTGGAAAACCGATCCCATTCCGCTCTATCAGCAGGTTGTTGCTGAAACCGTTCATTTTCTGAAACAAGAACTGCTTTCTCCTGAAAATGGATTCTACTCCTCCCTTGATGCCGACAGCGAAGGAGAAGAAGGCAAATTTTATGTCTGGGGAAAACAGGAACTGGAACAGATTTTAGGTTCTGGTTTCGGACTATTCAGTGAATATTTCAATATCAATTCAACCGGATTCTGGGAAGACAATCACTATATCCTCATGCGAACGGAGGAAGATGCCGTATTTGCAGCCCAACACAAGCTTTCGGTTGCTGAATTGGAAAACAAAGTAAAAAACTGGAAGGAATTATTGCTTGCCGTACGGAATAAAAGAGTGAGACCCGGTCTGGATGATAAAATCCTGACCTCATGGAATGCGATGACTATTACCGGATTAGTCAGTTGTTACAGTGCTTTTGGCAATCCCGAATACCTGGATATGGCCCTTTCAAATGCCCGCTTTTTAAAACAAAAACTAGTGGCCGAAGATGGTCGCCTCTTCCATTCCTATAAAAATAATCGGGCCAAAATTTCCGGTTTTCTGGAAGATTATGCCTTTGTGATCGAAGCTTTCACGGCCATTTTTGAAGCTACCGGAATAAAAGAATGGCTCGACGAAGCCCAGCGTCTTACCAAAATAACATTCAGCAATTTTTACGATGATCAGAAATCAATTTTTTACTTTACGGCAAACCATCAAAAAGACCTTATTACACGAACAATAGAAATTCACGATAATGTCATTCCGGCATCCAATTCCGTAATGGCTAAAAATTTATTCCGGCTTTCGTATTTGCTCGAACAACCTATATATCTGCAGATTTCCAGGAAAATGCTTGATTTAATAAGCAGGAATATGGCAGATTATCCTTCAGGATACAGCAACTGGTCACAATTGCTGCTGAACATGAACGGCAATCATTATGAGGTAGTTATTGTCGGGGGAAATGCCGTTAACATCCTTCAGGAACTTCAGAAACACTTTTTACCACAAGTAGTTTTTTGCTCCGGAACAACAGAAAATGAGTTGCCTTTATTGCAAAACAGGTATGTTCGGGGTAAAACACTCATATACATTTGTAAGGACAAAAGTTGTATGCTTCCGGTTGAAACGGTTACGGAAGCACTCCGTTTAATTCAGACCGGATAATTCTCGCACCCATTTATATGCAAGGAAACAGAAACAGCACATCGTATCCTTCAGGAAGATTTATTCGACGAGTTGATTATCTCAGTTATCCCCGTTTTACTTGGTAATGGAATTTCGCTGTTCAGAGGCGGATTTCCGGAGAATAAGCTCCGGCTAATCCAATCTGCTTCGTTTGAAACAGGACTAGTTCAATTACACTATATTCTGAAAAGAGAGTAAGAAAACCAAAAGCATTTTTGTATTTTGCGGTCAAAACCAAATCTGAACGCAAATACGATGAAATTCATTTTCTTTCTGATGCTTTGCCTGGCGGTTCTGAATACCTTCGGGCAAGCCGGGAAACAGTTGCTCGAGCGCGAATTATTCAATTTACCAAATGTTTCGTTTACCGATGTCAGCAAACCCGGAGATGCCTGGCTGACTTATGATTTGCTGGTAAAACAACCCTTCGACCATCTGCATCCTGAAAAAGGATACTTCAGTCAAAGGGTACTGTTGCGTCACCGGGGGTATGATCTTCCAACGGTAATAGAAACCCATGGGTACCAGATGTCACGGGGGCAAAATGAAGTCGAACGGATTTTAAATGCCAATAATCTTGGTGTTGAATACCGTTATTTCGGCCAATCAGTTCCTGATTCGATGCAATGGGAATACCTGACCATCGAACAGGCAACCGCTGATCTTCATGCCATCAACCAGTTGTTCAGGCAAATCTACAAAGGCAGGTGGCTGAGCACAGGGATCAGTAAAGGCGGGCAAACCACGCTATATTACAAATATTATTATCCGGAAGATGTGGATGTGGCTATTCCGTATGTTGCACCCATTGATAATGATCTGGAAGATACCCGGATCTATACGTTCCTCGACACAATAGGAACACCGGAATGCCGACGGAAAATATTCAACTTCCAGAAGTTTTTGCTGATGAATGAAGAAAAAGCCATCGAAAAACTTAACTGGTATTCGAAAGGTGCAGACTTAAAATTCAGTTATACCGGAAGCATAGCCAAAGCGTTTGAATATGCTGTATTGGAATATTCCTTTTCGTTTTGGCAGTGGGGTCGTTCATCAGACAGTATTCCGGAAACCAAATTACTCGACGATTACCTGGGTGAATTGCTGAAAACTTCCAACATTTCATTTTTCGCTGATGCCGAAATGGATAAATACGGCCCCCATTATTACCAGTCGGCTACTCAAACAGGTTATTACAGTTATAACATTAGCCCGTTTAAAAAGTACATCAAACAATTCGACTCCAATCCTTCAGCCATTTTCCCGCCCAAAAAGGCAGTCGTTAAACCTTCGGCAGGTATTCTTAACCAACAACTCCAGGAATGGCTCAAAACGAATGGGAACAACATCCTTTACATTTACGGAGGCATCGATACCTGGTCAGCAGCAAGGATTCTGGTTTCCGGCCAGGTCAATTCCAAATCGTTCCTGATTCCGGGAGCGCATCATGGGTCGGCCAGGATTAGAAACCTGCCGGTTGAAATGCAAAAAGAATTTGTTCAGAAAATTACTGGATGGACAGGAATCGATTGTAATTTGGATGTTTTAAAAAGCAAGTAGTAGATGCTAAACCGGAATTGAACATTCGATACAAATTGACAGCAATGAAAAGAAACACCTGATTATTACGGGAAAAATGGAAGTGGATAAACGTCTTTGCTAAATGCGTTGGTTAAGTATTTTAATAGGCTTCAGCTTGATATCTATAATTTAGAAAGGACTTCTAACTCAATAGAGGATAGAAACTTTTATCTTTCGGATATTTCAAAAGGTTATCCACAGACTCTTCCAGAATTTAATAATCTTACAGACCTTTTTGTTGGACTAAAAGATGGTAATTTTCCATTTGCTATTTATGCAGCTAATAGAAGAACTGATGTTAAATTACTCAAAAACCCTGAAAAGCCTAATCTTAAACCGGATAAAGATTTAAGAGTTTCAAAACAAGGAGAATTCCTGAAGTTTCTGGTTGATTTAAAAATTCAGGAAGCATTGGCTCGTAACGAAAACGAACTAAATGATGCCACTAAAATAAAGGAGTGGTTCGATAATTTTGAGGAATTGTTGGGTGAAGTCTTTGAAGGGTCCAAGGTATCCATGAACTTCAATTACAAAGACTATTCATTTACCATTAATCAGGATGGACGCGAGTTTGGGTTTAACCAGTTATCGGATGGTTATTCGGCAATTATCGACATCATTGCCGATTTAATTTTGAAAATGCAAAATCCGGATTCGCTCACCCGCGCCTACGAAAAAGAAGGAATTGTGCTGATTGATGAAATTGAAACACATTTGCATATTGAATTACAACGGCTTATTTTACCCATGCTTACCCGTGTGTTCCCAAATATTCAATTTATTGTTACTACCCATTCTCCTTTTGTTCTCAGTTCCATCAAAAATGCGGTGGCATTCGATCTGGAGAAAAAAGAACGGCTGGAAGATTTAACCGAATACTCCTATGAAGCTTTGGCAGAAGGTTATTTCAAGGTAAAAACAGATTCAAGCTTTTTGGAAGCAAAACTTCTCCGGTTTAAGGAACTTGCCGAAAAACCCAATCGAGACACCGCCGAAAATGCAGAATTTGAAGATTTAGACAAGGAATTTGAGTTATTGGACGAAACCCTTGCACCACAAAATGTAAAAAGTGAGTACCGCAAAATCAAATTGACTCCCAAATAAATGCTTGTATATGATCCGGGTAAATAAGTCAACCGAAATTCCTCCATCATTACAAGTAGAGAATTGTACCCATTATGATGGACAGGATGTTCAGGAAGAACTGGTTATTGACCAGTTTGGAAAATGTTATTTATGTGAGCAAAATCCATATTAGACTAACCTTGAAACTGATCTTTTTTTCCTACTTCTGTGTTACCTTCAATTCCCTTTGTTTGTCGAGTATCTAGATAAATGATAGCGATAAAGACTTTAAGTTAAGTAATTGAGGATAAAACGATGTTGTATTTAACTAAACCAATAAATAGTTCTCATTACTTAAATGAAAAATGGCATTGAGAATTCACTCATAAAAAATTGTATATTTGTTACATGTTGAACAGAAACGAAATAGAAACGAAATTAAAAAATCTGAAACCTATACTTTCAGCCAAATATTCTGTTGTCCGAATAGGTTATTTTGGTTCCTATTCACGAAATGAGCAAACAGAAAACTCCGACATTGATATACTTGTTGAATTTGGCAATCCAATTGGCTGGGATTTTTTTGATTTGCAGGAAATGCTTGAGAATGAACTGAATCTTAAAGTTGATCTGGTTTCAAACAAAGCTCTAAAGGAACAACTGAAAGAATCAATACTTCATCAGGTCCGATACGTATGAACGCGGCGAACAGAAGATTCAGCATCTATCTCGAAGACATCCTTACTTCAATATTACGAATTGAAGAGTACATCGGAAATATGGAATTTATTGAGTTTAAAAGGAATTATCTGGTTGTAGATGCAGTGGTCAGAAATTTTGAAATTATTGGTGAAGCTTCAAAAAACATTCCTGAAAAAATTCGGCACAAATATCCGTCAGTTCCCTGGCGAAAAATGGTAGGGTTAAGAAATCTGATCTCCCATGAATATTTTGGGATTGACTATGAAATGATTTGGACAATTACAAAGAATAGTCTTCCTCAGAATAGAATTGACATACAAATGATTATCGAAATTGAATTAAAATCCGGAGAATGAAAATCAATGGTTATCATGAAAATAAACCAATAAAAAATCCCGAAACCAGCACTTCTGATTTCGGGATTTTTTATTTATAAAGTACTGATCATCAAAACTGATGGTAAATACTTTCTTCCAGATACGGATGATTTCTGGGGACCAGGCTGGCTTTCGAAAGCGTGTTGGTAACCACCAGGGTAAACAAACCTAAAAAGCCAAGGTATGTACCTATTTCAAGGAACCCGAATTTTGCTTCATGAACCACAGCCGGCCAGATGTAATAATACAACTCGGTATACTGGCCGATCATTAAAATAACAATTACCGGCAACAAAAACAGCTTGCTCCGCGAAGTCATACGGGGCATCAGGAATAGAAAAGGAATAAACCAGTTAATAACGATATTGGCAAAAAAGAGTACACCGAATGCTCCATGCGACCGGCTAACAAAGAATATGGTTTCTTCCGGAATATTTCCGTACCAGATAAGCATAAATTCGACAAAATTGAAGTAGCCCCATACAATGGAAAGCATAAAAATATACCTCGAAAAATCGTGCAGGTGACTACGGTTAAGCATTTTTAAATGACCAACTTTTGACAGGATAATCACAATCAGGGTTATTACCGTTGATGCATGTAAAAATGCAGCAATAAAACTCTTGGCTGCAAACAAGGCACTGTACCAGTGAGGTTCGATCGACATAATCATGTCGATGGCAAAGAGGGTAAAACTGATGGCAATGATGAATATCAGTATCTTCGAATACTTCTCCGATTTATAAAAATAGGTCATTCCGCCTTCTGAATCTTCTTTTAACGATATCTTTCGCAACAACCGAATCATAAAAATCCACAATCCGAAGAACAATACCACCCGGATAAAGAAAAACGGAACATTCAGGTACGGAGCTTTGTGGGCAAGCAAGGCATCGGTTTCGGTAATTCCTTCGTGCGACCAGTGAAACAGGTTGTGCATACCGAAATACATCAGCAGAAAAAAAACTGCAGCAACCGGAACATAGGAAGCCATAGCTTCCGGAATCCGTTTAAAAGCTGATGACCAGCCGGACTGTGTAATATATTGTATGGCGCCAAAAAAAGCAGCACCTATAGCCAGAGAAACAAAATAATAGTTGTTCAATAAATAATTGGCCCAGGCCCGCCCGGGATCTGCTATAAATCCTGCAACCATTGAGATTATGCCGATGCCTATCAGCCCAAACATCAGGTATTTAAAGTTCTTCTGAACAATTAATTTATCTTCCATGCTGTCAATATTTTTGGTACTTCCATTTCTACTTTACTCCATGTCTGAAGGTGATTTCTATTCCGTCCGAAGGAAGGAAATTGCTTTAATGAACGCTTCCCCGCGGACGGTTTTTTTGCTTCTCTTCATTCCCCGGGGTGCCGTTCCTTCGTCACTTTACCCCGGGCTATTGATATTAAACCCTTTCAGGGTGAATTCCAGGCCTCTCCTTGTTGCAAAGTGCTAACCTTAAAGTTGGTCAACCTGGAACTTGAAACTTTGAACTTGAAATATTTCTATTGTTTGTGCAAAACATTTTCAATATACATGACGACTTTCCACCGGTCATCAGGCCTGACCTGTGAACCATGCTGGGACATAACGCCAAATCCAACAGTTATCACATGGTAAATATCACCTTCCGGATTATTTCTGATCTTTTCAGAAAGCAGATTACCCGGAGGGAATGGATATTTTTTACTCGTAAACAGAAATCCCTTGCCATCGCCTTTATCGCCGTGACAACTCATACAAAAAACTGAATATACCTGTTGGCCGCGTTCAAGGTTCTGTTCTGTTGGTTCAAACGGATTAACAAGTTCCATCCCTGCTTTTAACCGGTCTTCATCGGTTTTCTGATACAGATAAGGTTGATAACCCAGTGGAATTGTTCCTTCAACCGGATTACGCATTGTTTTACCATCGGCAAAATTAGGATTTGGAGTATAGGTTTCATAGGCTGCAGAATGAGCCATGTCGTCAAAATACTCCCACCCTGTTGTATTCCGGTCGCGGTCGCAGGATCCGACAATTGTCATCAGAGCAATGGCCGCTAAACTTTTACTGATTTTTTTCAGTTTCATTCGGTAAACATTTAATTCAATTTATGATCGCTTCCTTTTCATACACTTCAGTAGCTCCGTTCGATTGGAACAACCTGGTTATCTCAGGTTTTTCAATTCCCATTTTATCCTGATCGAGTAAAATGATGAATTTATCATCGGTTGCCCGAATGTCAATGATAACAGCCTTTTTTCCCGGATATATCTTCGAACGTACCGAAAAGGTAAATAAAGTTCCAAGTGTAATTAAAAGGATAGTTCCAACAATGGTTACCACGATAAATGAAGGGAAAGTATTGAAGGGTTTCCCTCCAAATTGGAGCGGCCAGTCGATTACTGCTGCATAATACATACCACCGATTAGTAAGGCTACCGCTAAAACGCCAAAAAAGAAGGCTGCATAAGTAATGTAGGTCTTATTCTTCATGCCGTGCAGTATTTCGTGAATCGGATAGGGTGTATACACTTCCTCAATTACAACTCCCCTGTGAATAGCCTTTTCAAACGCATCAATCAGCGTGTGTTCGTCATTGAAAACACCAACTAAATATTTCTTATTCATAATCATGGTGATGACCTGGTTTAAGGTGATTGGTTTGCTGTTTATTGTATTTGCTGATCATTTTCACTTCACTGATCGCAATCTGCGGGATGTAACGGAAGAACAACAATACTCCTGCCGCAAACATACCCAGGGTCCCAACAAAAAATCCGATTTCGATAAGAGAAGGGTGATATTCAGCCCAGCTTGACGGAAGGTAATTCTTCGACAAGGATGTTACAACGATATTGAATCGTTCGAACCACATACCCAGGTTAATCAGCAATGATATAATAAAAACAATCCAGATATTCCGGCGGATTTTCCGAAACCAGAATAACTGGGGAAGAAGAGCATTGAAAGTAAACATACCCCAGAACTGCATGGCATATTCGCCGGTAATACGGTTTTTAAAGAACGTAAACATCTCATATTCCGATCCTGAATACCAGGCAATAAAAACTTCAGTAATATAAGAAGTTCCCATGATGAGTGAAATAAATACCAATACCCGGCAAACAGCATCCACATGGTTTTCAGTGATGAAATCACCCATATTGTACAGTTTCTTCATCAAAGTAACCAGGGTTAGAACCATGGCAAATCCTGAGAAAATAGCACCAACCACAAAATAAGGAGGGAACAGGGTCGTATGCCATCCTGGTTCGACCGAAGCTGCAAAGTCAGTTGAAACGATGGAGTGTACCGAAACGACCAGTACTGCAGCAATACCTCCAAGTACAAAGGCAAGTCCTTCGTAACGCAACCATTCTTTTGAAGAACCGGTCCATCCGAAAGCGAAAAATCCATATACAGCCCGTTTTATTTTCGATTTGTTCGTATCGCGAAGGGTCGCAAAATCCGGAACCATACCAAAATACCAGAAACTGGCCGAAATGAGCAGGTAAGCCGAAATTGCGACAAAGTCCCAGAAAAGCGGTGAGTTAAAATTCACCCATAGCGGGCCACGTGTATTGGGATAAGGAAAAACATAGAAAAACAACCACGAACGGCCCATATGCATAAGCGGGAAAAGTGCCGCACAAAATACTGCCACAACAGTCATTGCTTCAGCAGCACGGTTGATTGCTGTTCTCCATTTCTGGCGCAGAATCAGAAGGAATATTGAAAATGCAGTACCTGCATGTCCAATCCCGATCCACCACACAAAGTTGATGATAGCCCAACCCCATGCAACCGTATTGTTTACACCCCAGGATCCGATACCTACAGTCAGTGTGATATAGATACTCCGGGCGCCCCATGCAAACATCAGCAAGCTGATACCCATAGCAATATACCACCACCTTGGCGTCCTGGCATCGATGGGCGCAAGAATCTCCTGCGAAATCTGACTGAGCGATTTCTCCCCGTCAATTAATTTTCCTCGTATGTCCGTTTTATACATAGTCTGACCTATTTTCTTTGATTGATGATCATGCGTTGGTATTTCTTACTTTGGTCAGGTATCCTACCGACGGCAAAGTATGTAATTCTTCCAGTAAATGGTAATTGCGCTTATCCTTGAACAACTTCGAAATGCGACTTTCAGGATTGGCCAAATCACCAAATACAATGGCATTTCCGGGACAGGATTGTGCGCAGGCAGTTTTAATTTCGCCTTCAGCAATTGGGCGACCTTCCAGTTTAGCCAATTGTTTTTTCTCCTGAATGCGCTGCACGCACATCGAACATTTTTCGACGACTCCGCGGGAACGAACAGTCACATCCGGATTTAATACCATTCGGCCCAGATCACTGTTCGACGCGTAATCAAATTTTTCATTTTTAACGTACTGGAACCAGTTGAAGCGCCTTACGCGATATGGACAGTTGTTCATACAGTATTTGGTTCCGACACAACGGTTATAAGCCATCTGGTTTAAACCTTCCTCGCTGTGAGGTGTGGCTGCAACCGGACAAACGTTCTCGCAGGGCGCGTTACCGCAATGCTGGCACATGACCGGCTGGAACGAAACTTTCGGATTCTCCGGGTTTTCGGAATAATAACGGTCGATACGGATCCAATGCATGATCCGGCGGTTACGAACCTGTTCTTTCCCGATAACCTGGATATTGTTTTCAGCCTGACAGGCAATGGCACAATTGCCACAACCCGTACATGAATTCAGGTCAACAGCCATTCCCCAGTGATGTCCGTTATATACAGGCGCTTCATATAAAGTAACAGCTTTAGAACGATCTTCAGCTGCCTTTTCATTTCCGGAAGCCGGATTTTTAATGTAATCATCCAATGTGGTTTCCCTGGCAATCGGACGGCCTTCCATCAGGTAATGAGTCTGGGAAATAGCCAGTTCGAATGCTTTGCCCGGAACTTTTTCGATTTTCGCTGAAGTCAGGTAATACCTGCGCGAATCGTTTTCCGTTTCAACGGAAGGATACAGGTTCCTGCCCGTTTTATCGCCTACTTTTCCTGCGATTTCACGACCATATCCCAAGGCAACCGAAATGGTATCTTTGGCTTGTCCTGGCTGCACAAATACAGGCAGTTCCATTCCGTTTACCCGAATCACATCTTCGTTTTTCAGTCCATTTTCTTCGGCCCATGCAACAGGTACAGCCGCAAAGTTATCCCAGCTGATTTTGGCAACCGGGTCGGGTAATTCCTGCAACCATGGGTTGTTGGCATATTTCCCATTCCCTATGGCAACACTTTCGTACAAGATCACCTCAGTTCCGTTAACGACACTTTTAACCTGACCTGCAGCGCCGGCAATTCCTTCCGGAGAATAATTCAGTTTTGACTCCTGAATAGTTTCAAATACACCATTTTGAAGGGAAGTGTTCCAAAACTGAATGAAATCGGTTGTATTTTCTTGCTTAGTAAATTGGTTTTCTTTCCAGAAGTTCTGAATGAAATCACGATGATTGATTTCGTTTCCCGACCATTTCTGCAGTGTAACCTGAGGTGGACGGGTATTAAATAAAGGTGCGATTACAGGTTGTGCCAAACTGTAAATCCCGGCTTTGGGTTCCAGGTCATTCCAGCTTTCCAGAAAATTTGTTTCCGGCAAAACATACTGGCACAAGGCCGTTGTTTCGTCGGGCCGCTCTGAGAAAGAAACAGTCAATCCCAATTTACGTATTTCGGCAGCAAATTCACTTCCTTTTGGATGGTCATATACCGGATTGGCATTCCAAACTACGAGGGCCTTTACGGTACCTGATTTTAATTCCGAGAGCAGGCGATCGGTATCCTGATCTATTCCCTGTTTGGTCATCAGCGGATTTTCAAGGCCAATGGTTTCTCCGTAATTGCCGAGTAAGTGATTAATTCCGTTGACAAGCAATTGGATATTCACATCGTTGCTTCCTGAAATGACAATACCTGATTTTTCATTTTCAAGAAGATCTTTTGCCAGATCGCTGATATCAACGGGTGATGGTTCACCGGGAACCACTGTTCCGCCTTTGGCTTTTGCAATGGCATTGTACAAAGCCAGAACGATGGCACCTTCTTCCGAAGGTTTAACCGGGAAACGAACATCAGCATTTGATCCGCTTAAAGTCATTCCCGATTCAAACTGATAATGGCGAAGCATTTCCTTTCGGCCATCCTGCAACTGACGCGCGGTGGTATATCCTTTTGTATATTCAACAGTCGAAAGCCAGGTTCCGAGAAAATCAGCTCCAAAACTTACCACTATTTTCGCTTTAATAAAACGGTAATCAGGAATAAAAGCCGTTCCAAAGCTTTTTTGGTTGGCTTGCAAAATCCCTGATGCTGAAACCGGATCATACTGAATCCATTCGGTATTGGTTTGTTTTTCAGCAAATTTCCGGATGATTTCGCGCGTAGAGGGAGAAATAATGGTTGAACTGAGTAAAACAACCTTCCCGCTATTCATTTGCATACTGTCCAACAGTATTTTAATTTCTTTTTCAGCATCGTCCCAGCTAATCTCCTGCCCTTTTTTTGATGGTCCTTTAAAACGGGCATCGTCATAAAGATTAAGCACGGAAGCCTGAATACGGGCACTGGTTCCACCCTGGGAAACTGAACTCAACGAATTTCCTTCAATCTTAATGGGACGGCCGTCTCTTACTTTAACAATGATACTTCCATATTCATTTCCTTCGAAATAAGAGCTTGCATAATAATTGGAAACTCCGGGAGTAATTTCATCTGGCTTAACCAAATACGGGATGGCTTTATCAACGGGCCTTTTACAACTGGCAACCAGAGAAGCAGCAGCAATACTGAAACCAAAGGTTTTCAGAAAATCGCGACGTGATGAGGCGTTCATTTCCTCATCGCCTTTCATCAACATGCTTTTATTTTTGGCTTCTTCACGCACTTCCACCCTTCGTAACTCTTTTGGATTGGCTAGTTCTTCTATACTTCTCCAGTATGTCTTCATTGACGCTTATTTATTATTTTTTAAAATTCAATCAACTATTTCTCGAAGGCAATTTCCATTCCGTCCAAAAGAATAAAACACTCTTTTCTGCAATTTACCGCGGACGGAAATCCTGCGTTCTTCATTTCCCGGGGTGCCGTTCCTTCGTCACTTTACCCCGGGCTATTGATATTTAACCCTTTCAGGGTAAAAGACCAAAAGGCTTTAATTGCTAACTGCAACTTCAACTTTATTCAATCTTAAAATAATGAATCACTTTTGATTCACCTTTTCATTCATTGATTTTCCATTCTGTCCGAAAAAATAAAACACTCTTTTCTGCGACTTACCGCGGACGGTTTTTTGCTTTTCTTGTTAAGCTACCAAGGTTAAATTTTATAAATGAAGGTTTTTTTTGTCTTGCATTCTTCAAACCTTATTTAATCTGGCAACCTTAGTAAAAAGGCGAACAAAAAAAGAAACAACCTTATTACCTTATTTTATCGCTCTGTTAAAAAATAACCTCCCTAAACCGGATCCAACCTGAAGCCTGGAACTTTGAACTTGAAACTTCCTTCTAGTAATGGCATCTCATACAATCATTTGCACCGATATCCACGGCCCGGACAGTATCAATTTTCCCGGCTTTCAGCTCATCGTGCAGTTTCATGTAATTGTCGTAATAGGCATTATCCTTAAAGTTCACTTTGGTATCGCGGTGGCAATTGATACACCAGCCCATGGACAAATCACTGCTCTGACGCACGATATCCATTTCCTGAACCGGTCCGTGACATTTCTGACAATCAACCCTTGCGACACCAACATGCTGGGCATGGCTAAAAAACACATGATCAGGCAAATTATGGACACGAATCCATTCAACTGGTTTCTTTGTTTCATTTGCATCAACTACCTTGGCAATTTCAAATTTACCGGAATGGGTTCCTTCCCGAACCAATACATGGCAATTCATACACAATTCCATTGCAGGGATACCGGCAGATTTTCCGAATTCAGCCGTATGATGACAATATTTGCAATCAATTTTATTATCACCGGCATGCACTTTATGCGAAAATTTAATGGGTTGATTGGGGGCATAATTTTGGGATCTTCCCAGATTAATCGCGGCTTCAGATATCATTCTAACCTGAAATAAAAGGGAAATGATTAAGATGAGAACAGGAACAAAACGATATTTTATCTTGTGAAAGAAAATCAGATCCAGCAATGCAAAAGCCATCAAAACTCCAAGAAGCAAAAAAAGTACAATCTGGTTGATTGTTGGACCTTCATTATGTGGTCCGGTAATGGCAAGTTCGTCTAAATACAGCTTTACTGTTTTCATATCTTCCTCTTCAATTTTAAAATCTTTATGCGATTCTTCCATCTTCTTTCCGTTTGGCTGCATCACGGCACTCTGAAATTCGGAAAAATCCTTACCTGAAAACTTTAAGGCAATGTCCATCGCAGAAGGATTCCAGTTCATGGTATCCGAGCTCGAAAGTATATGACAAGAAACACAGGATTCGAATTTGCGGTCTTTAGGTAAAAGACCCTTGAAAAAACGTTCTCCACGCTTTAAAGCCTCATGGGAATGATTATCCATCATTTCTTCCGGATCTTCATCCGCTGTACTTGCCTTTAAAGGAATGCCGGTAATTAAAAATAAGGATAAAAACAATAAAGAGATAAATGTTTTCAAACGCATGGAAAGATGCGGGAGAAGAATAGATTTTCTCATTCCAATAGGTTTAGTATTTAAGATTTAATGAAACCAATTTTTAAACTTCCATGATAAAACAATCAAATTCAGTAATGGTTTCCTCTCTAAATATAAAAAAATATGCGACAGGTAATCTAAAAATTAACGAACAAATGTTGAATAAAAGGAAATAGGATTAATCCGTTGACATTTAAGCCTATTCCCACCGGATAACATCACCGGACATTAGGCTTTATCAATGATATTTATATATCACTTCAATAAATTCAATGAAACATTTTCTGACAGGATTGCATTCACTGAATCCCATTCAATAGTTACATGCCTCCGCCCGGGATTTTTTAAATATATTGTTTTCCGATCCAATTATAGAATCGGAATAAGTTATTATTATCTTTATTCCCAATCAACCAACCAAGATCAGTCAGTATGGCAGAATACAAAATCTGTGTATTAATTATTGATAGTGAACCGGAATCACTTAAACATACCAGAAAGCTTATGGAAGCTGATCCTTTGGTATCTGAAATTATTTTTACTACAGATACGGATCAGGCCTTAATGAAGATTGTTGATAGCAGCCCGGATATCATTCTGCTTGAATACCCGACCAAAGGGGAAACCGGCAACGATTTGATCAGGTTTATTAATACCCGGCTACCCGATACAACCATTGTTTTTGTTTCAAAGTCAAAAGACCATGCATCACATGCTATTCGTAACGGTGTGTTTAATTATCTGTTGAAACCGCTGAAAAAAGAAGATCTCGAAGAACTCACCCAAAAAGTTCAATTCAGCAAAAAAACCAATAGTAAGGCCAGATTTACCGAGATGATTCAAAAATCACCCTTGGATATGAAAATCAGGCTTTACATGAAAAAAGGATATTTTATTGTTAATACGGATGATATTCTTTTTTGTAAAGCTGCCGGGATCTATTCCGAAATATATATGACCAATAATCGAATAGAATTAAGTTATACAATGATTCATAATCTTGAGGAAATTCTTTTGAAATTCAATTTTTTGCGTATCAAAAGGTCGTATCTGGTTAATTTAAAATACATCCGAAGAGTTGTACTGAGCAGCAATACCGTCGTATTATCCTATGGAGGAAAAGAATTCGAAATTAAAGCCACCAGGGAACAAGTCCGGGAACTGGGAAATTTGAATTATGAATAAAGTAACCATGGATTTAACAATACTATCAGTAGTAATTATTGACGATGAGCAGGACGCAATCAGCCTGCTCGAAATGTATCTTCGTATCTTTCCTTTTATATCAGTAACAGGAAAGGAATCTGAGGCAGTTAGAGGACTTGAATTGGTCATGGAAACTTTACCCGAAATAGTATTCCTGGATATTGACATGCCAGGCATGAACGGGTTGCAGGTTGCGGATAAAATTCATTCCGATAATTTCTATTCCGAAATTGTATTTACCACCGCCCATCAACAATATGCCTATGATGCATTGGGTATTGAACCGCTTGATTTTCTGACCAAACCCTTCAGTATCGAGGATATTGAATCAGTTATTCAGAAATACAATGCCAGGATACAAAAGAAAAAAATGAACATTAAGCTGGACAAATTCATCCATTCCCAGTCCTATTCTATCAAAATAAAATTTCCGACTACTGTGGGTATTTTGATTGTTGAACAAAAGGATATTGTATTTCTGAAATCAAAAGCAAACCATTGCTGTATCTATTTACAGGACGGTTCAGTTGAAACAATTACCAGGAATATTTGCATCGTAATAAAGATTCTGAATTCACCGGCCTTTTTTCAGACAAACCGCTCAACCTATATCAATCTGAATTATTTACAACGCATCGATAAAAAAAACCGCAAATGTATCATTGGGTATAATACTGTTATCCATGAAGTAATGATCACTAAAAATCAAATCAACTTTTTCGAAAAATTGAATATATACCAGAACCTGCCAACACCATTGAAATAGGTATAGTCAAGCCCAACCAGTTTATTCTGACTGACCATCGGGATGACATCTGGTAAAGGTTTTACAGCGTAGAAAAAAGCGGACAGTGAATGGTAAACCCATTTTCTGTCCGCTTTCTGAATTTGAAATCAGTTCAGCTTATTCGATTTTCTGAGGTTTATCAACCCTGGTTTCGAGCAAAGCAATATGAATGACCTCCTGAATGGTATTTACATGATGGAATGTAAGTCCTTTAATATAGATATCCTTAATTTCTTCCAGATCTTTCCGGTTAGCTTCGGAAAGAATAATTTCCTTGATACCCGCACGTTTCGCAGCCAGGATTTTTTCCTTGATTCCGCCAACCGGTAAAACTTTACCACGGAGCGTTATCTCGCCGGTCATGGCCAGATTTTTACGTACTTTTCGCTGCGTAAATGCTGATGCAATGGAGGTAACCATGGTGATGCCTGCTGATGGGCCATCTTTGGGGATTGCTCCTTCAGGTACATGAACATGAACATTATACCGGTCAAAAACCTCCGGATTAATTCTCATTTGTTCAGCATGTGAGCGCAGGTATTCGTGGGCCAGCATAGCCGATTCTTTCATCACATCTCCCAGGTTTCCGGTCAGGGTCAGGGAGCCTTTTCCTTTGCTTAAACTGGTTTCAACATATAAAATCTCACCACCAACAGCTGTCCAGGCTAAACCTGTAACAACACCGGCGAATTCATTTCCCTGATAAATTTCTTTGGAATATTGAGTTACACCGAGGTATTCTTTTATATTTTCTTTTGTCAGGCTGATGTTGTAAGCTTCCTCGAAAGCGATCTTTTTAGCAATCCGGCGGGCTATTCGGGCAATTTTTTTATCCAGATCCCGAACTCCCGATTCCCGGGTGTAATTTTCAACAATGTGCTGGATAATCTCTTTCGAGAAAGAAACCTGCTTAACATTAACACCATGATTTTCAAGCTGCTTTGGGATTAAATGCCGTTTGGCAATTTCAATTTTTTCCTCCACCAGGTATCCGCTGACTTCAATCAGTTCAAGTCGGTCGCGTAAGGCCGGGGCAATGGTATTCAGGGTATTTGCCGTTGCAATGAACATGACTTTCGATAAATCGTATTCCACCTCAACATAATTGTCATGAAACTCAAAATTCTGTTCAGGGTCCAGTACTTCGAGCAAAGCAGAAGCCGGGTCACCGTGAAAATCATTTGACACTTTATCGAGTTCATCAAGAATAAAAACCGGATTCGATGATTTCGCCCTTTTGATATTTTGCAAAATGCGTCCGGGCATTGCACCGATGTATGTTTTCCGGTGTCCCCGAATTTCAGCTTCATCATGCAATCCGCCCAAACTCATGCGGATATAATTCCGCCCAAGTGCCTTGGCAATGGATCTCCCCAATGATGTTTTTCCAACTCCCGGAGGACCATATAAACACAGGATGGGAGATTTCATGTCATTTTTCAGTTTCAGAACTGCAAGGTGTTCCAAAATCCGCTCTTTAACTTTTTCAAGCCCGTAATGATCTTCATCGAGCACATTAGCAGCCCGTTTCAGATCAAAAATGTCGTTGGTATACTCATTCCAGGGAAGGTCAAGCAAGGTCTGGCAATAGGCAAACTGCACCGAATATTCACCGGCAGCCGGATTTAATCGGGAAAGCTTATGGACTTCCTTTTCAAAGTGTTTAGCTGTATCAGCCGACCACTTTTTTTCTTTTGCACGGTCTCTGAATTCAAGAATTTCCTGTTCAGCAGGATTACCACCCAATTCATCCTGAATGGTTTTCATTTGCTGGTTAAGCAGATATTCACGTTGTTGCTGATCGAGTTCTGATTTTACCTTGGTCTGAATATCACGTTTCAGTTCAGCCATCTGAACTTCGCGGACCAGATAGCTTATCGCTTGAATTCCACGTTCTTTAATATCACTTATCCCAAGTAAAACCTGTTTCTCATCTACCTTTATATCCGTATTCGAACAAACAAAATTGATCAGGAAAGTAGAATTCTCGATATTCTTAACTGCAAATGAAGCCTCCGGCGATATATGCGAGTTGAACTGGGCTATTTTAATCGACAGGTCTTTTAGAGAGCCAACTACAGCCGAAAACTCAACGGAATCGTCCTGAGGCCGGATTTCATCAAGTGGTTTTATTTTTGCTTTAAAATACGGAAACTCCTGGGTATACTCAATGACTTCGAATCGTTTTTTACCCTGAATAATAACTGATGTAGTTCCGTCAGGCATTTCCAGAATCTTTAAAATCTGTGCAATAGTTCCGGTCTGATATAAATCGGACTGAACCGGATCATCAACACTTCCATCTTTTTGCGAAACTGTTCCCAGAAAGCGATTTCCACGGTATGCCTCCTGAACCAGCTGAAGTGATTTTTGCCTGCCCACTGTGATCGGCATCACAATTCCAGGGAACATTACTGTATTCCTTAAAGGTAGTATTGGCAGAATGTCAGGAAAATCAACATTCGTTAATTCAGTTTCATCATCATCAGCCAGGATGGGAATGAATTCTGTATCATCGTCCATCAGGCTTGTAATTAATATATTCTGCATAGTTTATATGTTTCATGCTTTCTAAATATTCTTTCTGTACACATGACATACTGACCGAATAAAGCCGGCAATCAATGCGTGCACTGGATTTTGCAATAGCCATGCCAAACAACAAAAAGCGGCATAAATCCAACTCTTACAAAGCTATGAGTATTTTCGGTATATCTTTGTCAGGACAAAAACTTCACCAAGGATTCTCTGATCAAGCCCGGTAAGTACCTGATTTCGCCTGGCCATCACCTTCGCGGCCGTATTAAAAACTTCTTTCAGCCTGTTCAACTGGTATCCCTGGGCACCTCCTTCAGAAAAAGAGGGTACAAAATTACGGGGATATCCTGTACCATGAATATTACAGCAAACACCTATAACCGTTCCGGCATTAAACATGGTATTTATTCCGCATTTCGAATGATCACCCATGATTAACCCGCAGAACTGCAGGCCTGTATTTACAAACCGGTTGGCAGTATAATTCCACAGTTTCACATCGACATACGTATTTTTTAAATTGGAGGTATTCGTATCAGCGCCCAGATTACACCATTCACCGATTACCGAACTTCCCAGGAAGCCATCATGACCCTTATTTGAAAATCCCTGAATATTAACGGTATTGAGTTCGCCTCCCACCTTTGAATAAGGCCCGACGGTAACCGGACCGTATATTTTTGCGCCCATATTAACCACCGAATGTTCGCCAAGGACAAACGGCCCGCGAATCAGCGAACCTTCCATAATTTCAGCATCGGTACCGATATAAATGGGACCGGCTAAGGCGTTCAGGGAAGCAAATGTAATTATGGCACCTTTTTCAATGAAGATATTATTTAGACCCTGGACAAAACAGGAAGACGGTACAGGTTCCGATTGGCGGTCTTTGGTAATTAACTCATAGTCAGCCTGAATCTGTTCCGCATTAAAGGTAAACAAATCCCATGAATTGGAAAGAAGGGTGAGATTTTCATCACAGGATATCCAGTCTGTATCCGGAAAATTACTGATTTCAAAAACGGATTCCGGGTTTTTGAGGTGAAGGGCAATAATTCGGTTTCCTGCGCGTATTCCCTGGTTAAGTTTAAGATTTAAAACCTGATCGGCAATCCATGTAGTCGGACAAACATGGCCGTTCAGGAAGACCGATGATCCGGACTGCAGGAAGGGATATTTGGCTGAAAGATAATCCTGGGTTTTCCATGAACGGATAGTGGTTCCGAGCCTTCTCTCCCATTTTTCGCGTATGGTAAGTATCCCGATTCTCAATTCAGAAACTGGCCGGGTAAAGCTTAATGGCAACAGTTGGTTTCGGTACGGATCGTCGAATAAACTATATTGCTTCATTTTCGGGGTTTAAGAATTTTATTAAACAAAAAAAGCTCCGCCAATGCGAAGCTTTCATGATATTTTTGAAAACAGAATTATTTTTTTCTGTTATCCATATGCTTTCCGTATCTGGTCATGAATTTATCAACACGCCCTGCAGTGTCGACAAGTTTCATTTTCCCGGTATAAAACGGGTGCGATGAACTTGAAATTTCAAGTTTGATGACCGGATATTCTACTCCGTCAACCACTTCTGTTTCTTTGGTATTAACAGTCGATTTGGTAAGAAAAACATGACCGTTTGACATATCTTTGAATGCAACAGTACGGTAATTTTCTGGATGTATCCCTTTTTTCATTTTGAGTCTCTTTACTTTTGTTTTTAACGGCTTGCAAAGTTACATATAGGAATGTAATTTCCAAATATTTCTCTTATTAATTGCACCTTTTTCCCAATTATTCTTCCATCCCAATTATCGGGACTCTTTTAAACGGTTTATTGCGGTCGAACAAATAGCGCATGGTATAGTGTGTTTTCATCTGAATACCCCCTACCGACTTGTAGAGCGCAATGATTTTCGGATTGAAGTCACCTGCCCACGATAATTCCACCTCCTTGTATTGCGGCTTGTGTTTCATGAGTTTATCCTGATGCCAGAAGATGGCCGATTCAACACCTGATTTCTGATATTTCGGGATAACACCCATGATCAGAATACGCGTTCTAGTTATTACTTTTTTTTGTTTGTAATAAAGTAACTTCAGAATATTGATGAAATTCAACTTCCCATTTATCTTTTTCAGAAGCTGGTTGATGTCCGGAATCATGACAAACAGGGCGATCGGCGTTTCTTCATGATAAGCATACCAGATCATTTCCGGATCAAGTATAGCTTTCGATGTCTGGAGAAAATCCCGAAGTTCATCTTTATCCAATGGCTGAAAATGCTCATGAAACCGCCATGCTTCATCGTAGATGTAACAAAAATCGTCAATAAATTTCTCCGTTTTTTTAAACGAAAAATGTTCGAACGAATATCCCGGTTTTTGAGCTATCCAACCGGCAATTTTCCAGAACCGCTCCGGAAAAGGCTTTGAATAATCCAGGTGATAACTGAATTGTTTAAAATACACTCCAAATCCATATTGTTTAAACAAATCGACGTAATACGGCGGATTATAGGGCATTCCAAATCCCTGGTGCATATAACCGTCAGCCAGGAGGCCCCAATTCATGTAATTCTCACCAAAATTAACCGGTCCGTCCATAGCTTCCATTCCATGTTTTTTAAGCCATTCACGTGCTGCATCAAACAACATTTCCGCAACTTCAAAATGATTGACACACTCAAAAAAACCGCATCCACCGGTGGGTTGATCAAAGGTGAATGCTTTCTTCGTGCTATAAAATGCGCCAATTCGTCCAAGTAATTGTCCGCTGTCATCCTTTAACACCCAGCGTATGGCCGCCCCTGTTTTAAAAGACGGGTTTTTTGCAGGTGTAAAAACATCTTCAACCATTCCATGCAATGGACAAGCCCAATTGGGATCGTTTTTATAAATCAGATTCGGAACCTGGTGAAAAAGTTTTCGGGTTTGGTTATCAGTAACTTCTATAATTTGCATTGAAATTCAGTTTTGTGTCCAATTTACGATATTTTGTCAACATAATTTGTTCTTTATACCTGTTCTATAATAGATAATCGTTCAAAAGGTTTATCACGATCAAACAGGTAACGAAAAGTTTCGTGAGTTTTGGCGTATTTGCTTCCGACCGAATTAAAAAGGGCGATCATCTTTGGGTTGAAATCTCCGACCCAGCTTAATTCCACTTCTTTATACCAGGGTTTCTTTAACATGACCTGCCGGAGTTGCCAGAAAATGCCTGATTCAATACCGGAGCCCTGGAATCTGGGCACCACACCCATTACCAATACCCGGCAGCGTGTAATCTTCCTGGTTTTTCTCAGATAGATCAGTTTCAGCAGATTAATCAGATTCAGCTTCCCTGTTTTCAGCGGTTTTAAGATCTGGTTCAAATCAGGAATCATCATAAAAAAGGCTATCGGTTCATCCTTATAGTGTACAAACCAGATGAAATCTTCTTCAAGTACAATTTTGGCATCCCGGATCAGTGTTTTCAGGTCCTTGTGTTCGATTTGCTTAAAATTGGTATGTTTTTCCCAGGCCCGCTGATAGATGGTTATAAAATCCCCGACACAACGATCCTGATCCTTAAACGAAAAGGTTTTGTAGTGAAAATCTTTCTTTTTAGCTACCCACTCCGCAATTCTCCAGAATCGATCCGGAAGATCGGGACTGGTAATATCCAGATGATAACTAAATTGCTGGTAATAGGTCCGGAATCCGTATTTTTCGAAGAGTTGCCTGTAATAAGGTGGATTATACTGCATTCCAAATCCTTGCTGCTGAAAACCATCGACCAGTAAACCCCAGTTGAAAAAATTTTCCCCAAAATTCACCGGTCCATCCATGGCTGTAAAAGCTTCACTTTTTAACCAGTTGCGGGCCGTATCAAAAAGAAGCCCGGCGGCTTCGTAATCGTCAAAGCATTCGAAAAAGCCTATATTTCCGGCAGGTTCATTCCCTTCTTCTATTTTACTTCTATCGTAAAAAGCAGCAATCCGGCCAATAATGTGTTCTCCATTTTTAACCAGCCACCTGCGTGCATCTCCGTGTTTGAAACCCGCATTTTTTTGGCGATCAAAAAGATCTTCAATCATAATCCTTAGGGGTGGCACCCAATTTTGATCGTTCCTGTAAATATATAATGGCAATTCATGGAATTCCTGAATTGTTTTCTTATCAGTAACCGGTATAATTTCCATAGTTCGCCTTTTGCTTTTTATTTCGTATGCCGAAAGTAATATTATTAGGCAGAAAACAAAAACAGGGACTGAAGCCCCTGTTTTTATCCTTATTTGTATTTTTGAAACGTTGTAGCGCTTTAAATACTTTTGGGGGAAATACGCTTGTCAAAAACAAACGGAGTTGACCTTACCACTTTACAAGTCAGAATATTTGGGTGAAGCGGGTTCAAAATAATATTGTACTCATCGGGTATAATCGCGGAAGGCACCTTTAGTGCAAAATTTCTTTTATCCCGCAAAAAAGAAGTACCATAATTCAAAGTTTCATTGCAGTATGGGAAACCATCCCATCCATCCACAAGCACTTCTGGAGGAACAGTCAGAATCTCTATTCCCTCAGGTATTTCAATTTTTACCAGTAAAAGATTTTCAGGAAGATTATCAAAGCCTGCCACATGTACCAACTTTTCCGATGCGGCAAGCGAGGCATGTTCCGATGCATAAATCACCAGATTGCCCTTTTTATGCCACCTTCCCGGGCCATATAATCCACCCGCACCATCGAAGACGGAATATTCCTCTTTTGTTATCCGGTAAACGATCATCAGGCTGTGAATCCGTATTCAATGGCATTCAATTCATCCAATACAAGCATTATTCCTGAAAAGGTGTCGAGATAAGAAACAGGTTTTTCACCACCCATTGCCGGGTTTATTGAATTTAGCCAATTGTGAAATTTATCCAGGTTCCCGAAAATGGTGGTTCCCGATTTGAATAATTTGGCGATGTACAATGCTCGTTCAGATGGACCGGGAGCAATAAGCTGAGAAGGTTCTTTTTCCTGAATTGACCGCGTTGAAATCCTCAAATAGGAACTAAGTTCTTTTAATGTTAATCCTGATTCACGTGCAATTGACAAAAGAGTTGATTTTCTAATGCCTTTTCTTGCACCAATCAGGAAGTCTTTTTCTGAAATTTCAAGTGCCTTCATATCAAATGCGAATTTATTCGCTCAAATATACGAATTAATTCAGTTTTGAAATAACTTTTTCAATATTGCCGCAAAAAGAAACAGGGACCGAAGCCCCTGTTAAATATTGTTGATCCAGTAGATTGCAAAATTAATCGCGGCTGGCCAGTTTGGAAAGCAGACGTAGTAATTCCAGGTATAACCAGATTAAGGTAACCATCAGTCCAAAAGCGCCATACCATTCCATAAATTTCGGGGCACGGGCATTTACGCCTTTGGTAATCATGTCGAAATCAAGAATCAGATTGAGCGCTGCGATTACAACAACAACCAAACTAAAACCAATACTGATCAGGCTGTTTCCATGCATAAAACCGAAATCGGCCCCAAACATTCCGGCAATAAAACTTACCAGGTAAACCAACGCGATACCTCCTGTAGCGGCGAATATAATGGTCCGGAATTTTTCGGTTGCCCGAATGGTTCCTGAACGATACAATAAAAGCATGATCAGGAATACGCCAAATGTAAGAGAAACAGCACGCATCACGAGGCCAGGATACATGGCTTCAAACATTGCGGAAACAGCACCAAGGAATAATCCCTGGAAAACTGCATAAATAGGTGCAGTCATGGCAGCCCGGCGCGGACTGAAAATCGTTATCAGTGCGGTAATAAAACCTCCGATACCACCTGCCAGCATCCAACCCAATACTCCAGGAGGCAATGCGCCCGGAGTTGCAGGATCAATTGCCCCAAAAAATTTGCGCCAGGTAAACGTGGCAGCCAAAATAACAATCAGCAGCATTAAACCGGTTTTATTTATTGTCCCGTTCACGGTCATCACTCCGTCTTCAGTGCTGGTGGCCGCCTGACTAAATATATTCTTCCCGAATACCGGGTTCGATGATTTGGTAAGATTCATGGTATAAATATTAAATTTTGATTTGACTATATAAAAACTGTACCAAAAATAATAGGCTTTTTGAAACCTGCCTACCTGTTAAGCATTCTTAACAAATGATTCCTGTACATAATCACTTTTCAATTCGGACAGGATCATATCCGCCAGACTGCGACTATCCTCTGAGTCAACATCTTTCAGGCTTTCGGCAAACAAAACAGCTTCTTCATTCATGAATTTACTCTTCATTCCGAGCAAAATAAATGAACGGTAAAAAACCTGTTTCAGATTCGGGTCTTTGGCCAAAGGTGACAAAACGTCGAAAAACGGTTCAAAAAGCTCATCAATGGCAGATTTTTCAGCTATTGCAAGCCGTCCCATCAGGTTCAGGCCAGTAAAACGAACCAGGTGCTTTTTTCCGCGACACCATTCCAGGGCTTTGACAAAGGCAAATTTGGTTTTTGACCACAGATAAATATTCAGAATTTCTGCAATTTCGGGAGTTTCCAGACTTTTTGTCCAGTAATCCATCTGTTCTTCGGTTACTTCTGCCGGTACATCAAGCATTGCAGCCAGGATCATGGTTTCGCGCCACTGTTTGTTCCAAAGCTTCAGGGCTAACAGGTGATTATTTTCATATTGTGATGCGATTTCGCGCAATGAAAGAACAGAAGCTCCCCAATTGTTTTTATAAATCAGGCCATGCTCTTTCATCTGATCAACCGTTTCTCCGTTTTTTGCATTACGGATTCGGGTTAGTATCTCACGAAATTCATGATCGTGTTTCAAGTCATCCAGGATAAAATCCATGCTAATAAATTAGATATTCGACTACATAAAATTCAACCGACAAAAGTAAGGAATAAAGCAGGTGCTGATTCACATTTAAATAAGCTCTTATACCGAACCCACATATTTTCCTTACAAACACAATCAGTACAAGTTTCTCGAAAACGTAGGCACAAACTGTTCCGTAGGCGACTCCGACCAGACCCCAATACTGAACAAACCACAAACTAAGTGCTACATTCACTGCAATTTCCAGAAACGAAGCCCAAAGGATGGGCCTGGTTTTCTGAAGGCCGATCAGGATCGTCTGGGGAAACAGAAGCCGGCTCACAATTAATAATAAATAAATATTAAATATGGTGGCGCTTCCGCTGAAATGAACATTAAAAACGATCGGGAATGCCCAATGCGATAAAAGCATCAGTATTCCGGATAAGGGGAACATCCAGAATCCAAGCTTTTGCGAATTCTCCCGGATTTTAACGAGATTGGATTTTAACTTTGACCGGTCAGCGAAACCGGGTAACATGGAAGAGCTGAATGCGTTGGCCAACAGCAAAACCAGCGGAAATTCGCGGGCCCCGTAACGAAAAACAGCAAAAGTTGCCTCGTCGAAATAAGATGTAATAATAAATCCGTCGATGTATTGTGCCGAGCCGCTTAAAAACATGGAAAAAACCAATGGAGAAGCACTTTTGAGATGCTTTCTGATAAATGCCGGGTCAAAAACCGGACTCGAATTCCGGAACAGGATAACCAACAGCCAGACCAGACGAAAAACTGAACTAATCACCAATCCCATTAAGCTGTACCTGATGCTGTAACCCAATACCGGCGGCAATATCACCAAAAGAAACATCACGAGATACGAAACAAGGCCGTAAATCAGCATTAGTCTCCCTTGTTTTCGAATCAGGTAGATGTATTCAACCAGGCTGGCAGGCGAAGATATCAGAATATAGATCAGCAGATAAGGCAGAAAAGGGACATCCGATCCTTTCAGTAATAATCCTGAAACGGACTGTTCGAAGATCAGCAGAAACAGCGCCGACAAGACCGAAAAGGCAGTAAGCAGGTAGAATACATTAAATAATGCCGGTGATTTCCGGGAAGCTGACTGTTCCCGGGCAACAGGAAGAAATCCCTGAATTAATCCGTTTAGCCAGAAAAAGCTGATGGCTCCGGCTATAAACAAAAATGTTTCATATTGCCCGATTTCAGAAGTCAGCAGATCTGACTTTGTAAAGACAACCCCAATCAGTATCAGAGTTGAAAAACGGATAAGCTGAAAGAGCTGCAGTGCAGAAATCTGGGTAATTTTAAAGTTCACTGGTAAAATGTCAGGAAAAGCGTTTCGTTTTGTATGATCAAAACTACGAAAAAGCGTGACAAGACAAAATGAGGAAGAGAAAGTTTCTGCAAGCAGGTGAAATCAACAGACAGTTTCGTTTTGCAGCAATCCGAATGACAGGATTTTTGCAATACTCCCGATGGTTGGTACAGATTATTCTTTGTCATTTTCCGGAATGACAAAGGCCTGACCCTGTGTGTTGAGTCTGAAACTTTTAATCCGATCACACCAGATCACAGGCCTCCGGTGGCATCCAATGCCTTTCTTTTCCTTCCCATTTGATGTTGCACCCGATCGGATTGGTTACCGGAACAGAAACATCTTGTCCGGAAAGCAATTCAGAAAGCGTACGCTCCAGGTCATTAACTGTAATTTTTGATGCCTCGCGTGGCTGATCAACAGCCCGCCCGGTATAAACCAGTTTCCGGTCTTCGTTGAACACATAAAAATGAGGTGTTTTCAAGGCTCCATAGGCCATGGCAACCTGCTGTGTTTCATCGTGAAGGTAAATCCAGGGGAAGTGGTTTCTTTTCATCCGGATCACCATGTGGTCAAAACTATCTTCATCATAAGTGTTCGGACTGTTTGAATTGATTGCCACAAAAGACACTCCCTGAGACTTAAAACGGTCAGCTGATTTCCGGGTAATTTCATCACTTCCGAGCACATAGGGGCAATGGTTGCAGCTAAAAAACAGCACCAGGATACGGGCATCCGAAAAACCGGATAACTTATAGAATTTCCCATCGGTGGCTTTAAGGTTAAAATCAGGAGCCTGACTGCCAATTTTTAAGGTATAAGCCATAAGAGCTTTATTTATTGGTCTGATAAAATAAACAAACTTCGGGCAGAATTGATCACAAAAAAAAGGTCGTTACCCCGATTTATTTTTTGGCTAACGACCTTTCTGATAATTAATGACTTCAACAATCTTTACTTTTCCCTTTTAAAATTTTCACTGAATATTTTTTCCCTGGTTCTAATCTTCTTCCGGGTATGCGATTACTTTTTTGTTTTTCAGCACATTAACAACTACATCCACAATCTGATCATCAAGCATGGTCGAATAATTAAAAATCAGGTCAAAGTCATTGTTATCCAGTTCCCGTCCGGCAACATGTTCGACAAACAAATCGCGCTGACGATCAATTTCCTGAACGTATTCCTGTGCATCGGCATACGACAGATTACTGATCTGCATAATCCGGTTGATTCGCCAATCAAGCGGAGCCTGTAATTTAATGCTCAGTCGTTTGGGAATATCATGTGCAATAACACTTGCCGCGCGCCCTACAATAATATAATGTCCTTCTTCGGCTATGCTGCGAACCACCGATTTTACGGTATCAATCACATGCTGGTCGTCGGCATCGTAAACCTTGGAATTGGAGAACGCGGTTGTTATGTCATGAATACTTTGTTTGACTTCACCTAAAAATACATTCCTGATTTTATCCGCATTCATTTCCAGTTCCTGAGCTGCCAGTTCGATAATTTCCTTGCTTACCCATTTCCATTCCACATCAGTTTTTGTTTCCGAGAGGTAATTATATCCGCTGAGTATTTTCGAAAGTTTGGTGGCAATACGCTTGGCCGAACATCCGCATTCCCGGGAGATGGTAACAACAGGTCCGGGATAATGGACCTTCCCCGGGTTTTTCTGCCCGCCTGGCGCAAAATAATTACTTAAAAAATCTTTCATAAGGTTGAGGTATAAATTGTTAGTATTTCTTTTCCCAAAAACATTTTATTAGATAAAACTACGAATGAAAACACCAATAAAAAAACTAAACTGTTTTACAATACCTTTATTTCCTTATGTTTTTAAACTGTTTTGTAGAACATGTCAAATTAAGGCATTAAAAAAGTTTAAATTTCTACCCCTGATTATACCCATTCAAGTTTAATTCCGTTATTTTGTAAAAGCACAAATTTTTTATTCCGGAACAAATTTCATCACGTCATGAAACAATATTTTATTGCATTTTGTCTGTCAGGTCTGATTCTGACAACAATCTCGTGTCAGACAAAAAGAAAAGGCACACCTAAACCATTGGGTCCCCTGGCATCACATATCGATACCACGGTTTTTCCCGGAGATGATTTTTTCCAATATGCCAATGGAAGATGGTTTGATGAAAATCCGATTACACCCAGTGAACAAAGCAGCGGCATTTTTCAGATGATTCAGGATACCATCAATTCCCAAATCCTGAAAATCTGTAAAACAAGCGCACAATTTACTTCTGAAAAGGGAAGCAACAAGCAAAAGATCGGTGATTTTTATTTTTCAGGAATGGACAGCACCAGGCTGAACAAGGACGGGATTACTTCTATTCAGTCGTATCTTGATCAAATTGACGGAGTGAAAAATATAAACCAGCTGATTTCGGCTGCCGCTTTCATTCACAGCAGCGCCGGATCACCCATGTTTGGATTTAGTATCGAACAGGACAGTAAAATCAGCAGTAAAAACGCGGTAACAATCTGGCAGGGAGGGCTCAGCCTTCCTGATCGTTCGTATTATTTCGAAAACGATGACCGAACCGTGCTGGTCAGGGCCAAATTCCTGAAACATCTTGAAAATATGTTCAAAATCCTGAATTACAGCCAGCAAAAAGCGAAATCAGCTGCTGCAAATCAAATGAGACTTGAAACTGCGCTTGCATCAGCCTCGCGTAAAAAGGAAGACACACGGGATCCTCTGAAAAACTACAACAAACTTTCGACCAGGCAGCTTTCATCGTTGACACCAAATTTCAACTGGCAGCTGTTCATGCAGGGAACCGGGCTTCAAAACGTTGATACAGTTATTGTTGGTCAGCCTGAATTTCTTTCGGCATTCAATAAGGACCTTAAAAGATTCCCGCTTGAAACCTGGAAGAACTACCTGAAATATGAACTTGCCAGAGGCCTGGCCACTTACCTCAACGACAGTACTTTTCAGGAAAATTTCAATTTTTATGCCCGGACCCTGAGAGGAGTTCAACAGCCTAAACCACGGTGGAAGAGAGTGGTTGAACAAACCGATGATTTACTTGGAGAATTGATCGGTCAGGTTTATGTCGCTGAATATCTGCCGGTCGGAACGAAAGAAAAACTTATTGAAATAGGCAACGCGGTTAAAACCGTTTATGGCGACCGGATTAAAACGCTCGACTGGATGAGTGATGCAACGAAAGAAAAGGCCTTGAAAAAACTCGACACCATGATCATGAAAGTCGGATATCCTGATCACTGGAAAGACCTCAGCAGCATGGATATCAGCCGTAATTCATATGCGGAAAATGCAGTAAGAGCCAACCAGTGGCATTTCAGCTACATGATTTCCAAATACGGAAAACCAGTTGACCGAACCGAATGGCATCTCCAACCACAAACTTACAACGCGTATTACAATCCATCGAATAACGAGCTTGTTGTACCGGGATGCAACATTATTGTTCCCGGCTTCGAGCGGGAAATGGCCGACGATGCTATTTTATATGCCATTATCGGCGGATCAACCTTCGGGCATGAAATGACCCACGGATTCGATGATCAGGGAAGTAAATTTGATGAAAACGGAAACCTGAATAACTGGTGGACCCCGGATGACAGCACCAAATTCTATAACAAAACCAGAATGATGGTCAGGCAATTCAACCAATACAATCCGATTGACAGACTTCACATTAACGGTGAGCTTACCCTGGGAGAAAACATTGCTGATTTGGGCGGCATCATCATGGGATACGAAGCATTCAAAAAAACCAGACAATATCTTTACCAGGGAACAATTGACAAAATGACACCTGATCAACGGTTTTTCCTGGGATTTGCACTGGCCTGGATGGTCAATCAGCGCCCCGAAGCGATTGCCAACCAGGTTCGAAGCGATGTTCATTCGCCTCCAAAATACCGTGTCATTGGCACACTCTCCAATTTACCTGAATTTTATGCCGCTTTTGGCGTGAAGGAAGATGATAATATGTGGCGGCCCGATAGTTTGATTGTAAAAATCTGGTAAAAAATAATTGCAAGAGGCTGTCTCTTTTGAAACAGGCTATTGATCCCTGTATTTCCGCATAAAAATATTTTCCGGGTATTCGATGTCAGTCAGAAACAACCCTTGTGCCGGCACCGACAAACCTGCAGCCCCGCGATCTCTCTGCTCAATGATCGTGCGAAAATCCCGGATATCAATTTTGCCCATCCCGACTTCCAGAATGGTACCCACCAGCGCCCTGACCATGTTTCGGAGAAACCGGTCGGCCTTCACGGTAAATACGATATTCCCGCCGGTCTGTGTCCATTCAGTCTGCCTGATTTTACAGTTATTGGTTTTTACCTCGGTGTGCAACTTGCTGAAGCTGGTAAAATCGATGTATTCGAATAAAAGCCGGCTGGCTTCATTCATCCGGACCAGATCAGGCTGCCGGTAAAAATACCAGGAGGTTTCCAGCGCAAACGGGTCTTTCAGCAAATTCAAATGGTATTGATAGGTTCTCGAAACCGCATCAAACCGGGCATGTGCTTCGGCAGAAACTTTCGAAATGCAAAAAATTACCAGGTCCTTATCCAGAAAGCTGTTCAGTTTATGTACAAAATCCGGATGATCGAGGTTTTGCTTCGCAGAATCGAAATGTGCAACAAAATAGCTTGCGTGCACACCGGTGTCCGTCCTGCCGGCACCGGTAACTGCAATCAGTTCACGGGTAATCACCGACAGGGCTTTCTCCAGGCATGCCTGTACCGAAACTGCATTGGGCTGAATCTGCCATCCATGGAAATGGGTGCCTTTATAGGCGAGTTCAATGAAATACCTTTGTGTCAATTGTTTAATTTTCAGCAAAAATAAAAAAGTGAAATCATATTCTGTTAAAGATCGATGAAATTATTAATTTCGCAGGCTTCAGGCTAAAAATAGCTTAACAATATTTAACGAAAATTTATGCTTTTTCAGGCATGGATAGCGTATTTTCGTGGATCATAAAAAAGGCATATAAATAATCTTATTTCTAAAAATATGAATCAAACAGTTGATATCCGTGAATTAAACGAAAGAATTCAAAGAGAAAGTTCGTTTATCGACATCATCAGCATGGAGATGAACAAAGTGATTGTCGGACAAAAACATCTGGTGGAGAGCCTTTTGGTAGGACTTTTATCAGGTGGCCATATTTTACTGGAGGGTGTTCCCGGTTTGGCTAAAACACTCGCCATAAACACTCTGGCCACAAGTATTGATGCGAAGTATGCCCGCATCCAGTTTACGCCCGATTTATTACCGGCCGATTTAATCGGAACCATGATTTACAGTCAGAAGAAAGAAGAATTCATTGTAAAAAAAGGCCCTATTTTCACCAACTTCGTACTGGCCGACGAGATCAACCGTGCTCCCGCAAAGGTACAATCGGCTTTACTCGAAGCCATGCAGGAACGACAGATTACCATCGGAGAGAACACCTACAAACTGCAGGAACCATTTCTTGTGATGGCTACACAGAACCCGATTGAACAGGAAGGAACCTATCCGCTTCCTGAAGCACAGGTCGACCGTTTTATGCTGAAAGTGGTGATTAAATACCCGTCAAAAGACGAAGAAAAACTCATTATACAGCAGAACCTGCTTAAGGAATTCCCTGTTGCATCGAAAGTTATGCATACCTCTGACATTATTAAAGCACGCGAAGTCGTGAAAGATGTATACATGGACGAAAAAATCCAGAAATACATTGTGGATATTGTATTTGCTACCCGTGATCCGAAAGCCTATAAGCTGGATAAATACGTTGACATGATTTCCTACGGTGGTTCACCCCGTGCAAGTATCAGCCTGGCACAGGCCGCCAAAGCCTATGCTTTCATCAAACGCCGGGGTTATGTTATTCCTGAAGATGTCCGTGCTGTTTGCCTGGATGTGATGCGTCACCGCATTGGTTTGAGTTACGAAGCCGAAGCCAACAACATTACTTCAGAAGAAATTATTACTGAAATATTAAATACGGTTGAAGTTCCTTAGTCAAATGATGCAGGTTTCGGGATACGGGTTTCGGGTTAAGACCAACAAGTAACACGACAACACGCAACCTGGAACTTGAACCCTGAAACCTGGAACTCGAGGGCACGACGACACGAAGGTACGCAACCTGGAACCTGGAACCCGGAACCTGAAACCTGGAACCTGAAACCTGGAACTTGAAACCTGGAACTTGGAACTTGGAACTTGAAACTTGAAACCTGGAACTTATTAGATGGAAACAAGCGAACTTATAAAACGAGTCCGGAGAATTGAAATAAAAACACGTGGATTAAGCCGCAATATTTTTGCGGGAGAGTACCACAGTGCATTCAAGGGAAGAGGGATGGCCTTCAGCGAGGTTCGTGAATACCAGTTTGGTGACGATATCCGGAACATCGACTGGAATGTAACCGCCCGGTACAACAAGCCGTTCGTTAAGATTTACGAAGAAGAACGCGAACTGACCGTGATGTTGCTGATTGATGTCAGCGGATCGCGCGAATTCGGATCAATGGATAAACTGAAAAAGAATATCATTACTGAGATCTCCGCTATCCTTGCTTTTTCGGCCATTCAGAATAATGATAAAATCGGGGTTATTTTCTTTTCCAGCAAAATCGAAAAGTTCATTCCTCCTAAAAAAGGCCGAAGTCACATTCTGCGAATCATCAGCGAGTTGATTGATTTTGAACCTGCTGCCCGGGGGACCGATATCTCAGGGGCAATCCGGTATTTAACCGATGCAATCAAAAAACGATGTACAGCCTTTGTGATTTCCGATTTTATCCAGAAGGAATCAAACCTGGAACATGCCCTTTCGATTGCCAATAACCGTCACGATGTGGTCGCACTGCGTATTTACGACGAGCGTGAAACCGAATTACCCAATATTGGAATGATCAAGCTGAAAGATGCTGAAACCGGAAATTACACCTGGGTCGACAGTTCAGACCGGAAAGCCAGGGCAATTTACCGGAAATGGTGGATTGACTTGTCCAATCAACTCGACAACAGTTTCAAAAGAAGCCGGGTCGATTATGTGAGTATCTGTACCAACCATGATTACGTCAAATCCCTGATCAGCCTGTTTAAAAAACGCGGATAATAATCAAATTCAAATGAAGCACAGAATTCTATATGTCGTACTGTTTGTTTTGCTTTCAGGAAGTATTTATACCCTGAAAGCACAGCAGGTGTCCGTAAAGGCCAGTATAGACTCAACCCAGGTCCTGATCGGTGATCAACTGAAACTTCTGCTCGAAATTGAAAAACCAAAAGATCTCGACATTCAGTTTCCTTTGCTGGCCGATACGTTAAGCTCTAAAATTGAAGTGATTAGTCACTCGAAAATTGACACCTTCCTGCTCGACAACAAGGAACGTGAAAAACTGACCCAAAGTTACCTGATTACCTCGTTCGACAGCGGGATGCATATGGTTCCGGCTTTTTATTTCAAGCTGAAATACGATAAAATGCTGGATTCCGTTGGAACGAATATTTTGGCTTTTCAGATGTATGGAATGAAAATTGACACCACCAAAGGACCTGTAGATATTAAAATTCCTTACAGTGCGGCTGTCACGCTCAAAGAAATCATACCCTACATCCTGGGAATTATACTGATTGCTGCGATTCTCTTTTTCATATTCTATTACATCAAGTGGAAGAAAAAGAATGTTCCGCTCTTCAGCAGACCCGAAAAACCGGCTGAACCGGCTCACATCGTTGCTTTACGCGAACTCGACCGGATTAAGTCACAAAAACTGTGGCAGCAGGAAAAAATCAAACAATATTATTCCGAGGTAGCTGACACCATTCGTATTTACATCGAAACCCGGTTTGATATCCCGGCCATGGAACAAACTTCGGCGGAAACCATCGGGACATTCCGGCAGAACAAGAATCTTGCTGAAAGCATTTCAACCGATCAGCTTCAGCACATTCTGAGTCTGGCCGACCTGGTCAAGTTTGCCAAATATACTCCACTGGTCGATGACAACAACCTGACTTTGATGAATGCCTATTTCTTTGTCAATCAAACAAAGAAGGAAGAAGTAAAAACACCTCAGAAACTGGCAGAAGAGCCTGAACAGGAAATCGCAGTCGAACAATAACCGAACAAAAATGAACGGAATAAGCTTTAAAAACCCGGAATTCTTTTACCTGTTCCTGCTTTTGATTCCCATGATTGCATGGTACATCTGGCGGCAGAAAAAAGCAGGCGCCAGCATACAGTTTTCTTCGGACATGGGTTTTGCCCAAATCCCCAAAAGCTGGAAATATTACTTCAGACACAGTGTTTTTGTATTTCTGCTGATGAGCATGTCGTTTCTGATTTTAGCCATGGCACGTCCGCAATCGTCGAACAGCTGGCAAAACGTAACGACCGAGGGAATCGACATTGTAATTGCCATCGACATCTCGAGTTCAATGCTGGCTATGGATTTTCAGCCCAACCGTCTTGAAGCGGCCAAGGATGTGGCCACTCAGTTCATTTCGGGCCGCACGAACGATAAAATCGGGCTGGTTGTATTTTCGGGCGAAAGTTTTACCCAATGTCCGCTGACAACCGATCATGCTACGGTAATCAACCTGTTCAAAAACATTGAAAGTGGCATGATCGAAGACGGTACTGCCATTGGAAATGGCCTGGCTACGTCAGTTTCGCGGCTCAAGGAAAGTACAGCGATCAGCAAAGTGGTTATTCTGCTTACCGACGGGGAAAATAACCGCGGTGAAATTGCTCCCGTAACAGCTGCCGAACTGGCCAAAACCTTTGGAATACGCGTGTATACAATCGGTGTCGGCACGGTTGGAACTGCTCCTTATCCGATGCAGACTCCTTTTGGCGTTCAGGTCCGTGATGTGGAAGTGAAAATCGATGAGGCTACCTTGCAGAAAATTGCTGAAACAACCGACGGAAAATATTTCAGGGCAACCAACAACAACAAGCTGGCTGAAATCTACCAGGAAATAGACAAACTTGAAAAATCAAAAATTGATGTCAGGGAATTCAGCAAAAAAGAAGAAGAATATCTGAAATATGCATTGGTAGGTGCCTTACTGCTGATCATGGCACTGTTTCTGAAAACAACCATTTTCAGGAATATACCCTGAACTTGAAACCTGGAACCTGGAACTTGAACCTGAAACTTGAAACTTGAAACTTAGAGCGAATGTTTAGAATAGCAAATCCGGAATTTTTATACGCACTGTTGGTTATCCCGGCACTGACAGCATTTTTCTGGTATTCCAGGATTCAGCGGAAGAAAGCCCTGGCTCTTTTTGGGCAGAAGGATATTTTGTCAGTTTTGATGCCTAACGTGAGTTCAGCCCGCCCGGTTGTGAAATTTCTGGTCCTGATGCTGGCACTGGCCAGTATTATTATTGGAATTGCACGACCCCAATTCGGATCGAAACTGAAAACCGAAAAACGCAAAGGAATTGAACTGATTATAGCACTTGATGTTTCGAACAGTATGATGGCCGAAGATATACAGCCCAACCGGCTGGAACGTGCCAAACGTGCCATTTCGCAACTGGTCGACAAGCTGAGCAACGATAAAATCGGGCTGGTTGTTTTTGCCGGCGATGCCTATACCCAGCTTCCCATCACAGCTGACTATGTTTCGGCCAAATTATTTTTAAGTTCCATCAGTCCGCAAATGGTTCCTACCCAGGGAACTGCCATTGGCTCGGCTATCGAATTGGGCGTAAAATCATTTAATCCGCTGTTTGCCGGAAGTAAGGCCATGATTATCATTACCGACGGCGAAAATCATGAAGATGATGCAGTAGGAGCTGCTGCCGAAGCAGCTAAACAGGGAATTGTAATTTACACTCTGGGTATGGGATTGCCGCAGGGAGGTCCGATTCCGGAATATTCAAACGGATCAAGAAGCTACCGTAAAGACAAGGATGGAAACACGATTGTAACCAAACTGGATGAAGACAAGCTGCAAAAAATTGCAGAGGCAGGGAAAGGTGCTTATGTCCGCGCCAATAATGTCCAGGTTGGTTTAAATACCTTGTTTAGTGAAGTGAATAAGATGGAGAAATCGGAACTTGAAACCCAGATTTATGCCGATTACGATGATAAATTTCAATATTTCATCGGCATGGGGTTATTCCTGATCTTACTTAATTTTATGATTCTGGAACGAAAAAACAAGTATTTAAAAAATTTCAAACTGTTTGGAGATCGAAAATAAAAAGAAAAGTATGAAACGAATAAGCTTACTGATCATATTTCTGAGTGTTTGGATTCTTACCATCCAGGCTCAAAACGAACGCAAATTTATCAGGCAGGGAAATAAATACTTCAGCGAGGCGATGAAGGATACCACCAGACGCGACACCACCCAGTTTAATCAGGCTGAAATTGAATACCGCAAGGCACTTGATAAAAAACCGGATGATCCGAAATGGAATTTCAACCTTGGAGATGCCCTTTACAAACAAATGAAGTTTGAGCAATCGGCCGAAAAATTCAAGGAAATCGCTGACCAGACAACAAACAAAGTTGAAAAAAGCCGGGCCTTGCACAATATGGGCAACTCGCTGCTGATGGATAACAAACTGGATGAAAGTATCGATGCCTACAAAGAGGCCCTGCGAAACAATCCGGGAGATCTGGAAACCAAATACAATCTGCTGTATGCCATGAACCTGAAGAAAAAAGAGCAGGAGAAGAAAAAACAGGATCAGGATAAAAACAAGGATCAGGACAAGGATAAGGATAAGGATAAGGACAAGGACAAAAATAAAGACCAGGATCAAAACAAGGATCAGAATAAAAACCAGGATAAGGATCAAAAACAACAGCAGCAACAACCGCAGCAAAGCAAAATTTCGAAACAGAATGCGGAACAAATGCTGCAGGCCCTGGAAAACGACGAAAAAAAGATACAGGATAAAGTAAAAAAGATACAGGCCCTGAAAGCCCAGTCGAAGAACGTGGAAAAGGACTGGTAGCGGGTAAAATAAGGCGAAGGCAGTAGCGAAGGCGAAATGAGCCAGGCCATATCATTAATAACAATCATTAAATTTGAACTTGAAACATATAACTTTATCTTTAATGCATTTAAGAAATAAGAATACCGGAGAAGACTATGATCAGAAATCTTAAAATACTGATAATATTTATGTTTGCCGGCTTTTTCGCGATGGCCGACAACGTTCATTTTACGATGGAAGCGCCTGCAGTGATCGCTGCAGGTGATCAATTCAGACTTGGTTTTACCCTGAACGATAATGGCTCTAACCTACAGTTACCTGACTTGTCGAATTTTGATGTACTCATGGGGCCATCAACATCGCAGAGTTCAAGCATTCAGAACATTAACGGCAAAACAACACAAACTTCCAGTTTTTCCTACATTTTCATCCTCCGTGCGAAAAAAGAGGGAAAATTCATGATTCGTCCGGCTTCAATCAACGTAGGCGGGAAAACTTACGAGTCCAACAGTCTGAACATCGAAGTCGTTAAAGCTCAGCCTCAGCCTCAGCAAGCCGCAGGGCAACAATCTTCAGGCCAGCCAAACACCCCCAAACAGGAAGAAGCTGCCAGCGGAACCATTAGTAAAGACAACCTGTTTGTTCGTGTTGACGTCGATAAAACCAATGTTTCGAAAGGTGAACAGATTCTGTCCGTAGTGAAACTTTACATCAGCCAGAATGTTCCGCTCAATGGTTTCGACGATGTAAAACTGCCTTCGTACGAGGGATTCTGGACCAAAGACATTGAAGTTCCAACCCAGGTTAATTTTACACGCGAAGTTTACAACGGAAAGATTTACCAGGTTGGCATCCTCAAAAAAACCATTTTGTTTCCGCAGCAAACCGGTAACATCCGGATCGAACCATTCGAAATTACCTGCCTGGTGCGCCAGAGAGTTCGCCAGCAGCAAGGTTTTTTCGACGATTTTTTCGACAATTACCGCGTTGTAAAAGCCAAAGTTGTCAGCGATCCGGTTACAGTCAATGTGAAGGATTTACCCGGTCAGCCGGCTAATTTCTACGGGGCAGTAGGTAATTTCAACTTATCCTCTTCACTCGATAAAACCAGCGTCAAATCAAATGAAGCGGTTACACTGAAACTGACCGTAAACGGAAGTGGAAACCTTACCCTGATCAAGGCTCCTAAAATCGAATTGCCGGAAGACTTTGAAGCTTACGAACCCAAAACAACCGACAGGGTAATTGCCAGCGATAACGGGCTAAATGGCTCCATCAGCTTTGAATATCTTTTTATTCCACGTTTTGCAGGAAATTTCACCATCCCTGCTGTTGAATTTGTGTTTTTCAATCCGGCAACCCGACAGTTTGAAACCCGCACAACCGGGACTTTTGACCTTCAAGTTGAAAAGGGCGTTGATGATCAGAGTTCATCGGTCGCCACTTCATTCTCGAAAGAAAATCTGAAAATGATTGGAAAAGACATCCGCTTTATCAAACAAAACAAATCGAAACTAAAACCCAGGGGAAGTTCGTTCTACGGAACTTTTGAATTCTACAGCATTTACCTGTTGAGTCTGGTTTTCTTTCTTGTATTTTATATACTGAACCGTAAAAAAATAAAGGAAAGTGCGAATATTGCGCTGGTCAGGAATAAACGTGCCAATAAAGTAGCTCTCAAAAGGCTGAAGGCAGCTTCCGGGTTCCTGAAAAACAATCAGGCCGAACAGTTTTATGAATCAGTCATCAAAGCACTTTGGGGTTACCTGAGCGATAAACTTTCGATACCCCTTGCTGAAATGAGCCGTGCAAAAGCATCAGAAATCCTGCTGGACAGGGGAGTTGATCCGGAGACCGTTACCGGGCTGCAGAAGATTATTGACGACTGTGAGTATGCCCGTTTTGCCCCTGCTGCATTTTCAGGAACCATGAAGGAAGTTTACGATGGAGCCGCCGGAATAATGGGTATTTTCGAAAAGCAAATTAAGTAAACAGAAAAACGATGATGAAACGCTTATTCTATACGATACTGGCTATCCTGTTTACAGCAACTGTCTTTGCACAGGGTGATCTGCTTCAGGAAGCAAACGAACATTATACAAAAGACGAATTCAAACAGGCCATCGATGTTTACAACCAGATTCTGAAGACCAACATGGAATCGCCGGAAGTATATTTTAACCTGGGTAATTCGTATTATAAAACCGGACAGTACACGCTGGCCATCTTATATTACGAACGGGCCAAACTGCTCTCTCCCGATGACGAAGATATTACATTTAACCTGCTGGTTGCCAATCAAAAGGTTGTCGATTCCATTCAGGAATTGCCCGGAATATTTATTGTCAGGTGGTGGAATTCGGTTATAAACAGTCAGACCACGGATACCTGGGCATTGATCAGCATCATCAGTTTCATTCTGTTCCTGATCATGCTGGGATTTTACTTTTTTGCCAGGACCGGCGATGTCAGGCGCATCACTTTCTGGTCGGGATGTTTTCTGATCTTTTTAACCCTTTTTAGCTTGTCATTTGCAGCCAAACAAAAAAGTCGCATGGTTAATCACACCTTTGCCATCGTGATGCAGCCCACGGTAACCGTAAAAAGTTCCCCTTCGGAAAAAGGAACCAATTTATTTGTTATTCACGAAGGATTGAAAGTAAGAATAACCGATAAGCTTGGTGAATGGCTGGAAATCAGACTGGCTGACGGAAACAAAGGCTGGCTGCAGACCGAATCGGTCGAACGGATTTAACAGGTTGTCGCTTCTGAAAAACGGGAAAAGGGAGACCAAAGCCCGGAAATGCGAAACATGAACTTATTTTTGATATTTTTGCAGCGAATCATTTATAAGTAAAGCATATTTCAGAAACTGCCACTTTGATTTTAAAGATCAGGGTGGCAATTTGTTTTATTTCAGTAACAATCGGCAACCATTTGTTTAAATGGTTGTTATCTATTCATAAAATTAAAACTATGGCTTACAATTTACTGAAGGGCAAAAGAGGAATTATTTTCGGAGCATTGAATGCCGATTCAATTGCCTGGAAAGTTGCTCAAAGAGCATTTGAAGAAGGTGCAACCTTTACCTTAAGCAACACCGGAGTAGCAATGCGAATGGGTGATACCGCAAAACTTGCTGAAGCTTGCGGCACCATCGCGATTGAAGCTGATGCAACCAGCGTGGAAGATCTCGAAAATCTTTTCGATGAATCGATTAAAGCACTTGGAGGTAAAATCGACTTCATTTTACACTCAATCGGAATGTCGCCGAATGTTCGGAAAGGTCGTCATTACAGCGATCTGGATTACAATTATCTCACAAAAACCCTTGACATCTCAGCGGTTTCGTTTCATAAAGTGCTTCAGGTTGCCCGGAAAAAAGATGCCATTAATAAATGGGGTTCAGTCGTGGCACTTTCGTATGTTGCTGCTCAGCGTTCTTTCTATGGTTACAACGACATGGCTGATGCCAAGGCACTGCTGGAGTCGATCGCCCGTAGTTTCGGCTATATTTACGGACGTGAACGTAATGTACGTATCAATACGATTTCCCAGTCGCCAACTCTGACTACGGCCGGAGCCGGTGTAAAGGGAATTGGTCAGTTACTCGATTTTTCGGAACGCATGTCGCCACTGGGCAATGCAACCGGAGACGAATGTGCTGATTACTGTGTTACCCTCTTCTCCGACCTGACACGAAAAGTGACCATGCAAAACCTTTTCCACGACGGAGGATTCTCATCGATGGGAATGAGCCTTCGTGCCCTGACTCAATACGAAAAAGGTTTGGGATGTAACTGTGAGTGTGGCAAGGAGGAACCTTGTGACGAACACCCGTTTGATTAAACAATATTAAAAAGCTGTATGGTTTATTCTTTTCCGAACAGCCTTATTTAAAAACAGTCTTCAGAACAATACCTGAAGTTCAGACGGGATATCAGTTACTTCTGTAATCTTCATCCCACCGTTCCATAGGATCACCGGGTAATGAAACTGTTTTCCACGAAAATTTAAAAATCCGTGGACTAACCAGTCGTTCATAATCAGCGTAGCTTAACCGGATTAATTCGGTATGAGAACCGGCGTTGAAGGCTATTTCCCTGTTATTAGCCAGCGATTCAGCGACATAGACTTCCATACCGTAAAGATTGCCGAAAGGAGGCATAGCCCCTAATTCACAATCAGAAAATCGATTTTTAAACTCAGACTCGGTAGCCAGCGAAACATCTTTGGTACCGAAAATTTCCCTGAGGCTTTCAAAATCGATGTGGAACGAAGCAGGCAATACGGCCATAGCCATCTCACCATTAATCTTAATCATAACAGTTTTGGCAAACTCCTTACCGGAAACATGTGCCGATGCCGCAACTTCCTGGGAGGTATAGGCATTTGAATGAATTATAGTCAGATACCTGACATTGGCTTCTTCAAGAAAAGCTTTTAGTTTTTTTACTGGCATAGGTTTTTTCTTTATGAGGTTAAAAAAGAATATTCAAATAGCCGGCAAAAGAATCTCACTTTGTGATCAGAGTTCATGCAAATTTTACATCAATCTGACCGGGAATGTTTCAAAACCGGTAAAGAAAATGTGATCCTTTAGAAAAAAGTTACGGGTTGCGGGTTTCAAGTTTCAAGTTCCAATTTGTCGTACCTTCGGGTTAAGGGTTGCGGGTTACGGGTTGCGGGTTGTCTTTCTGTCCGGCATTGGCGCAGGTCTGCAGCGGATCCTGTGTAGAGACGCACGGTGTGCGTCTGGGTATCAACGAACTGAAATGGAAACAGATGGTATTAATTTATGCTGTCGCACCTTCTTGCAGTTGGGTTAGGGCGTTCAAATTTGGGAGATTATCCTGGTTCAGGTTTTCGTGCCTTCGTACCCTCATGTTCCAGGTTTCGTGCCTTCTTGTTCCGTGTTGCGGGTTACGGGTTGCGCACCTTCGTGTTTGTCGAGCAGTCGTCCCCTCGTATTATCTTATTTGCGTTTTTCGGCTCCCTTAACAACAACTGATCCGATGAACAACAGTCATCTGATCAGCACATTTGTTGTGGTTTGTGGAACTCCGAAGGAGTTCAATGTTATTGACCCCCAGCATCGCTGGGGGAAAAGGAATGGTTGGATGTTGGCAACCCCGAAGTAGGTTGAATATTTTACAGCAAATAATTTTCATTAAAGTCGATTCCATTTTCATTTAACAGCCTGATAAACTCTTCACGAGAACTTGCCATGGTATTGGATTATACAGGTTAATTCATTGAGGTATTTGCTTTTAAAATTACGAAAAGTTATAAAAAAAAACAGGTAAGCGGTGTTAAAGGAAATATATTCAACCCGCTGCGGGGTTGGGGTTGGTTGTCGCTCGTTTGCCCCCAATTTCATTGGGGGTCACCAACATTAAACCCTGCGGGTTTCCGCCTGAGTTGGGTTGCATTTTACCCGGGTTGCGTCGTACCCTCGTGTTTCAGGTTCCAGGTTTCGTACCCTCGTGCAGTCATTTCCCCATGCCCTCTGCCCTCTGCCCTTCTAGCGGTTGGTCTCAGCAAATTCCCGTCCGCGGCGCAGGGCTTCCAGGTTCATGTGAACCACCTCTTCTCCCTTTCGTTCAAAAATGATGCGTATACCTTCTTCAATTTTGGAATATTCGATGTCGATAAACGGTGAGGCGGCGCCCAGCATGACCATGTTCGAAGCGCGGGTGCTGCCCACTTCCTTTGCAATGGCATCGGCATCAATGGCAATATACCGGGGCAACCGGTGGATTTCTTCCATCACTTTTTCAATATCCGGGTAATTCGGAATATTGTCAAAAGGAGTGGTATTGGTAACCAGGTAACCCGTTTCGGATAAATAAGGCAGGTAACGGAGTGATTCCATCGGTTCAACGGAAAGAATCAGGTCGGCTGCGCCACCGGGAATTAAATCGGATGCAATGGGCCCATCGGAAATACGCATATGCGAATACACTGCCCCACCCCGCTGGCTCATACCATGTGTTTCGGCCTGTTTGATCAGCAGTTTATTGGCCAAAGCTGCTTCACCCAAAACGGTGGCAATGGATAAAATCCCCTGTCCGCCAACACCTGCAAGTATAATATCTGATTTCATAAAGCGTTCAATGTTTAATGTTCAAAATTGTTGCCTCATCGCTTTGCCGATGGGGGATATTCTTCATTTCATTTTTTATTCCTCTTCCGGCTGGCAGCCCGCTGGATACATTCCCTGCGCGGAATAATGACCGAAACACCGTCGTAAGCAAATTCCAGGCGAAACAAACGAACCATTTCCTCATGATTTTTTTTCAGGGGAACAATGGTATGAATATGCGCCGGATCAACGCCGACTCCGATGCAGATCGACTCTATTTTTCCTAAAGCGGAAGAGTCCTGTCCTCCGGTCATCGAAATCGATTCATTATCGGAAATAACCACGGTGATATTTGATTTTTCATTCACTGCATCAAGCAAACCGGTAATTCCGGAATGTGCAAAGGTTGAATCCCCGATCATGGCAATGGACGGGACCAAACCTGCATCGGCAGCTCCTTTGGCCATGGTGATCGACGCACCCATGTCGACACAGCTGTAGATGGTTTCATAAGGTGGCAATGCACCTAAGGTATAACAGCCAATATCCGAGAATACTCGTCCTTTGGAATACTCGGCCAGTACTTCATTCATCGCCAGGTAAGCATCCTGATGGCCGCAACCCATGCACAGGGCCGGCGGACGGTTGGCAACCACTTCCGGGATAGCATAACCGCCAAACATTTCCCTGCCCAAAGCTTTGGCAATCAGATCAGGATTCAGCTCACCATCGCGTGGCAGAGTGCCATCCAGCCGGCCTTTGACCGGTGTTCCTTTTTCAAAAAAGCCTTTCAGCATTTCTTCCACCAGGGGAGCTCCTTCTTCCAGTATCAATAATTCGTCACATTCCTGATCAAGTCGTTTCATGTATTTTTCAGGAAGCGGATACTGGGAAATTTTTACCACCGGATACGGGCATGTTCCGTTTGGATAATGCTCCATCAGGTAATTGTAGGCAAGACCGCAGGCGACGATCCCCATACTCTGATCGGCGCCTTCTTCGTAACGGTTGTATACCGACTCTTCCGAAAGTTTCAGGAAAAGATCCTGGCTTGCGAGTAATCCTTTGTACTTGCGGCGGGCATTAGCCGGAAGCAATATAAACTGGCGCGGATCGGCAGGTACCGAAAGCTGATTTTCGGGCAGCACCTCCCTGCGAATCACCCCTGCGCGCGAATGAGCCAGTCGTGTGGTAATCCGGATTAAAACCGGAACCCTGGTCAGTTCGGATAAGGCAAACCCATCGCGGGCCATATCGTAAGCTTCCTGCTGTGATGAAGGTTCAAGAACCGGGATCATGGCAAATTTGCCGTAAAACCGTGAATCCTGTTCGTTCTGCGACGAGTGCATCGAAGGATCATCGGCAACAGTCACAACCATACCGCCATTAACTCCGGTAAGCGCCGAATTGATAAAAACATCGGCGGCCACATTGAGCCCGACATGTTTCATACAGGCCATGGCACGTTTCCCTGCATAAGACATTCCAAGGGCAGTTTCCATAGCTGTTTTTTCGTTGGATGACCATTTCCGGTGAATATTCCGTTCTTCAGCCAGTGGATTATCCTGAATAAATTCAGTTATTTCGGTCGAAGGTGTGCCCGGGTATGCATAAACACCCGACATTCCGCCATCGATTGCTCCTTGCCCTATCGCCTCAACTCCCAACAATAAATGCTTTTGCATAGTCAGTATCTTAAATTTCAAAATAGGGTACAAAATTAGCCGAATAGGTCCGGAAAACAACCGCATTTATCCTGTTTTAAACAAAATGGTGGAATTTATATTCGTTCTAAGAAGGAAAAGGACGGCACGAGGGCACGAAACACGAAGCACGGAGACACGACAACCACGAAGGTACGAATCTTGGAACCTGAAACTTGAAACCTGGAACCTGGAACCCAATATCCAATAACCAATAACCAATATCACGACATAACATTGATACGATTGAAACCTGAAACCTGGAACCTGAAACTTGAAACTTTCTGGTACCTGAAGTCTTTGGCAGCTTACCAAACCAGCAACCTGGAGTCTTCGGTAACCGAATTTTCATTTTGGGAGGGCAGGGTGAAAAAAACGGAAGTTCCTTTATTGGGTTCACTTTCTATCCATATTCGGCCCTGACTTTTTTCAATAAAATCCTTGCAAAGTGTTAAACCCAGACCATTCCCCATTTCATTGTTCAGACCCAGGGTGCTGAACAAAACGTCCGGATCCAAAACCTTTTCCACGATGTCGGGCGACATTCCGGCACCTGTATCTGATACAACTATTTTCACGAAACCCGATTCGACCGACGAACCAAACGAAATGGTGCCTCCGGAAGGAGTATATTTATAAGCGTTCGAAAATAAATTCCGGATGATCGTTTTTAACAGGTCCTGATCGGCAAAAACAATATGATCGGAATCGATATCGATATTCAACTGTATTTTCCTGGTTTGAATTCCAAGCTGGTAAAGATTGACCAAACTCACGATGGCTTCCTCCAGGTTAATGTTTTCAGGCTTGTTTTTTAGCTTGCCGCTTTCGATAGTGGCCCAGTCATTTAAATTTTCAAGCATCGAAAAACCCCTGGCTGAGGTAGCCAGCAAATCCTGAATAGTCTTTTTATACTGCTCGTCCCTGGTCGGGTCGATAATTCCTTTCGACATAAACTCAAAAATCATTTTTACACGGATCACCGGACTGCGCATATCGTTCCCGAAGATTGAAAACAGTCTGTTTTGCGCTTTTTTAATTTCCTGTAAGGTTCGGGTTGTTTCAAGCAACTGATCAGCGGTGAGTTTTAATTCCATATCCTTTTTGATCCGGAGCAGAATTTCTTCTTTCCTGAAAGGTTTGGTAATAAAATCGATTCCGCCTGCCTCGAATGCCTGGATCATGAAATCAATTTCGTTGGCAGCAGTAATAAAAATGACTTTGGTGTCTTTAAAATTATCGTCTTGCTTTAAAATCCTGCAAACTTCAAAACCGTTGATGTCGGGCATTACCACATCCAGCAAAATCAAATGGGGTAAATATTTCCTGGCCATTTCGAGGGCAGCTTCTCCACAATCGGCAAAATGCACGTCATAATCCTGAAAATTAAACAGGTGTTTCATGACCATTAAGTTCAGATAATTGTCATCGACAGTAAGTATGCGTATTTTTTCAGATTTCATCTTGCTCATAATATGTTATTCCTAAAATAGGAGAAACGTAACCCTTGAAAAGCAGAAACTTGAAATAAATCTTTATTTATCAAAGCTACGAAGGTTTTAGTGCAGTAAACACGGGTTTTGCCTGAAACGTTCGGAAATAGTTGAGAATGGATTGGTTAGGTGTTTTTTGTTGCAAAAAACCAATTTACTTTAGGAGATTTTGAGGTGCGGATAAACCTCGTTTCCGAACTAGGGGTTGGTGGGACGAACATTTGAATGAGGATTGTCAATTCTCCAAATTTCCTGAGTAAACGACGATAAAAAAAAGACTAAGAACAAATAAACCTAAAATGTTTCATTGAAAAATACTTATAAGATTAAAAATTAAACACCACACAAAAACACAATTTCAAATACTTTGCCTTGTTTCGTTTGACTATTAACAAATTTTTAACTGAACCTCATTCCAGTTGAAAATTAAAGTTTAATGGTTTTTTGAACCTATAAGAGTTTCAAATGTTTTAGGTGTGTTCTTTTATAGGACAAAAAGATTATATTTGACACATTCTACAATAAATAATTTATCATGAAGCATTTAGCAATTAAATCCAAAATTATATTAATTTCAATATTCGCCCTTTTTACAATAGTGTCCTGTAGTCCGGCTAAAAATGATTCAGGTAAAACTCCCAAAGTACCTGTTATTCTTCAAAACCAAGTTCAAGATAATACTATCGATACCCAAACCCCGGCCACTGCAACACCGGAACCTGCCAATCTGCCATCATCTGAAGAAAAAAGTACACCGGTTAAGATAAATCCGCCACACGGAGAACCGGGTCACCGGTGTGATATTCCGGTAGGTGCGGCATTAAATTCACCACCTGTAAATACCCCCCGCCAAATAATTAGTAGTTCACCAGCTGTTACTGCACCAAACATTGCGAATAACCCAACTTCTCCAACCATTGAAAATGCGAAAAGGTTAAATTCTTCACAACCTGGAAGTACAACATCTACACAAAATTCTGGACGGTTAAATCCGCCGCACGGACAGCCGGGGCATCGTTGCGAGATTCCGGTGGGGAGTCCTCTGCCGTAATCGCGGATGGATAATTATCATATAAAATAAGCCCACATCCAACAATCCTTTTTCTCCTGCATAATCGGCAGCGCTGCTGTACAAATAATCTTCTGCCCTAAAAACAAAACCTTCTTCATTAAATCACGCGGTAGCGGGGTGTTTGTACCTTCGCTACATGCAGCAGCTGGTTTGCTATCAGCTGAATTAAGGAACTGAAAGACCTTTCTTGTAGTACCATGTACGGTCACGGCATGTCGTGACCGTACATGGTTGGTTTAAGGGTTAAAAACGTCTTCATATGGTATACCGAATGTGACTTCTTTCCTTTATGTGAATAGAAATTTGATTTTTACCTTTGCAAGATGCATTCAAATATTGTATATGAATCTTATAATCAATAAATTGCTTCAGTCGTACCTCCTTACCAATGACTGATTTATGCAACATGCACAATTAAAGGCATTTAAAAGAAAGGTCAAAATTTGCAGATCCGAAGGTAACGGTAGCAAATCCTCTCCCTGTCATATTCACATTGTACCCAAAAAATTGGGTGGGGACTCGCAATGACGCTTCGATTAACTTTTGAGACACCTTCTTACAAGGTGGGCGATTTACGAAGGATTGAGAAAGTCCGGAATTGCTGCACTGTATGTATAGCCACGATAAATTGTGGCCTTGGGAAACTCCAAAAACCGAAAGTTCATTTTTATTCTACTGCTGCGGAAAGTTTTGCAATTGAAAATCCAAGAAACGGTTGGGTACTTTAAAACCTTATTTGTCAAAGCTACCTTAGTAGCAACATGATACACCCACCTGATTAAACCTTATTTACCTCATTTTTTCTTGCTCCAGATCGTCTTTCAGTAATTGTTTGTTTCCCCGGAAAAACCACCGAGCGAGATCAGAACAGTACCTGACCGTACTATGTCTTCATCAGTATATTTTTCGGAATGTTTGGCATAGAGTTTTATAGGCGGAGATATAATTACGGAAACTTGAGACTATGTATGATTCATTCTATACCCGGCCTGCCCCTCATTTCCGAACGAGGAGTTGGTTGTCTTGAGTTTTTTAACTCCTAATTTTGTCGATACAATCGACCGACAGCATCCCCCTCATTGACACGCAGGGATGCCTTCGGCAAAAACGAGGGGCCGGGCAAACAACTGGCTGTTGAAATTCAACAGTGTTAGCCTTTTTGCATCCTACTGACTATTCATTACATTTGATGGAAGTTAAACGGATTTATTATATAAAATAAAAATATGGAACAGGACAAAAATAAGAAACCTGAAAAGAAAAAGGAAAATATTCAGGATAAAGCAGAGCAATGGATCGATAAAGCGGAAGAGTTCATGGATGATGCTTCAAAGAAAATACATCAAAGTGATGCCTACAAGAAAACCGGCCAGTCTATTGAAAAAGCTACAATAAAGATTTTCCGGAAAGCCGGAAGATGGTGGGGAAAATCGTAGCGTTATATAAAAAACAGTGATGCAAAAAAGGATGACTAAATAATGCCTCTCCTCCCCTCGTTGCAAACAAGCGGCAAGTGGGGTAGCTGACGCAGGTGATCGGAAGATTCCCGGAAATATTTTGCACCAGTCTTTTTTTCCCGGAATGGACTAAAAATTCAAAAGTCCCGTTATCTTTGAGAAAAGCTTTGTATATGAACATTTCAGTTGTAAAAGGAAACGGCGAACGGGTGGTCTTCAACCCGGAGAAACTGAAACAGGCGCTGCAGTCGTCGGGGGTTGGTTATGAAGAACAGCAAAGAATCACGGAAAAGGTTATCCGTCGGCTTTACGACGGAATTTCCACCAGGCAAATCTACAAAATGGCCTTCGACCTGTTGAAAAAGGAATCGTTTAAAATGGCAGGACGCTACAAACTGAAAAATGCGATTATGGAATTGGGGCCCACGGGTTTTCCCTTTGAAAAGCTGGTGGGTAAAATTTTTGAGGACCGGGGTTACACCGTGGAAACCGGTGTAACCGTTCATGGAAAATGCGTGCAGCACGAAGTGGATGTGGTGGCACGCAAGCCCGGTGAAATGCTGATGATAGAATGCAAGTTTCACATCGACAACACCACCAACAGCAGCGTTCAGGTGCCGTTGTATATTCATTCGCGGTTTCTCGATGTAAAAGCCGCCTGGGAACAGCAGTATGGAGAACATATCCGCTACCGGGGTGGCGTGGTTACCAACACCCGGTTCAGCGACGACGCAATGCAATATGGAACCTGCGCGGGTCTGATGGTAATTTCGTGGGACTTCCCCACCGGCAACGGACTGAAATACTGGATAGACAAAACCGGTCTGCACCCCATCACCTCACTGATTTCGCTCAACCGGGCGCAAAAACAACTGCTCCTCGGAAAAGGAATCGTAGTGTGCGGCGAACTGGAAAAACACCGCGACCTACTCCGGGAAATGCAAATCAGCGAACAGCAAATTGATAAAATCCTCCTCGAAGCCCAAAACCTGGTTGAAGATTAAATTTGGCCTGTCATTCTGTGGCGGGGTTTTTATTACAAAAAAGCAACTTATACAGTTAGTGGCAGAAAACATAAAGGCTTGTAAAATGCCGGGCTTGCCAGTTAATTTTAGCAATATAAATACTTCTTGTTTTTGCAAAACAAAATCTTCTTCATTATTTTACAGCGCACTCTCAATTTTTACCGGCACCACAACAGCTAATTTTTTACCCGGAGCTGTAATGGCGTTGTGCACAACAAATTCCATGGCAAGGTTTTCCAGAATTTCGTTGGTTTTTACACCAACCACAGTTGTGGCATGTGCCGGAATGGCAATAAACCCCAAAGAATTATAAAGTTTAAAATCACCCACATAATCGCAATTAAAATCGAAATCGGAATTATTAATCAACTGAACATAGGCGATAGAAGTGCCAGCCCTGTAAACAGCTTTCACCTTTACCGATTCCAAAAACAATGGTTTTAAAAATGTTTCTGAACCTACCAGGTCATTTCCTCTGTAAATTGCAGTTCGGTGATTCAACAGGGCTTCCTGAATTCCTTCAACCGATTTTTCTTTGGCAAAAACCAGGGTAATGGTTCGGTGTTTATCTTTATCGAACTGATAATAACTTAATCCGTGCATATCAGAATTGCCAAGGATGGTCAGGTTGTTTTCCAGCGCCATTTTATGAGCTTCTTCCCAATAACCATCGCCATTGCAGATTTCGATACCTTTTACCTGTCCGTTTTTTAACAGCGAAACAAACTCTTCGGTTTGAGGTGCATTTCCATCTTTGTATTTCGATGTCCAGCCCGGGTGGTTCCAGAATACAAATCCACCCTGTTCGTTGGCTCCCTTAATCCGAACTGCCGGTATTTTATCGCGTAAAACCGGCTCATCCTGGTTGGTCAAAAACAGTGCATTGTAATGATCTTTCGATGCCGATATTTCACCAGCGGGAACAACAACCAGTTCTTTCCCTTCCGCTGCTTTTTTGGCAATTTCATATCCCAATTTATGATTATCATCCACCCCCGTGGTTTTTTTCTCCACATGATCGGTTATTGAAATGGCATCCAGTCCTTCGGTCAGGGCTTCGCTAACCCTTACATCTGGCCATACTTTGCCATCAGAAAAAATGGTGTGCATATGGAAGTCGCATTTCATGGTATAATATCCCGGAATATCAGGAATATCAAACTTTGGGGAATTCTCTCTTGTTTCGGTAACGGTTTGTGAAAAAGAAACCAGCGAAGCAAAAACAAACAAAACGGAGATAACTAAATTCTTCATGATTATTGAGTTTATTTGGTTTAATGTTACGTTGAAATTATTACTGAAATTTGCTGTTTTTTTTCTGAATATCAAAAAGTTAAATATACGCAAAAGTTAGATGAATACGATGCATCCTCCTTTGTAAAGAAGGGGTAGGTGGAAGCAAAGAGGCCAAAGACTTTGGACTAAAACCCGGGTTTTATATTATGGGGCTGGGGAAAATGTGATGTAAAGTAGCGGGGTGTGTTAGCAGTGGCTATTTAAGAAAAGCCTTTTGAAGTCCTTACAGAAACAGTACGATAAATTGATGGAAGAAAACTTTCTTTTATCGCGAACAAACCGAAAATTAGCCAACCAAAAGTTTGCCGAAGCAGAGGCAATTATGCAAAAAATACAAGCTTTAAAACAGGCCGGACAGGTTTAAAAAAACAAGTATTCAGTTAAGATACGGATTGTAAATTCACTTTATCTGAACGATTTAACCTTAGCCTTTAATCACCGACATACCTCCATCCACATGCATAATTTGTCCGGTAATCCAGCTTGATTTTTCGGATAGCAGGAAAGCAGCCATTTGGGCGATGTCTTCTGTTTGCCCAATACGCTTCAATGGATGCCGGTTTGCGTTGGCCTCCATTTTTTGATCGGTATTGAGCAATTTATCTGCTAAGGGTGTCTGCGTTAACGATGGTGCAATGGCATTCACACGGATTTGGGGTGCGAATTCAGCTGCGAGCGATCTGGTTAGCCCTTCAATAGCTCCTTTTGAAGCCGCCACCTGCATGTGAAAAGTATAGCCGGATTGCACCGCCACAGTTGAAAAAAGAACGATGGAAGCCTGTTTCGATTTTTTCAAATTGGGCAAAATTGCTTGAATAACCTTAACAGCTCCTACTACCTGCAACTGATAGTCTTTTACAAAATCATCTGCTTTGAATCGATGGAACGGAAGTAAATTTATACTTCCGGGACAATACACCACTCCATCAAGTACCTCGGGTAGATTGCTCAGTTCAATCGTATTTGCAGTTACATCGAGGTACTGAAAATGTATCTCTTTCGAACTTACTTCCGTTTTGTAGTAGGTAGCAAAAACCTCCTGATTATCTGCTGCCAGCATTTCAGCCAAGGTCTTCCCTATTCCGGAGGAAGCCCCGATGATTAAATATTTTTTCATGCCACAATCCCGGTTATTATTTTTGGCAAATAGTTATTTATCTGAATATGATCTGCTTTCAACATGTGCATCAAATTGTACAAGCCAAAAAATGTTCGGTTCACATAGATAAAGTGCCGTGAACCCCTGTTACCGTTCATGTTTCGGAGTTCGGTGTTTTTCGAATACCTGGCACCTAATTCACTCAGTTGAGCGAAAAAAGAGGCATCTGAAAAGTCGAAAGTCTCATTTTGAAAAGGTTGCGTGAACAAGCTTAGCAATTGATGAAACATACCCGTGAAAAACTCAACTTCCTGTGGGCTGTCATCAGCCCGAAGAATTTCTAATTCGTATAGTTTAGCTTTAAAAAAAGTGGGATTATTTAAATTCTCCCGGTTTGCCAGTTCAAAATAAGGAACATAAAATTCATCGGGAATGCTCTTGACGCAGCCAAAATCCAATACGGTTAATTGATTGTCATTGGAGACTAAAAAATTACCGGGATGAGGGTCGGCATGGAATTTCTTCAACTGATGAATCTGGAACATGTAAAAATCCCAAAGCGCTTGTCCTAACTTATTGGCAAGTTCCCTATCTTCATTGTGACTGGCGAACTCAGACAAATGCTGACCATCCATCCAATCCATGGTTATAATGCGTTCCGAAGAAAGTTCCTGATAATAATTTGGAAAACGAAGATTTTCAATTTCACTACAGGCATTCGCCATTTCAACACTTTCACGAACCTCGAGAAGGTAGTTGGTCTCATCCAGCAGTTTTTCTTCCACTTCCCTGAAGTACACATCCGAACCTTTACCCTGCAGGTTAAACATCTTTATCGCCAGGGGTTTTATCATGGCCAGGTCGTTGCTTATACTTTCCGAAACACCCGGATATTGTATTTTAACCGCCAGTTTTTTCCCATATTTTTCGGCCCGGTGCACTTGCCCTATACTTGCCGCATTAACAGAGGTGGAGTTAAATTTATCAAATATTTCACCGGGCGCTTTTCCAAAATATTTTTTGAACGTTTTGATTACCAGCGGAGCCGAAAGTGGCGGAACTGAAAATTGCGACAAAGAAAATTTATCGGAATATGCTTTGGGCAATATGTTCTTCTCCATGCTCAGCATTTGGGCTACTTTAAGTGCGCTCCCTTTCAGGTTTTTTAAACCATCATAGATATCGCTGGCATTGGAATTATTCAACTTTTCTCTGGCATCATCTTCGGTCGAAGTCATTTTATCTCCGTAGTACTTGAGGTAATTGACGCCAACTTTAGCCCCGGTTTGAATTATTTTGGTGGCGCGCTGTATTTTCGTTGTGGGAATTCGATCTATCGTCTCCATTAGTTTTTCATTATTTTTTCCTTGAAAAGAAATTTACCCAGGTCAAACACGCTGTTAAGTGTTGAGCTATCTAATAGAGCAAAACCGGTCGTAATCGATTTTTCAATAAAAACATCTGTTTTTTCAAATCCTGCAGAACCATCTTCAAGCCAAAATTTAATGGTGAAAAGCAATTGAGCCCATGTCCATTCCGAAAGCCCATCATTCTTGAACTTCTCCATTTTTTCTTCCTTGAAATCAATCGTTTCAATCCCTATTTCCTGAATAAAACCGCGAAAAGCTTTTTTAAGTTCTGAAAGGGTAGAAAGGAACTTCAATTTGTTCTTCTCGTTTTCCAGAGCAAAGACCACATAGCTGCGGTTTGCTTTCATTACCTCAAAAAAGGTAAAATAAAAACTTAGCAACTTGTTTTGTGCATCGAAGTTTTGAAACTCCTCATTCTGGTCTAAAAGCGTTTTGGTGTTATCATAAAACGCTTTGAAAATGGCTTTTTCTATCATTTCGAATGAGCCATACTGCTCATAAAACTCAGATTCCTGAATGCCCAAATGCTTTGCGAATAAATAAATACTCTTAGGTCGTTCTCCGTGTTCCAATGCATAGTTCATATATGCTGCAACTATGCCTTCCCGTGTTTGTGTTTTCTTTTTTGTCATACCCTAAAAACACGAAAGCTGCAATAATGTTCAATCATTATCGAATATACTTAAACAAAACTTTATCTGCTGCTCTTTGTTTAATGTTTAAAAGCAAATGGATAAACAATATTAGAGACTGAAAAATACATATTGTCCTATTTTAAAGTTCACTCACCCCAACCCCGAGGTCTCGGGGTTCGCCCCTCTCTACTAGTAGAGAGGGGAAGAGCGAGCATTGCGAGCGAGGGGTGAGTCAAAGAATTATAAATTATAAATACGAAATCATTTCATTTTTGAAACTTTCTAAGTTAATCGAAGAGTCATATTTATTATCAAGAACCAATCGCAGACTGGCCGACTAAAAATATACGAAGGGAAATACCCTTCTTCAGCAAATAGAAACACAAAAGCATGTCAACGAATCTAAAGGAAATAACAAAATACGACCTGGAGCAGATGGATAAGGTGTACCGCCTAAATCTGGTGAACGGTTTAAGTGGAATTAAACCCGTAAACCTGGTTGGTACCATTTCAACTAATCAGGTTACCAATCTGGCCATCATCAGCTCTGTGGTGCATCTCAGTTCGTCGCCAGCGCTTTTGGGATTTATGCAACGCCCTACCACTGTTCCCCGTCACACGTACAAAAACATTCACGAAACCGGAGAATATTCCATTAATATGGTGAGCCGCAGCTTTACAGACAAAGCCCATTATACATCGGCTAAATTTGATGATTTCCAGTCGGAATTTGACCAATGCGGATTTAGCGCGCAGTTTTTTAAAGAAAGTAAGGCACCTTGTGTAGCCGAAAGCCCCTTGAAAATTTTGTTGAAGTTTGAAGAAGAATATTTTATAAAATCGAGTGGCACAATTTTGATGGTTGGAAGCATTCAGTCGGTGTATTTACCGCAAAGTGCTGTTGATGCTGCCGGAATGATCGATCTGGAAAGTTTGGAAGCAGCAGGTGTTTCGGGCTTGAATACTTACTACAACCTAACAAAAATAGCGACATACCCTTATGCCCGGATCGGGCAGTTTCCTCAAAATCAAATTGAAAACCCATGAATGCAAGAAAGATAGTACTTCTGTTTTGTATCGCGCTTTTTGCTGTGCAGGTTGATGCACAAGCAGATTATCAAAATTTTTACCTAAAAAGCCAGAACAATTCCAATACAGGTATGTATGTGCTTGGTTCGTGGGCTTTGCTGAATATGGCCTCCGGTGCCTATGGCATGTCCACTCAATCCGGAAGTTCAAAATATTTTCACCAAATGAATCTGATGTGGAATACCGTTAATTTGGGTATTGCCGGGTATGCCTTGGTAAGTGCTCATTTAACTGATCCGAACTTGTTAAGTCCCGAACAAATGATGGACAAACACCTGCTGACTGAAAAAGTTCTGCTTATCAATGCAGGACTCGATGTTTTGTATATCGCAAGCGGGGCTTTCATGATAAACAAATCAAAATCGGGCACAAAACGCCCTGATCTTTTTAAGGGTTACGGGCAGTCACTTGTTTTGCAAGGTGGCTTTTTATTGGCATTCGATCTCGTGTTGTATGCCATACAACACAGGCATTCCGTTCTCTTTCTTCAAAATGTTCAGCTTTCACTCAGTCCGCAATCGTTTCAGCTGGCCATTCAGTTTTAACAAAAAAACGGCTATTTAAGAAATGCCTTTTGAAGTTCTAAGCTAAAAGATTCGGCCTTTTTATTGCCAATTAAGAAAGTCATCTCATCCATGGTGTTGCCCTTATAATTGGGGAGATCCAGCTTACGGCCCCTGAATGATGGAAACATTTCTTTTAACGGAATCTCAATGTTTTCCCAATTTCCTGAAGTCTGAAAAGTAGTGATATAAGAGAAATAATCGTCGCTATTTTCCCGAATGCGCACCTGGTATTTTTTGCCGTCACCTTTTAGGTAAAGCGCCAGAGTAGTGAATCCTTTAACATTCGTTTTTCCGATGTTGTAACGCACCGAAGAAAATCCCCCGTTATTTTCCAGCGAAACCCGTCCTGTAAACAAAGCTGTTCCGTTTTCGCTGACTTTAAATGTAGCCTGCGACAAACCACCCATTACACCATCATTAACCACCTGCCATCTTTCGGACCGGCTGTTTTCCGAAAAATCGAACAGAACCAGATTGTTTAAGCTTATTGCCATCATTATACTC
>JBBSBP010000012.1:0-92152 GCA_038251165.1 Bacteroidales bacterium | reverse complement strand
ACGAACCTCAATGAGATTTGCATAGATGGAAACAAACCAATATTTATCGGCTCGTTGCAAGGAAAACAAGTTGAGGGAAATCTATGCGATTCTTATTAAGAGAAGATTTATTCTAAAAAAATATGACCTGAGTAGTTACAAAATTATTAATTTGGTGAAAAATTATGAAATGAATACAGATTGGAAATTAATAAAACAAGAAAAATCAATTTATGAACTTAAAGGTATTCTTATCATTAATAAAAAGACCAATGATGAAATATGTTTAATTGAAGTGGATCACACCAATACAATTTCAGAATGAAACTATTCATCCTACTTGTGTTTTGCGCCTTATTTGTTAGGGTATTGGGTAATCCGAATCGCCCTGTTTATCCGGTTTATGCACAGATTGATAAAGCAAATCAGGCAAAAACTCTCACTACTGCGGACTTCAAATATCTCAGTTCAACTTATAAAATGCTTTACAGTAGTTTTGATAAGGCAACGACCGATTCGGTGCATAAATACAATCCCGAATTAAAGGTTATCAAATACATAAACACTGCAGAATATACTAATACCCGCGATAGCTGGGATAATCGTCAGGCATTTAGGTTCATTGAAGAAGAGAATCATCGAAAAGAATTGATTTACTATACTCTTGGACAATTATCGAAAGATGTTGAAAGTTCCTCGACAACAATTTCGATAGCTGATGGACCAACTCCATTTAATAACTGTAGTACTTTATCAAAATCCACGACTACTGATGTATATTCAACGTCCTGTCAAACTATGGTTTACTGGATCAGGGTTGGAAATGAACTTATAAGGGTCAACGATTTTTCAAAATTAGGGAATGAATGGATTCTCTCTGTTACCCGAGGGTTCGAAAATACAAGTCCAAAGCCTTACCAGGTTGGCGAAAAAGCATTTTCTCCGGCCTTTCGATCCAGTGGCTATCCCGGTTTGGCAAATGCAGTTCCAAACTATTATGCTGATCCGGCTACCAGTTTACGAACTATCCGAACAATTATTGAATGGGAGAAAGCCGTGAATGAAAGTTATTATGATGGTTTATGGATGGATGTTTTTGGGGCAACTGCGGGAGTTTCGCCTGTAAAAGCTAATGGGTCAATACTTAATACTTTACAAATGTGGGACTTTGTTACGAAAGGTAATTATAGTGATAATCTTCTTTTAGGGCAATATAATTACAGAAATCTGGCGCAGGTAATTGATACGCTAAGCGATAAATACGGAAAAACTCCTTTGCTGTTTGCAAACAATATTAGTATTTGGAATTACGATGGAAATCAGGTCTTTTTTCAAGCATATAATGGAAAGAAAATGATTACCATGTTTTGCCAGGAAGGCGCATCATTTAACGGTAACGATTTATCCAACAGCATCTGGCGGCTCGACAGAACTAAACCTGTAAATATTGGCAGTGAATTTCAAATCAATGATCCTGCAAAGTGGTTACAGGTCTTTGAAAATACCCGGGACGCAGCCTATAAAGGAAATTGTATCGGACCAATTATTGAAAATGCCGGTTGGATATCGCGGATGTGGGAAGCGCTCAACGAGCCACAACGCAAGCAAGCTGAAATGTACCACTACTGCAGCTATCTTTTGGCCGTTGACCCACAAAAATCAGTTTGGTTGGGTACTATAGCTTTAAGGGCAACCTATGAAACCGTCAACGATTTAATTGGTAACCGTCGACCATTTGTGAATCCTGCTCTTCGCTGGCCAATTGGATTGCCGCTCGATACTCCACAAAAAAACTTTGACAATCTGAATGTAAATTCCAATCCACTGGTGTTTGCCCGCCGGTTCGAAAATGGATTGGTATTGGTCTGCTCCGGAGTTGGAAGTCCTGTTTCTGTTGATTTAGCTCAATTTGGAACAACCTACTTCGATCCCTTGACTGGAAATCAGGTTGATCATATTCAGATTCAGTCAAATTCTGGAATAATACTTCTGAAGAATATTATTAAACCGGAATTAATTAAGCCAACAGTTGAAGGAAACAAGGTCATAAATGATAATAAAATCTGGCTTGAATTTAATTCTCCGATGGATGAAAATACACTTGGGGTTGGAATTACAGTTACTGAAAAGTCTGGCGGAAAACGGATTGAAGGTTTTTGGATAAATCAAGATGCAAATCGTTATCTTTTTGTTCCGGATGAGAAATTAAATTTGGGAGAAAATTACATTGTATTTGTTTCGAATGATATAAATAGCAGCGAAGGATATTCACCTGTTTCACCTGCTTCAATTGAGTTTGCTTATGACTTAAATTCAGTAAATGACCTAATTAATCAGAATCATAAAGTGAAGATTTATCCGAATCCGGCACATGACAACCTAACTCTCGATTTAAATGGTTTTGATTTTATGGGTGCTGAAATTGAAATTCGAAATTGTTTAGGAAGTAAAGTTTATTCAGACCGATTCGGAAATGAAAAGCAGAAAAGTATTGATTTAACTAATTATCCATCGGGTATTTACATTATTTTTCTTAAACTTGATAATAAACTTGAATACCGGGAAAAATTAATTTTAGATCGGTAGCATTACAATTTTAGTAAACATCAGCAAGCTGCTAAGGAACAGTTGGGTAGTCTTTCTATTCGCCTAAACTTTGATTTTTTCCCGTGTGGATATTTCCTCTTTCAGTCGGTATCTGAAATCTTTCAGGATATTCGTAAAATCTTAATGCAAAAAAATAAAAATTGATCGACAAATCTTTCCAGGAGATACTAAAAGGTCGCCTGCTTATGGATTATCAGTCATTTGCCAGTCAACAACAAAATTACATACCTTTTTACGGGTTTTTGAAGAATTTCCCTGGAGGTAGCGATTATAGTCATCATTGAAAATATTAAACCTGTCATTTTGGAATGATTTTTTAGCGCTAACAGGAGATTGGTTCATCGCAGTGGTTTCACTATAAAACCATAAATTTTCTTTAGGAGGGGCAATCCTGGACTGTTTCCTAATTTTTAAGATCTTTTTCCTCGTTCTCATACCATCATGTTTAAATCAATTGGTTGTACATTATAAACCTGCTAAAAGTTACCTTTTTTAAATTAATTTAAGATTAAAGTTGAATGTCCCCGTCTGAAACTCCGGAAAAATGATCCGGACGAAAGACCGAAAAGGAGCAGGGTCGGATATCGATTTACGGCAAGCCCGGATACGTTCAGTTTTGTCTATGAGCAGATAACAATTATTGATAGTACGCGTGTTGTTCGTGATCGCATGTTTAGTAACTTTGAGCTGCAAAATAAATAATTCAACGATATGTTTAAAGCAATGAATCTTGACGACTCGAAGAGTAACAATATCGCTCAGCCAACTGAAACTGAAAAGGTAAAATGCCTGATTATAGGTTCCGGTCCGGCCGGTTACACGGCTGCAATATACGCTGCCCGGGCCAATATGAGTCCTGTAATGTATGAAGGTCTTCAGCCCGGAGGTCAGTTAACAACAACTACTGAAGTGGAAAATTTCCCGGGATATGCAGAGGGAGTTACCGGTCCGGTCATGATGGAAGATTTAAAAGCTCAGGCTGTCCGGTTCGGGACTGATGTTCGCTGGGGAATGGCCACAGCGGTTGATTTTTCAGGTTCAGTTCATAAAGTATGGATTGACGAGAAAAAAGTGATTGAGGCTGAAACGGTAATTCTTGCCACCGGCGCCACAGCCAAATACCTGGGACTGGAAGACGAAAAAAAATATGCCGGAAGCGGGGTTTCTGCCTGTGCAACCTGCGATGGTTTTTTCTACCGCGGGAAGGATGTGGCCGTTGTAGGGGGTGGCGATACTGCTGCTGAAGAATCAATCTACCTGGCAGGTTTGGTGAATAAAGTTTACCTGATTGTCAGGAGACACGAGCTTCGGGCCTCGAAAGTGATGCAGGAACGTGTTTTCCGGACCAAAAACATTGAAGTTTTGTGGGAACACCAAACCAGGGGATTATTGGGCGATGGAGTGGTAGAAGGCGCAGTGCTGTGGAAAAAGAAAGGTACTCCGGAAGAAAAGGAAATAAAGATTAAAATTGACGGTTTTTTCCTGGCTATTGGCCATAAACCAAATTCTGATTTTGTAAAAGATTACCTGGATACCGATGAGGTGGGATATATCAAAACAATTCCGGGAAGCTCAAAAACCAATGTTCCGGGAGTATATGCCTGTGGTGATGTTCAGGATTCAATCTATCGCCAGGCTGTAACTGCTGCAGGTTCAGGATGTATGGCAGCTATCGATGCTGAAAGGTATTTGTCGGAAAAGCATGGATGATAGGGTAGGGGGCATGAAGACTATTAGCCATAGTTATTTACCATTTACTATTTACCATTTAGCCAATCAATCAATCAATCAATCAATCAGCTGCTTATGAAACGAATAATTCAAACTCCTCATGCGCCTGCAGCAATCGGGCCTTACAGTCAGGCTGTTGAAGCCGGGGGAACGCTTTATATTTCCGGACAGATTCCGCTCGATCCTCAAACGATGAAGATCGTGGAGGGTGGAATTCAGGAACAGACCGAACAGGTTTTGAAAAACATAGGAGCCATATTGAACGAAGCGGGATACAGTTACGGGAATGTGGTGAAATCAACCTGCCTGCTCAGCGACATGAGTAATTTTAAAGCGATGAATGAGGTGTATAGCCGGTTTTATGCTGAAAACGCACCGGCACGTGCTGCTTTTGCCGTAAAGGAATTACCTATGGGTGTTCTGATTGAAATTGAATCCATCGCCGTCAGGTAAACGAAGAGGAATTCTGTTTCGCTGAATGTACAAAATCAGGTCGGATTTTAGCTTATTATTATTTCTTTTTTAGCTGATTGTTAATCTTTTCCCTGAGTTGCTCAAACTCTTTTTCGTTAAAACCGATGGAACTGTATAAAATTCTTCCTTCCGGTGAAATCAGGAAATTTCGCGGAATATACTGCCCGGCAAATTTCGAATATATTTTACGTTCAGGATCAGGATAAAAAGGCATGCTGAATTTGTTCCCTGCCTTAAACTTATTGACCTCTTCCCAGCTGTGCTCACGGCCAAAAATCAGGAGTTCGAAATTCGGATCTTTTTTGTATTTATTGAATATTTCCGCCTGGATATGAGGTAATTCTTCCCTGCAGGGACCGCACCAGGTCGCAAAAAAAGTTATTAATACCGTTTTGCCCTTCAGATCTGAAATGTTTTGTTTGATGCCCGGACTTTTTTCGAATTCGAATTCAGGTACCTGATCAGACAGTTTAACCAGGGTTGTTTCTTCCTGTGCCAGGCTGCTGAAGTAGTATAGGATTAGAAAGATCAGGATTGAATGTTGGAAGATACGTCTCATAGCCTAAGGATTTGAAGTAATATTTATTGATGTTCAATGCGTTAAAGGTGCATCTTTTGTGACTCCCGGATTTTTTGTATTCGTCTCCGGATTAGCCTTCCGCAAAGGCTTAAAGACTCCAGTCAAACACTGAAAAGGTAATAAATGTTTATGAGTATCCGGTATATTGCCTAACGATTGTAGATCATGTCATTAGGTGGCCATTGATGGTCATTTTAGTAGTAAAAAAACAATCGAATGACAATGAATGACAATGAATGACAATCAAATGACTATCGAATGACTATGAAATTGCTTTTTTAATCCTACAAATCAGCCAACATGGTAAACAAAAATACAATTTTAAAACTTAGTCCTGCAATCCTGTATATTTTTCAGGATATTTTATTTAATTTTGAATAATTCCGGATTTTTGGAAATCGGAAAATCATCAGTTCTAAATACCACTAATTATATATACTATGGCTAATCGTCGCGACTTTTTAAAAACAACTGCAGCTTTTACGGCAGCAACAATGATTTTTCCCATGGCAGCCTGTGCCCCTGAGAAAAAAGTAATCGGATTACAACTATATACCGTGCGTGATAAGATCCAGCAGGATTTGAAGGGCACTCTTGAAAAACTGGCTAAAATTGGATACAATTCAGTGGAAGCAGCAGGGTACAGCGCGGCAGACGGAACTTTCTACGGAATGGAACTTAAACCATTTATAGAGCTGTTAAACGGTTTGGGTATGCCTTTAAACAGTTCACACACTGTATTCGAATTGGATTCGGCTGAAAAAGTGATCGCTGATGCTGCAGAAGCCGGAGCCAAATACATTATTTATCCCTATTTGTCTGATCAGTTCCGCACAAACCTCGATGGATGGAAAGCCACTGCCGGAAAGTTCAATAAAATGGGTGAAATTGCCAAAAAGAATGGAATTAAATTTGGCTACCACAACCATGCCTTTGAATTTGAGAAAATGGAAGATCAGATTCCCTTTGATTTGTTGCTAAATGAAACCGATCCTTCGCTGGTTACGTTTGAATTGGATCTTTACTGGATCACCCGCGGAGGTTTCGATCCGATCGATTATTTCAAAAAATTCCCGGGACGTTTCCAATTGTGGCACGTTAAAGACATGGTGAAAACTGATGATATGTTCTTTGCGCCGGTAGGCAGCGGTCGTATGGATTTTGCCCGTATTTTTGCTGAAAAGGAAACTGCGGGAATGGAATATTTCTTTGTTGAACAAGACAGTTTCAAAGATCTTGACCCGATGGAAAGCGTTGAATTAAGTTTTAACTATTTAAATCAGGCCAAATTTTTGTAACCGTATTTTGATTGAGTATTAACCCCCGCCGGAAAATTACCTCACACCTTACCCGGCGGGTTTTTCATGTTTTTTTTAATTATAAAAGTTCGGAAGGTAGAAAGGTGAGCAATGTGTCTCCCCTGAGGCCGAGCCGCAGCGTTTCGAGCGAAATAATTTCATTGGTTGCAATGTTGCCCAGATTGACATTCGGTCCTAAAAGTTTGATAAACCAAACCTGCTGGTTTTTCAGCGGGGCTTCCCACAATATGGTATCCGGATCCAATGCCTTTTTGAGGCTTAAAATCAGTTCGAAATTAGCCGATCCATCGTCGTTGTATATGCCCATGTTCCCGCTTTCACGTGCTTCGGCAATAACTTTCCAGGCGCCGGCCTGCAATTCGGTTTGCATAAATGCTACCCATTGGTCGTTCGAAATCTCTTTGCCTTTGAGTTTGGATCCAACTTCAGATAAAACAGTGAAATTCTTGCTCAGTTCGGCGATGTATTTACATTTTAAGTCATGATCCAGTTCCATAACGCCGTCAGATACTTCAACCATTTCCATTTCATATTCATCCAGGAAATGGCGGTATTCATCGAACATTCCACGAACAGCAAACGCTTCAAAAAGTGTTCCTCCAAAATAGGTTTTTAATCCGGCTGATTGATAAAGTCTGATTTTTTCGTGAAGGCGACTGGTAATAATTGAAGTTCCAAATCCTAATTTAATGAGATCGCAGTAGGGAGCAGAGATGTCGCATAAATCTTCTGCTTCACGTAAGCTCAATCCTTTGTCCATAACCATGGTAAGCCCGTTTTCACGGGGTTTAGCCGGCCTTTCAGGCATGTGTGGCAATCGAGAATTCATTGGGTTTAAAGTTTCGTTGATTGGTATTGTGTAATAAGTTTCTTTATAGATTCAATTTTTGATGCTTCAGGATAAAATTCGAACAGTTCATCCTGTTTGCTGTAATCTATTTTCAATGCGCTTTCGAAATGACAGGCAGCTTCCAGTTCTTCGTTTTTATCGAGTAAATAGGCTGTCAACCGGTAATTGAGTTCAGCATCCGACTTGTTGGTCTTGCTTGCATTTTTCAATACCTGAATGGCTTTATCCGTATCGTTCAGATCATAAAACATTTCTGAATAGGAGAGCCAGATTTCTATGTTTTCGGGTTCGAGCAGGGTAGCCATTTCGAATGATTCAACAGCTTCGTTAATTTCATTCAGCTCGGCATGTATTTTGGCAGCCATAGCCCAGAAATCGGAATTGTCATCTTCAAGGCTGACCGCTTTTTTCAGGAAGGCCTGTGCTTCGGTTAGTTTTCCTTCAGACCACATGATTAAACCTGAGCCATACCATGCACTCGAATTATTCTGATTCAGCCGGATTGCTTTCTGATAATTAACCAAAGCTTCGTTATACCGGTCAGAATTCAGATAACATTCAGCCAGGTAACAAAATGCATCGTCGTTTTCAGTATCGAGTTCCAGGTATTCCAGGTAACATTCAATGGCTTCGGGGAACTGATTGTTGTTCGCCAGTGCATTGGCCTTGTTGAAATGTGCATGAAGAAATTCGCTGTTTATAACCAGGGCATAATCGTAGGCTTCAATGGCTTTATCGAACTTCCCAATCCGGTTGTATGTAATTCCGATGTTGTACCACACCGAATGATTAAACGGATCGATGTCAAGGTATTTATCGTATTTTTCAATGCTGTTTTCAAATTGGGAATCCCTGTCGTAATAATAACCCAGTTCGTAAAGTACAATTTCGTTTTTGGGATTGTCCTGATGAGCTTTTTCAAGATATTGAATAGCCAGATCGGTTTCGCCTGCCTGACCAAAGGAAACGCCAATGTTGTAAAGGGTTTCGTCGAGTTCGTCGATAGGCATTTCAAGGGCCTTTTCGTAATACTCAACAGCTTTGCCGACATCGCCCAGCAAATTGTAAGCTTCGCCCTTGGTGAGAAATATTTCTATATTGGTGGTTTCAATTTTTTCAAGCATACTGAGTAAACCGAGACATTCTTCGAGTTTGCCTTCATGCATAAGAAGCTGCGCCTCACGAATTTTGATGGAAATTGAAGCGGGATGCAACAAAAGACCTGTTTCAAGTGCTTTTTTGGCTAGTTTAATTCGTCCTTCTTCCAGGAAATGGTCAATAATACCCTCAACTTCATATACATCGAAGTATTTTGAGGTTTTAGTTCTAACCATTTTTTTGAAACGTATTACAGCCTCCTGAAAGTCATCGTCTTCAAAATTGTCCCTGGCGTCTTCGTTCATATATTTTCCTTAAAAGTTTGCAAAGTTACAATTACTTTTCGATTTGAATCAATTCGGTTGATGCTCTTTTCTTAACAGGTCGTTAACAGTTTTAACCGGATTAAAGGTTTCAATCGGAACTTCAACAAAAAGAGTATTCCAATCTGACATGGATCCGTTCCATAAACCAGGTAATTCCTGGGCTTTCAATTCCTGACCATCTTTCGATTTAACCGATATAAAACCAGTATCCGGATCGCTGAAATTCAGGAGATTGTATTTCTCTCCGGTATAATCTCGTATTCCACAAACCAGATCAACCGGATTAAAATGACTGGCATTTTTTGCAATCGCCAACTGTTCCGGATTCTTCAGATCAATTTGTGAACTTTCAACAATATGCAACGATACTGAACCATCGCTGTTCTGAACAAAAAATGGTCCTCCTCCGGGTTCGCCCTGGTTTTTCACCATACCGCAAACCCGTATGGGCCGGTTGAATTTATTGCTTAAATAATAGTATAATTCTTCTTTTTCACTGTAATACTGATCCTGGGGAGGAGTAATGTTTAAAATATTTTCAAGGAAATTTGCTGCTTCGGCATAAAACGCACTTTCGAGTGTACTGGGATAATGCTCTTTCAGAATTTTCTGGTAATAAAAAACCTGGTCCTGAAGGCTTAACAATACTCCTGCAAGAGCTTTTTTGTAGTCAACAGTTGGCTTTTTAAGCGAATCAGGTACCACATTGTCAATATTCTTGATAAAGACCAGGTCGGCATCCAGATCGTTCAGATTTTCGAGCAGCGCTCCATGACCGGCAGGCCGGAAAAACAAACTCCCGTCATCATTACGGAACGGTTCGTTTTCAGGTGTTACTGCAATGGTGTCGGTTGAAGGTTTTTGATGCGAGAAAGCCAGCTGATAATTTACGCCAAAAATTTTCGCGTATTTGGGTTTTATTTCAGCAATATGCTTTTCGAATGCCTGCTGATGCTCAGGTGAAACAGTAAAGTGCAGATTAACAATTCCTTCATTGTTTTTTGAATACAAAGCTCCCTCCACGAAATGTTCTTCCAAAGGAGTACGGGTTCCATCGGGGTAGGCATGGAATTTAAGCAGGGCTTTGGGGAGATTTCCGTAATTTAAACCCGGTTCCAACAGGATCCATTCCAGGAGTTGTTGAGGAGGAACTGATTTCAGATCCTTATTTCCAACGGTAGCCAGCTGTTTCAGATCTTCGGAAAAGGCAAGCCGGTCGAGTTGATCTATAAACAGGTTCAATTTTTTTTCGTTTAAAATATCAGCCTGCTTTTCTCCGTTTTGTAAGGCATCCAAAGCCGAATACAATATCCGGAACATGCGGCTTGCTGCTCCGGAGGCCGGAACAAATTTTAAAAGCTTCAGACCTTTCGAAACTTTTTCATCAAAAACTGAAATGTATTTCTGAATTTCACTTTCGGATAATTTGATTAGCCCGTGGTAATTACTGGCAGCTTCAGTCAATTTCAGGAATGGGAATCCATGTCTGAAATTTTCAATTTGTTTTTGAACAGTCTCTATTCGACTTCCCCGAGCCGTAATCTGGCTGATATCTTTTGGTTTAAACATAGCAGCATATTAACGTTCTCTAAATTTATAAATTCAGATTTAAGAAACAGGTAATCTCTTCTTTTTGAATCAAAAAGTTTTAAACTTTTTTTTAACAATTCAAGTTGCTTTTTAAATCTGTTAAGCAATTGTAATATAGTTACATAACTGTGTTTTGAACGATTTGAAAATAACTGCGTATTTTTTTCTTTTAGTCATTTTGGGAAATACAGGTACATTTTTGGGTTTAAAGTGATCGTAATTTTTAGATTGGCCGTCAGATTTGTTTTTGGAAGCCTGTAAATTGAACTACTTTTGCAGGACAATTTTAACGCTACAGCAATGAGTCAGTTTTCGTGGGGCAGTGATAAACGGTACAACGATTTTTCCGGTTATTTCCGGAAGAAATTTAACGGCCGTGTTCAAAAAATATCGGTTGATGCAGGATTTTCATGCCCAAACCGCGACGGCTCACGAGGGACAGGAGGATGCTCCTATTGTAACAATCTCACTTTTAACCCCGGATATTGCAGTCTGGAAAAAAGTGTCACCCTGCAACTGAATGAAGGCATCGGATTTTTTTCCCGAAAGTATAAATCGATGAAATACCTGGCATATTTCCAGGCCTACAGCAATACCTATGCTCCGCTTGAAAACCTCAGGAAATTGTATGAGGAAGCTCTGTCTCATGAAGAAATCATCGGGCTGGTTATTGCCACCCGCCCGGATTGTGTGACTGCTGAGATTCTGGACTACCTGCAGGAACTGGCTCAAAACCATTACATCATGGTCGAATTCGGAATTGAATCACATAAAAATTCCAGTCTTGTCCGAATGAATCGTGGACACAGTTTTGAAGAATCAGTCCGGGCCTTGCATGAAACCGCCCGAAGAAACATTCACAATTGTGCTCATCTGATCCTGGGATTACCCGGTGAAACTGAAACAGACTGGCTTGATCAGGCCAGAATACTTTCACAGCTTCCGGTCGAAAACCTTAAACTTCATCAGCTCCAGATTCATAAAAATACCCGGATGCATGGTGATTACATTCACAATCCCGGAGATTATGAGATGTTTACCGTTGCCGGTTATTTAGATCTCGTCGTCAGATACCTGGAATTGCTGAATCCGGAAATTATCGTGGAACGGTTTGTCAGTGAGGCTCCGGATGATCTCCTGATTGCTCCCCGCTGGGGCCTGAAAAATTTCGAATTTACAGCCAAACTCGACAAGATGCTGGAGGATCAGAAGACCTGGCAGGGACGTTTATTCAATTCCTCCGATTTTTCCTGATGAAAGATTTGAATTTTCAATGATCGTTCCGGTTAGTTCCAGTCCGGATTTATCTTCAACCATTTCAATAAACTCCGCAGCTAGTTTTGACTTCCAAATACTCTTTTCAATAATGCAGTAACACGGGCATTGGCATTGTTGCGGATATCCTTTTCGCGTTCTTCGATTTTCAGGAACATACCGTTTAAGGCCTGTTCCAGCAAATAATCTTCGAGTTTGACATCCACTGTTTTTAAACCGGCCATTTTTCCCAGCATGGACCCGGCCAGTTGATTCCAGTTGGTGGTCAGTTCGTTCCATGACTGCTGGGTTGAAATACCTGCAATCAGGTTTTTATTCAGTGATTCACGTATTTTTGGACGGTACAATTCGCCCAGCTGTTGGGAGGTTTTCTGCCGGAAGTATTGCGTCGCCGCATTATCCGGGCCTTTTAAAATCTGCAGTCCGTCGGCAAAGGTCATTTCCCGGATACTGTTTACAAAGATTGGTTTTGCCTGTTTGGCGGCATCTTCGGCAGCCCTGTTTATCCGGAGAACTACATCGTCGACCAGTTTTGAACCACCCGGGAGTTTTGACAGGTTGTCAGTGATCATTTTGGCTTCCGGCGGAAGTAAAATTTTAACCGCCTGATCTTTCAGATAACCGTCGATTGCTGACAACCGGGCAACTGAACTATCGGTCCCGACTAAAAGGGCATCTTTCAAACCACCAATGATTTCGGCATTGGTTAAGGGTAAATTTTGATTCGCAACCGATTGGGCAATTTGAGTCAGTTCGGCACACGAATTCAGAATAAACAGAAAAAGTACAAGAACGGTAATCTTTATTTTATGCATAACGAAATAAGTATTGATAAAGAAATGGATGACAAACAGTTAGTTCCGGTGTCTGCCAGCCGGTCTGATTTCTTCTTTTTTTGACCGGCCAAACAAGCCGTCGAGCAAATCCCTACGGTTTAAACGGGTCAGTTCATTTTTTATTTCCTGGTGATTTTCGCGCTGATACCAGAAGAAGTATTTGCGTTGGGCAAGTTTTTCTTTCTGGCTTTTGGCGGTAAACACCTTTTGCATGGTATACGGATGATAACCTGTATAATAAATAACCGTGGCCAGGGTCATGGGAGTAGGTGTAAAGTCCTGAACCTGTTCAAGTTTGAAATCGAGGCTTTTGGTTTCGACTGCCAGGTTGGCCATATCCACATTCTCACAGCCGGGATGACTTGAAATGAAATACGGAATCAGTTGCTGTTTAAGACCTTCTTCCCTGTTGATTTCCTGAAACACTTTGTTCAGCTTGTGGAAAAGTTTAAAGGAAGGTTTGCGCATCAGGTCAAGTACCTGGTCCGATGTATGTTCAGGAGCAACTTTTAACCTTCCGGAGACATGGTGCTTAATTACCTCGCGGAGGTATTCCATGTTGTTTTTATTGACCTGCGGATCGTTGGTTTCCTTCAGAATCATATCGTAGCGAATTCCGCTTCCAATAAAGGCTTTTTTAACATCGGGATGCTGACGGACTTTTTTATACAAATCGAGCATCGGTTTGTGGTCGACATTCAGGTTTTTACACACATCCGGAAAAACACACGATGGACGTTTGCATTTCCGGCATATTTCTTCATGAATACCTTTCATTTTGTACATGTTGGCCGAAGGTCCTCCCAGGTCGGATATATATCCCTTAAAATCAGGCATTAATACCAGTTGGTCGACCTCTTTTAAAATTGATGCTTCGGATCGGCTGGCAATAAATTTTCCCTGGTGTGCAGAGATGGTACAAAACGTACAGCCGCCAAAACATCCGCGATGAATGTTTACCGAATGGCGAATCATGTTGTAAGCCGGAATGTCTTCCTTATTTTTATACCTGGGGTGGGGCAGCCGGGTGAACGGCAGATCGTAAAACCGATCGATTTCCTTTTCTTCCAGGGGCGGCCATGGAGGATTTACAATGACCTGCTGATTGCCGGTTTCCTGGATGATAACATTCGCTTCAACCTTGTTCGACTCCTCCTCAATATGCATGAAATTTTTGGCATATTTTTTTTTGTCTTCCAGGCATTCTTCGTAGGAGTAAAGCTTAATGCTGTTCCACTTTTTGTTGGTAATATATTCTTCTTCCCTGGTAACCAAAAAGGCTGTTTGCGGAATGTTGGTCAGTTTACCCGGGTCAACTCCCTTTTGGATGAGTTTTGTATATTCCAGGATCGATTTTTCGCCCATGCCGTAAAAAAGCATATCGGCTTTCGAATCGACCAGAATCGATGGTTTAAGTTTGTCGCTCCAGTAATCGTAATGTGTTACCCGCCGGAGCGATGCTTCGATTCCGCCAACCACCAGGGGCACATCCGGATAAATTTCTTTCAGGATATTGCAGTAAACTATGGATGCGTAATCAGGCCGCTGTCCCTGCTTTCCTCCGGGCGTGTAGGCATCGTTCGAACGTTTTCGTTTGTTGGCCGTATAGTGGTTGACCATCGAATCCATATTTCCGGCTGTCACCGCAAAATACAGGTTGGGCCTGCCCAGTTTTTTAAAATCGCGTAAATCATCCTGCCAGTTTGGCTGAGGGACTATGGCAACTCGAAGTCCTTCTGCTTCAAGTATTCTTCCAATAACTGCAGCGCCAAACGATGGGTGATCAACATAGGCATCACCTGTGAAAAAAATAATGTCAACACTGTCCCAACCCCTCGATTCAACCTCTTTTTTTGTGGTAGGTAACCACTTGTTGATGTCGTATTTTTGATAGAGTAAATTCAATTTCTAATTTTTTTTATGCGAATTAAGCTAAACCAATGACAATTGACCAAAAAAAATGTTCATTTTTAAGAATTCTTTTTTTAATGAAGATATTGTTTGATGTGGTAATCAACGAAAGTTGCAACTGGTTTATTCGAAATCCAACAAATCAATTTTCTTTCAAAAATGGAAGTATTTAAACCTGAAGACATTCTGAAAGCCAACCCGAAGCTTGGCTTTTTAGGTGGCGAACACTTCGCCCGATTCCTGATGCTCCTGCTCCGCTTCGACAAACTAAACCGGGTGTATAACCAGATTGGCGATAAAAAAGGCCTTGCTTTTATTGACGAGCTGATCCGGATTCTCAACATTAGTTTCGTGTTTGAAGAGGATAAATTACAGAAACGGATTTCCAGGACAGGAGCGGTAATTATTGTTTGCAATCATCCTTTCGGAGGTTTGGAAAGTATTTTATTAATCCAAATGCTGAACAAGGTACGCTCCGATGTAAAAATTATCTCCACACAACTGCTGCAAAAGATTGAACCGATCAGTGAATTTTTTATTGAAGAAAATATTTTCCGGAAAAAGACTGACAAACGATCCATAGCTGCAGGTTTGGGAAAAGCTACTGTACACCTCGAAAATGGGGGCCTTCTTTGTGTGTTTCCGGCCGGCGAAGTTTCACAGTTTGATGCAACCCGTGTACTTTCAGATAAACAATGGAATTACAATACGCTTAAATTCATCAAACAGCAGAAAGTTCCTGTCGTCCCCATTCATTTTCAGGGAAATAACAGCCGTTTATTCTATCTGATGGGTACTATTCACCCCTCGTTGACAAATGTGAAACTTCCGACAGAAATTTTATATCAACGCAAAAAAAAGATCAAAATAAGAATCGGAAATCCTGTTTCAGTGTCCGACCAGGATAAATTCCCGGATGTCTATCAGTATGGCCGGTATTTAAGGGCAAAGACTTACCTCTTGTGTTCAAAGATTGAAGTCAAGCGGTTTTTTAACTATTCACTGAAACGGCAGCAGCACATTGAAACGGTTTCTGATCCGGTTCCCCAGAAAATAATCATTCAGGAACTGGATAATCTGGGACAGGAATTTTTATTGTTCCGGTTAAAGAATTACACCGTATACTGTGCTCCATCGAAATGCATCCCTAACATCCTGCTTGAAATTGGTCGTCTTCGTGAAATAACTTTCCGGCAGGTTGGTGAAGGTACCAATCGAAGCCGGGACCTGGATGAATTTGACCTGTATTACAATCAGATGTTTATCTGGGATACGGAGACCCAAATGATTGCCGGAGCATACCGGGTTGGGAAAGGCGCTGAAATTATGCATAAATATGGTGTCCGTGGTTTTTACATTCACAGTTTGTTCCGGATCAAGGATGACCTGCAGGATATGCTGTGCCAAACCATGGAATTGGGACGTTCATTTGTGGTCAAAGAATACCAGAAGAAACCCATGCCTTTGTTCCTGTTGTGGAAGGGTATTCTGTATTTTACCCTTAAAAATCCCGAATACCGCTACCTGATGGGACCGGTGAGTGTCAGTGATGATTATTCAACCACTTCGAAGGAAATGATTATCAAGTTTATTATGGCACATCATTTCGACTGGAAACTGGCTAGAAGTATTACACCCCGTAATTCATACAAGTTCAGGACAGTTGATCAGAACCTTAATATTATTATGCAAACAATGGATAATGATATCAATGCGCTTGACCGGTTTATCGGAGATGTGGATGAAATGAATTCAGGCTTGCCGGTGCTTTTGAAAAAATACATCAAACTGAATGCAAAAATCATCGGTTTTAATGTTGATCCCAAGTTTAACAATTGCCTGGATGGATTAATAGCACTTGATTTGTTGAATATTGCTCCGGATACCATTGAATCCTTGTCAAAAGAATCCAATGACGGCTCCATCCTCCAGCAATTCTATGCAAACCGCGAAAAGAATGAAGGTCTGAAGGGTGAATGAAGTTTAAGAATTCTGAAATTACGTTTATACCCCAACATCAATTTATAAAACCTATGAAGAAATCATTTTTTTGGATCATTGGCCTGGTTTTCATGGCTGGTTGTCAGTTAAATTCAAAAACAAATATCAACCCTGATGCTGATAATGCCGGCTTAAACCTTCCGGAAGGTTTTTCTGCCCTGATTTTTGCCGATAGCCTGGGAAAAACAAGGCATCTTGAAGTGAATACAAACGGCGATGTATATGCTTCGCTCAGCCGTCTGAAAAACGGAGGCGGAATAGTTTGTCTTCGCGATCAGAACCGGGACGGAAGAGCTGATTTGGTGAAGTACCACGGAATCTATGACGGTACAGGCATCGGGTTGCACAACGGATATTTGTATTTCGGCGCCGATACCCTGATTGTCAGGTACAAGCTCACGGATGGGGAGTTGGTTCCTTCCGCTAATGCTGAAATTATTGCCGGAGGATTTACCGTAGAAACTCAGCATGCCTCAAAACCCATGACTTTTGATCAGGATGGAAACATGTATGTTACGGTTGGCGGACCTTCCAATGCCTGTATGGAACAGGATCGGACCAAAGGTTCGCCGGGAATGGATCCTTGTCCGTTGCTTGAGCTTCATGGCGGAATATGGCGGTTTAAAGCCGATGTTCCAAACCAGGATCAGGCCAGAGACGGATACCGTTTTGCTACCGGAATCAGGAATGCGGTCGCGATTACCTGGAATAATAAGGAAAATAAATTGTACGCTATTATGCATGGCCGTGACCAGCTTTCTCAGTTTTATCCTGAGTATTATACCCCCGAACAAAGCGCTTTATTGCCTGCCGAAGAGTTTTTACTCGTTGAAGACGGATCAGATTTTGGCTGGCCCTATTGTTATTTCGATCCGGCCCGGAATAAAAAAGTTCTTGCTCCTGAATACGGTGGCGATGGACTGAAAATTGGCCGGTGTTCGGCATCCGATGATCCTATCCTGGCTTTTCCCGCGCATACGGCGCCGAACGATGTGCTGTTTTATACCGGCGATATGTTTCCTGAAAAATACAAAAACGGGGCTTTTGTTGCCTTTCACGGATCGTGGAACCGTGCACCCCTGCCTCAGGAAGGATATTATGTCGTTTTCGTTCCTTTTAAAGGTTCGATACCTGAAGGTGAATGGGAAATTTTTGCAGGTGGTTTTGCAGGCGTCGATGTAGTCAAAAGTCCGCGTGATGCAAAACATCGCCCATGTGGCCTGGCTCAGGGCCCGGATGGTTCATTGTATGTTTCGGATGATGTGAAGGGCCGGATTTACCGGATAATTTACACTCCGAAATAATTATTGGCTAAATTGTCTTATCTTATGCTCGTAAACTTTAAAACAATTTGCATGAAGCGGATATTTAAGCTGACAATTATTTGTCTATTATCGGGAGGATTATTCATTTCCTGCCAGAATAAAGCTGAAAAGAAAAAGGTGGAAGCAGTCAGTTCAGAAGAACTTGCTACCGAAATCAATGAAAATCTGCCGGCCGCGGTTGTTGAAAAAGAACATCCGGGAAAAGCTGTTTACACCCAGTATTGTTTAACCTGTCACCAGGCTGACGGTTCGGGTGTTCCCAATATGCATCCGCCTTTAACACCCGGCAGTTGGGTCGGCAAAGAGCCACAGGAACTGATTGCCGTCATGATGAAAGGACTAAACGGAAAAATTGAGGTTAATGGTGAAGTGTATAATAATTTTATGCCTTCGCATGCCATATTAACCAATGAAGAAATGGCCGATGTGTTATCTTATATTCGTTCCAGTTTTGGAAATGATTTTGAACCTGTTACTTCTGATATGGTGAAAAAGATCAGAAGCGGGCGCTAAATCCGATTGAAAACTGAATAAATGTCCAAAAAAAAAAGCTGCATTCTTCGATGGAATGCAGCCTTTTTTTACGGGCTTTTCAGTCACTACTCTAATACATAGTTCTTTGATGCGATGACCATTTCCCCGTCATCAGTAGCCGGCGGCCTGTCCGTCTTTCCGTGATTCTGAAGCGCCAAAAAATACTTTATTCACTCCATCCCATTTTATCGCCTGGTAACCGCCGTAAATTCCGTTGATGTATTGAACCTGGTGACCCCTTCCCAGCAAATTCCGTATGGTTTCATAAGGAATTCCACTTTCCAGGTAAACGATTCCCCCATCGGTCATCTTTTCGTCAGTCGGTTCACTTGATCCTTCATGACAAATACGCGGTGCATCGCCGGCCTCCTGAAGGTTCATCCCAAAGTCAATTAAGTTTACGACGATCTGGGCATGTCCCTGTGGCTGCATCGATCCCCCCATCAGTCCAAAGCTGATGAAAGGTTTACCATCTTTGGTGATGAAGGCCGGGATAATAGTATGAAACGGCCGTTTGTGCGGCTCGAATTTATTCATGTGATTTGGATCGAGCGAGAACATTTCACCACGGTCCTGAAGTACAAATCCCAGTTTGCCGGGTGTCATTCCGGAGCCCATTCCCCGGTAATTGCTTTGAATGAGCGAAACCATGTTCCCGTCCTTGTCAGCAGTAGTTAAATAAATGGTATTTCCATGTTCCGGATTTCCGGCAGGGTAGGTTTTGGCAGCCCGTTTCGGATTAATCAGCTTGTTCCGTTCTGCGGCATACGCTTTCGAAATAAGTCCTTTGATGGGAAGCTGGTTAAAGTCGGGATCAGCGTAAAATTTAGCACGGTCTTCGAAAGCAAGCTTTTTGGCTTCCACAAAGGTGTGAATGTAATCCGGACTTCCGAAGCCCATGGATTTGATGTCGTATTTTTCAAGAATATTCAGTATTTGAAGTACCGCAATTCCCTGACCGTTGGGCGGTAATTCCCAGACATCGTACCCCCGGTAGTTGGTCGAAACCGGTTCGATCCACTCCGAATGATGATCTTCGAAATCGCGCATGCTAAAAAAACCACCTTCTTTTCGCACATAATCCACTATTTTCTGCGCAATCTCACCCTTATAAAAAGCATCGCGTCCACCTTTGGCAATTTTTTCAAGTGTTGCAGCCAGGTAAGGATTCTTAAACACTTCGCCTTTGGCCGGGGCTTTCCCATTTGGCATGTAAATTTCTTTAAACCCGGTATAGTTTTCCAAAAACTTCGAATTCGAATTCCAGTAGTATGCAATCACTTCTGTCAAAGGAAAACCTTCGCGGGCATAGGTGATAGCCGGTTTCAGAATTTCAGGCATGGATAGTTTTCCGAATTTTTTATTCAGTTCGAACCAGCCATCCACACAACCCGGTACTGAAACGGATAAGGGTCCGTGTGAGGGTACTTTCTGAATGCCATGGTCGGTAAAATACTGGAGCGAAAGGTCGTAAGGCGAACGGCCACTGGCATTTAATCCATACAGCTTTTGTGTTTTTGCATCCCAGACTATCGCGAAAAGGTCACCGCCGAGTCCGTTTCCGGTGGGTTCAACCAATCCCAGGACCGCATTGGCTGCAATGGCTGCATCGACGGCATTCCCTCCTGCCTTCAGGATGTCGAGAGCAACCTGGGTGGCCAGCGGCTGGCTGGTACTTGCCATTCCATGCTGTGCAATGACTTCCGAACGAGTGGCAAAAGGCTGACCGGTTACCCGATCCTGTGCTGAAAGTAAGTGATTTGATATCAGCAGGATAATTAATAAAAAAAGATTTTTCATGCGTTTAGGTTTAGAGCTGAAAAATACAAAAAATGACCGGTTTAAGAACCATAACCAGATTTTCTTTGAGGCTATAAAGGTTTTAATTTTACCTTTAAGCCGGAATCTGTCCGGAGTTGATCAGCCTGTTTTTGGCAGCTCCGGTCGGTGTATTTTGATGTTTTGGATATTATTCAATTGATCTTACTGCGAATGAACCCTTTTTTGAAACAAGTTGCCAGCTATCTATATACGAATCACCGGTCAGAATTAAGTGAATATTGCCTGGTATTCCCGGGAAGGAGAGCAGGAGTTTTTTTTACAGCCTATCTGAATGAGTTGATTGAGAAGCCTGTTCTGTCGCCTGAAATAATTACCATTAACGAACTGATTGGTTCGCTGACCGGATTGCAGCAGGCCGATCCGGTTTCGCTGGTACTGAAACTCCAGGATGTTTATGCCAGGGAAACCGGGCATCAGGAACCCCTGGATGAATTTTTCTTCTGGGGCGAAATCCTTCTGGCCGATTTTGATGACATCGACAAATACCTCTTAAATGCCGATGATTTATTCCGGAATATTTCGGACCTGAAAGAACTTGAAAATCAGTTCGACTACTTGACGGATGAACAGAAAAAAGCCATAGATGAGTTCTGGGGCAACCTGGATAAAGTACCCCACTCGTTCAATAAAGAAAAATTCATCGCGATCTGGATCAGGCTGGCGGCAATTTACCATCGGTTTAAGGAAGTACTGAAGCAGAACCATATGGCCTATTCAGGAATGATTTACCGCGAGGTGGCCGAAGCTTTCAACAATCAGCAAATTACAGGGCTCAATGCCAAAAAATACATTTTTATCGGGTTTAATGCACTGAATAATTGTGAAAAAACGATATTCAGGAAGCTTGATAATCAGCAGAAAGCAATGTTTTTCTGGGATTACGACGATTTTTACCTGAACGACAATGAAAATGAAGCAGGCCGGTTTCTTCGTTCAAACAGGATTTTATTTCCGGCTCCGAAAAGTTTTAAACCTGAAAGCGGATTACCTGCCAGCCTGCGGAAAATTACCCTGGTATCGGTTCCGGGAAATATTACCCAGGCCCAGGCAATCAACCTTCCGCAGGTATTAAAAAGTTTCCCGATTAATGAAAGGTTCGACAATACCGCTTTTGTTTTAGCCGATGAAAATTTGCTGATCCCGGTAATTTCTTCCGTTGGAAAAAATTTCAGGGATATCAATATCACCATGGGTTATCCGTTTGTGAACACTCCGGTTTATGGTTTTATTTCGCAACTCATCAGTTTGCAGAAAAACATTCGCAGGTCGTCGAAAACGCCCGTATTTTATTATAAGCCGGTAGTTGCCCTGTTAAATCATCAGTTTGTGGTAAATCCGGAAATCAAATTGTTTGTGGCCGGAATTCACAAAAGAAATAAGATTTATCTGGTAGCTGCAGAGCTCAATTTAAATCCGTTTGTAAAAAAGATCTTCTCCTGTCCTGAAAACTGGATGAATATTCTCTATTATTTTCTCGATGTTTTAAAAGAACTTTCGCGGAAATTTGACAGTACCATTAATGAACAGGTTAAACTGGAAGCAGAATATCTTTTCCAGGCCTTCCTGGCTATTCAGCGATTGAAAGATACCCTGACCGATTTGAATGTTCCTGATTTTCCGGTTAAAATTCTGTATCGTCTGCTCGACCAGAGTCTGCGGCGAATTTCCATTCCGTTTGAAGGAGAACCGCTGACTGGCCTGCAAATCATGGGTTTGCTCGAAACACGCAGCCTCGATTTTGAAAACCTGGTGCTGTTTTCGGCCAATGAAGGATTCCTGCCACGGATTACTGCCGGTCATTCATTTGTTCCTTATCATCTGCGGAAAGGTTTCGGAATGCCGACCTATGAAGACCGTGATGCCATGTATGCCTATTATTTTTACCGGATGATCCAGCGCACCGAAAACACGGTGATTGTCTACAATTCGATCACCGAAGGAATTGCGTCATCGGAAAAGAGCCGGTTTTTGTACCAGCTTTTGTATGATTCTGAATTTGAAATCGAAGAGCTGAACCTGAGTTTTAATTTCAGGAGTACGACCAATGAACCGATCCGGATTGAGGCCGGTGAAACACACGTTCAGCTATTGTTGTCGCGTTATGCTGATAAAAATCTAAGTCCGAGCGCTATCAATACTTATCTCGACTGCAAACTGAAATTCTACTTTAAATACATCGCCGGAATTAAGGAAAAAGATGAAGTGAAGGAGGAAATTGATGCCGTATTATTTGGAAACTTATTCCATTATGCCATTGAGATTTTGTACCGGCCGTTTGAAAATAAAACGGTGGAAGCTGCTGCGCTTAAACTTTTACGGGGCGATAAACGAAGAATCGAAGCCGTTGTGCTTGAGTCGGTTGCCGTGAAGTATTACCAGATGGCTCCGGAAGAAGCTATACAGCTTAAGTTGAGCGGACAGAGCATATTAATTGCCTCACACATAAGGGAATATATTCACCAGTTGCTCGAGAATGATATTCAGTTTGCTCCTTTCCGAGTGGAAAGTCTTGAAAAGGAATATTCGGCCGGTTACCAGGTTGTTTCAGGAGTAAAGACAATAAACATCCGCATTGGGGGAATCATTGACCGGATAGATCGTGTGGCCGATGGATTGCGGATTATTGATTACAAAACAGGGAGGAATTTAAAACTGGATTTTAAAGAATGGTCACAGTTGGTCGACCGTGATTATAACGACCGGCGGAAAGAGATTTTTCAAACCCTGATTTATTCGGATATTTTATCGAACATGGGAGAGGAAAGTTTAATCTTTCCAACCATCTATAAACTCGATAATTTATTTGCCGATGAGTTTATTCCCAACGTGATTTACAGGGGTGAGAAACTTATTTTCCAGCCTGTAAAAGATGAATTCAAGACCGTTTTTGCGGAGGTTCTTTCCGAAATGTTCTCACCGGATAACTTTTACGATCAGACCAAAGATCCTCAAAAATGCAGCTATTGTCCGTATAATAAAATCTGCCGCAGATAAGGCGGATCAGGCATAGGAAAGGATAATGGAAAAAGGATAATGGAAAAAGGAGAGGCGGTATTCGGCAATCCGTTTTCCCGGTTCCGTTTTTAGTCATTCAGCAAATCCGGTCTGAGTCTTTTTGTGCGTTCCATGGCTTGCTTCTCCTGCCATTCGTTAATTTTTCTTTCATTTCCTGAAAGCAAAATATCCGGAACTTTCCACCCCTTGTAATCGGCAGGCCGCGTATAAACCGGAGGGCTCAGCATGTTGTCCTGAAACGAATCCGTAAGGGCTGAGGTTTCGTCTGACAAAACTCCAGGCACCAGTCGTACAATACTGTCAACGATTACCGCAGCAGCCAGTTCACCACCGGTAAGCACATAATCGCCGATCGAAATTTCCATGGTTATTAAATGTTCCCTGATCCGCTGATCAATACCTTTGTAATGTCCGCAGAGTATGATGATGCTATTGAGCAACGAAAGTTTATTGGCTCCTTTCTGGGTTAACCGGACTCCATCAGGGCTGGTGTAAATGATCTCATCGTATTCCCGTTGAGATTTCAGAAAGTTGATGGCACTTTCAACCGGCTGGATGGTCATGACCATTCCGGCACCCCCGCTGAATGCATAATCATCCGTCTTTCGGTGTTTATCTTTCGAAAAATCCCTGATGTTGTGGACAAATATTTCAACCAATCCTTTTTCCTGACTTCTTTTCAGAATAGAATGATTGAATGAACTTTCGAGCAATTCGGGAACAACTGTAAGAATATCGATACGCATACCTTTAATTTTCTGCAAAAGTAACAACCTGACTTTAATGTTGGTTAAAATCCCGGAACTAATAGCAAAATTTGATGCTCAATTCTCAGACTATATGGTTTTATCCGGATGTTTTGCACTTTTATTGATTAAAATCTTTGAGTATTAGCTTGTAATATCTATTTTCGTAGGCTGAAGTATGACCCTATTCCCTGTTAATTACAATGTATTTTAATTTTTTGTTATGGAACCCAAAGATCTAAAAAACTCAAAAGTAGAGTTAAGTGGTGCACAAGTTGAACCAGAAACTAGTAATGACCAGAATGTTACGGAAGAAACTGTTGAACAGACCAAAGTAACTGAAGTAACTGAAGTTGAGAATGCTGTTGAAGAAGTTATAGAATTATCTGTATCTGAAACAGTTGAATCCACCGATCAGGAAGCCGCCCAGGTACCTGCAACTGAAGTTAAAACAATCGAAGAAGAACCTGTTGCAGAAGTAGTTGAACCAGCAGTTCAGAAAGCTGAAGAAGTACCTGCTCCGGAAGTCGCTGAAATTGAAGAAGATCCAGACGTTGAATCTGTGGCAGAAGTAGTTGAACCAGCAGTTCAGGAAGCTGAAGAAGTACCTGCAGTTGAACCTGTTGCAGAAGTAGTTGAACCGGCAGTTCAGGAAGCTGAAGAAGTACCTGCTCCGGAAGTCGCTGAAATTGAAGAAGTACCTGCCGTTGAATCTGTGGCAGAAGTAGTTGAACCAGCAGTTCAGGAAGCTGAAGAAGAACCTGCTCCGGAAGTCGCTGAAATTGAAGAAGTACCTGCCGTTGAATCTGTGGCAGAAGTAGTTGAACCGGCAGTCCAGGAAGCTGAAGAAGAACCTGTTCCGGAAGTCGCTGAAATTGAAGAAGAACCTGTCGTTGAATCTGTGGCAGAAGTAGTTGAACCGACTATTCAGGAAGCTGACGAAGTGGCTGCTCCTGAAGTTGATGAAACAGTTGTTGAAGAACCTGCATTGGAAGAAGCAGCTGATTTATCGGTAAGTGAAACAACTGAACCGGTAATTCAGAAAGTTACAGAACCCTTAACGCCTGAAGACAAGGAGATTACAGTAGTGCCTGTTCCGGAAGCCGTTAAGATGGAATCAGCAGATGAAGATCCTGCTTCTAACAAAGAAGGGATTAATGTGTCGGAAGATGACCCGGAAATTAAGGAAGATGATTCTTCAGACGATAGTATTCAGAAACAAAGACTGTCTGGCTACAGTAATCTTTCAGAAATTGAACTTATTGCTGAGCTGCGTACTTTACTTCAAAACCACCATTTTGAAACGGTAAAAGATGATGTTGATGCTATAAAAATCAATTTCTTTCGCCGTTACAGAGCGAACATTGAAGCTCAAAAAGCTGCTTTCATTGAAGCAGGTGGCGATGTTGCCGAGTTTAAGGCAGAACCCGATCCATCCGAACTGGATCTTCGGAATCTGTTAAAACAGTATCAGGATATCAGAAACGAACACAACAGAAAGAATGACGAGGTAAAAGAAGTCAATCTTCAGAAAAAATATGAAATTATTGAAGAGATTAAAGCGCTCATCAATAACAAGGAATCAATCAACAAAACTTTCCACGATTTCCGTGAATTACAGAATCTATGGAGAGAAATTGGTCCTGTTCCACAGGCAAAACTGAAAGATCTTTGGGATACCTACCATCATCACGTTGAGAATTTTTATGATTTCATCAAAATCAACAAAGAATTGCGTGATCTGGACCTGAAGAAAAATCTGGAAACAAAAATGGAAATCTGTGAAAAGACGGAAGAACTTTTGGTTGAACCATCCATTATCAAGGCTTTTAATATTTTACAGAAATACCACGAACAATGGCGCGAGGTAGGCCCTGTTCCGCGTGATAAAAAAGATGAATTATGGGAGCGTTTCAAAGCAGCTACCTCAATTGTCAACAAAAAACACCAGGATTATTTTGAAGGCCGTAAATCGGATCAGAAAAGGAATCTGGATGCCAAGATCGCGCTTTGCGAAAAAGTGGAAGAAATTTCCGAAGCAGAAATTGAAGCCCACCGCGATTGGGATGACAGATCAAAAGAACTGATTGAATTGCAGAAAATATGGAGAACAATTGGTTTTGCGCCGAAAAAAGATAACAACAAAATTTACGAACGTTTCCGTATTGCCTCCGACAAGTTCTTTGATCGTAAGCGTGAGTTCTACAATCAGAATAAAGAAGAACAGCAAAACAACCTTCAGATGAAAACCGATTTGTGTATTCAGGCTGAAGCGCTGAAAGACAGTACCGACTGGAAAAAAACTGCTGATGAATACATCAATATTCAGAAAGCATGGAAAGAAATCGGACCTGTACCCCGTAAGTTTTCGGATGTGATCTGGAAACGCTTCCGTGCTGCCTGCGATTTTTTCTTCGAAAACAAAGCAAAACATTTTTCTTCAATCGATGGCGAACAGTCTGATAATCTGAAAAAGAAAAGAGCGCTTCTGGAAGAAGTGAAAGAATTCACGCTTTCGGGTGATGACAACGCTGATCTGGATAAACTGAAAGATTTTCAGCGCCGTTTTACCGAAATCGGTCATGTTCCGTTCAGAGATAAAGACGCCATCCAGAATGAGTTCCGTGATGTGATTAACCGTCATTTTGATACACTCCGGATTGATGAAAAACGCCGGAATCTGATGAAATTCAAAAGTAAGGTGGCGAACAATACTTCAACCGGACGAGGTCAGAATAAAATGCGTTTTGAACGTGAAAAATACATGACCAAGTTAAAACAGATGGAATCGGACCTGGCTTTACTGGATAATAATATTGGTTTCTTTGCCAATACAAAGAATGCTACGGCCCTGATTGAAGATGTAAATCAGAAGATTGCCAATACCAAAGAGAAAATAGAATTTCTGAAAGAGAAAATCAGAATAATGGACTCGATGGAAGATGATGAATAGCTTCCTAAAAAACCCGCTGTAAGTCAGCGGGTTTTTTATTGTTAATTCATTTTAAATCCTTGAAAATCCGAATCCTGAAAAATTCAGAAATTTTCTTTCAATAACCGGTATTTGCCTGCATTAAATTTACATTTCATCAAATTTTATGAATTATGCGGGCTCACATTTTTTAGCCGTACGTTTTATTAATTAACTTTGCTCGCTTTTAAGAACATTTAAAATCCAAAGTCTTGTCAGCAACCAGGTACATATTTGTAACAGGAGGAGTAACATCCTCACTTGGGAAAGGAATCCTGGCCTCATCATTGGCTAAATTACTTCAGTCCAGAGGTTATTCGGTAACAATTCAGAAACTGGATCCATACATTAACGTAGATCCCGGAACATTAAATCCTTACGAACATGGTGAATGTTATGTAACCGTCGACGGAGCCGAAACCGATCTGGATCTTGGTCATTACGAACGTTTTCTGAATGTTCCAACATCACAGGCCAATAATGTCACAACCGGACGAATCTATCAATCGGTTATTAACAAGGAACGTCGTGGTGATTACCTGGGTAAAACGGTGCAGATTATTCCGCACATTACCGATGAAATCAAGCGTAAAATCAAAATCCTTGGATCGAAAGGCAAATACGACATTGTAGTTACCGAAATTGGCGGAACAGTCGGCGATATCGAATCGTTGCCTTACATCGAAGCAGTTCGCCAGATGAAATGGGAAATGGGACACAATGCCCTGGTTATTCATTTAACCCTGGTGCCCTATCTGGCCGCGTCAGGTGAATTAAAAACCAAACCAACCCAACATTCGGTAAAAGCATTGCTCGAAAACGGAGTTCAACCCGACGTTTTGGTATTGCGTACCGAACATGAACTGGGTACGGCGCTCCGTAAAAAAGTAGCGCTTTTCTGCAACGTTGAAATTGAAGCTGTTATTCAATCCATTGATGTTGAAACCATTTATGAGGTTCCGAACAAAATGCGCGAAGAGCGACTGGATGAAATTGTTTTGCGCAAAATGGGTCTTCCGTTGAAAGACGAACCGAAATTGGATGATTGGAATGATTTCCTGAATAAACTTAAAAAACCAAATTCAGAAATTGAAATTGGATTGGTCGGAAAATACATCGAATTACAGGATGCCTATAAATCAATTGTTGAAGCTTTGATCCATGCCGGTGCAGTGAATTCATGCAAAGTCAAACTGCGCTGGATACATTCTGAGAAAATAACTGCTGAAAACGTCGAAAAAAAGCTGGAAGGCCTTAAAGGTATTATTGTGGCACCAGGTTTCGGACACCGCGGTATTGAAGGAAAAATCATTGCTACTACCTGGGTGAGGGAAAACAACATTCCTTTCTTTGGAATTTGCCTGGGAATGCAGATCGCTGTCATTGAATTTGCCCGCAAGGTATTAGGACTAACCTCTGCTGATTCAACTGAGATGAATGAAAAAACCGAATGTCCGGTTATCGATCTGATGGAAGAGCAAAAAGGCATAACAGAAAAAGGCGGAACGATGCGTCTGGGTGCATATAAATGTCAGATTATTGATAAAAAATCAAACATTTACAAGGCTTACAATAAATCAGAGATCAAAGAAAGACATCGTCACCGTTATGAGTTTAATGATCAGTATCTGAGTCAGTTTGAAGCTGCAGGAATGAAAGCGACAGGTCTGAATCCGGATACCAATCTGGTTGAAGTGGTTGAAATTCCTTCGCACAAATGGTTTGTTGGAGTTCAGTTCCACCCCGAATACAGTAGTACAGTTTTAAAACCACATCCGTTGTTTGTAGCTTTTATAAAAGCTGCACTCGGAAAATAATTTAGATTTGACATGGATAGAAATACGGTTATAGGTGTAGCCCTCATTTTCACGATTCTGATAGGGTTCAGCTATTTTAACAAGCCATCTGAAGAGCAGGTTACCGCTGCCAAACAAAAACGCGATTCAATCGCAATCGAGCTTGTCAGGCTTGAGAAAGTAAAAGAACTTGCTGAAGCAGCCAAACAGGTCGAAATTAAAGCTGCTGATATAACTCCGGCGACCAATGATAGTTTACTTTCGAAGGAAGATGATTCCAGAAAAGAAAAATTTGGCGTTTTTGCAGCTGCTTCAACCGGAAAAGAAAAATTTTACTCCATTGAAAATAACCTGATCAGGGTGAACTTTTCGAACAAGGGAGGTCGGATTTATTCCGTTGAACTTAAAAATTTCAAAACCTTTGGGGGGACGCCATTAATCCTGTTCGAAGGAACTTCCAGTAAATTTGGAATGAATTTCTTTGCACAAAACCGAAGCATCGAAACCGAAGCATTTTATTTTACGCCTTCCGATTCGGCTGAAAATTTGGTTTTGCACGGTCCGGAAGTAAAAAAAGGCAAGGAAGGAAATGAAGAGTACAATTTAGAAAACAAGGGCGATTCGACGAGTATCTCGATGAGGTTGTCTGCCGGTGAAGGGAAATATCTGGAGTATAACTATACCCTCAGGTATAATTCTTACCTGGTTGGTTTTGATATTAATACAAGGAATTTAAATAATATCATAACCTCCAATTCGAATTACCTGAACTTCAACTGGAACATTAATGTACCGCGTCAGGAGCGAAAATCGAAATTCGGGGAGGATAGTTACACCACAATTTACTACAAATATCAGGATGATAATGTAGATAAGCTTGCGACACAGAAATCCGGATCTGAAAGCCTCAAAACCAAAACCAAATGGATCAGTTTCAAACAATTGTTTTTCTCGTCGACTTTAATTGCTGATGATGCTTTTGCAAATGCTGATATCAAGTCTGAACTGACCGAGGAAGATTCGCTTTACCTGGGTAATTTTAATGCTGATATTTCTCTTCCATACGATGGAAAAGAATCAGAAAGTATTAAAATGAAATTCTATTTCGGGCCAAATCATTACAATACCCTGAAACAGTATGATCTTTCAATGGAAAGTCTGATCAACCTGGGTTATGCGATTGTTCGTCCGGTTAATAAGTACCTGATTATTCCAACATTCAATTTCTTAAGGAAGTTTATCAGTAATTTTGGTATCATCATTTTACTGCTCACCATTTTCATCAAGCTCCTTATTTTTCCTTTTACCTATAAATCATATCATTCCCAGGCCAAAATGAAGGTTTTAAAGCCTGAAATTGATGAGATAAATGCAAAGTTCGGTAAGGAAAAGGCGATGGAGAAACAACAGGCAACCATGGCTTTGTATAAAAAAGCCGGAGTAAATCCTATGGGAGGGTGCTTGCCCATGGTGTTTCAGTTCCCGATTTTAATTGCCATGTTCTTCTTTTTCCCGACATCCATTGAGTTGCGTCAGCAAAGCTTTCTTTGGGCTACCGACTTATCAACCTATGATTCGATCCTGAATCTGCCCTTTGAAATTCCATTTTATGGATCCCATGTAAGTTTGTTCTGTTTACTGATGACGGTTACCACCATTATCTCAACTTACCTGAATTCACAGACTCAGAATACGGATGCCATGCCGGGAATGAAGACCATGATGTATATTATGCCGGTCATGTTCCTGTTTATCCTGAATAGTTATACATCAGGTCTGAGTTATTACTATTTCCTTGCTAACGTGATCACTATTGGACAAATGTATATTTTCCGCATGATGGTTGATGAAGATAAAATACGGGCGCAAATACAGATCAATAAAAAGAAAGTGATTGTCAAATCGAAATTTCAGCAAAAGCTGGAAGATATGGCCAAACAAAAAGGTGTACAACCCCGGAAATAATCCCCGGAAAAAATTCCACAAAGAATGCTGCTTTCGGGCAGCATTTTTTATAACTTGTTGTCTGTAACCTAATCTTACGAATCATGTATCAATACCATGCTGTTATTCAAAAAGTGATCGATGGCGATACATTGGAGATCGACATTGACCCTGGGCTTTTTGTTTGGATTCGCGGTGAAAAGATCCGCCTTTTCGGGATCAATACCCCTGAAGTATATGATTTAAAAATTTATAAGATATGAAACGTATAGGAATTTATTTATTTCTGGCACTAACGATTTTTGCTTGTGCTAATCCTCAAAAGAAAACGGATAAAAAATCTGAAATTCAGAATAAAGTTGACGAATATGCCAGTTTTAAGCTGACGACAGATGTTTCGGTTTTAACTCCGGCTGAAAAAGAATTGCTTCCATATCTTTTTGAAACTGCTCAGATCATGGATGAGATTTTCTGGCGGCAAACCTATGGCGATAGAAACCAACTGGCAAACTATTCCAGTGATTCAGCTCTTCAGAAATTTCTGAATATAAATTATGGTCCATGGGATCGGCTTGATAATAATAAACCGTTTGTTGACGGGATAGGAGAAAAGCCTGCCGGCGCTACTTTTTATCCGCTCGACATGAGCAAAGCTGAGTTTGAGGCCTGGAATCAGGCAGATAAAACAAGTTTGTATACTGTAATTATCCGTGATTCAACCAGTTCACTTCTAACTGTTCCCTATCATGAATTTTATAAGGATCAGATCATCCAGGCGGCCGGTTTGATCAAAAAAGCAGCTGAAATTGCTGATAACCCTGAATTTAAACGATATCTAAGCCTTCGTGCCGAAGCATTACTGACTGATGACTATTATCAAAGTGATCTTGCCTGGCTTGATATGAGAACCGGTAACCTGGATTTTGTGGTTGGACCTATCGAAAGTTACGAGGACCAGTTATTTGGCTACAAGGCGTCCTATGAAGCCTATATCCTGGTTAAAGATCTGGCATGGAGCAAACGGCTCGAACGATTTGCAGCATTGTTACCTGAATTACAGAAGCAACTGCCCTGTGAACCTGCTTACAAAAACGAACAACCCGGCACTGATTCTGATATGAATGCCTACGATGTTGTTTATTATGCAGGCGACTGCAATGCCGGCTCGAAAACCATTGCCATAAATTTACCCAACGACGAACGGGTCAGAACTGAAAAGGGCAGCCGGAAGCTACAACTAAAAAATGCGATGCAGGCTAAATTCGATCAGATACTATTGCCGATAGCTGAATTGGTCATCGATCCGGAACAGCGCAAATACGTTAAATTTGATGCATTTTTCGAGAATACGATGTTTCATGAGGTGGCACATGGTCTGGGCATGGGAATGACAGTAAATGGCAATCAGACGGTTCGTGATGCCTTAAAGGAAAGTTACACGTCCATTGAGGAAGGGAAAGCCGATATATTGGGTTTGTGGTGTGTTTATAAACTGAATGAAATGGGGGAGCTGAAGGATAAGGACCTGATGGAAAATCTGGTGACTTTTACTGCCGGGATCTTCCGTTCGGTGAGGTTTGGAGCTGCCAGTGCACATGGAAAAGCCAATATGATCTCTTTTAATTATTTAAGTGAAAAAGGGGCCTTTTCAAGAAATCCGGATACAGGTACCTACCGGGTTGATTTTGAAAAGATGAAACAGGCTATGATCGATTTGGCCAACCAGAATCTGGTTCTGGAAGGAAACGGAGATTATCTGAATGCCACTAAATTAATTTCTGAGAAGGGAATTATCCAGGATCAGCTGAAGCAGGATTTGGACCGGATAGCCACTGCCGGAATACCCCGTGATATTGTTTTTGAACAAGGGTTAAAAACACTGGATTTCTAAAATTGAAACTTCAGCCTGAAAGTTTCCGAAGTTATTTTTCAAAATCAGGGAACAAAGAAACCCGGTTCGTTCATCAGTATGAACAAACCGGGTTCGGGTTTTTATTCTTCGGACAACTTAAAAGGTCAGCACTTTCCAGCCGGTTTTCAGGTAATTGGAGAGGGGAGTGCCCATTCCTTTGACATCGATGTTCATTCCGCGCAGTATATCGGCAACTCCATACATGTTTGCACAGGCCTGACAGGCTTCAACCTTAATGCCGACATCCTGCATCTTTTTGACATACTCCTGAAGAGACTTGTTTTCAGTCAGCAATTTAGCTGAGGGTCCCCATACAATCAGGACTACCTCGTCGAACCATGCCTGTTTTTTTGCATTCAGAGTATACATAAAGCACACTTTTTCAGCAACTTCAGGATCTCCGCTTGTCCATAATACCGCTAATCTGGTTTTTTCAGTCTGGTTCATTTTGTTTTGATCTTGTGCCGAAAGCCGGCTGGTTAATGAAACGAATGTAATCAGGATAATCAGAATATTTTTCATTCTACGGATTTTAGATATTTTGCTCAGTTAAAATTAAAGTATAAGGTTAGGTTTTTTTCTTTAAGAAACATGTTGGGTTGACTCATTGGCCCTAAACGTTCAGGCTTTTTGAATTTTGTTCCAATTGGATTAATACCATGCAAAAAGGAGAAATTTCCTGCCGGAAATTCCGGTGAAGTATTATCATTGCCTGCTCCGGCAGGTTTTTCAGGTGTGAAAAGGCGTAGGAAAACATCTTCATCGGGACAAACAATCGTAAAATCATGTTCTTTCGACTGAATGGTGGCCCAGTAAAAGTTACGGTGGTACCCCTTGAATTCAGGGTAAATAAGCTCGTTTTCACCTGTAATCGTGTTGTTGTAGGCCTTACTCCAAACGTTCAGTGAATTTCCTTTCATCCGGTTTTTCCACACCCGGTATGGTCCGTAACCCATCCATCGGACTCCGGAAACCTGATCTTCCGGATAATCAAAACTGATACCCATGAACTTGTTTTCAGATGGAGCCCGGTAGGTTACTTCCAGCTTTAGCCATCCGGAAGACATAATAGTCCATTTAACTTTTTTCAGATCACCTTTGTAAAGGCATTCAATAATATAGTTCCCGTCGCTGGAATTGTATTTTAATTCCTGTAATTCTGCTGATCCGGTTACCGGTAATGGCCCGTTAATAAAACGGAGAGCCTGATTCTTATTTTTAACTCCTGCCAGAAGTCCTGTTTTTTTATCCCATTTGATGAAAAGATCATTGATTTGAGCAGTAAGTCCGATAGCATCTTCGTTGATTTTGATTTTAGCCGCCCGGTCACTCACAATGATTTCTTCAGCTATGCTCCGGGCATTTCTTATGGGCCAGCTCCAGGTGTATAGTTCGCGTCCGTGAGGATCGGTTGCAGTAATGTAGAGTACATCGTTCCCGAAAAAATGTACCGGCAGAAACATTTTGAGTTTTCCTTTCTGACCGGGAGCCAGGTCCGGTGAATCAATCGTTCCGGTCTCATTCACTTTCTCCTGTATTTCATCGGGTTTGGGCAAATCGACCAGACGGTAAGTGAATTTGCAGTCCTTCAGATTGGTATAGATATAACGGTTTTCAACCGTGAATTCGCCGTTGAATGTCGAAGTGATGTAACGGTTTTCGAAAAATACAGGCGACCAGATTTCTTTAATGGTAAAAAAGCTGCCCTCTTTTTCGAGATAAGGTCCAACTATCCCGTCGGCGGCATGATTGCCATCGGTATCGAGTATCCCGTTTTTATCGGTCCTGACTACTGCTTCATCAGCATAATCCCAAAGAAACCCACCTGCAGACAGCGGATTGTTGAGCATCAGGTTCCAGTAATCTTCCAATCCGGCACCATGGCCACCATCGTATAAACCATGAAGAAATTCTGTCGGAAAAACTACATTTCGTCCTTGCTGATGCGTGCCGTTGCCATAGTTGTAATCCTTGTAATGTTGGGTGTCGGTATTTCTGAATTCGGCCCAGGGATGGATAAGGGGACGTTTTTGCGGGTCGAGTTCATCAAAATAATGATCAAGCTCAGCATTCCATCCACCTTCATTCCCGTTGTCCCAAATCACGATGCTTGGATGGTTGATGTCGCGATGCAGCATTTCCTGGGCTAAAACTGAGCCAACACGGGTGTCGTAGGCCGTTTGCCAGCCACCCAGTTCATCGAGTACAAACAGGCCAAGCGAATCGCACACTTCCAGAAAATGAACGTCAGGTGGATAATGTGACATGCGCACTGCATTCATATTCATTTCTTTAATCAGGTTTACATCTTGAATGCTTACCTGTTTGTTAAGCGTTCGTCCGGTATTTGGCCGGAATGAATGACGGCAAACTCCCTTGAACATGACCTTTTGGCCGTTCACATAAATCCCGTCGCTTTCGCGCAGCTCAACAGTCCGAAACCCGAATTTTTCGGTTGTTTCATGAACCACATCAAGGTAATTAATCAATTGAATATCGATCCTATACCTGTTCGGCGATTCGGGTGTCCACGCTTTGATGTTTTCAGCAAAAGTATGCAGATGTGCAACGGTTTGTGACGGATTGAGCAGGACTGAAAACGGAGAACTTACGGGTTTGCCGTCCAGTGTCTTGATTTGAGCTTTAACTTCCAGTCGTTCGCGAATGTTATTCAGAAAGACATCCATCTGGAATGAACCGTCAGCCTTGGCATCCAGAGCTATTCGTTCAATATTTGCCTTTGGTTTTGCTTCCAGAAAAACAGGGCGGAAAATACCTCCGAATATCCAGAAGTCGCAACGGCGTTCAGCTTCATTCACACCCTCGTTTTCTGAATGTTTGTCCACCGAAACTTCAAGCAGATTTTCCTTGCCATACTTCAGTAAATCGCTGATGTCGTATTTGAAACGATAAAAACTTCCCTGGTGCATTCTTCCGGCAGAAGTGCCATTGATTTTTACTTTGGTGTCGGTCATCGATCCATCAAAAACGATGTTTACCTGTTTGTTTTTCCATTCTTTGGGTACCTGAAACCCGTACTTATACATACCCGTTTCCTTCCCGCGTTTTTCATCCTTGTCGCTGCCGTAATTGTAGGTGCCGAAACCCTGAAGTTCCCAGTTCGAAGGAACCGGAATTTGCGTCCAGTTCCCTGAGTTTTGTCCCGCGGTGCAGAAAAAATCCCAGTTAACGGTATGGTCACTACCCGTTCCGGATAAATATTGAAGTTCGGTTTTTTGAGCCTGGCTAAGGGATGTGCAGCAGAATGTCAGGGCCAGAAAAAGATGAAAAAATCGTTTCATGTAAATTTGATTTTGGTTAGTAGCAGTTTCCCCCAAATGTATGAATTGTCCAGAGAAAAAACGTCACTGAAGATGGATTTAAAGGGATACCTGCAATAAATCTTCCAGACTGTGATAGGTTAATTTCAGTTGTGGAAAAGCCTCATCAATCCTCCAGCTTTTAGTCATCCGGCGGAAAATTACCGGATTTATAATGCCTGCTGCTACCGATGAAGCTTTTGGCTGTTCCGGATCATCAAAAACAAGAACAGTTTGTCCCAGCCTGAAAAGTTCGAAGGCGAGCAACGTTCCGGCAAGGCCCTGACCAACAAGGATGAAATTTAAATGCATACCCAATGAAAGCAAAAAACGATCATTTTGTTCAGGATAAACCGGAAATCTTATTTTTCCCTGCCGGCTTTCAGATCAGGATTCACAAAAACAGGAAGATGGCCGGAAGGATAATGCTGGTCTTACTGATTTCATTCGGAGCAAAAATTATAGGATGGATAAGGACAGGATTTGTTACCGCCTTTTATCACGGTGGTTTTTTGTTCAGTTCCTTTGTTGATGATGTATGAATAACAGAATTCAAAGATTTCTTCCAGGTTATTCGTCATGGGTTTCCCTGCAATTTCATGCGCGGCATTGCAATAGGTATAAAGCCAGTAAGGAGTTCCAAGTTTTTTTAATTTCCCGGCAATGGTATAGGAGCCATGCAGAATCAGGTAGCCGGGCTGTGATTCTTTGCAGTAATGATGCGGTGCAGAAGCATAAGGCACCAGGTTATCACAGGTACCATGAAACAGTAACGACGGAATAGCCGATTCAGCATAGATGCGCGAGGTATCGGGAACTGCACCCGCCATTGAAATTACCCCTGCATAGGATACCGGTCCGCTGTCGAGGCCATAACAATAAGGTGGCTGATAGGCAGCATTTAAAACGGTTTCGGCTCCGGCACTGCTGCCTGACAGGATGATTTTTTGCGGATCGATGCCGAATTTATCGCGATTTTTAATCATGAAAAAAGTAGCATCCTGAAGGTCTTCCACCGCATCGTTAAATGTATTTAGCTTGTCGTTTGCCGGGCAGTCGCACCCAAAAGCCGTTTCAGTTTCTTTTCGGGTTAGCCGGTAGGAGATCGAAGCAGAAACATAACCATGTTGGGCCAGTTTTTTACAAAACGTCTGAATTCCGGTTTGATTTCGTGCCCCACCTGAAAAACCACCACCATGCACATAGAAAATTAAAGGCCTGTTTTGCTGGTTGTCGAATGCGGGTGTGTAAACATCCAGATCGAGTGAATGACCGTCTTTAAATGCATAGGTATAGGTGTCAACCTTCACTGAATCAGTTATTTCATTCAAATAACGTTCCTGAGCATGCAGACTCAGACTAAAAAAAACAAGCGGAAGAAAGAGTCTGGAAAAAATCAAAGAGTACTTCATATTAATGCCCGGATTAAGTCAATAAAGAGTAAAAAACTTTTTAAATTTATAAAAAAAATGAGTCATGGCAATAATTACAAGCAGAACCAACGAAAATGGCCGGATTACGTTTTCGTACGACCTGTGTAATTCCTGTGGTCTATGCGTTAAAGTTTGCAAAGATTTTTCGTTGAAAATGGAGAATAACAAACCAGTGGTAATTATTGTATGGGAATTAAACGAAGTTTTGCCGATGTTGCTTTTATTGCCAACCAGACTTCCAATCACAGTTTGCCTGTAAATGCATGTCAATGAATAAATTACTTTAAACTTTAACCTTTATAACCACTTTTTTTACTTTTTCAGGTCCATCAATCTGCATGCAGGGGCGGTGAACATCCTGTGGAAAAAAAACGGCGAACAATCCAGCTTCAATGTAAAGTAGCTGTGATTCTCCTGAAAAGAAAATAATGTCTTTTTCCGGATTGTAAGCACTTAAAACAGACTGATCTTTTAAGGTTTCAAACCCAATGAGTTCTTTACCTGAAACCAGGAATTGAATATCAGTATAAATCTGATGGGCTTCCAACCTGCAATCTTCATGCTTTTTGGTTTCATATTCACTGACCAGTGCAAAAACATCCTTGCCGGCAATCTCATGCCGTCCTGATTCAAGAGTTGATAGATCAGTGTTTTTCAGGAATTCAAAACCTTTTTTAAGGTTTTCACTAATGCCTTCATACAAGGCCGCATTTTCAAATTTATCCAATATCATGTTGTATTTTTTTGGTTAAAATGACTTTAAATGTCCAGCGGAGATCGTTGTTCCAATGGTAAGGCAAAGATACAGTTTGAATCGTCAGCGTAACCGATTCATGTTAAAAGTTAAAGACGCCGGAGAAATATTTTATGCCTGTTCCTTTTATCCTTCTTTATTGGCAGGTTGCTTTTTTTGCAAACAAATTATTTCGACTTGTTTGTGGTTTCTTCGTTTCTGTTAACTTCGCATACCGTCTTGCATGATCGTCATCTGACCGGCTTTAGACCTAACGCTAAACCTTATATATTATGGAACACAAGATTATTAACCGTCGTGTATTTATTAAAACCACCGGTATGGTTACAGCAGCAACAGCACTGGCTGGCAATAAAGCCTTCGGGTCTGCATTTAATCTACCGGTAAAGAATTCCATTCCCCGCTGGCGTGGTTTTAATCTGCTCGATTATTTTGGCGCATTTCCTTCCAAAAGGTACGACAAGTCCAAAACCACCAAAGACGATTTCAAATGGATGGTTGACTGGGGTTTCGATTTTGTGCGATTGCCTATGGCATATCCGCGATATATAAATTTCGATCCTGAAAAGAATGTTACACCAGCCGATGTTGTAAATATCAATGAGAAAGCTGTAGATCAGATTCAGGAATTAATTTTTCAGGCCCAGGAATACGGATTGCATGTTAGCATCAATCTCCATCGTGCTCCCGGCTATTGCGTAAATGCCGGCTTTAATGAACCGTATAATCTTTGGAAAGACCAGGAAGCATTGGATGCTTTTTGTTTTCACTGGGAAATGTGGGGCAAGCGTTTTGCAAATGTTTCGTCCAAAAAGATCAGCTTTGACCTGGTAAATGAGCCCAGCTGGCGCGACGATATGAATGATCAGTTTGGAGCACGAAAAACGATTCCTGGCGAAGTTTACCGGAAAGTAGCACTCGCAGCTTCAACGGCAATCCGCAAATCGAATCCTGATCATTTGATTATTGCCGATGGTAATGATGTTGGTTCTTCGGTAATTCCCGAAATAACCGATCTGAATATAGCTCAAAGCTGTCGCGGATATTTTCCGCATTATATTTCACATTACCGTGCCCCCTGGGTCTTTAAAAATCCGGATGATGCGCCGAAACCGGTTTGGCCGGGTGTAATTGAGGGAAAGTCTTTTAGTCGTAAAAATCTGGAAGAGTTGTACGAACCATGGATTGAACTGGTAAAACAGGGAGTTGGTGTCCATTGCGGGGAATGTGGTTGCTGGCGTGAAACACCGCACGAAGTCTTTTTGGCCTGGTTTGGAGATGTACTCGACATACTGACTGAGAACCAGATTGGATATGCACTCTGGAATTTCAGAGGTGACTTTGGTATTTTGGATTCGGGTCGAAAAGATATACCGTATGAAGACTGGCATGGCCATCAATTGGATCGTAAAATGCTTGAGCTTTTGATGAAACACTAATCTTATCTGTAATTGATTTAAGAATATCGGTTCCCGGCCTAAAAAATACTTCGTGTATTCTTAACATATACATTTCGATCAGCTCAAAGTATTTCTGGAGCCAGAATAGCGCTTGTCGCCCATGGCCTGTTTTTCCAAACTGGGAGCTTCATCAAACAGTCGGTCCCGCAAAATGCTTCGGTCTTTCCGGTTTCAATGGTTGATCAGATTGACAATTTCAGAGTCGGGTTTATCTTTAAAGGTTTCCCGAAATTGTTGCTGAGGTATTGTACGATTTGGCCCATGCTGTCAAGGTTTTTCAAAGGAATAAACCACCCAGTTGTTTTTCTCCTGAAATCCGGTTTCCAGAAGTCCGAGCGATTCTGCTTTTTCTTTAACTACGGGCATGTCAGGAAGGTAAAATCCACTCAGATAAATCTCACCGCCAGATTGCAGTACTTTTTCGTAAAGAGGCAGATCAATGATAATGACATTTTTATGGATGTTGGCGAAAATAATTTCGTAGGTTTCTTCACCAAGCAAGGCCGCGTCTCCAAGTTTAGCTTCCAGGTTAAAGATGTTGTTCAATCTGGCATTTTCAACTGTACTTTCAAACGACCAGGTATCTATGTCAATGGCAGTCACGCTTTTTGCCCCTTTAAGAGAAGCCAGCATTCCCAGAATTCCGGTTCCGCAACCCATATCCAGCACCGTTTTGCCTTCCAGATCCATATTCAAAATTTGTTCGGCTACCAGCGTAGTGGTTTCATGGTTGCCGGTACCAAAAGCCATTTTTGGCTCGATGACCAACTCAAATTCGGCAGATTCATAGCCGGTATGAAACGGAGCCCGAACCAGGCACCGGTTGCCAATAAGCAGAGGTTTAAAATAGTTCTTTTCCCATACCTCATTCCAGTTTTGTTCAGGAATCGTTTCCTGATCGGTCAAAACGGAGTAGGGAAGAGCGGAGACTATGGCCTGAATTTCTTCCAGATCAATTGATTCTCCGGGGATATACCCCATGATCTGATTTTCAGACTCGTCGAAACTTTCAAATGGTAGTTCTGAAAGCATTGCCACCAATATTTCACGGTTTTCATCAGTATCTGGATTTAGCGTAAAGCTGATTTGTGTATAGTTCATTGAGAAATGGATTTAAAATTAATTTTCAAAAGTAGTATAAAAAAAAGACCACCCGTTGTCGGATCGTCTTTGTAGCAGTGAACAATATAACAGATAGAACATAACTTATACCTATATAAAATTGTCTGGAATATATTACTAAATGAGTGCTGCTGAAAAATTATTTTATTCCGTATTTCTCTATTAGTTTGTCTATCAATTTATCCGACAATCGGAATCCTTTATTGACGAGTTTTAGAATTATGCTTAAAACATCTTTTATCAATCCTTTGTTATTAGCCAAAAGCAGAATACCAATAGTTCCAATTATTTCTATATTTAAAGATTTTGCAATATTGCGTCCTTTAATTTCATCTATAATCAAGATAGTATTTGGAATCTCAAGAGCCAATGCTATCGAACTAGCTTCTCCTCTGTCTAATCTATTTTTTATGTCTTTTTGTTTTAACCTATCCTTTACTTCATGAATAATTATCCAGTCAGATAATTTACTGCCAAACTCAGAACTTACCTCCGATGTAATTTTACTTCGCCATATAAATCATTGAGAATGTGAAGTAATCCAATATTACTAAGTGCAATCAGGCAACTAGTATCAAAAATAATTATCTTATCCATTAATAATTTTTTCTATATCCTCAATACTCTCTCCAAATATGGAAACACCATATTTTCCAGCATTCTCAAGAAACTCTCTCTTTGAAACTCCAGCTAAATCAGCTGCTTGACCTGATGACATTATCCCTCTTTCAAAAAGATGTGCTGCTAACTGCATTTTAACATCTATCTCGTTAACTGAATCCGGGATTTTAATAGTTAATGTTTTCATAATCAATAAATTTATCAATGTACAAAGGTACTTAAAAGTAGATGATTTTCTTTTATCATTTTTGGCTTAAAAATGTGTTAATTCTTCGTTTTCAAAAATAGCATAAAAAAGACCATCCGTCTCCGAATGGCCTTTCGTATTTTTTCAGTTTAAAGGCTAAATCTTTTGCCTCTTGACTTCAATTAATATGCGTTGATTATTCCGAGGAAATCTTCAGCTTTCATTGAAGCGCCACCAATTAAACCTCCATCTATGTCAGCCTGCGCAAACAATTCAGGAGCATTTTTAGGATTACAACTTCCGCCGTAAAGAATAGAAGTTTCTTCTGCTATATTTTTCCCGAATTTGGTTGCAATTAAACCGCGGATATAGGCAAGCATTTCCTGAGCCTGCGCGGTTGAGGCAGTTACACCTGTACCGATCGCCCAGATGGGTTCGTAAGCAATGGCCAGTTTGGAAAAATCTTCCACGCTCAGGTTGAAAATTGTTTCCTCAAGCTGATTTTTTACGTAGGCATTTTGTTTTTTGGCTTCGCGGATTGATAAAGCTTCACCGCAGCAATAGATTGGAGTTAAGCCGTTCGACAAAGCCAGTGCAACCTTTTTATTCAGCGTTTCGCTTGTTTCGCCGTAATATTCGCGGCGTTCAGAGTGACCCAGTATGACATATTCAGCCCCGGTTGATTTAATCATGGCAGCCGAAACTTCGTCGGTATAAGCGCCTTTGGCTTCAGCAGCACAGTTTTGAGCGGCAACATCAATACGTTTGGTATCAATGGCAGCAACAACACTGGTAATGTGTGTAAAAGGAGTTCCAAGAACTACAACTACATTTTTTGCACCTTTTTTAGCGACTAATTCGTTTACTGATTTTGCAAGTTCAATTCCTTCCTGAACGGTTGTATTGCATTTCCAGTTGCCGGCAACAATTTTTTTTCTCATTATCAAGGGATTTTAATGGTTTTTTAAATTTTACCAAAAGTAGAAAAAGGCTTTTGAACATCCTATACATGCCCGACTGGCTTCCACTTTTATTAACTTTAGCTTAATTTGCATGGAGCATGGTGCAGTAACTTCTTTTCCTGTTTCACTTCAATTCATTCTTTTTCAGGGGAAAATAAGGAATCATTGTTCAAATTAATACTTCTTCACCAATTCGGAGGTGATGCTGTAAACCACCGGACAAACCTCACAATTCTTATGGGTAAGGTTTAAAATCTGGTACATACGTTTACGATCAGTATGTGGATATTCGCGGCAGGCTTTGGGCCGGTCTTCATATACCATGCAATAATTACCTGACATCAGAAACGGACAGGGAGTTTGTTTAAAAACGTAATCCTTGTCCTCGTCGATGAATAAATATTTCTGAATAAAATCAACCGATTTCATTTTCATGCGTTTAGCTATCCTTACAACATCCTTTTCGGTGATAACCGGACTTATGGTTGAACAGCAGTTGGCACAGGTAAGGCAATCGAACTGATCAAAAGCTTCTTTGTGCAATTCATGAAATACATCATCCAGGTTCTTCGGCTTTTTAGCCTTTAGTTTTTTGAACAAGGCAGTGAATTCCTGCTTGTGATTGTTGGTAAACTCTTTCAGCTTTTCGGGCCGATTATAAGGGATGAATTCCATGCTAAATTTCTTGTTTTTTACTCACAAAATCAAATGGAATCAGCAATTTAAAACTGATGTTTCGTCCTTGGTTATATATTCCTGATCTTCCGGTGGCATAATTCATCCCGGTGTATTTCAAGCGGCTCAGGTGACTTTGATAGGCAACATCGGTAATATTATTTGCTGAAATGTATAAGGAGAACAGGGTTTTATGCTGATGAACAAAATCAGTTCCTGCACCTAAGCTGAGTAAGGTATAACCAGGAGTTGCTGTTTCTGTATCATTAGCCGAATAATAATGGTTTTGCTCCCAGGTTTTATCGATTCCCACTTTGAAATAGGCATTGGATAAAAAAGGATGGAATAAAAGAGGATTTAGTTTTTCGAAATTAATTTTTATCTCTGAAACCCAACCCGGTGCAGGAATAAATGGCAAATAGTGCGATTCTTTAGGCTGATTTTTCAGAGTGCCGTTAACATATGAAAAGGAATTATCCAGAGATAACCAGTCCCAGGGGTGTGGATGAATGTCGATATGGAATTCGCCTCCATAAAGGCGGGCATTACCTTCGGTAAATTGAAATACCGGGAAGTTATTAAATACCGGATCAGTACCTCCCGGTAAATTTAGTTTATTACTGAAAATGAAATGATTGACAGAGTTGGAGAACAGGTCCAATTCTGTCGAAACGTGGGTAGAATTCAATCCGATGGCATAGTCAAATTCCAGACTGTTCTCGGGTTTCAGATCAATATTACCTATTTCGTAACGTTGAGTGCCTTCGTGCACACCGTTTGAAGCTAATTCAGCAATATTTGGAGCACGAAAACCTCGCGAGATGTTCAATTTGGTGAAAATGAATTCATTGATTTGATAGGTTGATCCAAGACTACCAGAGGTTCCGTTAAAGTTTTCTGAAAAAGCTCCAAAACGTTTGACTGCATTTGGATTTGATGCTGGAACTTGTTCACCACTGGCATTTTGGTAGAGTGCTTTGCTTGTTTCTAATCGTGTGTCAAAGCGAATTCCTCCACTTATGGTAAGTTTACCAATCTCTTTATCTACAATGGTAAAGAGCCCAAAATCGAACAATTGGTAGGCCGGAACCAAAAAATCTGTTCCTTTATTTTGCGAGTTTTGCCACATTCCGTTTATTCCTGAAGTAAACTTCCAATTATTCCATTCAGGCATGCTGTATCTGAAATCATAATTCAGGGTATTCAGCAGAAAAAACAATCCGTATTCATCGGGGGTAACAAATTCTTTTCGCCTGTTTTGCTGAAATCCGAGTGTAGCTTCAAGCTTGCTTTGCCCAAAATATAAACTGTTGTTCCAAACGGCTTTATAATGATTAATTGTCTGGAAAGGCGCGTTGGGCTGATAGGAAAGAAAATCAGACGAAGTAGCAATTTGATTAGTTGTTTCACCATTTTCGCTGACGATTGTTTTCAGAAAATTTCCGATTAAACTGTCGCGTTCGCCTTTAACAATTCCGGGTTTGAGGCTATAAATGCTAAAGTGCAAATGCGAATATCCCCAGCTACGGTTAAGTCCGATTGTTGCACTTGCGGCATTTTCGCGAAAACCTGAATTGTAAACCCATCCGTCATATTTGTTTTGGTATGAATGAGCTATCTTATTACTGTATCTGGCATCCCAAATCAACCCGTTTTTATTTCCGGCTAAATTGACTGAGTTGTCGATTAAGCCATTGTTCGTCTGGTAATTGCTGCTGATATTTCCTGCAATACTTCCTTCAGGCAAAGTTGGCGCTGAACCCAGATTGATTACCCCGGCCATTGCATCCGATCCATAAGCCAGGCTGGCCGGACCTTTCAGAATTTCAACATGTTTAACACTGTTCCCGTCTATTTCAATACCATGTTCGTCGCCCCATTGCTGGCCTTCCTGCCGGACCCCGTCGTTTACAACGACCACACGGTTATAGCCCATTCCCCGAATGACTGGTTTTGAAATACCGACACCTGTGGTTACCTGTGAAATTCCAGGGATCTTCGCGAGAGCATCGATAATGTTACAGGATGAATTTTGCAGCATCTGCATTCGCGGAACTACTGCAATTGGCGAAGGTGTCCGCTTGTTTTCAATTCCTCCGGATTGACCGGTTACCACCACTTCACTAATTTCGGTAGCCGATGCTTCAAGGCTAAAATCTTGCTGATTGGTGATTTTTAAGTCAATAAGTTTCGATTGCATTTTATAGCCTATGTAACTTACCTGAACAAGTAGTTTGGTTGATGGAAGTTTTTCGATGAAATAGCTTCCATCAGAAAGTGTAACTGTTCCGGTTTTAAGGTCAGGAAAATAGATACTTACTCCGGGAAGTGTTTCGCCCGTGGTTTTATCAGTTATTTTCCCGCTTAAATGCGCATTTGATAAAATGGAATTTGGTTCTCCAAAAACAGAAGTGACGAAAAGGAAAAAGATCCCTGTAAATATTATGATTTTGATTCGCATAAACATGTTATTGTGATACCAACATAAATTATACCTACCTTGTATTCCTGAAATTCAGGTCAATACAATGCAGATTGGCATCAAATGAATGATTGTTATTTGTCTTATTTTTCATTTTCAGGATCGAAAAAAACTTTGGTAATCAGGCTACAGGAGGAGCTCTGAGTGAAAAATATTCAACAAATTGATGATGCCCGATATGTGGAGCCGGAGAAATTTTGACAGGAATGATAAATTGAGTATCAGATACGGTTTGTTCCGCTGAAGGAATAAAATTCAAGAACTCGAAATCGCAAACAGGGCAAATCTCTTCAGGTTGATCGAAACAGACCTGGACTAAAAATTCATGATGCACAGGTTTTTCATGGTGTACATGAATCGTTTTACTCACCAATGGATAAACCAGTAAAAGCAGGTGAATGAAAATCAGTCTGATCAAATTATTTCGATGTTTAATTTTCATAGTTTCCAAAACAGGTGAATCAAAAAAATGTTCAGGCCTGGTATATGGGATAAGTTCCATTTTTGCGTTTTCGTTGTTTAATTTGAGCGAGAAACAAACCTGCTATCGTAACTCCGATGCCAATCATGCTTTGCAGGCTTAGCCTGTCACCCAGGATGATAAAAGCAAGCACAGCTACAAACACCGGAATCAGGTTGATAAATGTGTTCGTGCGGTTAACGCCGAGGTTTTTAACCGAATAGGTAAATAAGATAAAAGCGATTACCGAGGCAAATACTGCCAGTTTCACAATGGCATAAAAGGCTTCGGCATGAAATCCGGCCTGAACAAGTTGCCCGGATTCAAAGGTGAACCAAAAGGGTAAAAACATGATCAGTCCGATCAGGTTCTGATAACTTAAAATGGTGAATGTATTGTACCGGGTGGTTAGCTTTTTCAGTAAAACGGTAAACCCGATAGTCGAAAGAACAGCAACAAATTCAAGGGCAATGCCGATGGGAGAAGCAGCAAATTCGAACGACAGGTTGAAGACTACCAGGCAGACGCCGGTAAATGAAACGATTAAGCCCGCTATATTCGCATTCGAAAGTTTTTCCCTGAAAAAATACCATGCTGCGAAGGGAGTAATCAATGGAATGGTGGCAACGATGACGGCTGCTACTGTTGACGAAACATACAACAAGCCATAACTCTCACCCATAAAGTACATGAAAGGCTCAAAAAAGGCCAGCAGAGCAAATATTTTCAGGTCTTTTCGTTTTAGAGGCTGAAGTTTACCGGTAATCCCTGCAAAAGCAAAAAGTATGGCTGTTGCTATCAGCAGGCGCAGCGATATGACCGTCATTGGCTGATAAGCCAGATAGGCAACTTTAAACCAAACAAAGGAAAAACTCCAAAAGAACATGGCCAACAAAGCTGCCCCGAAATATTGTATTTTTTTATTTTTCATATACCCCCGCAAATAAGTCCGGCAAAAGTAGGGATAAATCCTTTGGTACGAAATTGTTTTTAGCTTATCTCTCGTTTTGTTTCGTCAAGGATTGAAACCAGCAGAAAAACAGCCAGTGAGGCAAGTATAGCAAAAGCAATCGGCTCAAGACCAAAGGGTAAGTCGGGAATTAATCTTGCGATATTAAATATGGTGTAGCAGTAGCCGGTATTTCAAGTCCATCTTCGGCCATTTTAAATCGTTCACAGTTTTTCCATCCGTTGTATCCCCTGTTACAAAAGACATTTTTCAACAGGAAAGGAGAAATTCGTTCAATGATGAGCTCACCCTGAAAGACGGGGCATTTTTTGGCAAGTTGACATAAATTGCCTCTATATTTTTGATCATTCATGTTTAGATATTTTTATAAAATACATTCATACTCTCAATTTGTCCGGAAATATTGGTGTTGTTCTTCAATAATCCTGAATAGTGATATTCATGGTTGATGAAGGTTTTTGTTATTCCCGGAGAATTTAGCCTTGAAATGGTATATAAGATTTTCATGTGCCTGTTTTTCATTTCAACTTCCATGTTTTTTAGTAGAAAAGAGGCAAGTTTTTGTCCCCTGTACTTCGGTAAAACTGCAAAATCAGTCATTTCAGCATTCCCGTTGGAGGTATCCATTTCAGCCGAAGAAAGCCCGACTAAGTTCCCTTCATCCCAAATTCCGAAATAAACTACAGTGCCTTCACGCATTGTTTTTTCGAGGTATGCAGCTTCAGTAATCGGAAAGGGATAGGTTTTAAAAACCTTTTGATACAATTTTGCCATATTTTCGGCGTGTGCGGGCTTTGTAACCTCTATTACGAATTGCTCAGGAAGAGCTTCGCCATTTGTCGTCTGACCGGATGTAAGAAGCTCGGAAAGTGTTGCCAATGAATCGTTCGGAATGAGTGCCCTCTCAGGGTCAAAATATTTTGCCATGAAGAAAGCACCTTCAATACCGTTGTAAAAATTCGGAATATAGGCTTCCAATGTATAATCATCTGTCAGGAACAAAGGCTGTATGGTTGCCGGAACCTTGGCGATGATTTTGCTGTAATTATTTTCAATAGCAAGGTCATTCAACCGGCCAAGTAAATCAGACTGATCTCTTTTGTCATATTTCATCAGGTAAATCCGGTTGTTGAATTTGCCATGCTGAATGGTTGAATGTCCTGATTTTTCGATACAATCCATGTTTTACTCTTCCCTCCTGTTGTATCGTTCATTGTCTTCCGGGATGAGCGAAATCGAATCATTTTCATAAGAAAGTAACTTTTCAATTCCTATGGATTCAATCTCATCGCTTTCCTTGATGTTTAATTCCAGGTTACAATTTGCACAATCACGATTGCAAAAATTATTATCATAGTGGTCAGGTTCCTGGTAGGTGGTAATAACTCCTTCGTAATTTCGTAAAATCACTTTATGGGTTGACCAGGAGATAATATAATTAGGCATAACCGGTATTTTTCCGCCACCTCCGGGGGCATCAATCACATAGGTAGGTACGGCAAATCCGGTGGTATGCCCGATCAGACTTTCCATAATTTCGATTCCTTTTCCAACCGGTGTCCTGAAATGGGACAATCCTTCCGAAAGATCGCATTGGTAAAGATAATAAGGCCGCACGCGGTTCATAACCAATTTATGAACCAGTTCTTTTATGATACGCGGGCAATCGTTCACACCAGCCAGTAATACGGTTTGATTACCAAGAGGGAAACCGCCGTCAGCAAGTTTTCTTAATGATTCTTTGGCCGAAGCGGTCATTTCGCGCGGATGGTTAAAATGCGTATTGATCCAAAGTGGCTGGTATTTTTTTAAGATAGTAACCAATTCATTGGTAATCCGGTAGGGTAAAACAACCGGCATTCTTGTTCCTATACGAACTATTTGAACATGAGGAATTGCTGTTATTTCGCTCAGCAGCCAATCGATCTGGCTATCTGAAAGCATTAACGGATCGCCTCCTGAAAGCAGTACATCCCTTATCTGAGGGGTATTTCTGATGTAATCAATTCCTTTCATCAGCTGTTCTTTGGAGGGAATGAAATCGATGTCGCCGACTTTCCTTTTGCGTGTACAGTGGCGGCAATACATTGAACAAATGTTGCTCACATGAAACAATACGCGATCCGGGTAACGATGTGTTATGCCTTCTACCGGGCTGTCACTATCTTCCGATAGGGGATCCTTTAGTTCATTATCCAATACAACCAGCTCATTAATATTGGCAAAAGCTTGCTTAAAAACCGGATCATTCCTGAAATTCTCTTTCGAAATCAGCGAGGCATAATAAGGAGTAATGGCCAACGGAAATTTATCGAGCGTTTCCTTCAGTGTTTCTGTTTCTTCATCAGAAAATGAAATTCCGGTTAGTTTCGTAAATTGCTCAATGGTTCTGATTGTATTTTTAAGTTGCCAATGCCAATCTTCCCAATGTGAAATGGTTGAATCCAAATGAATTCTATTTGCAAGCGCTTGCTGATTCTCGTTAAAAATTACCATAATTTGAATAAATTGTTTCAGGAGGACAAAATTATGTTTTTGAACCGGAATATCAAAATTCAAGTTTGGTAAATGGTATATTTCAATAAAAAAATTCTGTTTATTGACTTGCATATCAGTTTATTGATTGAAGGAAATTAAAAAGAATATAAAACCGCCAAAATTGTTATTTAACAAAATGAAGTGTTTTAGTGATATAGCGTTTAATTATGTAGTTTATTTACGGTTTTAATCTGCTGGGTTTTTAAATTTGTATCTATTCATCAGTTTTGTAAACTTTCAACAAGTAGATTTTCGCAAATAAGCATTGAGAATGTTTCGGAAGAATGACTTTGATAGCTGACATTCATGCTTTTATCGAATGGTTCGATCGATTTTATTTCGATTATAACCCCCAGTTTTAGATCCCGGCTGTTCAAAAATTTTAAAAAATCAGAAGAATCGTTCGAAATGGCAGTTAATTTCACCAATTCACCTGGACTACAGCAATTTAATGATTGATATGGATTTCTGTTTATGTTGCCATTTTTATCCGGAATTGGTGATCCATGTGGATCGATGGTCGGAAAATTTAACAACTCATCCATTCGGTCAAAGAAAATGTTCGAATCGATATGTTCCAATTGTTCAGCGATTCCGTGAACTTCTTCCCAACCAAAGCCCATCTTCTCGACCAGGTAAATTTCAGTTAGCCGGTGTTTACGAATTACAGACGTTGCAAGTTGCTTCCCTTTATCTGTAAGGGTCAAGGGCTTATATTTTTCATATTTTACCAGGTCTTTCTTTTTCAGCCCCTTCATCATGCTGTTGACGGTGGGTAAACTTACTTCAAGCAATTGACTCAATTTCGAAACATTCACGTTCCCCGATTCTCCTGATAAGGAGAATAACGCTTTCAAATAATTTTCCTCGGTTAGTGAAACCATGTTTTACTGTTTTATAAAACAAAGTAAACAAATATCTAACAAAAATGTTAGATCAATCTAAGTTATTGATTCAATCCTTAAAGTAAAAGATAAAAATTTAAGATATATGAAAACAGAATCTTTAAGCGAAGTACACTCTTCGGTAAGAACAGATAAAAAAGGCTGGAGAAAAATTCTTGCATTTTTTGGACCGGCTTATCTGGTTAGTGTTGGATATATGGATCCTGGAAACTGGGCAACTGACATCGCTGGTGGTTCCGAGTTTGGGTATAAACTAATCTGGGTTCTCCTGATGTCGAACCTGATCGCTGTCCTTTTACAGTCACTTAGCGCCCGATTGGGAATTGTCCGTGGAATGGACCTGGCACAGGCTTCAAAAAACGCGTATCCCAAATGGGCAAATATTCCGTTATACATTTTAGCCGAAATAGCTATTGCAGCCTGTGATCTTGCTGAAATTGTCGGTATGGCTATCGGACTAAATTTACTGTTTGGATTGCCCTTATTCTGGGGGATTAGCATTACAGCGCTAGATACCATTTTGCTGCTTTTTTTGCTTAAAAAGGGAATGAGAACTATGGAAGTATTCATTATTTCTTTGGTATTTATTATAGGTTTATCGTTTCTGGCCGAAATGCTGATTATTTCTCCCCATTACGGCGATGTTATGACCGGCTTTATTCCAACCAATCTTAACGGCGACGCACTTTATATTGCTATCGGAATTATTGGGGCAACGGTAATGCCACACAACTTATACCTTCATTCGTCGTTGGTACAAACCCGAAAGTTTGAAAGAACTGTTCCGGGAATGAAAAGTGCAATTAAATTTAACTTGTTTGATACGGTAATTGCTCTAAATCTTGCATTTTTTGTAAATGCAGCAATTCTGGTGTTGGCGGCAGCTGCATTTTATGTCAATGGTTATTATCATGTAGCTGAAATTCAGGACGCCTCTAAATTGCTGGATAACCTGTTTGGGAAAGCTGCTCCAACATTTTTTGCGATTGCGTTAATTGCTTCAGGACAAAGTTCAACAATAACCGGCACATTAGCCGGGCAAATTGTAATGGAAGGTCACCTGAATTTAAGGATTCAACCCTGGTTAAGACGATTGATTACCCGTTTGCTGGCCATCGTGCCAGCTTTGTTTACTATTTATTATTTCGGCGACAACGCCCTGGGAAGACTTTTGATTTTAAGCCAGGTTGTTTTAAGCCTTCAACTGGGTTTTGCCGTTATCCCGCTTATACATTTTAATTCGGATAAAAAACTAATGAAAGAGTTTGCCATTAAAACCTGGGTGAAAATACTGGCATGGATTAGCGCTTCCATTATTGTTTATCTGAATATTCACCTGGTTATTGACGAAATTTCGGGATGGATAACTGAAGCTGGTGGCAATAAAATCTATATTTATAGTTTAGTTATCCCGATCGCTATGGCATGTCTTGTCCTTTTGGGTTATATTTTTGTTCACCCATTTCTCAGTTCTGCGGGGAAAAGGAAATCTCAGTTGCCACATGGTCAGGCCCTTGATTTTGTTGAAGGAGATTCGATTGTGTATAAACACATTGGTATTGCTATCGATTTCTCAGGAAATGATCAAAAGATAATAAAGAGTGCGTTAAAACAGGGCGGGAAACAGGCCACTTATACTTTTATTCATGTGGTTGAAAGTGCTGCCGCATGGTATTTGGGGAAAAATACAATGGATTATGAAACTCAACTTGATCGGGAGAGTTTGACCAAGTATCAGAAAAGCCTGGAAGAACTTGGATACAAGACAAATATCAAGATTGGTTTTGGGGGAGCTGCTTCTGAAATAATAAAAATAATTCGCGCTCATGATATGGATTTACTTGTAATGGGAGCTCATGGACATAAAGGGTTTAAAGACCTCGTATTTGGAACCACCGTTGATTCTGTCAGACATGAAATTAATATCCCTTTGTTCATTATAAATTAACAATCAGTGAAATACACCTTATTAATTTTCGCATTACTGGTAACATTCTTTTCTATTGCGGTAAAAGCTCAGAATTCGGATAAACATGCCTACAACATTTTCTTTCCAACGCCGAAAAATCTAATGAGAAATTTTGAGACCGACCGCCCGGATGCAACAGAAAGCGCTTATACAGTAGATGCAGGTCATTTACAATTTGAGACTGATTTATTTAAAACTGAAAGAACAAACTTTGACGGGACAAAAACAACCACTAACTCATTTAATTCATTAAACTTTAAGATTGGAATTACTAATTCGTTGGATATTCAGTTTGTTACAGATTTTTACGTTATGGAGCGCATTTCAGGCAATGATCCTTTGATTGTAAAAACATCATTCAGTAATCTTACTATTCGATTAAAGCAAAACATCTGGGGAAATGATCACGGGGAAACGGCTTTGGCTATACTTCCGTATATAAATATCCCAACTGTGTCTGATCAAAAAATTACCGGAGGTATTATTCTGCCATTGGGAGTTTCGTTGCCTAACGAATGGGGATTTGGCATTCAGGTTGAATCTGATATTGAAACAAACCAATCGGGAAGCGGATTCCATTTGAATTTTTTGGTTTCATCTACGGTGTCGCATCAATTGATTTCAGGAATTGATTTTTTTGTTGAAGGATTAGTTAACCGCGAAAGTGAATCAGATCGTTTTGACTGTTTTCTGAATGGAGGATTTGTTTACAAACTAAAAGAAAATATTAAGCTGGATACAGGCTTAAATTATGGCCTCAAGAATTCGTTGGCTAAAGTATTCTTTATAGGACTATCATTCAGAATTTAATAAGCCAATCAAAAATAAATCAGAGCTTCACATAGGGTGAACCCCAGATAAGAAATAGACTGTAGTTGTTTTTAGAATCGTCCAAATTTCAAAACGAGACCTATGTTGATTCCTTCCAGAATTTCGGGATTGGTATTTTCCATCTCGATGTCGGAGGTGAACCGGTTACCTGCAGAACAAGCCAGGCGCACATGGCGTGTCATGTTAAATTCCAGTTCAATGGCAGGTTCGAAAACCAGGTAAACATCGTTTCTTCGATTATCAAACACCCAGTTATCCCAGTTGCGGTGATCTTCAACATTGGTGATTCCTCCAATCCCAAACAACAAGGGAATCGAAATATGCACCGGTAAACGGGGTGCAAGTATCGGTTCAAGGTAAATACCACCATAACCACCATTACTGCGGTGTTTTGAAAAGATGGTCGAAATTTGATCCTTGTCATTACCATCCTGGGCTGAGGTCAATAGAATACCTAACCCCAGAAAAATCAAGAGAGTTAACTTTTTCATATTTAATTGTTTAGATGTTTCGTTCCGGAATTTAAAAGGTGTATTTGATGGTGAAGGCAAAATCGAACGGTTGAAGCTGAAAGAAATTCTTTCCAAACAGGTTGAAGTAAGGTTTGGCTTCAATTCCAACTACAATCGGAATTTGAGGGATGGTGTATTCCAATGCAGCAAGGCCGTCGAGTCCGGCAACCGGACCCGATCTGCGGTCACGGTACCAATTCTTCGAATAATAATCATTGTAATAACGGGTAACTGTCCACGACTCGAAACCAACGTGAGCCCCAAATCCATAGACAAAGGAAAGATTATCGTCAAAATCGAAGTGTTTTGTACAATTAGTAATATAGAACGGTTTTATAATGAAATGGTTGTCGTTATTTGTCTGATTTATCAAAAGTTAAATCAGGTTCTCAGCCCTTTGTTTTATCCGTCCTTTCCCAACGAATTCCTGATTCAAAACCAGTCAGGTTTTAATTTTTGTCAACAACCGACCCGGATCCTGAGAGACTGGTGTGTATCACTGGATTGCTGATGTAATAAACTCTTCCGCTCCCTGATATATTGGCGTCAATCGTTCGGCTGGCATTTGCATATACATCGCCCGATCCGGAAATTTTCACATTGCAATCCAGCTGTTCGAGCTTGTACGATTTTATTTTGCCGGAACCACTAATTACGAAGTCAGTTGCTGTTGCCGATCCTTCCAGAGAAACAATTCCAGATCCTGAAACATTCACTTTAATTACGTCAGCATTCACTTTAGTGTCAATATCACCGGAACCGGAGACAGCGATTTTGAATTCGTCGCTCAGGAAACTATCCGTTTTTATGTATCCGGAGCCGCTAATCGAAAGGCCGTTTAATACCGGGGTCGTTATATAAATCTCAATCGGATCGTTTTGCCGAAGCGAATGGACTCCCCGTGTTCTGATTTTTAAGGTACTTCCATTTACATCGGTTTCGATGTAAGGTAAAAGATTTGATTCTGCTGTAACTTCAACCGAATAGGTATTTCCGGCAATTACGTTTACGTGGAAATCACCGGATGATACCACTTCATCGAAACCTTCAGCATTTCTGAATTCCGTTTTGGGAATTCCATTACCATCAATAAAGATTTCATCTAAACAGGAACTCGTTACGAATAGCAGAGCGAGTGATGCAAAAAGTAAAATAATTTGATTTTTTTTCATGGCTTTGAGATTTGTTTTCTGAATTGTTTTGTTTCTGAATTATTAACTGTTTCTGTTTTCTTTTTCTATAGACAGCCTTTTTTCTGAACGGTTGCAATACCCTATAAAAAAGAACCGTTTTTTCTGAAATTTATTTTATTGCTCTGATATTCTTTGTGTTGTGTATTTTGTTTCGGGTAGAAACTCAGCGTGTAAAAACCGATTGCAATAAATTTCAACCCAAACAACCAATTCCCCGAAATTTTAAAAGTCAATCAATTGTATCAATAGGAGAGCACATTTGTTTCGCCACCAACCGCGTTAATGATGAGTTGGTCTTCTTTCATTTTTTTGACGAAATAGCCGGTGTGACGGATTTTATTTTCTTTTGAATCAAGAACTTCCTTGTCTTCAACCTTCAACTCACGTCCCAGTTTCAGATCTGTTTTGGTTTCAGTAATCTGGAAGTTAAATTTGGCTTCCGGATGAAAATACAGGTTGACATCAGCCGAACGGGACTCGACATAAATGTTCGAGAATGAACTGAGTATTTTTGCCACTTCAAAACTGCCGTAGCTGAGGCGCATATTGGCTTTACTTTTTAATTCCGATACCATAAAATGACTGAAATTTCCAGATGCATCCAACCTGTCTGCAATCCGAATGCGGTATTTATCTCGTCGTGAGTCGATTCTTAAATCTTCCGAATTTAGTATTTCGATGGTCGATGATTTGCTTTCGAGCTGAAGAATGCCGGAATTCCTAAGGCGAATATCACTGTAATTGCTGATGATTCGTGCATTCGGTAAATTGTTCAGGCTGGCATCCGCGAAACTGAGGTTTACGATTGCCCGTTTGCTTAAGTCGCCGGTTTTTAAGTTCCCGTTGCTCAGGTAAATTTGTGTTTCACCCAGATAATCACCCATGATGATGTCCCCAAACTTGTTCTCAAGCCGCAATTCATGATCGTCGGGTAACCAAACCTCCATATCAACCCGGATGCTGCCACTGGTTTGCAGAATTGTTTCCTTAAATTTCATGAACTCACTTTCCAGCTGACTACGGGTTTTATCCACCTGTGTTTTTACAATCAGGTAGGACTGACTGTTGGTAATGTCAAAATCGAGGTTGTCGAGTGTTTTTTCAAGTTTGATGGGTTTTTTTTCGTTAATTTCCATTTTAAACTTAATGACGACCGAGTCCTTCTTCCAGGTATTGAGTTCAATCTTCCCGTATTTATTGGTAATTTCAATTCGTGTTTCGGTCTGAATACGGAACCGTTTGACAAATTCACGGCTTTCGGTAAACTGTGCATTTGCCGAAAGGCTGAGTAAAAAAACCAAACCTGTAATCAGGAGCGAAATACCTGTTTTATGTACTTGTGTATTCATAATTAATAACGTTAGCAATTGATTTGTTCCAAAACATCGTCAACCAGTTTCAAGCGGAATCGGTTATTTTCGATCATCGCCTCAATAACCTGCTTATTCGACATGTTTTCCTTCAGGTCGTTTTTTAAGGAGCGGTACATGGTTTCGAGTTCATTCAAATCACCTTCAATTTCAGATTTCAGTTCAGGATTAACCTTATAGCACTTTTGTATCTCAGCCATTCTCCCGGAAACTTCCTGGGCATAATAGGCTTCAGCTTCCATCAGATCCTGAATTTCAGGGTCAACAGGCTCAGCAAGAACGGTTGGCTTGTTGTTTAGCACATTGCTTTGATAAACAAGGGCTGATCCCAGAACAACAACGGCAATTACTGCTGCCACTCTCATCCGGTGCAGTTTCCTGATCCGTTGTTTTGGTTTTTCTTCCAGACGGTTGCTGATAGTATCCCACAATTGATCGGAGGGTTCCATCCGCTCAAATTCATGCCTGTTTTCATTCACAAACGATTCCAATCGGTCTGGTTTCATATGCCTGTTTTTTTCAATTTTGTTTGTTTCATTATTTCATAAACCTTTCGTTTCGCCCGCATATACTGCGTTTTGGATGTCGATTCGGTAATGTTTAGTATCTGTGCTATTTCACCATGATCGTATCCTTCGAGCAGGTAGAGTGAAAAAACGATTCGTCCTCCTTCCGGAAGCTGGTTCATGGACTGAAGTACATTTTCGGTTGTAAACAGGGCTTCTTCAGGTTCGTCTTCGGCTGATTCAAAGCGCTGCATTTCCTCGAAATAGTGTATGTCCGGTTTCCGTTTATTCAGGGCATTGATACCTTGCATTTTCAAAGATAAACCGATAAAACAACTTCCTGTTTCCGGATTCTATTTTTTGACAATTTTGCAGGTTCCTGACACGATACCATCCATTCTGAGCTGGATCAGATAAATCCCCTGAGATAAATGACCAATATCTTTAGCAGTAAGCTGATAGCTGTTTGAAGCGTGATTTAGTTCACTTATATTTATCATCTGAATCTTTTGGCCTGAACTGTTGTAAATCTCAATCATCTTTTCCTTGTTCAGATCAGTTTTATCCAGATAAATCAATAAGGTAATCTGATTGATAAAAGGATTTGGATAGGCAAACTGAATTTTAGAAGATCCGGTTACTTTTGTTGTACTGGCCTCATTGAATGTCATTGCGGTAAAGGCCCCGCCACCATAATTACCTATCGCTTTATCCGAAACACCCTGAGGCATCGGATTCGGCACTACGACTGTTGTCATTGCGCCACCTTCATTTCTTTTAATCGAATCAACGGCGACAAATGAGGTATACATGGTGAGCAGGTTATACTTTAATCCCAATTCAATGATCTCTTTTTTGTTTACTGTATCATTGGATGCTGAACTGTAGTCGCTTAACAGTTGTAGCTTTTGCCTTGCCCATAAATAACTCAGCGCCTTATTGTTCTCTGTAGGAATGTAGTTGCTGAATTCCAGCTTTCTGGTATATCCCAGGTTGATGCCGATAATGCCATCCAGTGTTAATGATCCTTGCAGGGGTTTTTTCCACTTGCCACAAATCAGGATCGGTCGCTCTGCAAAAACATCAGGAATTTTCAATGGTTCAACATCATAAACAGAAATATCCTTGAAACTGGCCCTGATGTTGGTTAATTGATCTCATCAGATGCAGGTGATTTCGGAGGTTGAATCACCGACAAAAAGAAATTTTCATTTTCACCTTCATACAGAAGCATTCCGGTTTTGTGTTTTTCGCCTGCCAAAACATAATCGAGAACAAAATCTTTATTTCCTGAAAGAGAATCCTTCCCGGGCAGGGTACATTTGGCCAAATTCTCATTGATGTAATTGATCTCAATCTGATCATGAGAAGGACAATTGACTGCAGAAACAGGCATACCTCCATCAATGGTGACCTGAATGCCGAAGGTACTTTTGGGCGCTTCACCCTCATGCGTATAGGGAATTTCAACCCAGGTACTATCCCCCTTATCAGACGATGACTGACTGAAATATCGTGGTCCAACTACTGTCGGATAAACAAATTCGTAAACACTTTCCACGGGAGTAATCAGTTCAGTGTATTTGAGTACGATGTCAATGGTGTCGCCGGGCATAATATTTCCTACTCTCATTTGCAGTACATTCGGCCGCTCCTGTTCCAGTAAGGTAGCTGAATAACCCTGTTGAACGGCTTCTTCATACTCTTTTTTTGCCTGTTCTTTTTCCTTGATTACCGCTGTTAATATTCTTTTCCCGATAATCATTTTCAAATGGTAAACTGCCGCTTTTGTCGAAGCCGGAAAGATGTATTTCGATTGGATTGGCGAGGTTCCGGTGTTCATGTAACGTTGACGAATGGTTACGTCAGCAATTACACCAACAATGGAAACATCAACCCGGGTTGATTTAAGCGGAAGAATTATTACATTCGACATAAAAGAAAGGGGAGATGGTTTTATCATTATTCGTGATTTCCTGTGCGGTAATCGTACCAAAAGGAAGCATAAACACAACCAAAAACAACAGTATTACTGTGTGAATTTGTGGCGACTTAGGTAGAATTGGTTTCATGGATTAGATTTTTATTAAAGGTTGAAATTATATGAATAAGAAAATCGATTTCTATTTAATAGGATGAAAAATAGAATGAAAAGGTTGCGGTGAAAAGTTGAAGTGCCAAACTTTAATAGCTTTTCAGGAGAAAATGAGTTGAAAAAAGTCTGCGGCCTAATTCTAGGAATTTTTAAACAAGAATTATTGAGCGCTATTCAGGATTAAAGTTAAATCCCATTCCCAGAATCAGGTGAAAGGCGACATTGTATACATCTGAATTCCCTTGTGCAACTTTGACTGAAGCATAAGCCAGCGTGGTTTTGGCTTCGGCATTGATGAAGAATCTTTTACTTAACTGAAAATGCTTGCCGATGGATATATTTATTACAGGTCCCGAAATATAATAGCCCAAGTCAAAATCATCGGCGGCATCACCAAACTCTTGTCCCCTGATTTTCGATTCAGGATGGGATAAAACGATTCCGGCGCCTGCCCTATAATGAAATGTTTTTCGATCGAAACCACGATTTACCATAATCATATTAAAACCATGCGAAATGCTGAATTGCTGAACTTCAGCAGTTGTATTGTCCAGATAAAGTTTGTGGTGCAGAAATTCAAACTCCCACGATTTGCCATTCTGCCAGCGGCTTAAACGTGAATCGACATAAATGGGCAAAGTAAATGGCTCTGAAAAAAAGTGTGCAGTGAGATGAATATCGGGATAACCTTGCTGTCTGATTGTTAAAGGCATAGGCAAATTGTACACTTCACCGCCATGTATTTCGAAAGTCCAGCGCGATTGAGCGAATGCGGCAGGTAATGTTACAATTAGAAAGGATACTATGAAAAGAATTCGTTTCATAGTACCAAATTTAAGCTTTATCTGGCAATTTTCAAGCCTGAACGATTAACCATTTTCTATTTGAAACTATTTTGAAATGTAATTGATCCTTCCGCAAAATGCGAAAGCCTCAACCTGTGGCGGGAGAACTCTCTGCAAAATGCAGAAGCTCCAATCCGAGTCAGGAGAACCTTCTACAAATTGTAGAACCTCCATACAGAGCCGCCTGATCCTTCTACAAATTGTAGAATTTACAGGACAAAAAAAGTGACCAAAAAATAAGATAAATCGGCTTATTTTTTTCTTAATCAGTTCAAAAGTATCTCAAAACAAAATTATAGAAGTAATAAACAGACAGCAATTAATGCTATCAAATCAAAAAAATGACCCGGAATAATACAACATAAAAAGAGCTATTTCAGATTATAAAAGTGAACTACGATTAACATATATACTATGGAATAAGGCATATTCTATAAATAAAGCATATCGGTTATGCCACGAAGACAAAAGTATATTAACATTTTCCCACCTCATTGGAAAATGAAAATTGGCTTAAAGCAATGGAGTTTTCAAAAGATGCTTGCAATTTATCAATGACTGACGAAGTGAAATTCGTAGAAAAGTATGTTATCAATCAGTGTGAAAAAATGGTAAGGGGGTTGGAAGAAATATTTAACATGGAACATTTCACATTTAAAGAAAGGAAGAAAAAACCATATAGCAAGGACAAAAAGGGACACGTTTTGGTAGAATTCCGGGGGCCAGTATGCCGATGACCTTTTTAACTTGCCCTTTTCCCATGCAACAGCAGATTCACCGCATCATCGAGCGAACCTGCCCGGATAATTTCTCCGGTGTTGACAAAGTAAATCTCATCGGCATTCTCGATGGTGTTGAGGCGATGCGCGATAATGACCCGCGTGGTTGTTGCCGGTAACTTTTGCAGAATACTTTCCAGCAGTTGTTCGGTTATGGTGTCGATGTTGGCCGTAGCCTCGTCGAGAATGAGCAACTCCGGTTTTCGCAGCACCGACCGCATAAATGCGATGAGCTGTTTTTGCCCCAGGCTGATTCCATCCCCTGACGTTTGTACCTTCGAATCGAGGCCTTTGTCAAATCGGCTGAGCAGGCTTTCGAGACCGGATTCCCGGATCACCCGGGCAAGCCGTTCGTTCGACAGGTTCAGATATTCCGGGTTGCCATATAAAATGTTTTCGCGCACGGTTCCGGTAAACAGAAACGGCTCCTGAAGGATAAACCCAATTTTTCGCGTGCGTTCTTCCGGCGTGTACGAATCGATATTTTTTCCATCGAGCAGAATCAACCCGGTAGTCGCGTCATACAAACGGGCAATCAACGAGGCTGTGGTTGTTTTTCCTCCACCGGTAGGACCAACAAATGCATAGGTTTTCCCACGTTCCAGGTTGAAACTGACATGGTGTAAAACTTCCTTTCCGCTGGGATAAGCGAACGAAACATCCCGAAACGAAAGGTAGGAAGATGGATGTTCCTTTGTTTTATCTTCAGTAACCTGCAGGTTGGTATCCAGCGAAAGAATCTGGGAGATACGGTCCCAGCCGGCCATGGCTACCTGGAAACTCGCCCAGAGTCCTGCCAGTTGCCGGAGAGGGTGGTAAAAATTATTCACGTAAGCCAGAAATCCAATCAGCAGACCGATGGAGAATTTTCCGGTCAGAATCAGGTAAATACCAAAAGAAAGGACGATAAGCTGGCCAATATTGGCCGAAAGACCATAAACCGGGGTAAACAGGTTGTTGGCCAATCCTGCGCTGACCGAGGTATTGTAATTATTCTGGTTGGCTTCGTTGAAACGTTTGCGAAAATAATCACGGCGGTTAAAGGCAACAATAACCTTGAAGTTGTTGAGACTTTCCTGGATTTCTGAACTCAGGCTACCCATACTTTTTAAGTTGGCCGCATTTTTCCGTTTCACCCATGGTGAAATGGCTTTGGTAAATATCCAGATCACCAGGGCCGGAAGAAGCGCCGCCGCTCCCAGTTCAGGATTGATGCTCAGTAAAAAGATGCCGGCTCCTGCCATGGTGAAAATGCTGCCGATAAACTGCATGAGCGACTGGGAAAAAAACACATTCAGCTTATCGGTATCGTTGTTAATCCTTGAAATCAGATCGCCTGCCTTATTCTGGTTGAAAAAATCGACCGGCAACTCCTGAAGTTTATTGAATACGGCATTCCGCAGGCTAAACAGCATCCGGATCCCAACACCGCCCATCATTTTCATCTGCAGGTAATTCGTGACAAATCCTGTGAGGTAAATACCCAGTAAAAAGGCTGAGAAGTGGATTACGCCATGAAATTGTTTCGTTTGGATGTAAGTATCAATGGTATAACCGATCAGGTAAGGTCCCACCAAGCTCAGACCCGCGTTGATAAATATGATGATCATTGCCAGGCTGATGGTTCGTTTTTCTTCCCTGATCAGGTCGAGCAGCTTTTTTAGCGCGGCCAGTGTTGATTTTTTGTGCTCAGTTGTGCTGGCCGTCAGGTTAAGGTTATAATTCATAGTGGCTGGTACTTCGTTGTGAATCGCAGATCTGGACGTATTCGGTAGAGGTTTTCATGAGCTCCTGATGGGTTCCTTTGGCAATGATTTCGCCTTCCATCAGCAAAATAATCTGCTCAAAATTTTCTACGGAATCCACCTTTTGAGTGATCGAAAGCAAGGTCAGTTCAGGATAATTAAGTTCGAGATTGGATAAGATTTTTTTCTCAGTCTGACGATCAACACGAGAGGTGAAATCGTCGAGTAAAAGTATTTTGGGATTGACCGCCAGTGCCCGCGCCAGCATGATACGTTGTTTTTGTCCGCCCGAGAGGCTGGCGCCACGTTCCGAAACAATGGTATTGAGCTTATGGGGAAGCGAATCGATAAAATCATGCAGTTCCGCGGTAAAGATTGCTTTTTCGAGTGATTCGTCGGTAACGGTATCGCTGAAGGCAATGTTTTCGCGAAGGCTCATGTTGAAAATTACACTATCCTGAAATACAAATCCAATCTGGCTGTGAAACGACGCTTTATCGTAACTTTCAAGGCTTCGGCCATCGAAATAAATGGCGCCCGAATCAGGAGGTACAAGACCGGTAAGCAGGTTGAGCAGCTGGCTTTTCCCGGCAGCAGTAGGTCCCAGTATCGCCAGTTGGGTTCCGCCTTTCACCGTAAAGGAAATATCTTTCAGGATGGGTTTGCTGTCGTACGAAAGTGAAACGCCGGCCAGTTCCAGGTCACCCCGCAGCGATTCTTTAACAGTCCCGGATTCCGGCGATTCAGGAGTTTCCAGGACTTCGTTGATGCGTTTGTAGGATGCTGAAGCCTGTGCCATAATATTGCTCATGAATCCAATCATGAGAATCGGAAAAATCAGCAGCGACAGGTAACTGTTAAAGGCGGCAAAATCACCCAGCGACATGCTTTCGCTGATCACAAAATGACCGCCCAGCATCAGAATGGTCAACATGGCCAGATTGGCAACCAACGTTACGATTGGAATCAGCGCTGCAAACAGGCGAAGGATTCCCAGCCCCACGTTCCGGGCGTCGGTATTGGCTTCAAGAAACTTATGATATTCGTATTGCTGCGAATTGAGTACCCGTATGATGGCGGATCCCAGGATACTTTCGTTGATGACTTTGTTGAGCCAGTCGACGATTTCCCGGCTTCGCCTGAAAAGATTGCGTACTTTCCGGAGAACAATAAAAAAGGTTCCGCCAATAATCGGGATAATGGCTATGATCGGTACTGCCAGTTTGTAGTTAATCAAAATAAGCAGTACACAGATTCCGACAATCATAAATACCGACGAGAAAATAGTAACCACAGCCATCGACACGAACATCTTGATCGAATCGATATCGGAAGTGAGGTTCGTCAACAGTTTCGACGGATTGGTTTTCAGGATATACGAATAACTTTGCTGCGATATTTTGTCCGACAGTCGTGTGCGCAGGTCACGGCCTACCCGTTCCGAAGCGAAGGTCTGGATGATACTTTGCAGGTAAGCGAAAATAAAAATGATCAGTGAAGCGATTAAAAACTCGGTAACAACGGTTTTAAATACAAAATTTCCGACCGTATAGGCATCAATACCCCTGGCAATAATTTTGGGCAGGATTAAATTTACCCCGTTGCTGAGCAGGGCAAACACCACCAGGAATGTGACCATGACCCGATAGGGCTTCAATAAACTAAATACGTTTGGCCCGGATGCTTTATTTGGGATTTTCTGATTTTTTGATTGACTCATACTTCGGTTTACCATGAAAACAATTACTACAAAGAAAAGGCAAAAGAGTTTAGTTTTCTTTTGTTTTTCCTTCCTGAGATTGCATCCAGGGTGGACGGTGCAGGTGGATATGTTCCTTGAACTGTTCACGTTCTTCCGGGCTCATCTTTTCCCATTTATCGTGAACGCCTTGCCTGCAATGGCTGCTACGGTGTCCGTGTCCTCCAAATCCACCCAGCAGTAACCTGGAAAGTATCATTAAGCCAATGGTTTGCCAGAAGGTAATTTCAGGTAAATGAAAAATGACCGGCATCAGCGAATTCCACAGGGCCATCGTTACATATCCGAATCCTGCAAAAGCGACTAAAATAAGTGGTGAAAAGTAATACCACCTTTTTCTGAAAAATGTTTTCATGTTTTCTTCTTTTTAAAAGTTTATTAATTCCTCGTAAATAAGCTGCAGGCGTTCGCGCAGGTACAAAATGGCATAGCGTTTCCGTGAAAGGAGCGTATTGACCGGTTCACCGGTTTGTTCCGAAATTTCCTTAAACGATAAACCTTTCATCTCGGTCAGCTCAAAAACCCGGCGTTGTGGCTCCGGAAGTTCAGCCAGGGCTTTTTCGAGTTCAGTCCATACCAGCGAACGCAGGTAATCGGTTTCGGGAGTACTTCCGTTGTCGAACATCAGTTCACTCAATTCAGCAAAAAGGTTATCTTCGTCAAAATCATTCCTGTACTCAGGCAGGGATTCTGTTTTCTTTTTGCGGTAAAGATCGGTAATCCTGTTCCGGGCAACAGTAAACAACCAGGCAGCCATCTGATCGATCGGTTTAAACAGCCGGTCGGCTTCAACCAACTGGTAATAAACTTCCTGCAGAATGTCATCGGCGTCTTCGCCCGAATTCACCCTTTTCCGGATAAACCCTTTCAATCGGCTGCCGTAATCCTGAATGATTTCAGATATGTTTAATCGATCCTTCATTACAGTTTTTTTCAATTCACCGGGTGGGAGAAAAATTCACTGGTTCCCCGGGTAATTTTAAATGAACTGACCAATTGCATGCCTTCAGGTTTGGGGTTAACCGTTTTCCAGTGTAGTTTTCCATCCAGCGCATAGGCGTATAAAAAGGCAGCGCTATCTGTTTCTCCATTGATAAAAAATTGGTCATCGGTAAATACCGGTGAGCCGTAACCCCTTCCGGTTGAATCAACAGACCAGAGTAATTGGGGACCCCCGGCTGGCCATTCAGTCAATAAACCTGTTTCGGCATAAATTCCGCTGCGGTTTGGGCCACGCCATTCACTCACAGGTTCTGCTTTTTTTACACAGGACACGAAAAGTACAGCTAGAAGGAAAATCAGGGATGACTTCATTGTTTATAGATTGTTTGGTTTACTCCCTGTAAAAGTATTTGAATGGATTTAATAATTACAATGTTGTCAGTATCTTTTCAATCTGGAATGTAATGGCATAAAACTACGGAATGATTAAACAAAATTCGCCGGTAAAAGACAGATCTGAATGTAAACTCTTATCTTTGGTAATGCTTACTAATACGAGTAAAAATTTTAAAAATCGGTCCGGAATTTAATAATTAAGTATTGAAAATGAATAAAGCCGGAAGAATATTCCTTTACCTATGGTTAAAAAGAACAATCTAATAAAAAGTCAACCCAAAGAGGTTAAAGAAACAAAAACCGAAAAACCTGTCCTTCCTAATAAGGTCAGTTTTCCTATTGCAGGAATTGGCGCTTCTGCAGGTGGGTTGGAGGCATTGGAGCAATTTTTTGGTCATATGCCTGATCATAATGGTATGGCATTCGTTGTTATTCAACACCTTGATCCGACTCATATTGGGATTATGCCCGAGTTACTGCAGCGGATAACCCCCATGAAGGTATTTCAGGCCAGCGACAGGCTCAGTGTAAAGGCAAATTGTGTTTATGTAATACCTCCCAACAAAAGCATGTCGATACTGAATGGTGCGCTCCATTTGTTCGATCCGGTTGAATCACGCGGACTGCGGTTACCAATTGATATTTTCTTCCGTTCACTGGCCGAAGACAGGCAGGCAGGAAGTATTGGCATCATTCTTTCGGGTATGGGCTCGGATGGTAGCCATGGAGTGAAAGCCATTAAAGAAAAAAACGGATTAGTGCTGGTGCAAGACCCCTTCACGGCCAAATTTGATGGAATGCCCAGGAGCGCCATGAGCACCGTAATTGCCGATATTTTGGCGCCTGCCGAAGAATTACCGGCCAAATTAATGGATTTTCTTAAAAAGGTCCCGGTTATTAAACCCACTGCTGAAATAGAGCGTAAAATCTTAAGCAACCTGGAGAGAATTATCATTCTGATCCGTGACCAAACCGGTCACGATTTTTCCCTGTATAAAAAAAACACACTTTTTCGCCGTATCGAAAGGCGCAAAGGAATTCACCAGATTGATAAGATTCACAACTATGTCCGTTTTTTACAGGAAAATCCCAAAGAGGTTGAGATCTTGTTTAAAGAGTTGCTTATAGGTGTAACAAGCTTTTTCCGTGATACTGCTGTGTGGGACCAACTCAAAGAAAGTGTTCTTCCTGAGTTGTGTGCTCAAATGCCTGACGGATATATCCTGCGGGCCTGGGTGACAGGTTGTTCTACCGGGGAAGAAGCTTATTCACTGGCCATTGTATTTATGGAAGTCCTGGAAAAGATCAAAAGGAACAACAAATTAAACCTACAGATTTTCGCTACCGATCTGGATACGGATGCGATAGAGAAAGCCCGTAAAGGTGTTTTCCCTGCCAATATTGCAGCTGATGTCCCGGCAGAACGTCTGAGCCGGTTTTTTACGGTTGAAGCTGAAAATTTCCGGGTAAACAATGTTATTCGCGAAATGGTGGTTTTTGCTCCTCAGAATGTGATTAAAGATCCGCCATTTACCAAACTCGATCTTCTTTTCTGCCGCAATATGCTCATATACATGGAGTCCACGTTGCAGAAGAAACTAATTGCACTTTTTCATTACAGTCTTAATCCTTTTGGCGTTTTGGTACTTGGAACTGCAGAAACACTTGGTGCACAACACGAAGGATTTAAAGAACTTGATGGCAAATATAAAATTTACCAGTGCAAATCGGCAACTCTGTCATCCGAACTAATTGATTTTCCAAGTTCCTTTTACCACAATAAGGCATTGCAGTCTGATAAAAAGAAATCCGAAAAAGTTGTTGAAAACATTCAAACACTTGCCGATCAGATTTTGCTTCAGCGTTTTTCACCTGCAAGTATACTGGTAAACAGTAAAGGTGACATTGTATACATCACCGGCCGAACTGGAAAATACCTTGAACCTGTTGCAGGTAAAGCAAACTGGAACATTTATGCCATGGCCCGGGAAGGTTTACGCAACGAACTTCCGGCTGCATTTCGCAAGGCCATGAAGAACTTTAATCCGGTGAAAGTGAACCATATTAAAGTTGGAACAAACGGGGAAACTCAGTTTGTGGATATCACGGTTCAGCGAATTCAGGAACCCGAGGCTATCCGTGGAATGGTGATCGTGGTATTTTATGATTCTACGGCTCCCCTGGAACATGAACAATTAACCCTTAAAACAGGAAGACGAAGTACTGTCGGGCGCCTTAAGGAATTGGAAACTGAGTTACAGCGAAGTTACGATGAGATTCAAATGGCCCGCGAAGAGACGCAAACATCACAGGAAGAATTAAAATCGATTAACGAAGAACTTCAGTCTACCAATGAGGAACTTCAATCCACCAACGAAGAACTTACCACATCAAAAGAGGAAATGCAGAGTCTGAACGAAGAGTTGCAAATCGTAAATCAGGAACTGCAGAGCAAGGTTAATGAATATATACGTTCCAACGATGATATGAAGAACCTGCTCAACAGTACTGAGATTGCCACTCTATTTCTCGACAGGGAATTGAATATCCGTAAGTTTACCGACCAGGTAAGCAAGATCTTTAAACTTCGTATTTCTGATGTGGGCAGGCCGTTTACTGATCTGGTCAGTGTGTTGAATTATCCGGAGATAGGAGATCATGCCCTACAGGTAATCAGAAGTCTGATATCTAAAGAAACAGCCATTGTATCGCACGATGGAAGGTGGTTTAATGTAAGAATTATGCCTTATCGTACACTTGATGACCAAATTGACGGATTGGTGATTACATTTTCGGATATCACTGTGGCTAAAAAGCTGGAAATTGAACTGAAAGCGGCAAATGAGGCACTCCGGCAAAAAAAAGAAGGTATGTAATCTATTTATAAAATACAGGTGGTTATGATGAATCATCCGGCAGAAAAAACAGACTCCGGACTTTTGCGTCAAAAGGCCGAGAAATTACTGAAAAAGAAATCATTGACAGCTTCCCATTATTCTGAAGCTGATAACTTAAAACTTATTCAAGAACTTGAAGTTTATCAGGTAGAGTTGGAATTACTGAATGAAGAACTTCTCCACGCCTGGGCTGAATCAACTGTTGCCAGTGAGGAAAAATATGCTGAATTATATGATTTTGCACCATCCGGATATTATACACTTTCACTGGAAGGCAAAATTATGGGACTTAACCTGAGTGGATCAACCATGCTGGGAAAAGAACGTTCCCTGTTAATCAACAATAACTTCAGCTTGTTCATCACCGAAGAAACACGACCGGTTTTTAATTCCTTCTTTCATCAGGTTTTTGATACCAAACGGAAGAAAACATGTGAGGTAGCGCTGAAAACCTTTGATCATCCTGCTATACACGCGTATTTGGAAGGTATTGCTTCAGGAAATGGAAATGAATGCCTTTTAACAGCTATTGATATCACAAGGCGGAAACAAACAGAAGCAGAATTATTAAAAGCCAAGGAAAAAGCAGAAGAAAGCGACCGGCTAAAAACGGCCTTTCTGGCGAATATGAGCCATGAAATCCGTACACCAATGAACGGAAAAATGCCTTAAAATTCAGTAATAAAGGTATTATTGAATTTGGATATAAGCTTGTTCCCGCTGATCGTTTTAACGCTCCGATCCAACCGGCTGAACCTGTAGAACTGCAGTTTTTCGTGAAAGATACAGGTATAGGAATTTCTGAAGACCGGTTAGAGGCTGTTTTTGACCGTTTTGTTCAGGCTGATGTTGCGAATCGAAAAGCCAATCAGGGGGCAGGCCTGGGTTTATCCATATCTAAATCCTATGTCGAACTGCTTGGCGGTAATATCTGGCTTGTAAGTGAAATAGGGATTGGTTCAACGTTCTATTTTACAATACCTTTTTTGACATGAAGTAGTCCATTTCCTTTTTATCCGAAGGAAAATCAGAACTTTTCTATTTCATTTGCTCATTCCATTTCGAACGGTCGGGTGGAGCAGGAGTCTTCACCTTTTTAACCGGATTTTCCTGAAGTTGTTTCAGAAGCACTTCAACAGCTTTTTCGATGCAGGGATCAACACCTTTGGCCAGTTGTTCCGGCCGGTCAACCACTTCGATGTCGGGTAAAACACCAATGCCTTCGATAATCCATTGTTCATTTTCATCGTAAATACCGAAACGCGGAACGGCGATGTATCCGCCATCAACCAGTCCGGCATTGCCCGACATACCTACCAATCCTCCCCAGGTGCGGGTTCCGATGAGTTGACCCAAACCTTTTTTGCGGAAATAATACGGAAAAGCATCACCACCTGACGATGAATAACCATTCATCAGCATCACCTTCGGACCATTGTGCGCAATTCCCGGTGTTTTCATCGCTGACAAACCATTTCGCTGCCAGTAGCTGAGTGTTTTGCGTTCGAGCAGGCTGGTCATGACATCAGGAATAAAACCGCCGCCATTGTACCGGTCGTCGATAATCAGGGCTTCCTTCTCGTTATAGGCATACATACCGCGGTACAATTCACGGTTTCCATCGGTTGATGTGTTTGGTACATGAATGTAGCCGATTTTCCCGCCTGAAAGTTTGTCAACCATGGCACGGCGTTCATTCACCCAGTTCAGGTAAAACAATTCCAGTTCACTGGCAATCGGCCTGATGGTATAGGTCTTGGCGCCTGACGCTTCGGGTTTCGAATTAACGGTAATCTCAACCGTTTTTCCAACAGTGTTTTCAAGTAATTCGTAAGGATTCATTCCTGTGTCCAGGTCTTTTCCGTTAATGGCAAGCAGGTAATCGCCTTCCTTTACATTCAGACCCTGCTCTGTAAGCGGCGAACGGCGGGCTTCGTTCCAGTTTTCACCAGCATAAATTTTCGAAATCAGGTATTTGCCCGTAGTCAAATCGGCTTTCAGTTCAGCTCCCAGCAATCCGGTATCCACACGTTTTACACGTTCAATGTCGCCCCAGTCAACATAGCAGTGGCCGGTATTGGTTTCCGAAATAATTTCGCCCAGAATGTAATCCAGATCGGCACGGTGACTGACATATTGTACCAATGGACTATAGCGCTCACGGATGCCTTTCCAGTCGACTCCGTGAATGTTACTTTCGTAAAAGTAATCGCGGAAAATACGCCATCCGTCGGTATAAATCTGATTCCATTCTTTTTTCGGATCAATTTTCATGACCATTTCATCCAGGTTCAGTTTGCCGGCTCCTGATTTTTGTCCGGCGGCCAGTTTGGTGATACCAAAATCTTTTCCGGAACGGTAGATCATCATCTTGCCATCAGCACTCATCACCGCCTGAGAAACTTTATCCAACACTTCCTCATCCTTTTTATCTTCGATGTTAAATTTATGCAGACTACCTTCAGAGATATACAGAATACCGCCATCAACCGCCATCAGATTGCGGTAACTGCCCGCGTTCACAGGAAAGGCCGTGATCCTGGAATTGATTCCTTCAAAATCGATACGAACCCTTACCGGTTCTTCTTTTGCGGGTTTTTCTTCTGTTTTTGCCTTGTTATCTTTTTTTGGTTCTTCCTTCGGTTTTTCGGCTTCCTTCACCGGTTCCACGTCGTTTTTCTCTTTGAAAAGTTTCGGACCGTCGGATTTTAAAGCAACAGCATAGATCCGGGTCGATTTATTGTACACATAATTGAATTCGAAACTGGAGAAGTCCAGGTTAAAATCGCGGTCGGAAACGAAATAAATGTATTGGCCATCGGTCGAGAAAACGGCTGATCCGTCGTTGAACGAATCATCGGTGAGTTGATGGTTTTTCGCGGTTTCCAGGCTGTAAACCCAAACGGCGCCCTGTCCGTTGGAGCCTTCCTTGTCGTAGGTTATCCATTTCGAATCGGAGGAAAAGGAATACGAACGAATTTCGTCACGATCGGCATGAGTCACCACAGTCATTTTTCCGCTTTCCGCATCCACCAGTTTTAATTGCAGGCTGCGGTCGAAATAAAGCAGGTATTTGCTGTCCGGCGACCATTCGGTATCGTATTTCCAGGCTGTCGATCCGCTGGTCAGTTGCCTCGGACTGGCACCTTTTTTATTTTCGAGCAGGTAAATTTCGTATTCGCCCGAAACATCGGAATAATAGGAAATGTATTTGCCATCGGGCGACCAGCGCGGATAAACTTCGCGAACACCCTGGGTGTTGGTGAGGTTGTAGGTTGGTCCGTTTTCAGCCGGAATGGAAAAAATATCGCCCCGTGCTGAAATCAGGGCACGTTTGCCTGTCGGTGAAACTTCAAAGCTCTGCACAAAATCCTTTACATTCTTGTAGTAAGGTACGATGTTCGGGTTGTCGAAATGAATGCTTATGTTTACTTTGTATTCCCGTCCGGTTTCTGCATTCAGCTTATACAGGAATCCTCCGTTTTCATAAATCATCTGCCCGTTTCCACCCGAAGGCCACATGCAGTCAAAATCAGTATGCGTAGTGAGTTGTTTCAGCGCTTTGGTTTTGGTGTTATACTGGTAGATATTCAGTTTCAGGTCACGATCGGAAGCAAAATAAATGTTGTCGCCAAACCATGTTGGAATCTGATCGGTTCCATTAAAATCAGTAATCTGTTCCGAAGTTTGATTTTCAAGGTCATAAATCCATAAATCTGAAGCACGGCCTCCCTTGTAGCGTTTCCAGGTGCGAAATTCGCGGTCGACCGGTGCGAAACATATCTTTTTATTGTCAGGAGATAAAACGGCAAACCCGCCATTGACAATTGAAAGGGGTTTTTCCAGACCACCATCGAGGCTAACCAGGAAATATTTGCCATTCCGGTCACCAAACGGAGTTCGGTTGGCGCGTATCAGAATGTTTTTACTGTCCGAGGTCCAGTCGAGCACTACATTGTCGTAGCCACCACGGGGTGGCATTACGCCCACCGAATTGTAAAAGGTCAGTTGCCGGGGAACTCCGCCGTTCGAAGGCATCACAAAAATCTGCCGGCTTCCGGAGTATTCGCCCGAAAAAGCGATCCATTGGCCATCAGGGGAAATTTTGGGAAAAAGTTCCAATCCTGAATGGGAAGTCAGACGGCGTGCTTCGCCACCGGCAGCATCAACCGACCAGATGTCTCCGGCATACACAAAAGCAATCAGGTTTTTATTAATGTCGGGATAACGCATCAGCCGGGCATCGTCCTGAGCGATAGCGCCCATAAGGAAAACCAGGCTGAAAACAGCCAGCACCAGAAATTTAAAAGTGAATTTTCGCATCGTTTCTGAAGAATAAATTTGTATTGGGTTAATTGGTTGGTGCTAATTTCCGGAAATTACACGAGAATGAAGAAAATATGGAATAAATAATTGTATCGTGTTATATTTGCTTCAAAATTTGAAATAATGACCGGTTCTAAAATTACAATTGCCATCGACGGGCATTCCTCGTGCGGAAAAAGTACGATTGCCAAAGCGCTGGCCGTCAGGTTCGGATATATTTTTATTGACAGCGGGGCGATGTACCGTGCTGTTACATTGTATGCACTGCGGCACTTTTGGGTTGCCGACGGGGAAGTTAACGCGTCTGAACTGATTCGTGCACTTCCGGATATTCAAATTGATTTCAGGTATAATCCTGAGACTCAGAAAAGCGAGATGTTCCTGAACGGAGAGAATGTAGAAGATGAAATCAGGCAGTTACCCGTATCCCGGAATGTGAGTCCAGTAGCGGCAATCGCTGAAGTTCGTGAAGCTATGGTTCGTTTGCAACAGGCGATGGGAAAAAATAAAGGCATAGTGATGGACGGCCGCGACATTGGTACGGTTGTATTTCCGGAGGCAGAATTAAAACTGTTTGTGACAGCTTCGCCTGAAATTCGTGCCAAACGCCGGTTTGATGAGTTAACAGCCAAAGGTGAAGTTGTTTCCTATTCCGAAATTCTGGAGAATGTCCAGGAACGGGACCACATCGATTCGACCCGGGAAGCCAGTCCGCTGCGAAAAGCGGATGATGCCCTGGTATTGGACAACAGTTCTATGACCCGTGAAGAACAATTGGAATGGGTTATCGGTAAAGTGGAGGAGCGATTAAAATCCCTGTAGGCACAGGACATGTCCTGTCCGAACTTTACTAATCAGAAAGGCAAATTAATGAATGATAAAAATTGTATCAGGTGATCATCGGGATTGACCAGAAATCGGGATTTTGTTTCGGGGTTGTAAAGGCCATCGGGAAAGCAGAAGAAACGCTGAAAACTGAAGGTATGCTTTATTCATTGGGCCATATCGTGCACAATGAGTTGGAAGTTAAACGACTTCGTGATCTTGGTTTACGGACCATCAGCCATGAAGAATATTTCAGATTAAAAGACTGCAGGGTTTTGATCCGTGCTCATGGCGAACCTCCTTCGACCTACGAATATGCCGGCAAAAACAACATTACATTGATTGATGCCACCTGCCCGGTAGTTCTGAAACTTCAGCAAAGGGTAAAAAAAGCTGCTGCGATTATGGAGCAGGAAAACGGGCAGGTAGTGATATTTGGTCATTTGGGACATGCTGAAGTAACCGGACTGGCCGGGCAAACCAACAACGAAGTACACATTATTGACAATCCCGGCGAAATCGATAAGCTGGATCCTTCGCGTCCGGTGGTGGTCTTTTCTCAGACGACCAAATCAGTCGATGACTTTAAACAACTGACTGAAAATATCCGGAATCACTCAACGAACGGGCAGGTTGAGACGCATGACACCATTTGCCGGCAGGTTTCGAACCGTATACCGCATCTGGAAAAGTTTGCCGTTCGGTTTGAAGTGATCATTTTTGCAGGCGGCCGGCATAGTTCAAATGCACAGGTTCTTTTTGATGTTTGCAGGAAGTACAATGAACACAGTTATTTTGTGTCTTCTCCCGATGATTTAATGGCCGTTTGGTTTGCCGGAATCGAAACAGTCGGTATTTGCGGGGCAACTTCAACACCTCAGTGGTTAATGGAAAAGATTGCCGAAAAGATCAAACAGTTTTAAGTCTTCATAAATCTTCTGACTGTATTTAACATTCTTCATCGTTTATTCCGGATGCTTCAGTTTACTTTATGCCGATGTTATTCATCACTAAAAAGAAATGAATATGACGATGACCAACAACAGCAATTACAAATTGTTGTTAGCTCTACCCGTCAATCCTGAAGTAGGAAATCAGTTTTTTCAGGTTTTCCGCTTGTTTGGAGATATTCCCGGAGTTGACTGATAATTCAAAGGAAGATTCGGCATTTTGCTGGGTCACAATATTTAATTGCTGAATGCCCTGGTTAATTTCTTCTGAACTTATTTTTTGTTCAACACTTGATGTAGCAATCTGTTTAACCAGTTTGGCTGTGTGTTCAATATCCGGAATAATGTCAAGCAGTTTGGCGCCTGTTTCCCTTGCCTGCAATAATCCTTTCGACGATAATTCATTGATTTCCTTTGCGGCAAGCTGTGATCGTTCAGCCAGTTTTTTGATTTCTGCAGCAACAACCCCAAATCCTTTTCCCTGAATGCCGTATCTCGAAGCTTCAATAGCTGCATTAATGGCCAACAGGTTGGTTTGTTTGGCAATTTCGCCGACCACCGAGATCTTCCGGGCAATGTTGTTCATCGAAAGAATCAGTGCCTGGGTTGATTCATTGCCTTCCTGAATTCCCAGGGCAGCTTTCAGCGCAATTTTTTCGGTTTCCTGTGCATTTCGGGTATTTTGCTGAATTCTGGAAAGCATCATTTCCATGGAGGTTGAAATTTCTTCCGACGAAGCTGCCTGATTATTGGCTCCATCAGATAGTTTGACCGATGAATCCAGTAATTCGAGGCTGTTTTTGGTAATCGTATCCGAACTATGAATAATTTGACTCATGATCGTTGTCAGCCGGGCAGCCATCATGGACAATGATTCTGCCAGATCGCCAATTTCATCGTTTTGCTGAATGGCCAGTTTGGCATTGAGATTTCCCTCTGAGATTTTTTTCGCAAAATCAACACCTTTAACAATGGGGTCACTTATTCTTTTCGCAATGAAGAAAATGATGATGAACAACAGGATTAGTCCAATGATGCCAGTCATAACAGCTTGAATTAAAACTTTTCTGGCTTCCAGTAAAATGACGCTCGTTGGAACTTCCACGGCAATAACCCAATTGGTCTTATTCGGTCCGATCGTTATGGGCTCGAACGAAACAAAGTATTCTTCTTTATTTTGTGAATTGGTGTATGTGAATGAGTTGGACATGTTGTTCCGAACCTGCTCATAACCGGTTTTAAAAGCAAGGCTGTCAGAATCCAGCGAAGCGTAAAAATCTTTCCCGGTGAGTGTTTGGTCGGTATGTGCAACAAGCATCCGGTTGCCACCAACAATGTACGAAACTGATTCTTCAAAGGGTTTAATTTCAGCAATCAGTTTATTTAGCTGCACCAGTGAAATATCGATACCGACCAGTCCTTCAAACTGCCCGCCCTCATTTTGAATCGGAACAAAAAGTGAAGTCATCAGTGTTCCGGCCAAACCTTTGGTTACCACATCGTAATAAGGATCCCAGATCATCTCCCTGTTTAATTCGCGGGCGGTATAATAAATTCCTTTGATGCTGGTATTGGTGGTGTCCACAACTTCTTTCTGCATTTTAATCTGATTGTTAAGCCGGTAGAAGATGTTGCGGATACGTCCGTTCATTTTGGAATAGGTTGGATCGAGTGCCTTAATTTCCCAATAGAGTGCGACAGATAAAAAATCAGGATGATTCTCCAGGTTACTTCGAAGGATGGTATCATAAAACACATCCCGTTGAATCGGTTCGGATTCCCGGTGGGTATTGAACACATTACGCATGGTTCGGGCCGATTCCATCATTACATTCAGTTCATCCGAAATCTTGTTCCGGTATTCGCGGGTTGAGCCTTTTACAATTTCAACCGAGTCGTTGTAGGCAATCCGATTAAGCCGCCAGCTGATGTACCCAATTGTTATACAGTAAATTAATGTGGCTGCACTTAGGATGTATATATTCAGCTTTAATTTAAGATTGAATCTTCCCTGGCCCATAACGTTGATAAATAAGATTGAATTGAGAGCTGATTTTTGTCCATCTTCACGAGAAAATGAACCTTGACTAAGGTAGAATTATTAATCCGATTTCGAAACGGCTGGAAGAATGTTCCTGCCTGAAATCAGAATACAGGCATAAACGCTATTTTCTGCAACAAACTTATTAACGATAGTCCGAATCAAAAATCTTTTTCGGTATTTTGCACCAATGATGGAAGATGTACTTTTTGCAGATGTTATTTTGCCCTTGCCACTTGATTATCGGTTTACTTACCGGGTGCCTGCAGCTTTCCAGTTGAAAATGAAAACCGGAATCCGCGTCATCGTGCAGTTTGGCAAACGGAAGTTTTTTTCGGCACTGGTCTACAAACTTCATCAAAACATACCAACAGGCGATTTTGAAATCAAGGATATCGAGGCCATTCTCGACGAAGAGCCCATTGTTGGCGATAAACAGCTTCAATTGTGGGAATGGATTGCCAATTATTATTGTTGTACGTTGGGTGAAGTCTTTAAAGCGGCTTTACCTTCGGGACTAAAACTCGAAAGCCAGACCAAAATTAGTCTGAATCCGGAAATGGTCCTTCCTGAAAACACGAACGATAAGGAGGATGCGGTATTGTTGCTGCTTGAAAGCCGTAAAACTGTCCGGATTCAGGATTTGAACCAGTTTTTGGGCCAGCAATCGTCGTTTGCGGTATTAAAACTGCTGCTCGAAAAAAATGCTGTGATTGTTGAAGAACAACTTCGCGACAGCTACAAACCCAAACTGATTAGCCGGGTCAGGCTAAATCCTGAATTTGACTCCGAAGAGAAACTGAATTTATTGCTCGATTCACTGAAAAAAGCAAGGAAACAGGAACATCTCCTGAAGATTTTCCTGTCCGAAACGCTATACGGAGACCAGCATCTGAGCGAACTTGGTAAAAAAGATCTGCTTGAACTTGCCGATGCTTCAGAGTCTGTATTAAAAGGACTCGAAGAAAAACAAATTCTGGAAGTATTTCAGAAGGAAACCGGGCGGATTGAACGGATACAAAATACAGAACTGCTAATTAAGGAACTTTCGGAAGCCCAGCAAAAGGCTCATGATGAAATACTGTTTCAATTTGAAACGCAACAGACTGTTTTGCTGAATGGAGTCACTTCGAGCGGAAAAACTGAAATCTATATCCGGCTGATTGAAGAACAGCTTAAACTGGGAAAACAGGTATTGTACCTGGTTCCTGAAATTGGCCTGACCACACAGATTATCACCCGGCTGAAAACTGCCTTTGGCGATCTGGCCGGAATTTACCACTCTAAATTTAATGATTCGGAACGGGTCGAAATCTGGTTCAACGTACTGAACGAAAAAACAGGTAAAACAGGGCAGCAATACAAGGTTATTCTGGGTGCACGTTCAGCTATTTTTCTACCTTTTAAAAACCTGGGACTTATTATTGTTGACGAAGAACACGAGAATTCGTACAAACAATTCGACCCGGCGCCACGCTATAATGCCCGTGATATGGCTATTCTGATGGGTAACATCCACGGTGCCAGGGTGCTTTTGGGATCGGCCACTCCCTCGTACGAAACCTATTTTAATGCACGGAGCAAAAAGTACGGACTGGTTGATCTGGACCAGCGTTTTCTGGGAATTGAAATGCCTGAACTGATACCTGCCAATACGCAGGAAGCCTACAAACGCAAACAGATGCGCTCGATTTTCACTCCTGAACTTTATGATGAAATCGCTGCAGCTTTGGTCAATAAGGAACAGGTCATTTTATTTCAGAACCGGCGTGGTTTTGCGCCATTTGTTCAGTGTGGCAAATGCGGTTGGATACCCAAATGCAAATACTGCGATGTAAGTAAAACCTACCACAAAAACCGGTCAAGCCTTATTTGTCATTATTGCGGGCACACCACTTCGCTGGTTACCAAATGCGAAGAATGCGGCTCCGACGAGATTAAAGCCCGTGGTTTTGGAACTGAAAAAATTGAAGATGAAATCAGCCTGCTTTTTCCTGAAGCCCGCGTAGCACGGATGGATCTGGATACAACCCGTGCGAAAAAGGCCTACGAACAGCTGATCTGGCAGTTTGAAACCGGTAAAGTGGATATTCTGGTCGGGACACAGATGGTAACCAAAGGACTTGATTTTGACCATGTTCGCGTTGTAGGGGTATTAAATGCCGATAACCTGCTGAACTATCCCGATTTCCGTTCGTATGAACGCAGTTATCAGTTGATCATGCAGGTGAGTGGCCGTGCCGGGCGAAAGCATAACAGGGGCCGGGTCATTATTCAGACGACCCAGCCAAATCATCCGGTAATTCAGGATCTGATTGCGAATGATTATTACAGGCTTTTTAGCCGGCAAATGGCCGAACGAAAAATGTTCCGGTATCCGCCGTATTACAGGCTCATAAAAATTGTTGTCAAACACCAGCATAAAGAACGGCTTGACCTGGCAGCCCTGCACCTTGCAACCGCTTTGAAAGCCGTTTTTAACCGCAATGTACTTGGTCCGGAATATCCGGTTGTGGGACGGATCCAGATGTGGTTTCAGAAGGAAATGCTGATTAAATTACCCCGTGACGGAAAAATTCAGGAGGCAAAAGATAAAATCATGGAAATCATCAACCACGCCAAATCACAGCCCAATAACAGCCAGTTGATTATCTATGCGGACGTGGATCCGATGTGAGCGTTCAACGGGTTTCGGGTTTCAAGTTCCAGGTTCCAGGTTGCATTATTTTAGCGGAATATTTTCGGGCCGCGTATGTTTCCAGCGTTTATGTGACCACAGCCAGTATTCGGGGCGTTTCCGGATGATGTTTTCGAGAAACCGGGTATGTGCTTTTGTGACTTCAAATTCTTTGGTTAAGGAGGCATCGTTGAACAGTTTGGTGAATTCAACTTCGTAATAGCCCCGGCGTATTTTCTGAATGTCCATAAACACAACAGCCTGTTTTAATCTCGAGGCTACTTTTTCGGGTCCGGGGAAAACCGGTGTTTCCTGATTCAGGAAATTCATCCAGTAATGCGTGTCTTTCAGGGCCGTTTGGTCGGTCAGGTAATACGTGGCCGATAATTGCCCTGCCTTTTCGAGTTCGAGTATGGTTCGCAGCGAGATCCGTGCAGGCATTAGATGCATCCCGAAACGGGACCTGACCTCTTTCATGTAATTGTCAAATGTTTCGTCCCGGATGGGGCGGTAGATCACATTGACCTGATGACGGATCTTTTTGGGCAGCGCTAAAGTCCATTCCCAGTTTCCGTAATGGCCCGAAAGTAAGGCTACACTTTTCCCCTGTTCGAACAATTCATCAAGGACTTCCGGATTCTTATAGCGAAAACGCTTGTCCAGAGTTTTTCCCGATACCTGAAAGGCTTTGATGCTTTCGACAATCAGGTCCGAAAAATGATGGTAAAAAGCGTACGCGATTCGTTTTATTTCTGCTTCAGATTGATCCGGGAAGGCATTCTTCAGGTTTTGAATCACTGTCTTTTTCCGGTAGCCAATCAGGTAATAACTCAGCAGAAAAAACAGGTCAGCCCAGATATAGATCAGCCAGAATGGAGTATATCCAAGCAGTTTTAAAATCAGAACACCAAGCCGGGCCAGTAGTTTCTTCATATTAAGTTTCAGGTTTCAGGTTCCATCCGTCAGCTGACGGACAGGTTCAAAGTTCAACGTATCAGATTCCAGGTTTGTGTAATCGTGCTGTCGTATAATCGTGTTTTCGTTGTGTTGTTCTCTTTTTTACTTCCTTCCGAATCAATTTGCTGTTTTCTATCGTTCGTGCAATTCAATGTTTGCAGGTCGTTTATGTTTCCACCGGCGGTGCGACCATAACCAGTATTCGGGTTCGGCCCGGATGATTTCCTCGAGTTTACTGACATAAGCCAGGAGGATATCTTCCTGTTTCATTTCAGCAGGGTTCTCAACCAGTTTATAGTGGAACACTTCATAACGGCCTCGCCCGGTTTTTCGGGTGTGATGCATGATAACCGGCTGGTTCGTTTTTTTTGCAATCTTCATCGGTCCGGCGAAAAAAGCTGTTTCCTGGTTCAGAAAGGTAGTCCAGAATTGTGAATTGGGTGGGGGAGTCTGGTCGGCAGCCAGCATCAGAGCCCCGCTACGTCCGGCATGATTAAATTCGAGTGCGGTGCGTACCGAATGATTCACCTGGATGGACCTGGCCCCAAACCGTTCGCGGGTATCCAAAATGAACCTTTCCAGCGCTTTGTTTTTTCTCACCGGATTGTAGACAACCAAAAACTGCGCTTTAATGAAACGTTGCATCGATCCGCTCCATTCCCAGTTGTTGTGATGCATTCCCAGTACAATGATGCTTTTGCCCTGCCGGTAATACTCCTCGTACAGATCCAGGTTGTTTATTTTCAGGCGTTCATCAATTTGTTTTTCGGTCATCCCGTAAAATTTGATCGTTTCCAATCCCAGATCACTCAAATGATGGTAAAATTTTTTGGTAATCTCCCGGATTTCTTCCGGACTCTTTTCAGGGAACGATTTGATGAGGTTTTCGTGTACGATTTTCCGGCGATACCGGCCAATATAATACAACAACACATAAAACAAATCAGCCAGACCAAAAATTACCCAAAATGACAGGCGTGCAGTCAGTTTACACAAAACAACCAGGAAACGATCGAAAAAAGAATTCATAGGTTTTTCATTGAAAGCTGCAAATTTAACAAAAACGACCTTGCTGCTTCATAAAATTGAATAGCTTGAAACTAAAAAACAGGCCGGGCAATCATGATGCCACTGTTTTTGGATGCAGGTTTAAGAAAATCGGTGATCGGACCTTCAGAAAGCAACACTTTTTTACCGCTTAACGGTGCATGCAGCAAATAAAACTCCTTGCCTTTTTTGAAAATGATTCCAACATGGTTGATATCTACGCCTTCGATGCTGCTGGTGAGGCCAATAATATCGCCATGATGCAACTGTTTATAAATATTGGCGATGTTGCTTTTTTGAAAATACATAAACCCGATGTTTGTAAGTTCCTTTTCCTGTCCGGCAATTGCAGGGATCAGCTCCGGATGTTCTTTCAGAACCGGATATTCTGCAGGATGGGTACTCATGAAATTGATGATTTTTACAGACTTTTCGCCTTTTTGATTAGGCGTTTCGGAGACGAACCCTTTTTTCTGGTTATTGTGAATCCATTCGCTGAAATAATGCAGCCTTGAAGGATAATGGTTGCGAATCCCGTCCCGGTACCTGATTTGTTCAAGTTCATCGGTAAACGATTTAAAATCAGTTTTTCCCAATTTAACGGTCCGGGCCAGCGCCAGGCAGTTTTCGGCAAAAGTAGTACAATCCAGTTCCCTTAAATTAATGATCAGCTTTTCTTCCAGACCATTTTCAAGGGTGGCTGCAACATAGGGTGTTCCCAGGAACGACAGTCCGATTTTAACCACCAGATCGGCAATGGGCAAACCGGAATCAGAAGAAAACGCACTTAGTTTTTCTTCTGCAAGGCGTATATCTTCAGGCTGAAAAATACAATCATTCGTGATGCCCTGTGCCTGAGACTTGAAAATATTCTGACTAACCAAAAGAATCATTAGCATTATCCCAACTTGGATTTTCATATTCAGGATTAAAAAATAGTGAACGATAAAGGTAGAAAAGTTTGTTTATACCGGAGAATTTCAGGCCAAAGTTTAATTTTCGCGAAACGTTACAAATTCATTTATACATCCGGCGACTTGTTTTATAACATGTTTTCGTTAAAAGAACTTTAATTCGTGGCTGTCTGAGTCATTGGAAGAGGTTATCGTTCAGAGTACAAGAAGTTTTTTAAAGTACAGTTTAAGGTTTGAACCGGATGTGTATCTGTCTGAAATATATGAAGTTCAGTTGAGCACTTTTTTTCTAAAATTCTTATCTTTGAAACCTGTTTAATGCTGTTTAATGTTAATAAATCAATATGTATAAATTAAGAAATCTATTCCTTGCCGGATTAGTACTGATCTCTTTTGTTGTTTCAGCTCAGGAAAAAAAGGAAGAAGAAGTAAAAGAAAAAGGCTATCATTTCACTTCTGTAAAGGAAATTCCCTGTACACCGGTTAAAGATCAATACCGGTCGGGAACATGCTGGTCGTTTTCAGGATTGGGATTTCTTGAAGCTGAAATGCTGCGCCTGGGTAAACCGGTGGTTGATTTATCGGAAATGTTTATTGTTTATCATGCCTATTCGGATAAAGCAATTAAATATGTAAGGTTACATGGCAGTCTGAATTTTAGTGCAGGTGGTGCTTTTCATGATGTAACCAATGTAATTAAAGCATATGGAATTGTTCCTGAAGAAGCTTATAACGGTCTGAATTATGGTGAGGAAAAACATATTCATGGTGAACTTGACCGCACATTGCTCGACAATGTTAAAGTTGTAGTTGAAAATCCGAATAAAAAACTGACCTCCGCATGGCACGATGCACTCGACGGAACTCTTGATACTTATCTCGGCAAACTTCCTGGAAAATTCACTTATCAGGATAAAGAATATACTCCCCAGAGTTTCGCACAAGATTTTGTAGGCCTCAATATGGACGACTATGTTGAAATATCGTCATATACCCATCATCCTTTCTATACAAAATTTGTTATTGAAGTACCTGACAATTGGGCATGGGATGAAGTTTACAATGTTCCGGTGAATGAAATGGAAGAAATTATCAGCAATGCATTAAATACAGGGTATACAGTAGCCTGGGCTGCCGATGTGAGCGAAAAAGGCTTTTCTACCTCGAAAACAGGTGTTGCTGTAATTCCTGTGGTTGACAAAGCCAATATGACTGATGCTGAAATCGCCAAATGGGAAAAGCTGAATGATAAAGACAAAAATGAAGAACTTTATAAATTGACCAAACCCGGCGCTGAAAAGGTGATAACCCAGGAAATGCGTCAGATTGATTTTGATAATTTTCAGACCACCGATGACCATGGAATGTTGATTATGGGAACGGCAAAAGATCAGAACGGGAATATTTATTATAAGGTGAAAAATTCATGGGGTGACTACAACGATTACGATGGCTATTTTTATGCATCTAAACCCTATGTGTCGTTTAAAACCATGTCAATTATGGTCCACAAGGATGCTATTCCAAAGAATATCCGAAAGAAATTAAATCTCTAACAATAAAAACCTCGTCAGCCGGCGGTTTTTTTCAGTTTATTAATTACATTATTTTCGAGTGAAAAAATTTGTCTTATTTTTCCTGTGCCTGATTCCCTTGCTTGGTTTTTCAGAGGATTATTTGTGGTGGAATATTATACACGGGTGGGAGCCGGGTATGCCCGGCTGGCGCAACATGATCCACCTTACACCCGGATATCTTGGTCCCAATGCCCTGCCTGTTCCTGAAGTCAAAAAAGGACTTGTGCCAGCCGGGGCAAATTTTGAATTTGGCCTGGATTTCCATTTCCGGCAGGGCGACCCGACCCAGGATCTGTTTGCCAAATATTACCGTTCGTTTGCCGGGAATAAAGTTGCCATCGAATTGTACGGCGTGGTGGGCGAGCATTATGCCATGTCAAACTTTATTCGTGACGAAAGGGTTGCCCGGGATTTTGACGGAAAAGGATTTGCCAACGGCGATTTGTATTTCGCTACTCTGATCCAGGTGGTAAAAGATCGTAAATTTCCGGATACCATGTTTCGTATGGCAGGCCGAACAGCTTCAGGCAGTCAGATTGAAGGCGCCCGCTATACTGATAGCCCGGGTTATTACTTCGATTTCAGCTTTTCAAAAGAATATCGCTGCAGTAACGAAAACATGTCTTTTTTGCCGTATGCCTCCCTGGGTTTTTACTCATGGCAAACGAACGACGAACTAAACCTTCAGAACGATGCCTATATGTATGGTTTGGGCGCTGATCTGAAATGGGTGAACTGGACGGTTTCAAATTCCTTGTCAGGATATTCGGGATATAAAAAGGAGCGGGATAAACCAATGGTTTATACCTTCGATCTGAACCGAAAACTGAGAAATTATTCGATCCGTATGCAATATCTTCATGGACTTCGCGACTGGACCTACCGGACCATCAAACTTTCGCTGATTCTGAATCTGAAGGATCATTGATCTTCCTGATCCTGTTTTTCCTTTATTCCCAGTGTATTGCGTATTCCGCTGAATATTGATTTCCACCAGTAGTTTAAAACCGATCGTTTTTCATCTCTTTTGAAATTTATTTCATCAGGCAGCAATTCCTTTCCCCTTGGATTCCTGGAGTGGATTAATAAAGTATTGGCCAGAAAACTGGAGAACTTAGCTTCCTGGCTACTTCCGTTTTTCATTTCAAGAACTGAAATCCGCATGTCGTCATACCCAAAATAGAGTTGCCCGGCAGCATTCGTCCGATCGGCGGATAAGCTGAATTCAAAACGTTCAGCCTTTCCCGAACGTAGCGATACCATGGCCAATGGTTCCAGAACGGGATTCAGAATCCGCATGTTGAAGGGTAAAAGATTTCCGGTTACAGTAAATGAATTCTCCGGATCATTCATCCTGTATAGCATACCCACATTTAGCTGGCAGGAATCCATAATGGTTGCAGTACCGTTCAACCTGAAATCGGGAACTATTCCTGCTGTACTTTTCATGTTTGTAAATGGAATCAGGCTTGTCTGAATCTGGTTAAAACGGATTGTTCCTTCCGAATCACTAGTTTCAAGTTGTTCTGTATAGCTGATGTTTGCATTATTAAGTAAAAGAGAGTCAATTAAAACCGGGTATTTCAGCGATTTAATCAAGTCCTGCAACATTTTAGATCTTCGGTCTTCGTCGAAAGGCAGCCGTTTATCCCGGTATATGTCCAGGTTTAATCCATCAACCGACAAATACTGTCCGGCCAGTTCTTCCTTGTCGAACCACCGCCTGAAGTCAGGTTTTTCAATACTGATTGAATCAATTTTCCCGGTATAATAATCCGATTGAAAACGAAGCTGTTTCTGGAATTTTTCTCTGCTGAACTTCGGAATGATTTGGATATCCCGGACTGAGAACCGGTTTTCCCTTGATGAATAGGAAGTTTCCCCAAAATTGTATTGGTAAAATTTTTCCGTTCTTGTCAGGTTTGGCAGGGTGAATGAAAAATCGGCCGAATGCATAAAACCATGTGATGGTTGATTTTCAATTCTCAACCGGAGTAAATTGATATTCACCTTTTGCTGAAGTTTCTGTTGTCCGTTTTTGAATACCTGGATGTCGGCATTTTTAACCTGGAGTGAATTGGCTGCAAATACATCGGCAAAACTTTCAAAATGAGGATAAAGGTTAACATTGAAAGGATTAAATTTCAGCGAATCCTTTTCATTGTTGAAAAGCTGAAATGAAGGTTTTTCCACAACTATCGATTCAAAAAGGAACTGATCATTCCTGTAGGCATTATCCATATCGAATCCATTCATGGTCAGAGTCGGAATACGAAGTTCGAACTGATCCTGCCGGTTACTTTTTGTCTTTGGCTTTAACAGCAGGTTAGTGGCAGTAATTCGCTTGTCGTTGGTTGAGAATGAAAGTTCTTCGATGCTGAATTGCTGGTTTTTCTCTTTGGGTGTAAATTTAAACTGGATCAGTTTCCCGGTGTATTCACCCGTTTTGAATTCAGGTCTGTTAAGTATCGGATTTTTCTGAATGAGTATATTCTGAGCAGCCATCTGAAGGTCGGCCTGTACCAGCAGATAAGGTTTAATACCTATTTCAGAAAAAACTTTAAGCGAACCATCATTTAATTTAAACTGGCGAATGGCAATGGATTGAATTTCTTTAGGCAATGGAAAGGTGACTTCTTTCAATTCTTTAACATCGGTCCTCTTTCGTTTCTGGTACAACTTAATATCCGGGGAATTAATCAGCAGGTTTTCCGCGTTAATCTTATGGTCGAAATAAAATTCCTCCATATTAATTCCTTTGATTCTGATTTCAGGAATAGTCAGCTGAATGTTCCAGGTTATCGAAGAAAAGTCTTTGCTGTTGGTCTCTGGATAAAGCCGGGCGTTGATTACAAAAATCTCCTGGCGACGTGTTGAGAAGCCAACTTCACCGGCCCGGAGAACATGAACATTATCTGAAAGATGAATCAGGTGATCACGAACTGAAAAGTCGACGAATTCGGAGTAAAGTAATTTTTTTTGCCCGAATTGTTCCTTGTTAATCAGCATATTCCCTAATCCTAAGGTGAAATGATTGTTGAGCGTAATTGTTTTCCCTTTTCGGCTGTGATTAATCAGGCGAACCGTTCCATCCGGAATTTCGACAGTTGAAAAGTGAATCTCATAAAGGTAGTTGGATAAAAGCTGAAATAAATCTTCAAATTCAGCTTTGGGTTTTTCCTGTTTCAGTTGAGCAAAATTTTCGTAATATATCTGCGGTAATTTAATATTAAGGGTATCAACAGCCAATTTTTTATTAAAGAACGCTTCATGAAAATCAGCATTTTTTAAGGTCAGTTCAGGAATGGTAAACTCATACAATTCCGAGCGGTTGTATTTTTTCAATAAATCTTCCATGTTTTCCATTGACACCGGAAATAAGTGCAGATTTTGAATGCTGGCCTGTTTTTTCTGGGTTGATATGAACAGATTATCAATGGTGAGTTTATGCAGCTGGTCGACCAGTTGCATCTGGTAATTACTGAAATTTAGCTCGATTTGATTGGCGAAAAACAAACGATCGGTTCGCCTGGCACTGATTTCATCCAATGCAAATCCACTCAGCTTTAAGCGGATGTCTGATTCGATATGCCCGGTCTGTAACACACCGGTTTTATTTATCAATTGCAATTTCCCTTTCTGTATATAAACCTGGTTTGAATAAATGCCTTTTACATAGCTGGATATCAGGTTGTAAACAAAGCTTGGATTCTCCGGTGATATTTTTTCTTCTGATATTTCATTCTGTACCAGTCTGACTTCCGGATTAAAGAGATTAATGTATTGAAATTCAAATCGGTTTTGATGAAAGGCTTTTTTGAAATAAAACCGATCGAGCCGGACACTGTCGCAACTGGCATTGATGGTATTGATCTGATCGGCATGGCTGATTACTGAGAGCACTGGATACATCTGAATATTCTGTAAAAGAACCGATTTTTTCAAGGTCGAAAAATCCAACTGCCCGGCTTTTATCCGATGAATATTATCACCAAGTGTCAGCTCATATTCAGTAGCTGAAAAATCAATGTTTCTGGAATAAAATATGCGGCTGGTATCTATCCCTGAAAGCGAATCGAGCAAAAAATCCTCCAGGTTGATGTTTATCTTCTTTAATTCCTGCTGGCTTTCCTGTTCGTTCTGAGCTTTAAAAAGTGTCAGTTGTGCATTCTTGAGCTTGAAGTTTTGAATGCTGACACTTGTAAATTCTTTGGCTATTAATTCATAGAGATTAAACCCGGCAATTGATTTCATTTTAAATCCGGATTTTATCTGTCCCGGCCAGTATTTGATTCTGGCATCGGTTAAAACCAGTGAATCAATGGGAATAGACTTGTTTTGGTAAAATTCGTTGATGTGTGTGCTGGTCATTTTAAGCTCCGAAACGAAAATATCATACAAACCTTTTAATGAAACTTCCTTATTTACCGGCTTCAATTCAAGATTTTTAGCTTCAATTTTTGCGTGTTTAAGGGAGTAGGTAACTTCCCCCGCATTTAAAATATGTATGCTGTCGGCAAGTTTATTCTGATAATTATGCATTCTCAGGTAAATATCTTCAGCATCAAATAAGCGGTTTAAATCGGGCAACAACAACGAATCAGTATAAAACCGGAGTATGCCAATGGTAATGTTTTCGGCATTCGCTAATTTTCGGGTATCGCCCAGCAGATTGTATAAATCGAAACTGGCATCAGCCAATTCAATTTTATCAATTTTTATCGATTTGAAAATTTTTGTTACAAGCGGTTTTAATTCCTGCATCAGCGAACTCATATTCTTTTTTTGATCCCCGGTATCTGCTTGCTCACCATGAATTTTTAGTTCCGGATGTGAGATAATTATTTCTCCGATATCAAGATTTTTATGAACCAGCAACTGAATCAGTCTGATATTGCCAATCATGATATTTGGCGAGGAAAAGGAATAAAATTGTTTGGTTATCGCTGATTGGTTAAGTGTATTGATGATGGAATCGGAAGGATGAAATGAAACCTGGTTGATTTCGAATCCCCAATTGCTGAAATTGATTTCCAGATTTTCGAAAGTCAGTTCATATTTTCCCTGAGATTTTTTCGCAATAAATTCAGAGATATTTTTGTTCAGATAACTCTGGGCAACAAAATAAATCAGGCCAAACCCAGCTAATACAATCAGTATCAGTGCTAAAAAGATCGCTGTAAGGACCTTCCATATTTTCCTCCGAAGCTTTGTCATCAACAACAGTTTTATCAGGCATTACTAATCCGGCGTAAAACAGAAGCCGGTATTTGTGCTGGTAAATTAAACCATAAGGATATGAAAAAAGATGCTTTATATGAAAAAAATTGCAATCAATCATTAGGGGATTGGCTAAAAACATTTGAAGGCAATGAAAGGTCATTTTTTCAGTCAAATGCCTAACGTTGCCTTCAAAATTTTGCTGAACATTTAGTCAGTTTCAATCCATGGAATCAGACACCTAATTCCGCAAAAGTTTTGCGTATAATTTCAAGCGCTTCGGTAAGTTGTTCTTCATTGATTATAAGGGGAGGGGTGAAGCGTATAATGTGATCGTGAGTTGGTTTGGCCAGTAATCCGTTTTTCTTCAATGTGAGGCAAACATCCCATGCCGAAATACCATTGACTGTATGAATAACCACTGCATTCAACAATCCTTTGCCACGAACGATATCAATCAAATCAGAATCAATTGATTTTAATTGTTTCCGGAATATTTTTCCCATTTTTTCGGCATTTTCAGCCAGGTTTTCTTCCTGAATCACCTCCAGCGCAGCCATTGCCACTTTAGCTGCTATCGGGTTCCCTCCATAGGTTGATCCATGTTCTCCCGGCTTAATGGTTAGCATAATTTCATCATCGGCTAAAACACATGAAACAGGCAGCATACCTCCTGAAATGGCTTTCCCAAGAATTAAAATGTCGGGACGTACACCTTCATGATCACAGGCCAGCATTTTTCCGGTTCTCGCCAATCCGGTCTGAACTTCATCGGCTACGAAAAGAACACGATGTTTTTTACACAAGTCGAATGCTTTGCGCAGGAAACCATCTTCCGGAACATATACACCTGCTTCAGCCTGAATAGGTTCAACCAGGAATCCAGCTACATCAGGATCTTCAAGCGCTTTTTCAAGGGCTTTCAGGTCATTGTACGGAATGTTGATAAATCCAGGGGTATAAGGGCCATAATCGTTGTAGGCATCCGGATCAGACGACATGGATATAATTGTAATGGTACGACCATGGAAATTGCCGTTACAAACAATAATTTTAGCCTGGGTTTTTGAAACTCCCTTTACCCTGTAAGCCCATTTCCGGATCAGTTTTAAAGCCGTTTCGTCGGCTTCTGCACCTGAGTTCATGGGTAACACTTTATCGTATCCAAACAGTTTCGACATGTATTCTTCCCATTCACCCAATACGTCGTTGTAAAATGCCCGGGAAGTCAAGGCCAGCTTTTGGGCCTGATCAGTCAGGGCTTTCACAATTTTTGGATGACAATGACCTTGATTCACAGCCGAATAAGCAGAAAGAAAATCAAAATATCTGTTTCCGTCAGTGTCCCAAACATAAATTCCTTCACCACGTTCCAAAACTACAGGAAGCGGATGATAATTATGAGCTCCGTACCGGGCTTCACGATCCATATAATCCTTGGCACTTAATGCATTCATTGGATTGATTGTTTTAGTTATTTGAAGCACAGAATTAGCTATATTTTATCCAATTTCAAATGTTTTTCATCTGTTATTAAATAGTTTGGCAAACCGGAGTATTTGGCTTGCGGTGTCAATCCAATTTGGAGATTCAGCCGAAAGCATGAAATTGAAATCTAATCCGGTGAAAAAATACCAGAATTGCAGCTTTTGGCTAGAATCAGTTAATGAGACCCTGTTTCAACAACTTTTTTCTCCTCCCGGGATTCGGTTTTTTATCTCCGTATTGGTCGCCTGGTCTTATTTCCAAAACCTGATCACAGCCATTTCGCAAAACAGAAACAGGATTGCCAGCATGATGAAATATTTCCAGAGTTGCTTCCCATTGTTCAAATCCTGAAGTGTCTGGCCAAAACTTACTTCTGAAGATTCTATCACTTTAAACTGCCTGAATTCATCCGATTTTATGAATTGTTCAAGCTCATCTCCGGAATAAAAATCCGGGAGCGATTCTTTTCGGGGAAAATTGTACGAAATGGACTGAATGGTTTGGTTTCCGTTTTTGATCAGAAAATGTCCTGCTACCTTGGGCAATTCATCCAGAATCAATTGTTTCTGACCTGTTCCGACGGGACGGACTGAGGTAAGAAATTCGTCATTGGTTTGTACATTAATGATTTTCAATTCACCGGGATTCAGATCCTGATTCAGAATTACTGGTTCATCGTTTTCAATCGAATAGGCATATTTTTGAGGTTCGCCGCTGTTTAAAACCATATTGTATACCGTCGGTACAAAAATGACATGCCTGACGAAACTGAAATTGTTTTTATCGAGCGGAAAGGCAAAGGAATAAACGATACCGTTTCCGAATGAAAACGTACTTAAGGCAGTTTTACCATTCCTGAATTTCTGGAGTGTGGATTCAACCTTTTGCATCTGATCTGCAAAATCAACATATCCTTTGATAACCGGAAGATCAGCCTCATTTTCAGGCTTTTTAAAAACATCATGGTACAGGGAATGTGTGTAATTTATTTCCGAAATGCTCAATGAAGCGGTATCAAAAACTGTTATGGTTTTTCCGTTCATCGATGTGAGCAAAGCATTGTATTCGTCATAATTTTTCATCCGGTCCGGAAACAACACCAATGAACCACCTTCTCCGACAAATGATGTCAATTCACTTTTCAGGCCGGAACTGATTTTCTGATTGTTGATCAGAAATATACACTGGTAATTTTTAAGTTGTGCAATCTGTACGTTATTCTCAGGAAATTCATCGTAATGAATTAATTCATCATCAGTAAAAAGGGCCTTTAAATAATCCGAACCGTTATGCTGTGGATTGTATATGCCAAGAGCCTGAAGTTTCCCGTGAACCTGGTAACTCATAAAGTAGGAATTGTCGTAAATGATCGGATAATCATCGAGTTCGATCTTGCAGAGCTGAATGCCTTCCGAATTATTGGTGTAATTGAGTTCAAGGACCGATTCCTCCTGCCCGGCAATGCTGATGTTTGAAATGGCTTTCAATGAATCGTTAATTGACAGCCGGACTGGTATATTCTGGTAAGCCTGATCCGACATATTTCTGATCCGTACAAACAGCTTTTCCTGCTGACTGATTTTTCGACCGGGTACTTCAAACCAGCAGGAATCAATCAACAGATTATTGGTTCTGCCGCTTTTAAAGGGCAATAAATAGGTCCAGAAAGCAGAATCAGGTTTCAGTGATTCAATGTCGGTACTGCTTTTCTGAAAATCGGACAAGACATACAGCGTTTTT
>JBBSBP010000011.1:0-94446 GCA_038251165.1 Bacteroidales bacterium | reverse complement strand
TTTTTTAATAGAAGCCTTTTTTTGGATTAACATTAAATATTTAATATTATGAAAAAGAATATCATATTCATGGTTGTAGTTTTACTTTCATTATTTATGGGTGGATGTAAATACGACTTCATTATTCCTGAGGAAGTACCAGTTATCGATAATGGGGGTGAACCGATTAGTTTTGCAACCCAGATTGCACCCATTTTTTCAACCGCGGATAAATGTACTGCCTGTCATAAATCAGGTGGTACAGCGAATCCCGATTTGTCTGCAGCCAATGCTTATGCTCAACTCAGTTCCAAATATGTTAATACAGGCGCACCTGCTGAAAGTTTAATTTTAACTATCCCAGGCCCTGCAACAGCAACACATGCATGGAAAAAATTTTCCCAGACAGAAGCTGCGATAATCCTTGCGTGGATCACTGAAGGAGCTAAAAACAATTAGTGCAAACATTTAATATTCGAGAGATGAAAAAAAATATTTTATTTATACTACTTCTTTCCTGTATTTCAGTCATTACGTTTGCACAGACAGACGCGACTGAAGTCAAGGAGAAAGATTATCCGGTGTACGGAGCATTTGAAAGTGGATCCCTGATTGATGCGCAAACAACGGTAATTCCTGATGTTAAAACCCTCGAGTTTGTAATTCAACATAAATTCGGAACGATCGAAAACGGACATTCCGATTTATGGGGCATTTATTCTCCCGGATCAAACATCCGCCTGGGATTAAATTATGTTGTGGCAAAAAATATTCAGATAGGTGCCGGCATCACCAAAAAAAGTATGATGACCGATCTGAACGCCAAATGGACCATTTTACAGCAAACCCGTAAAAACAGCATGCCTTTATCGGTTGCTTTATATGGAACTGTGGGCATCGATGGCCGGAATATCAGTGCATTTGAAACCGGGATGGTAAGAGTAGCCTATCAGAATGGATTATATAACGAATTCCAGTTTAATGATCGTTTAAGCTATTTTTCACAATTAATCGTTGGCCGGAAATTTAATGACTGGTTGTCGTTGCAGGCAGGAGTCAGCTTTACCCATTACAACGCAGTTGGGGTTAAATATGATCATGACAAGATCGGAGTTCATTTTAATGGCCGGATCAAAGTGTCGCCACAGGGTTCTGTGATTTTTAATTACGATGAACCATTAAAGATAAAAGACATATCAGAACAGGTTGAATGGACGAATCATCCTATGCCGAATCTGGCACTTGGTTATGAAATTTCAACCGGTACCCATGCTTTCCAGATTTATATGGCTTCGACCAATTCATTGGTACCTCAGGACAACATCATGTGGAACCAGAATGACTGGCAAAATAAAGGACTGGCTATCGGTTTCTTAATTACAAGATTATGGGGCTTTTAATAGTTGAGCATCCTTTTAATGGATTTTGAATAAAGAAATGGTAATATCCTGAATCCTGGGAATATTACCATTTCTTAGTTTATGGAAAGAACTATTTTAATCCTGAACTGCTGAATTTTATATTGTAATTCATCACTTTTTTTAAGTAATTAAAGCGGTGTGCCTGAATGATTTATAATTATTCAAACACCGCAATTAATTTTATATACTTCAAAATGAAATACCGTCTAGAACTTTCGATTTTTGTACTCCTGGCTTGCATTTCATGGATTTCGAATGCCCAGTCCTATCAAAATGCCGGGCAGCATCCTTGTTTAAAGTGTCATTCCAATCAATCCTATACCTTCCATAACGATGTGACCGGCTTGGAAGTAAAACGGTTAATGAATCCCTACTATATTCTCGATACCGTTGCCATGACTGCCGGAGTGCATAAACAGTTTGATTGTACCGATTGTCATTCATATGAATATGGAACCTATCCCCATCAATCGAATCTTAAACTTGAACCGATGAGTACATGTCTGGATTGTCACGGTGGTGATGAGTCTTTTGCAACTTATCAGTTTGAAAAGATCGATGAAGAATTTAAAAAAAGCGTTCACTTTCAGGTTTCCGGCGAGAGTTTTAATTGTTCAAAATGCCATAGCCAGCATACTTATACTGCAACTGCCAGAAACAGCAGTAATGTCCTGGAAATTGTAGACTACAGCAATAAAATGTGTCTTTCCTGTCATAACGATATGAAAAAGTACAAAATGATTTCCGGGCACGACAATCCTAAATTAGTACAGGTTCACGAGTGGTTGCCTAATCAGGAACTTCATTTTCAACATGTGAGATGTATCGAATGTCATACTGAAGTTGTTGACAGCTTGATGGTTTCGCATAATATCCTGAGTAAGGATAAAGCTTTAAAGAAATGTGTTGAATGCCACTCTTCTGATTCCAGGTTAAAAGCTTCGCTTTACAAATATCAGAATCTGCAAAAACGGTCCGGAAGCGGGGATGTCAATACAGTTATGGCAAATGAATCCTATATCATTGGTTCACACCAAAGCCCGCTGCTTAAGTTAATCAGTATTGTGATTTTCCTTCTGACATTGACAGGTATCATCATACACAGTGTTTTTAGAATATTAAAAAAGAAATAAAATGACAACAACTGAAAAACTATATTTTTATCCGGTCTGGTTAAGAATCTGGCACGGGTTAAATGCAATTGGTATTATCATTTTGATTTTCACCGGACTTTCAATGCAATCCAGTGAAGAATCCTCGCATTTACTTGGATTTAATGCCATTGTTAACCTTCATAATATTTCCGGCATTCTTGTTACCCTTTGCTATTTTGTTTTTTTTCTCGGAAACCTCTTTACCCCAAATGGTCAATATTACCTGGTTAAAGTAAAAGGATTTTTTAAACGACCGGCAAAACAGGCTGTTTATTATGCCTGGGGCATGTTTCATGGTCAAACAGCTCCTTATCCACTTTCAGGAAAAAGAAAATTTAATCCGCTTCAGAAATATTCCTACATCGTAGTCATGTACCTGTTTGTTCCGATAGTTATAATTACCGGGATTGCATTGTTATTTCCTGAAATAATTATCGACAAGGTTTATACATTTAGCGGAGTATTCATAACTGCAGTGCTTCATTCGGCTATGGGATTTTTCATATCCATTTTTTTAATTGTTCATCTGTATATTGCTTCAATTGGAAAATCTCCGTTGGAGAACTTTAAAAGTATAATGACTGGATGGCATCATATCCATTGATCGCTGAATTTGGTTTCAGCTTTGGTATTTCAGATCCATTACCGGAATGGATTGGTTCATAGGATTTATTTTGATCCGGTGTAAAGAATTTAGCAGTGATTAATAAGCTGATGGAAGCTTATTCAAAGAGAGGAAATTATGGCAGGATATTCTAAGTGTTTTTCACCTGACGGTTTATTCAGGATCATTAAAAATTTGAGTTCTCAAATCGTCTTTCTGTTTGTCATGATGATGTTTCTCGGACTATCAGATTTGTATGCTCAAGCGAATGATGATTGTTTAATGTGTCATGACGATCCTGGATTAAAATCCGAAAAACCGGGGAAGAATCTTTCCAGATATATTCCTGCCAATGCTTTAGATCATTCAGTACATAAAAGTGTAACGTGTGCTGCTTGTCATGCCGACGCGGCTGTTGAGGATTTTCCTCATCCGGAAACACTTAAAAAAGTAGATTGTGGTACCTGTCATACCGATGCCAACGAAAAATATTTGAGAGGGGTACACGGAAGGGCTTTTTTAGCCAACGAAAAATACGCACCTACCTGTAAGGAATGTCATGGGCAGCATGATGTTTTAAAATCGGATGATCCGAAATCAATAACATATAAAATGAATATCCCCATTTTATGTGGATCATGTCATAAGGAAGGAGCGCCTGTTGCAAGGGCTTATAATATTTCGGAGCATAATATTCTTGAAAATTACAGTCTGGGTATTCACGGCCAGGGGTTATATAAAAAAGGACTTATCGTTTCAGCTACCTGTAACGATTGTCATGGGAACCATCTTGTCTTACCGCATACCAATATAAGTTCAAGTATTTCGCCCAAAAACATAGCTTTAACCTGTATGAAATGTCATGCACGAATTGAAGATGTGCATGTTAAAGTTATCAACAGGGAATTGTGGGAAAGTAAACCAGGAGCAATCCCTGCTTGTACCTCATGTCATCCACCGCATAAAGTTGAATTTCAGAATGTCATTTCAAATATTTCAGACAAAACTTGTTTGAAATGTCATGATAATGAAACAACACACAAAGTGGTCAATGGCAACAACATTTCTTTAAAAGTAAATGTTGGCGATCTGGCTGTATCATCTCATAAAAATATCACTTGTGTAAAGTGCCACTCTGATGTAACTGTAAATCGGAAACGACCTTGTGAAACGGTTGGTAAAGTTGACTGTTCTGCCTGTCATGCGGAGGAATCTGATATTTATTTTTCAAGCGGTCATGGACAGGCCTATTTCAACAAAAAGGAAAATGCACCTTATTGTACCGATTGTCATGGAACACATTTGGTAAAACCTAAAACTGATGAAAGTTCACCGACCTACCGATCGTCAATTCCTAAACTTTGTGGCGAATGTCACCGGAAAGACGGAAAGGCAGTTCAGGGGACAAATCTTCATGAAATCGATGCGTTCCGTGATTATTCAACCAGTGTACATGGGAGAAGCCTTGCTGAAAAAGGATTACTTTCGGTTGCAGTTTGTACCGATTGCCATACTAAACATTTCAACCTGAAGGCAACCGATCCGCGTTCCTCGGTAAGCCCGGGAAATGTTGCGGCTACCTGTGGAAATTGTCATAAAGGTATTTATAACGACTATATTACCAGTGATCATGCATATAGGGAAAAAGAAGGGAAACTGGAATATCCTACCTGTGAGACCTGTCATACAGCACATAATATGTCGGAAGTTCACCAGGATAAATTCATGTCGGAAATTACGGTGCAATGTGGTAAATGTCATTCCAAACTGACCGAGACCTATATGGAGACTTATCATGGTAAAGTTTATCAACTGGGTTATATGCAGGCTGCGCGTTGTTCTGATTGTCACGGGGCACATAACATCCTGAACAGGCGTAATCCTAAATCAGCGATAAATCCACAAAATATCGTGGCAACCTGCCAGAAATGTCATGCTGATGCCAATGAAAAATTTACAGGTTATCTGACTCATGCAACACATTCGAATAAGAGCGAATACCCATGGCTGTATTATACTTTCTGGGCAATGACCAGTTTACTTTTAAGTGTATTTGCCTTCTTTGGAATTCATACCTTATTGTGGTTGCCCCGGTCAATCGATGCCATGCGGAAAAAGAAAAAACACGAGAAAGTAGAAGGTGAAAAAGTTTATATCCGGCGTTTTACTAGAAACCAGCGAATTACCCATCTATTTGTCATTGTCAGCTTTTTATCGCTGGCCTTTACAGGAATGTTGCTGAAGTTCGCTTACATGGAATGGGCTAAATTTTATGCCATGCTAATTGGTGGTGCGCAGGTTGCAGGTATTATTCACCGCATTGCTGCGGTAGTAACATTTGGCTATTTTGCTTATCATGTATTCTCCTTAGTGAAAATGAAAATCAGTAAAAAGCAAAAAATGTCCGGTTTCATTTTCGGGTATAATTCACTCATGTTTAATCGTCAGGATGTCCGTGATTTCTGGGCATCAGTTAAATGGTTTGTTGGCAAAGGACCACGCCCTCAGTACGGACGCTGGACCTACTGGGAAAAATTTGATTACATGGCGGTTTTCTGGGGTGTGGTTGTTATCGGTTCAACGGGCCTGATTCTTTGGTTCCCGGTATTTTTTACGATGATTTTACCCGGTTGGGTGATTAATGTAGCGCAGATCATACACAGTGACGAAGCATTATTAGCTGTTGGATTTATTTTTACCATACATTTCTTTAATACGCACCTTCGACCTGAATCATTCCCGATGGATACCGTTATTTTTACCGGGCATGTTCCGCTTGAAGAATATAAAGCAGACCGACCGCGTGAGTTTGAAGATCTGGAGAAAACCGGAATGCTGGAAAGTGTGACTGTAAAGAAGGATTTTTCAAAAAAACAAATGAAACTGGTAAAGATATTTGGCTATATTTTCTTATTTACAGGAATTATTCAGGTTATCTTCATCATATACTCATTGCTTTTTCATGAATGATTTGCAGTTATGTTTTAATGTGCAGTATATCTGTTCATTGTATTCCGAATTGGGAGATTTTGATTCCAGGTTGCGCCGGATGCTAAAATATATGCGATTGTTCTGTTGGGTCACTTTATATGAACATAAATTCATAATATACAACGATATATAGAACAGTTATAAATAACCTCTAGGTGTTGAAATAAAATATATTTTTTGCAACCTTGCACGACGATTACAAACTGAATCTGCAAACAAAAATAACATGAAATTACCATCATCGATTAAGAACTGGATATCTATTGTGGGGGCAGTGTTGGCTATATTTAACCTGGCAACTATTCTGTCGCTCATCCTTTTAAATTCGCTCTTTAATTTTGGTGGTTCCTATATCGGGTTGTTTATTTATATGGTGCTTCCGGCATTTATGATCGGTGGTTTAATCATGGTTCCGCTGGGAATGAGGCTGAACCGAAAACAAGCCAGAAAAGCTGAAGCAGCCGGTGAAACTCAAAATTGGCCAGTTCTGAATTTCAATAATCCAGCCACCCGTAATGCTTCCATGATTTTTATCTTTGGAACAATTTTTCTGATTATTATTTCATCAATCGGGAGTTATGAAGCTTTTCATATCACAGAATCCAATGAGTTTTGCGGTAAACTTTGCCATGATGTCATGGAACCGGAATACACAACTTACCAGGGTTCATCGCATGAGCGGGTTGCCTGTGTCGAATGTCATGTGGGTTCAGGCGCTAGCTGGTATGTGAAAAGTAAATTGTCGGGAATGTATCAGGTTTATTCCGTTCTTGCAAAAAAATTCCCTACCCCAATTCCTACCCCAATCGCCAATTTACGTCCGGCCAGGGAAACCTGTGAACAATGTCACTGGCCTGAAAAATTCTACGATCGGAAAATGAGAATTAAAGAAACATTCCTTGCTGATGATTCAAGTACAGAACATGTAATTAATCTGCAGATGAAAACAAGTTCAAAAATGACATCAGGTGGTTTTGAAAAAGGGATCCATCAGCATATCAGCCCTGATGTAAAAATTGAATATAAAACTACTTCTGAAAATCGTCAGGTAATTCCATGGGTTAAATACACCAATCTTAAAACCGGGGTCAGCGAAATATTTCAGGACAGTGAAAATACCTTAAGTCAGGAAAAGCTTGATTCACTTGAAACCAGGGTAATGGATTGTCTCGATTGCCATAACCGGCCGGCACATAACTACAGAACTCCTCAGAATTTTGTAGACAAATCTATGACTGAAGGAAAAATCTCCATTACACTGCCTGGAATAAAACAAATCTCCATGCAGGTTTTGTATAAGGATTATTCGACCAGGGACACTGCTTTTATGGCCATCCGGCAACAGGTTACTGATTTTTACCAATCAGGTTATCCTGAATTGATTACCGAAAGAAAATCAGATATTGAGGCTGCTATCGTCGAAATACAAAATGGTTATTCCAAAAATATTTTCCCGTTCATGAAAGCGAGCTGGAAAGCTTATCCAAACAATATCGGGCATATGGAGTCAGATGGTTGTTTCAGATGTCACAATGACCGGCATGCTACAGAACAAGGGAAAGTCATTACAAAAGACTGTAATTTATGCCATACCGTCCTGGCACAGGGCTCGCCGGGGAACATGGAATATTCGAAATCATTCGAACCGCTTGAATTTAAACACCCAGTTGATATTGATCAGGCCTGGAAAACAGAACTCTGTTCATTGTGCCATTCACAGCTCTATTAATGGAACTTTGAAAGGAATAGGAAATTACCGGCACTAATTTTGTTTATAGTAAAAACAAATGCATATTTATAACAAAATAGGAATTGCATATTTTAATAAGAACTGATTAATAAACAATGTATTTTAAGAGAAAAATATTTTATTATTTATTAAAAACAATCATTATGAATTTCAAGAAATTAACTTTTTTACTCGGACTGTTCATCATTATGAGTTCCGTTGTAAATGCACAGGATGCCAAGTATATTGGCGCTGCCAAATGTAAAATGTGCCATAATAAGGCTGACAAAGGCGAACAGTACAACAAATGGTTGGCAAGTCCTCATGCCAAGGCAATGGAATCGTTAAAAGGTGCCGATGCCAAAAATCCTAAATGTTTAAAATGTCATTCAACTGCAGCTAGTGTAAATCAGGGTTTGATCGCTTCGATAACTGAGGCAGAAGGTGTTTCCTGTGAATCTTGTCACGGACCAGGTAGTCTTTATAAAACTGCTACGATCATGAAAGATATGAAGATGGCGATGTCGAAAGGTATGATAATGCCGGACGAAAAAGTTTGTAAAAAATGCCACAACGAGGAAAGTCCTAATTACAAAGGCTTTAATTATAAAGAATATTCTGCTAAAATTGCACACGACGATCCAACAACGAAATAGTCATTCCGAAAACGGATTCTGAAAATTCCTTTGTTTTAACTCTAAAACGAAGGAGTTTTTTTATTTTATATACCTTTTGAATTCAAATTCCAGGATCATCTTGACTTATTTAGTAATTCCATTAAGAATTTAAAATCCATGAAAAAAATTGTTTCTTTTCTATTCTCTATGTTTTTCACCGTCTTGTTGTTGATGATGTTTGCCATATCAATTGCTTATGCGACATTTATCGAAAATGACTACGGCACCGATACCGCGCAGGTTCTGATATACCAATCCACCTGGTTCGAATTGCTTCTCCTGGTCGGAGTCATTAACCTGATTGGGAGTATGTTCAGTTACAAACTTTTTTCAAGGAAAAAATGGGCTATTTTGATGTTCCATCTGGCATTTGTATGCATTATTATTGGTGCAGGTGTAACACGTTATTTTGGCTTCGAAGGGAATATGCATATCCGTGAAGGAGAGTCAACCAATCAGGTGGTATCCGAATCAACTTTTATTACGCTGAAGGCTTCAGCGAATGGTGAAGAAAAAACGGAACTGACCAAAGTCAGGTTTACGCCTAATTCGTCCAACAGATATAAGACTACCATTGAGATGGGTGGAAAACAATTTTGTATTGAAAATGAAATGTTCGTTCCCAATGCCTCCGAAACAATTGTACCTGACGAGATAGGATTGCCGGTCATTTCGCTGTTAATCAGTGATGGGGAAACCCAGCGTTCCGATTTGCTCCTGAGGCAAAACGAAAAAATGGACATGGGAACAGCCAGTTTCGGATTCGAAACCGGTAAAGGCTCTGCCACTGTTGTCTTCAGCAGAAATAAAAACGGATTAATAATGGACTGCGCCGACACCGTGTTCATTTCATCCATGATGGGAGAACCTGGCGAAAAACTGGTTCCTTTTGTTTCGCATCCTGTAACTGAGAATAAATTTTATAGAATTGGCCAGTCAGGTTTTATCTTTAAACATTATTTTCCAAAAGCAATGCCTGCATTGGTACAATTACCTGAGGGAACAGCTCCGGGTGGAAATGATGCCTTTGCTGCCTTGATTAGTTCAGGAAATGAAACTCACCGGATTAATGTATTCAATAATGCCGGAGGATCTTCCGGGACTGCTACTTATACCATCAATGGAATTGAATTGAACCTTTCCTATGGACCTGTTGTACGCGAATTGCCATTCAGCATTTTTCTGCACGACTTTCAACTCGAAAGGTATCCGGGTTCCAACAGTCCTTCCTCTTATGCCAGCGAAATCACCCTGAAAGATCCGGCATTGTCAGTCGAACGTCCGTTTCGTATTTTTATGAATAATATTTTAAAATACCAGGGTTACCGGTTTTTCCAATCATCTTTTGACCGGGATGAAAAAGGAACTGTCCTTTCTGTGAATAAGGATTATTGGGGAACATTGATTTCTTATCTCGGCTATTTTTTAATGGCACTGGGAATGGTATTTACTGTTTTTAGCAAACACAGCCGTTTTCAAACACTGATCCGCTTGAGTTCCAGGCTTCAGACCGTGCGCCAGACAGCAAAAATCCTGGTCATAGGCGTTCTGCTCACAGGTATGGGTTGGGCCAGCAATTCTGCTTTTGGAAACGAAAAATCAAAGGCAAAAGAAAAACATCTGGATGCATTCGGGCAATTGCTGGTTCAGGACCACCAGGGACGTATTGAACCGGTAAGTACACTTGCCTCTGATTTATTGCGTAAAATTTCCAGAAAAGATCGTTGGGAAGAAATGTCAGCTGTTGAATTTTTCCTGGATATGAGCGCCAACCCAATGAAATGGAAGACTATTCCGATTGTTAAAGTGGACAATCCTGAATTGAAGAAAATTCTGGGTGTTTCAGAAGGATTTGTTTCTTTCAACCAGATTTTCGATCAGTCGGGACATTACAGGCTGAATGATCTGGTTCAGCAGTCGTACAACAAAAAGCAAACTTTGCGCAATAAGCTGGATAAAGAGATTATCAATGTGGACGAACGGGTAAATATTTGCTACCAGATATTTAACGGCGATTTTCTGAAGATTTTCCCGGTTCCGAACGATGAACATAAAAGCTGGGTAACCCATACCGATCTTCCTGTAACCATGAAGAAGGAGGAGTCTGATTTTGTGAATAATATTTTAAACTTATATTACACCGAATACAATAACTCGGTACTCTCCGGTAACTGGTCAAAATCTGACGAATATCTTGGTTATATCAAAAAATATCAGACAACCTATGGCGCTGATATTATTCCTTCAAAAACGAAAATCAGCATGGAGATTTTATACAATGACTGGAATATTTTTGGAAAACTGGCCAAAATATATGCCTTGCTGGGATTTGTTTTACTGGTTTTACATTTCATGCTTATATTTAAACCTGCAGCACGTTTGGGAAAATTAATCAATGCCGGTACAGCCCTCATTTTTATTTCATTTCTCCTGTACACTGCCGGCTTATCGATCAGGTGGTACATTTCGGGTCATGCGCCCTGGAGCAATGGTTATGAAACTATGATTTATATCGGTTGGGCTACAAGTCTTTCAGGTTTCATTTTTCTGAAGCGATCACCGATCACCCTTGCTGTAACAACACTTTTAACTTCCATTATTCTGTTTGTTGCCGGAATGAGCTGGATGAATCCTGAAATTACCAATCTTGTTCCCGTATTAAAATCATACTGGCTGGTTGTTCATGTTGCGATTATCACTGCCAGTTACGGATTTTTAGCCATGGGAGCCATACTGGGCATGCTTAATCTGGTATTGATCATTCTTCGGAACAAACAAAATGCAAAAAATATTGGATTTACCATCCTTGAGGTTTCGTACATCATTGAGATGGCCTTAATCATTGGCCTGTTTCTGCTTACCATTGGTTCGTTTATAGGCGGTGTCTGGGCCAATGAATCGTGGGGCAGGTACTGGGGATGGGACCCAAAGGAAACCTGGGCATTGGTGACCGTTCTGGTTTATTCCATTATTTTACACCTGCGAAGAGTCCCCGGATTAAAAAGCATTTTTGCATTAAGCAGTCTGGCGCTTCTTGGATTAAGTTCAGTGCTTATGACCTTTTTTGGCGTGAATTATTATTTGTCCGGAATGCATTCCTATGCACAGGGTGATCCGCCTCCAATCCCCAATGTATTGTATGTAGCAATTGTATTCATTTTTGTACTGATCGCTGCCGCATGGTATTACGACAATAAAATGGGGGCAATCGTTGATCCGGAGGATGCGGCTGAATAACCGGCCAAATCCTTTGAAGGATCTGCAGCGAATCTTTTGGATCGAAACAGACTCCGTGATACGATAAAAATACAGCCCTGACATTGGTTCAATGTCAGGGCTGTATTTTTTCAGGCAAGGCGATCTTTCGATCCTGAATTGAATCAGTTTCATAGTTTTTCAGGCCTGGAAGGGTTCATGTTAAAAACCGTTCAGCTTTATCGTAACGGTCGGAATCAGCAAAAGAAATCCCAGTGTGATCAGGATAATCATGAGCGGAAAAACCCATTTAATCCATTTTTCATAAGGTATGCGGGCAATTCCAATATCGCCTATCAATACTCCGGAAGTGGGTGTCAGCAAGTTGGTAAATCCATCACCAAACTGGTAGGCCATAACCGTGGCCTGCCGCGAAATTCCTACCAAATCTGAAAACTGCGACATGATAGGCATGGTCAGTTCGTTGGCTGTTTTGCCCATACTTAATCCTGCAAATACTCCCATGGCCAAAAACAATGCGGCAATTTCCATTACATACCACTGATAGCCCATCACGCCAATGATCAGGAAAACAAATCTTCTTCATACACCAGCGATTTTTCCGGATTCCGTTTTACTTTCCGGGCATACCAAATCATTATTTAAAGATTTTTAACTTATTTCAAATTTCAGAATTCAACTTGTTTTGCTTCATTTAAGGTCACCATATGCCTTCAGGATGTACTGATTATTTGATGCCGAAAAAAAATGATGCAAAAAAAACTATCAGATAAGTGTGCGGAACTCGTTTGATCATCGTAACTTGGTATTGAAATTTTGCAGAAATCAGGAGAAAATTGGCTGTATCCATGATCAATTGCATAAAAAACATGGATTGACTTTCTTTAATTGTGACCCATAATCACAGGCAGGGGAAACGGGAGAATGGATAGCGGAAACCGGTGAAGGAGCAAATGAATGCACAGCAACAGATTCAACAGGAACAACAGGAACAACAGAAACAAATAAATACAAACACCTGCAACTATGAGACTGATTCTCGAAAATATTAAGGAACTTGTTCAGGTTGATCCCAAAAACCGTTTGTGGGTGGCTGGAAAATCAATGGCAGAAGTTCAGACCATCAAAAATGCATTTTTGATTGTCAAGGATGAGCAGATCCGTGATTTTGGTCCAATGGATAAGCTTAGACAATCAGATTTTGAGGCTGACGACCTGATCATGGAAATTGATTGTACGGGAAAGATGGTTTTCCCGAGTTATTGTGATTCACATACCCATATGGTTTTCGCCGCAACCCGCGAAAATGAGTTTGTCGACCGGATAAAAGGACTGACCTATGAGGAAATAGCACACAATGGAGGTGGAATTTTGAATTCAGCCCAACGATTGCATGATACGCCGGAGGATGATTTGTACCACGAGGCAATGATAAGACTGGAAGAAATTGCGTTCCTGGGAACCGGCGCCGTTGAAATAAAAAGCGGGTACGGACTGACCACTGAATCGGAATTAAAAATGCTGAGGGTCATTCGCCGGATGAAACAGAATTCTCCGCTGATGATCAAATCGACCTTTCTGGCACATGCTTTCCCTTTGGAATTCAGGAACAAACGGAAGGATTATGTCGATCTGATTATCAATGAGATGCTGCCCCAAATCGGATCTGAAGAGCTGGCTGATTATGTGGATGTTTTTTGCGATCGTGGATTTTTCAGTATGGAAGAAACCGAACGAATCCTGATGGCTGGTATCAAACATGGGATGCAGGGAAAAGTACATGCCAACGAACTTGCCAATTCGGGTGGAGTTCAGGTTGCCGTGAAATACAATGCCCTTTCGGCCGATCATCTGGAATACATTGAGGAGAAAGAAATTATGGATTTACTGGGTAGCGAAACCATGCCTACTGTTTTGCCTGGAGCCGCTTTTTTTCTGAATCTGAAACTGGCGCCTGTCCGCAAAATGATTGATGCTGGTTTACCTGTGGCCATGGCTTCGGATTACAATCCGGGTTCATCACCTTCCGGAAATATGAATTTCATTCAGTCGCTTGGCTGTCTTAAATATGGCATGACTCCTGAAGAAACCATTCATGCGACTACGATTAACTCAGCTTATGCTATGGGAATCAGCGAAAGTTACGGAAGTATTGCCAAAGGGAAAGTTGCCAACCTGTTTATTACCAAAGAAATTTCGTCGTATGCCGTTATTCCTTATTCCTTTGGCTCAAACCAGATTGAAACGGTGATTCTGAACGGGCAAATTCAGGGGGATGGCGGGTTTTGATTTATGATGCAACATCTGTTAATTATTGAATATTGAAAATTTCTGCGTTAAAGGCCAAACCAGTTACATCCTGATGAATTTATGCAGAATGTATCTAAATTATAAATCGGATATCTGTTACCTTAAAAATATGAAACAACTGATTGAATGTGTACCGAATTTTTCGGAAGGAAGGGATGAAAAAATAATAAAACAAATTACCGATGCCATACAAGGTGTTGAAGGTATTAAATTGCTGAATGTTGATCAGGGAAAGGATACCAACAGAACGGTAGTGACGTTTGTGGGCGAACCGGAACAGGTGGTTGAAGCTGCATTTCAGGGCGCCAGAATGGCTGCTCAGTTGATTGACATGAGCAAACACAAAGGTGAACATCCACGTTTTGGGGCAACCGATGTATGTCCGCTGGTCCCCATTGCCAATATTACGATGGAAGAAACCGTGGTTTATGCCCGCAAGCTTGCTAAACGGCTTGGAGAGGAGCTGGGTATTCCGGTGTATTGTTATGAGTTTGCCGCTGCCAGCAAGGTCCGTCAAAGTCTGGCCAATTGCCGCGCCGGAGAATATGAAGGATTAAAAGAGAAACTTCAGAAACCTGAATGGAAACCTGATTTTGGCCCTGATGTGTTGAATGAACGGTCGGGTGCAACGGCTGTCGGGGCAAGAAATTTCCTGATTGCCTACAATGTGAATCTGAACACCACTTCGGTTCGCAGGGCCAATGCCATTGCTTTCGACGTCCGTGAGGCCGGGCGGGTGGTTCGTGATGGTGATCCGTTAACCGGTAAAATTGTAAATGATGAAAAGGGAGAAGCATTGCGGATACCCGGAACGCTCAAAAAAGTCAGGGCCATTGGTTGGTTTATCAAAGAATACGGAATAGCACAAATTTCAATGAACCTAACGGATATTTCGGTTACATCCATGCACCAGGCTTTTGACGAAGTGGTGGAAAGAGCCAGGGAACGTGGAATACGGGTAACCGGGTCTGAACTCATCGGAGTTATTCCGTTGCAGGCCATGCTCGATGCAGGTAAATATTTCCTGCGGAAACAGGAACGATCAGTCGGTATATCGGATGAGGAAATTCTCAAAATAGCAGTTCGGTCACTGGGCCTGGACGAGCTGGCGCCTTTTGATCCGAAGAAACGGATTATTGAATACCTGATTGATGATCAGGAGAATAAACTGGTTGACATGAGTTTATCCGGATTCTCCAATGAAACATTATCCGAATCACCCGCTCCGGGCGGAGGATCTGTTTCGGCCTATGTGGGTGCAATGGGAGCTGCCTTAGGTTCGATGGTGGCTAATTTATCGGCTCATAAGCGTGGATGGGATGATCGTTGGGATGAATTCTCAGGCTGGGCAGAAAAAGGCAAACAGGCCCACGACCGGCTTTTGAAACTTGTGGATGAAGACACGGCTGCTTTCAATGCCATCATGGACGCTTTTGGATTACCCAAAAATAATGATCAGGAGAAAAAGAATCGCTCCGCGGCCATACAGGCGGCTACCAAACATGCCATCGATGTTCCTTTTGAAGTGATGCAAACAGCTTTTCAGTCACTCGAAGTGATTCAGGCCATGGCGGAAATTGGCAATCCAAATTCGCTTTCAGACGCCGGTGTTGGGGCTTTATGTGCCCATACTGCGGTTTACGGCGCTTATTTGAATGTCCGTATCAACGCCGGAGGTCTGACCGATAAATCATATGCTGAAGATATTCTTGAAAAAGCGGCCCAACTCCTTCAGAAATCGAAGGCCAGACAAGCTGAAATTCTGCAGTTGGTGGAATCAAAAATATAAGCCAAATTTACTGATCCGAAGACCCTGTGTCTCCGGATCAATTTTCTTTAAAAGCCTGAACGATGAGGTTAAAATTGAAAATAAATCCGGCAGGATTGATCAGGAGGAATAAAATTCCGCCTGAAGAACTGGATAAAGTCCGATGTAAAAATTGCGACTTTGAATTTCAAGGGCATTATTGTCCGAATTGCGGTCAGGCGGTTGCTGAATTTAACCGACCTTTTGGATTTATTCTTTACGATTTCGCAGGTAATTTTTTTGCCTTCGATACCCGTTTTTTCCTCACATTCTGGTATCTGTTTAGCCGACCTGGTTTTTTGACTTTAGAATTTTTTAAAGGGCGGCGGGTGAAGTATTCTCTTCCGTTCCGGATTTTTGTTTTTTTGAGTTTTGTTCTTTTTCTATTACTTCAAACTTACTCCGAACGAAGTCTCGATAAACTGGCTGAAGTGAATATTACCCGTTCGGAAAACCAGCTAATCATTGCTCCGGAAGTAACCATTAATTCGAAAGTCTCGCTTAGTGATACTTTGCAGAATGATACGCAATCAGCTCAATCCCTGAATTCTGACAGTCTTCAGCAAATAGTTGGGCTTGACTTTTTAGGACCGGGTAGCCTACGGGATAAACTGAATAAATTAGGCGATAAATTGGAGTTGGAACTGGCGAAGGAAGAAGACCAGGTATTGCGAAAGAAATTGTCGACTGCTATTGCAATGTGCCGGTCTCCTGAACTTGGGATTTCAAAAATATTAAAGTATTTATCCTGGGCATTTTTTCTGCTTTTACCTGTATTCGCTCTTATTTTAAAGTTATTTTACATCAGGCAAAATCAGTTTTATATCCGTCATCTCATCTTTTCAATCCATTTGCATTCCTTTTTCTTTTTTATACTGATTATTGTTATAGGTCTGAATCTCTTTATTGGTCCTCAGATTTCGGTGGTAAGTGGTCTGCTGATTGCTACTTTCCCTGTTTATACGATTCTGGCTCTTCGTAAATTTTACGGACAGAGCATCGGAAAAATACTGCTCAAATTTATTGGATTAACGATTATTTACAATTTTTTACTCTGGGCAACTGTAATTTTCGTTTTCCTGAAATCGCTTGGAATTATCTGAATAATAGAATATTAATTACCTATGAAACGCTCCAATTATTTTACCTTGTCAATTCTTTCCTGTTGTCTTTTTATGGCCTGCAGTACCGGGAATAAAAAACCGGTTTCTGAAGATATCGCCTATACCCAATACATCTCAGCATATACTTCCGGGATAACCGGCATCAACGACGACATTCGAATCGATCTGAATTCGATCCCCAAAGCGGTGAATCCGGACCAGCTTCCATCTGATCTGATACAGACTGATCCTTCGGTTTCAGGAAAAACAAGGCTGACTGATGGACACACCCTGATATTTCATCCCGATAAACCACTTCGCTCCGGACAAAGCTACAACGTAACCTTTAATTTAGGTTCACTGCTTGTTGTTCCTGAAAAACTGAAGCAATTTACTTTCGGGATTAAAACAATCGATGCCGATTACTCTGTTGAATCAATCAGAATCCTAAGTTTCAGAATCAATGGGGAAGTTAAAATGGAAATCACCGGTTCTGTTATAACCAGTGACGTCTTTCCAAACGAAAGGGTGGAGAAGATCATTCAAAGTAATCAGGACGGTTCAGAACTTCCGCTTCGGTGGGAACATGCCGCGAACGGGACACTGCATCAGTTTTATATTTCGGACGTGACACGAACGGAAAATCCGGGAATAGTAAAGATCAACTGGAATGGAAATCCGATCGATGCCAATCGGGAAGGAAATCAGGAAGTGACCATACCGGCGACCGGCGACTTTAGTTTCCTGAGTAGTCAGGTAATTCCCGGATCAACTCCATCCATCGAACTGAGCTTTTCAGATCCATTGGATCCGGATCAGGAAACGGAAGGACTATTTGTCATGCAAAATATTGATTTTGAGTTGTCAATAGAAGACAATAAGGTTAAACTTATCCCGAGGCAGGAAGTTATCGGAGAGCGTAAACTGGAAATTTTCGGAAGTCTGAAAAATTATTCCGGTACCCGATTGGGAATCAACGAAGAGGTCACCTTATCGCTTCAGCCCGAAAAACCGGCCATCCGGTTTATTGGCAAAGGAAATATTGTCCCTGTAACGGATGGTCTGGTTATCCCTTTTGAAGCGGTAAACCTTAGTGCTGTAGGAATCCGGATCGTAAAGATATTTTCAAATAATTACCATCAGTTTTTTCAGGTTAATAATCTCGATGACTATAATTCACTGAAAAATGTGGGCCGTCCGGTTTACCGGGGAGTACTTCCGCTGACCGGGATACATGCTGTTGTTTTAAATAAGTGGAGCGCGTATAGTCTGAAAATCAGTGATATGATTAAAGTGGAGCCGGGCGCGATTTATCAGGTTCAACTATCCATGCGTCCTGAATTTTCGCTTTATCCCTGCAGTGAGGATGCGCAGGTTAATCATTTTAAACGAAAATCCGAAACAAAGGATGATGAAAAATGGCTTTCTGATTCGTATGTTGATGAAGACGAAAGGTGGAACGAATATGAGGGCAATCAGTATGACTGGCAGAATAGAAACAATCCATGTTATCTTTCCTATTTTATTGAAAACAGGAACACGACCAAAAATGTGATCGCGTCGAATCTTGGGCTGCTTGCCAAACGGGGAATGGATAATCAGTTGCTGGTGGTAACTACAAATCTGCTAACTGCCCAACCACAAACCGGTACCGAAGTTTCTGTTTTCGATTACCAGTCGCAGTTGATTACCAGGGGGCAGACCGGAGGCGACGGTATGCTGCTGCTCACACTCGACCGAACTCCGTTTCTGATTGTAGCCAAAAGCGGAAATGACATCGGCTACCTGAAAATCGGTGATGAATCTTCCCTGCAACTCAGCCGTTTTGATGTGGGAGGTAACGAAATTCAGAAAGGACTCAAGGGATTTCTGTATGGTGAGCGGGGTGTTTGGCGTCCCGGTGATTCGTTGTTTGTCTCTTTGATTATCGAAGACAAGATTCATAAACTGGCGCCGGATCATCCTGTCGTTTTCGAATTGTATACACCGACTGAGCAGCTCGATCAGAAAATTGTTTTACCCCTGAAAGGAAATATCACGACCTTGAAAGCAGCCACAAAGACTGATGCGCCTACTGGAAACTGGCGTTTGGTGGCCCGGGTTGGCGGTGCAGAGTTCTCCAAACGAATCCGGATTGAGACGGTGAAACCGAACCGTCTTAAAATTCTGTTTAGCACCCTGACGGAAGAACTTCAGGGGGGTGTAAACACCCGGATGGCTACCCTGAATGCCAAATGGCTTCACGGTGCCCCGGCCGGAAATATGAAAGCCAAAGTGGAAATGGTACTCAAAAAAGGCAAGACCGTATTTCCAAATTATATGAATTATTCGTTTGATAATCAGGTTGTAAAATTTGAATCAGCAGAACAGACTATTTTTGATGGTCAGTTAAACGAAAAAGGCGATATTAATATTCCAATTAACCTGGGCGCTCTTTCCAATGCCCCCGGAAAACTGGAAGCTGTTTTTACCACCCGCGTTTTTGAACCCGGAGGTGACTTCAGTATTTCTCAATTCAGTAAACTGGTATCTCCGTTCCCGAAATATGTCGGTATCAGGTTTCCGGACGAGAATCCGGAAAGGTCATTGCTTTCATGCGGTAAAGAAAATGAGGTTAACTTTGTTGTTGTTGATCCCAACGGTAAACCGACCGAATCACCGCTTGAGATTTCAGTTTATAAAATTAACTGGCGCTGGTGGTGGGATGCCTCCGATGATTACCTGGGCAATTATGTGACTCAGGAACAATATAAACCGTTTCTTACCCGGAAACTTACCACTTCCGCCGGTAAAGCGCTTTTAAAATTCAATATACCGAACAACGATTGGGGACGGTATCTGTTTATTGCCAAAATACCTGACGGACACAGTGTTTCGCGTACCATTTATCTCGACTGGCCATATGGAAGTTCCTCCGGACAACAGGGTGGAGCCACCATGCTGAGTTTTTCGGCTGATAAGGAGAAATACATGGTAGGAGAGGAGATTACAGTAAGTTTTCCAAGTTCAGCCGATGGCAAAGCCCTGGTTACTCTTGAAAATGGTTCAGCTGTTCTGGATAAGTTCTGGATTGATACAGAAACGGGACAAACCAGGGTGAGTTTTAAAGCTAAACCCGAAATGGCCCCGAATATTTACCTGTATATCACTTATCTCCAGCCACACGGGCAAACAGTGAATGATCGCCCGATACGTCTTTACGGTGTAATATCCATCGAGGTGGAAAATCCTGAAACGCACCTGGTTCCGATGATATCAGTGCCGGATCTGCTTCGTTCACAACAACCCTTTACCGTTGAAGTGAGTGAAAAAAGCGGTGTGCCAATGAATTATACACTGGCTATTGTCGATGAGGGATTACTTGATCTTACCGGCTACAAGACTCCCGATCCATGGTATACCTTCTTTGCCAGGGAAGCTTTGGGAGTGAAAACCTGGGATCTTTACGACTATGTACTTGGCGCGTTTGGTGGTACACTGGAAAAGCTTTTTGCAGTTGGCGGCAGTGATCAGCTGCCCGATCCGTCGAGACAAAAAGCCCAGCGGTTTAAACCGGTGGTCCGCTTTCTTGGTCCGTTCAGTCTTGGTCGAAATGGAAAACAAAAACATACAGTCACCTTGCCACAGTATACCGGTTCTGTTCGTTTTATGGTGGTGGCTGCCTCCGACAAGGCTTTTGGTGCAGCCGAAAAAGCGGTACCTGTCCGGGATCCGCTGATGATACTGGCAACCGTTCCGCGTGTAATCGGAATTAATGAAACCATTGAACTCCCGGTAAGTGTATTTGCACAGGAATCCAATATTAAAAATGTGGAGATTTCGGTCAGTTCAAATTCCCTGCTTACGTTAACCGGCAACGATAAACTGGCTGTTTCCTTTGCCGAAATTGGGGAAAAAGATGTCCGGTTCAGTCTCCGGTCGGGAATGGCCACCGGCAAAGCGGTAATCACGGTCACTGCCCGATCCGGGAAGGAAAAGGCAGTTTATGGTGTTGAAGTTGATGTTCGCAATCCAAATCCATTGATAGTAACCAGCCAGACGGATCTGGTCAGGGCTGCCCAAAGTAAGGAGTATTCACTTCAGGCGCCGGGAGCTCCGGGAACAGGATCCACAAGTATCGAAATATCGTCCTCACCTCCTCTGAATCTGGGTAAACGCCTCAGTTACCTGATCGCTTATCCGCATGGTTGTATTGAGCAAACGGTATCAGCTGCATTTTCGCAACTGTTCATCAGTCAGTTCGTTAACCTGGATTCAGGACAAAAGACTGAAACAGAGTCGAATATCAGGGCAGGTCTCGATAAACTTCGCAAATTCCAATTGGCTGACGGTAGTTTTACCTATTGGCCGGGAAATAATTATCCTTCGTTCTGGGGAACCTCCTGGGCGGGTAATTTTATGATTGAAGCCGAAGCACTGGGTTATGTAATTCCAGGTGAAATGAAAAAACGATGGCTCAGTTATCAGAAAAAAGCAGCGAATGCCTGGCGGAAAGAATTAAGTGACCGGGGAATGATTCTCGATCAGGCTTATCGACTTTACACACTGGCACTGGCCAATGCTCCGGCTATTGGAGCCATGAACCGTCTTCGGGAGACTCCTGATTTGCCGTTGGAAGCCCGTTGGAAACTGGCTGCCGCCTATGTTTTGGCTGCGAGATCCGAAGTGGCTGAACAACTGGTTGATATGACGAAGCTTGAACCGGCTGAATACAGGAATGAAGGGATTACGTTTGGCTCTGCATTGCGCGATCGTGCCATTCTACTCGAAACATTGACCTTAATGAAGAAAAAAACGTTCGCATATCCTGTTGCAAAAAATATTTCAGAAGCGCTATGCAGCGACCAGTGGATGAGTACACAAACCACGGCAAGTTGTTTGCTTGCGATGTCGAGGTTTGCAGGAAAGAACAGCAATGCGGATGAAAGGTTAAAATTTAAACTTACTGTTAACGGAAAACCGGAAGACCTGGTCAGTGATAAAACCACCTATATCAGGGAACTTCCATCATTTGACGGAAAGCTACCGGTTAAAATTGATAATCTTTCAGGATCAGATTTGTATATAACAGTTATTCAGAAAGGTATACCGCTCCATGTGGATATTCCCGCCCGGCAAAACGGATTAAAACTCGATGTGGCATACAGCTCTGCCGATGGAAAACCGGTTGATGTGTCCAATATTCCGAAAGGTTCCGATTTCACAGCTATTGTAAGGATTAGAAATACCGGTTTTACCGAGGTTGATAATCTGGCGCTGACGCAGGTTTTTCCATCCGGCTGGGAGATTATGAATGAAAGGTTGTTTGGGGGTGAGGCAGGTTCTAAGTCTGATTACCGTGATATCCGCGATGACCGTGTACTTACTTATTTCAGCCTGAAACTGAATGAACAGAAAGAGTTTAAGGTTAAACTGAATGCAAGTTATTCGGGATCATTCTTTTTACCACCGGTGAAATGTGAAGCCATGTACAATAACGCTGTCTCGGCCAATAATTCAGGAATGAAGGTGGTTGTCCGGGATTGAAAAATTTAGGAATAAGAACATTGGAACTGAAAAACAGCTCAAGGGAAACCTTTATTCATATCATCCGGAGGCACAAGATCATTGCTTCTGTAGCTGTGCTGTTTTTTCTCTTTCTTTTGGTTCCGGTTGTCCGTTTTGATGTACCTTTCAGTACGGTAGTTGAGGCCAGTGACGGATCACTTCTGGGGGCAAAACCTGCAACTGACGGACAATGGCGTTTCCCGGTACAGGATACACTTCCTGAAAAATTCAAAAAATGTATCATCAGTTTCGAAGACCGGAAGTTTTATTCTCATCCCGGGATTAATCCACTGGCAGTTGCCCGCGCAATTGGACAGAATTTACGGGCCGGGAAAATTGTCAGTGGGGCAAGTACGTTATCGATGCAGGTCGTCAGGCTTTCGCGGAAAGGGAATAGAAGAACGCTATGGGAGAAGTTCCTTGAAATGGGATTGACGTTTCGGCTGGAATCGGTCCGTTCAAAGAATGAAATCCTGGCACTTTATGCAGCGCATGCTCCTTTTGGAGGAAATGTTGTAGGTCTGGAGGCTGCTGCCTGGCGCTATTTCGGGTGTTCTGCCAATCAGCTTTCGTGGGGAGAATCAGCCGGCCTGGCCGTTTTGCCCAACGCGCCGTCTCAGATTTTCCCGGGTAAAAATAACGAAAAGCTAAAAATAAAGCGGGACAGGTTATTGCATAGCCTGTTAACCGATCGTACGATCGATTCAGTCACCTTTGAACTGGCTGTTTCGGAACCTTTACCCGGTAAACCTGGACGATTGCCTGACCTGGCACATCATCTTCTGAACAAGTGTGCTTCCCCGGCTAACCGGACCATCGTCAAAACTACCATTAACCGGGTTTTGCAGCTGGCTGCCCAGCGGATTGTCAATCAGCAAATGCCTCAGTTAAAAGGGAACCATATCTACAATGCAGCCTGCCTGGTAGCTGAAGTTAAGACCGGGAATATTCTGGCATATATTGGAAATGCTGACTGGAGCGATCCGCACGGTGGAGCAATTGACCTGATTGATGCCCGCCGGAGTACCGGCAGTATCCTGAAACCATTCCTGTATACAGCCATGCTCGACGCGGGTAAAATGATGCCCGATGCCCTTGTGCCCGATCTGCCTCTTTATTTTTCGGGATATGCACCACAAAACTACGATCTTCAGTTCCGTGGGGCTGTTCCTGCTTCCGAAGCCTTAATCCGATCCCTGAATGTCCCCGCTGTTTTTATGCTCAAAAACTATACTCCGGTCAGGTTTCTGGATATCCTGAACCGGATTGGATTAACCACATTTAATCAGGATGCCGGTCATTACGGATTGTCGCTGATTCTTGGCGGCGGAGAGGCCACGCTCAGGGAATTGGTGTCCGCCTACGGATCAATGGCAAGGGTTCTGAACAGGTATAACAAAAATGAAGACTATCATTCAGGTGATTACCACCTGGTTGATTTTCTTCCTTCCGCTCCTGAACCCGGATTATCCGATGGGAAATTTGTTTTTCGGGCGGCATCGATCTGGCAGACCTTCCAAACCTTAACGGAGTTAAACCGGCCTGAGGAAGAGGCTGGCTGGCAACAACTCTCCTCATCGGGAAGGATGGCCTGGAAAACCGGCACCAGTTATGGCTTTCGCGATGCCTGGGCCATAGGACTCAATCCTGACTATGTGATTGGGGTCTGGGTTGGCAATGCCAGTGGCGAGGGTCGACCCGGATTGACCGGCGGTATGGCTGCAGCTCCGATTCTTTTCGAGCTTGGTTCGCTTCTCAGCTCCGGTCATTGGTTCGAAAAGTCATTCTCCGGAATGATGCCTGTTGAAGTTTGCCGTGAAAGTGGATACCGGGCATCGATGAATTGTAACATCACGGATACGGTAATGGTTCCTGAATCCTGCCTGAACAGCGCACCTTGTCCGTACCATCAGAAAGTCCATCTGGATGCCAATCGCCGGTATCTGGTTGATTCCGGATGTTATCCTCCGGATCAGATGGTCAACGAAAACTGGTTGATACTTCCACCTGCCATGGAATTTTATTACCGGAAGTATCATCCGGCATACCGGTCATTACCACCCCGGTTGCCCGGCATCTGTCAGGGAAACGGAATTCAGATGGTTGAACTGATTTATCCGGATGACCGGTTGATGGTTTATCTTCCCCGAATCCATGAGGGACAAAAAGGTCCGGTGATTTTTCAGGCGGCACACCGGAGAGCCGGAGCAACTATCTTCTGGCATCTCGATGATGTTTTACTGGGAAGTACACGTAATATCCATCAAATGACCGCATTCCCATCAGCCGGGAACCATAAACTGCTGATTGTTGATGAAGAGGGAAACAGCAGTATCCGGAATTTCAAGGTGGTTAAATGAGTTAACCGGACCGGCTTCGTCACCGGATCAATCGGTTTCGGGTGTTGCGGTTTGTAACCGCAAAAAAAAACGGAGATTAGAAATCTCCGCACCCAATGAAAAAGCCGCTCTCTTTTCTGAAAGCGGCTTTTTAAGCCTCCCCCTGGGGGAGGTTTGGAGGGGGCTTCTTAAACTTCGTAAGTCCGTGAAGTTGTATCGCCGCCTCTTCCGGTCCAGTTGGTGTGGAAGAATTCGCCGCGTGGCTTGTCAACACGTTCGTAGGTGTGAGCGCCAAAGTAGTCACGCTGGGCCTGCAACAGGTTGGCAGGTAAGCGTTCGCTGCGGATTCCGTCGAAATAGCAAAGCGCGGAAGTCAGTGCAGGAACAGGAATACCGTTGGTCAGGGCTGTTGCACATACACGACGCCATCCGGCCTGTGCTTTTTCAACGATTTCCTTGAAATGCGGTGCGAGCAGCAGATTTTGCAAGTCCGGATTAATATCGAATGCTTTTTTGATATCAGCCAAAAATACTGAACGGATGATGCATCCGCCACGCCACATCAATGCAATACCGCCATAGTTCAGTTTCCATCCGTATTCTTTGGCGGCTTCCATCATCAGGTTGTATCCTTGTGCGTAGGAAATGATTTTTGCTCCGAACAATGCATCTTTCAGGTCGGAAATCATCTGTGCTTTGTCGATGTTTTTGTTTACAACAGGTCCGTTGAGCACTTTTGATGCTTCAACGCGCATATCTTTTTGAGCCGATAAACAACGCGCAAATACCGATTCACCAATTAAGGTTAACGGAATACCCAGGTCGAGGGCCGATACGGCAGTCCATTTTCCGGTGCCTTTTTGTCCGGCGGTGTCCAGAATTTTTTCGACCAATGCTTCGCCGTTTTCGTCTTTGTATCCCAGAATATCCCGGGTGATTTCAATCAGGTAAGAATCCAGATCGCCTTCATTGTATTTTTTGAAAACGTCGTGCATTTCGTCAGCGCTCATTCCCAGCATTTCTTTCATTAATTGATATGCTTCACAAATGATTTGCATATCACCGTATTCGATACCGTTATGAACCATTTTTACGAAGTGACCTGCGCCACCTTCGCCAACCCAGTCGCAGCAAGGGGTACCATCGTCCACTTTGGCCGAAATAGCCTGGAAAATGTTTTTTACAGCAGGCCATGCAGCAGGAGATCCTCCCGGCATGATGGATGGTCCCAGCAATGCGCCTTCTTCACCACCCGAAACGCCGGTTCCGATGTACAGCAATCCTTTGCTTTCAACATATTTGGCACGACGAATCGTGTCGGGAAAATGCGAGTTTCCACCGTCGATAATGATGTCACCTTCTTCCAGATGAGGAATAATCTTATCAATGAAATCATCCACCGGCTTTCCGGCTTTTACCAACATCATTACTTTACGTGGTTTTTCGAGCGAAGCACATAATTCGGCAATCGAATGTGCCCCGATGAAATTCTTTCCGGCGCCACGACCAGCCATAAATTCATCAACTCGTGCAACCGTACGGTTAAATACACCAACGGTAAATCCTTTACTTTCCATGTTTAATACCAGGTTTTCACCCATCACGGCTAAACCGATTAATCCAATGTCTGCTAATTTTTTCATTACTTATTGTTTTTAAATGTTCGTTTCTTTTTACCACAGCGATAACAGAGGAAAACAGAGTTAACTGAGATATTATCTCTGTTTCCTCTGTGGTTAGAACTGAAATCCTAATGTTTTCAAAATCTCCAACGTTTCTGAATCAATATTTATCGGAACAATCGTAAACGCCGGAAATTCCCGTCGTACCGGGTAGTCACCACGTAATTGTTCAAATTTTTCCGTGTTTTTCCTGAAGTCTTGATCATCATTCCGGATGTCGTAAGTGTGCAAAATAGCTTTGGCAATTATCTCCTGTTCAGATAGTTCGGCACCATCCAGTTCAAAAACCGGGTTTGCCGGAAGTTCCACTCCTGAAGGTTTCCAGCTTTCCAGTCCAAGTCCGAAGAATTGGCTGATGGCATGAACGCTCATTTGTGTCCCGGTTGCTTTTCCGTCTTTGGAATAACCGGCGATGTGCGGCGTAGCGATTTCAGTCATATCCAGAAGTTCCAGGTCCAGATCCGGTTCGTTTTCCCAGCAGTCGCATACAAACGACGAAATCCGGCCAGTTTTCAAGGCTGCTTTTACAGCCGCTGTTTCAACTACTTCACCGCGGCAGGAGTTGATTAATACTGGTTTTTTTGTTAATTCTGAAAAGAACATGTCATTACCTAAATGGTATGTTGCATCTTCTCCTTTCATATTCAAAGGAACATGCAGGGTGATGATATCTGCTTCTTCCATAATCTTTTTCAGGCTGACAAAATCATCAGAACCTTCAGCACGTTCGCGTGGCGGGTCATTCAGCAGAACCCGCATTCCGAGCAAATCACAAACTTTAGCAACTTTGCCGCCTACATTTCCAACACCAACGACTCCAATACACAAATCCTTTAACTGAAGATTTTTCCTGATGACAAGAACCATCAGGGCAGATGCGATGTATTGCTCTACCGATTTGGAGTTGCATCCCGGGGCATTGATCCATTTGATGCCGGAAGCATCACAATAATCAGTGTCAATATGGTCGTATCCAATGGTTGCCGTGGCAATGAATTTGACCGCGGAACCAGCCAACAGTTTTTCGTTGCATACCGTCCGTGTGCGGGTCACAATTGCATCGGCATCTTTTGCAACTTCCGCTGTAGTTTTTGAACCGGGCAGGTAAACGACCCCGGCAACTCCTTCAAAAGCGCCCCGGATATAGGGTATTTTATCGTCGATTACAATCTTCATAGTTTCAAGTTTCAGGTTCCATGTTTCAGTTTTTCCCTGAATTTGGATATTGGTTATTCAATATTGGTTATTTCTTAATTTATTTTACCGTTCAGCCTGATAATATTCCCTCACGATTTCTTCCAAAACCCAACTGGTGCGAGCAGCGGAGTACATGGTGCTTACGCATCTTCCTTCTCCACGCAATTCGTTAACTACTTGCTGAATCAGGTTGTGCGAAATGTTTTCCGGATTTTGAAAGCTGAATTTTACGATCCCCTGCGGTGTCGAGAGTTCAAGGTCACCCACATTGAAACATGGCAGGGAAATCTTTCCCAAAGTGCCGGTAATTTCTATCAGATCTGAGACCGACGATTCATCGGCCACAAAGCACCAGCTTCCGGTTCCGATAATACCATTTCCAAATAAGAATGTTCCGGTGACCGTATCTTCTGCCTGGTAGTAGCCAGCCTGATTAACAGCTATTCCATGTACTTTCACTACCGGGCCAAACAGAAAATCGAGGTAATCGAACTGATGCGAGGCAAGATCAAAAAAGTGTCCCGCGCCGGCAATTTCAGGATTAACATGCCAGTGATGTTGTTCCGGAGGTAAATTTTTTTCATCGGCAGTCTTGTGTAACTGAATATGAACGGTGAGGAGTTTGCCGATTATTTCATTGTCAATGAGTTCCTTCACTTTTAAAAAGGCAGGAAGTGTCCTTCGGTAATAGGCGACAAACAATGGCATGCCGGTTTCCTCCGAAACGCGGATCATTTCCTGGCATTCCTGATAATTACGGGCCATTGGTTTTTCCACATAAACCGGTTTTCCAGCCCGCATTGCAGCAATCGCGTATGAAGCATGGGTGTCGGGTGGAGTTGCAATATAAACCGCATTTACCTCCTGATCATTAATCAGTTGGTTTCCGTCGGAATAAAATTTGGGAACATGATGACGTTCAGAATAATCCTTCGCCAAAGCCTCATTCCGTCGCATCACTGCAACAAGTTTTGAATGTTCAACTTTGTTGAATGCCGGTCCGCTCTTTAGTTCGGTCACATTGCCGCAACCAATTATTCCCCAATTAACATCAAAAGCCCCCTCTAACTCCCCCAAGGGGGAGAATTTACCACTCTTCCGGGGATTTAAGTTGTTGCTATCAAGGACTATTTTTTTCATTTTTGTTTTTATAAGCATCAAGAGGCAAAATATATTAACATATAAAAATTGCCTGTCTTATTATTTACTTAGTGCAACCAAAGTCTCCCCTTTGGGGAGATTTAGAGGGGCTTTTAATACATAAATCGATCTTTAAATGCCCAAAGTCCCAGCGCCGGATTTGAAATGTAGAAAATTTCTTCTCCATCAGGCATGGTATTAAATCCATCACGTAGTTTGGCCGGATCGTATTTGGCAGTCACTTCGTCAATGTCGGCATATTTAAAGCCCACACTTTCAATCTCAGTCCGGGTCAAATTTTCCGCTCCTTTTCCGGGGCAGTAGGTTATATTGAACCGTCCTTCCGATGAGCCGTGGATAAGGTGAGCCGCGGCACTCAGGTTGTTCCGAAGTTCTTCGTTTTCGTCGCAGGCTTTCAGCGTGGCCGGAGTTCCGTAGTAACCATATTTGCGTATCAGGCGGTCGATTTCCTTGTCTTCGCCAAATTCCTTCAGGGCAGGAGCAAGTACAATCAGTTCACCATCATCGTCAATAGCCATTCGGGTACGGTAAATCGATTTATTTCCCAGCCAGGTACTTTTAAATTCGGTTGGATCGAGGTATACAACAACTTTTTTAAGCGGTTTATCCAGCATTTCGAAGTTAACCAGTAAAGCCAGTTTAGCTGCTTTGTCGAAGACTTCAAAATCGTCACCGATAAACAATCCCCGGGTTTTGATTTTACCATCTCTTTTATCCAGACCAACTACCGTTTGTATATAAACAATCGGCATGTGTTGGGTGAAATTATCGGATGCATAATTGAAAATGCGGCGAACCGGAGTGTCGGCATGGCCCATCATTCGTTCCATTCCGTAGGCTGCACCCACAAAATGACTCTTGTTGATGCCTTCCACTCCACCCGTTCCAACGAATATATTTTTGTTGTAATTGGCCATTCCCACCACTTCGTGCGGAACAACCTGTCCGACTGATAAAATCAGATCGAACCGGCCTTCAATCAGCAATTTATTTACCTGTGCAGGCCATGGGAATTCAACTGCTCCACCTGAAACTTCTTTTACAAATTCGGCAGGTACAGTTCCAACAGTAACCACATCATTGCGCCAGTCGTGTTCACGAATCAGTGATGCCGGCATGGCACCAAACATATGGGCGATCTGATGATCGGTCATAGGCGAATGTGTACCCAGAGCAGGTAATACATCGGTCAACGCGTTGCCGTAAAAATTCCAGGTCATTTCGGTTAATTCACCGGCACGACTGGGCAAACGGGTATAATCCGGAGGAATTGCCAGGACCTTTGTTCTTGGTCCCAACTGCATGAATGCCTTGTAAAGACCAACTCTCAGATCTTCAGCACTTAATTCGTGTTCTGTTGAACCTATTTCATAGTACATCATATTAGCCCCTCCCAGCCTCCCCAAAGGGGAGGAATTTTCTACTGTATTTAATAACAATTGCTGCTCCACATAGTCCCCCTCCGGGGGATTTAGGGGGCTTTTTAACGTTTAACCCTTGCGTTTCCGCCCCAAATGCTCCAAACCATGTCTTCGTCGGCAGGTTGGGCATAATCGGTAAGGAAAGTCGTTGCCAATGCGCCGGTTGCCCAGCCAAACTGAGGCCATTTTTCAGGTTCCCAGCCTTTCAGGATACCATACAATAAGCCACCCACAAATCCATCGCCTCCGCCAATCCGGTCGAGTACAGTAATTTTGCGTGGTTCAATAACCTGCCATTCGTTGCCTTCGAGCATAATAGCTCCCCAAAGGTGTTCGTTGGCGCTGATAACCTGGCGTAAAGTTGTAGCGAAAACCGATGCATTCGGGAAAGCTGCTTTCACGCGGCCAATCATTCCTTTGAAACCTTCGATTTCTTCTTCAATTCCTTTACCACCGGCTTCCGGTCCTTCGATTCCTAAACAAAGCTGAAAATCTTCTTCATTACCAATCAGAATGTCAGCAACCGAAGCTATTTCAGTAAAGTTTTCACGTAATTCCTGGTCGCGGCCTTTCCAGAAAGAAGCACGGTAATTGAGGTCGAATGCGATACGGGTTCCGTATTTTTTGGCGGTACGGGCAATTTCCAGGCAGAAAGTGCTGGTTTCAGGCGAAAGGGCACCAATCAATCCTGAAAGATGAACGATCTGTACACCTTCCTGACCAAAAATACGATCCAGATCAAAATCTTTCACATTCAGTGTACGGCCAACTTCTCCGGCGCGGTCGTTTTGTACGCGGGGACCACGGGTTCCGAATCCGCTGTCAGCAATGTTGAACTGGTGGCGGTAACCCCATGGATCTCCCTGTGGTACCTCAGGACCTTCATAGTCCATGTGACGGCTTTTCAGACTGCTCTTAATGATTTGAGCAATCGGGCTGTCTTTTACAAAAGTTGTCAGGACTTTAACCGGAAGTCCGAGGTAGGAAGAAATGCTGGCCACATTGGTTTCGGCACTTGTAGCCTGCATTTCGAAAAGGTTGCTGCTGTGAACCGGCTGACCGTTCACCGGAGTAATACGGACTCCCATGCTGGTTGGCACCAGGAGGGAATATTTACAGTCTTTTTTTAATTCCATAGTCAAAAATTTAAAGCCCCTCTAAATCTCCCCGAAGGGGAGACTTTTGGAAACTCATGTTAATAATATTTTCATTCTCAATACAAAAAATTTGAACTTTTCTTCCTTGTCCCCCTCCTTCGGAGGGGTTAGGGGAGGCTTTGGGCTTCTAGACTCCTCCGAAAGCGCTGTATCCGCCGTCAACAGGAATAACAATTCCGGTTACAAAAGCTGAAACATCAGAAAGCAGGAATAGGGTAGCCCCCTGTAAATCTTCCGGTTCACCGAATTTTCCCATCGGGGTATTGTTTACAATTTTTTGTCCGCGGGCTGAGAAATTTCCGGTTGCCTGGTCCATTACCAGGAAACGGTTCTGATCGGTAATGAAAAAGCCCGGAGCAATGGCATTGACCCGAATCCCAACTTTTGCAAGATGAACAGACAGCCATTCGGTAAAATTATTGATCGATGCCTTTGCTGCTGAATAGGCAGGAATTTTTGTCAAAGGCTTGTAGGAGTTCATCGATGAAACATTCAGGACCACACCTTTTTTATTCTTCAGCATATCGGTGGTAAACACCATGGATGGAATCAAAGTCCCTTTGAAGTTCAGTGCAAACACTTTGTCGAAACCGTCCATTTCGAGCCCGTAAAAAGTTTCTTCCAAATGGTCAAGGCTATTTTCATCCATTTGTTCCACTTTGGTGGTTGCAGTTGGGTGGTTTCCACCTGCACCGTTGATGAGAATATCTATTGGTCCAAGTTTTTCGTTGATTTCAGCTTTGGCTTTCATCAAGGATTCCTTATCCAACACATTGGCTTCAACCCCAATTACCTGAGCATTAAATTCTTTTGAAATTTCCGCGGCCACTTTGTCGGCTACTACTTTGTTAATGTCGGCAATTGCAATTTTCACCCCGACAGAGGCCATTGCTTTAACCATTGCTGAACCGATAACACCTGCGCCACCTGTGATTACACATACTTTACCATTAAGGTCGTTAAAACTGATAGGATTCATAATTGTATTCATTTAGTTATTTATAATAGTCGATATTTTCTTTGGTGATGATATCAATGGAAGTGTAATTCTCATTATCGACCTCTTTTTTCAGAACCAAATGTTCGAAAAGGGTAATAATGGCTTTGTAACCTTGTTCTTCAGGTCTCTGGCAGATCAGAAAATCGACAATTCCTTTTTTCAGAAAGCTGATGTTTTCATTAATCAGGTCATGTCCGATTACCCGGATTCCTGAAATTCCGGAATATTCCAGCAATCGGGCCAGATAATAAACCTGTGAATTGGTTACAAAAATGCCCCGTATGTCAGGATTCGAATTGAGCTGGTCCATGATTTTGTTTTGACAGTCCGGGTCGTTTGGATCGGCAATTTCAAGGGTAATCAGTTTCCGGATTCCTGAAGTTATTTGTGCGTCGAAATATTCATAAAATCCTTTTTCCCGCTGGGCCAGATGATTCAGATTATCCATTTCCCTGGCAAAATGGAGAATCAGAATGGAGGACCTTTCAGGAGTTGAAAAATCCAGTAACTTGGCTGCAAGTGTACCCGATTGAAACGAGTTCTGCCCGATATAGCTAAGTTTTTGACTGTTTTTAATGTTTGAATCAATAAATATGTACGGGATCTCACGATTTTTCAGTTCAGCGATAAATTCCTTCGATTCACGGGAAAAAAACGGAGCAAGCACAACTCCTTCCGGATTACTGTTAAGGATCAGTTCAGTTTCTTTTTTGAAAGTGTTTGAATCAGACTGCCTGAAGAGATGAGTCGAGATGTTGACACCATAAGGATGAATTTCCTGGTATGCCTTACGAACGCCAATCATCGGCTTATTCCAGTACGATTCAGGTGAAATGGGTTCAGGAAAAAGCAAAGCCAGTGAAAATGATTTTTTGGAAGCCAGGGTGCTGGCAAGCAGATTGGGTTGATATTCCAATTCTTCAATAATATGAAGGATTTTATCACGGGTAACTTGTGACACCTCTCCGCGCTTGTGAATTACACGGTCAACAGTTCCGATTGAAACGTTTGCCTTTAGTGCAATATCCTTAATCCGGGTGCGGCTAATTGTTTTGATAATTATTCAGTTTTAATTTTGAATCAAACAACAGGACCAAAGCTAGATATTTTTTATTTCATGTCGTGTACGAACACGGAAAAAAGTATTATAAAACATTTTTTGGATTTTTAAGTTCATGCCCATTGCAGAATAAATATATTGTCCCTATTTTCGTGTCCGTACACGGAAGTTCCGTTGTTTTATTTATGTATCAGTAAATTAATCAGATATGAAACTAGAAAAATTTAGTTTGGGAATTGGAGACCGGTTTTCTCATCAGGGCAGCGCTCAGCTTCGGGCAATTGCCAAAGCCAATCTGACCGGCTTAGACATTAGCCCGGTTTGGAACAAGTCGAATCGTGAACATATTTATGTACATTCTCATCCGTCTGATGTACGGAAAGAGGCTGATGCCGCAGTAGCTGACCTTGGTTTTACCGGTAAATATTTTGTCGATGCCGACCATATTAATTTAGGAACTGTCGCTCCCTTTGTTGAAACTGCCGATTTTTTCACACTTGATGTCGCTTCCTTCATTGGGAAGGAAAGTCCTGCCGCTGAGGTGAAGGCTTTTTTGACATCCTGCGCCGGATATCCTGGTGACCTGGCTATACCCGGAATCGACCATCCTTTTAAAGTTACGGACGAATTACTCGGGAAAATTGCCACTAAATTCCTCGCTGCTACCCAGCAGGCATCTGAAATTTACAATTTTCTGAAAGCTGCAAAAGGTGAAGGTAATTTTATTACCGAGGTTTCGATGGACGAAGTTGAAATTCCGCAAACACCTGTCGATCTGTTTTTTATTCTGAAAATGCTTGCCGATAAAGGAGTTCCGGTCCAGACCATTGCTCCGAAATTTACCGGTCGCTTCAACAAGGGAGTTGACTATACCGGAAATGTTGACCAGTTTGCCAAAGAGTTTGAAGAAGACGTGCTGGTTATTGATTATGCGGTTAAGGAATTCGGACTTCCGGAGGAATTAAAGCTTAGCGTTCATTCCGGCAGCGATAAATTTTCGATTTATCCGGTCATGGCTTCGGTGATCAGTAAATACAATAAAGGACTTCATGTAAAAACTGCCGGAACAACCTGGCTCGAAGAAGTGATCGGACTGGCGCTTGCAGGTGGTGAAGCACTGGAAACTGCAAAATCGATCTATGCCATTGCCCTGGGACGGAAAGATGAATTGTGTGCCCCGTATGCCGATGTGATTGATATTGACGATTCGAAACTTCCTTCAGCGAAAGAAGTTGCAGGTTGGACCAGTGAGAAATTTGCGAATACACTTCGTCATATCCCCGGACATCCTGATTACAATCCCAATCTCCGTCAGTTGATCCATGTGGGTTACAAAGTAGCTTCCGAAATGGGCACAACCTATACCGACCTGCTGAAAAAACATGCTGATGTTATTGGTACATGTGTTGAGGAAAATATTTACGAACGCCATCTTAAACGATTGTTCAATCTTTAATCTTCACTTATAAATTGACTATTTGACTATTTACAATTGACTATTTTTCGGTTCGTGATGGCATTCAAATGGTAAATTTTAAATCAATAAATTATAAATCTCATTCAATCATTCAATCAATCTGACATGAAAAAATTTATGGACGAAAATTTTCTGTTGCAAACCGAAACAGCACAGAAATTATACCATCAGCATGCGGCAAAAATGCCGATTTTTGATTACCACTGTCACATCAACCCGAAAGATATTGCCGACGACCGGAAGTTCAATACAATAACAGAAATCTGGCTGGCCGGCGATCATTACAAATGGCGTTGTATGCGCACCAATGGGGTTCCGGAAAAATACTGCACCGGAGATGCATCCGATTGGGAAAAGTTTGAAAAATGGGCTGAAACGGTTCCTCAAACCTTACGCAATCCATTGTATCACTGGACTCACCTCGAACTGAAAAAATTCTTTGGCATCGATGAGGTTTTAAATCCGGAAAATGCCCGTGCCATTTACGATGCCTGTAACGAAAAGTTAAATACTCCTGCTTACAGTTGTCGTAACATTATCCGCATGGCCAATGTGCATACCATTTGTACCACCGATGATCCGATCGACAACCTTCAATATCACCAGCAGATAAAAGCTGACGGCTTTGAAGTAGCCGTACTTCCGGCCTGGCGCCCTGATAAATCCATGATGGTTGAAGAACCTGAGTTATACAATTCATACATCAAACAGCTTTCTGTTGTTGCGGATATGGAAATCAACACGTTTGCCGATCTGTTGAAGGCATTGGATAAACGTCACGAATATTTTCATGAAAACGGCTGCCGCCTTTCTGATCACGGTTTGGATACTGCTTTTGCCGAAGATTATTCGTCCAAAGAAATCCGTGCGATTTTCACCACGGTACGGGCTGGAAATAAACTGACTTCCGAAGATATACTGAAGTTTAAATCGTGTATGCTTTATGAATTTGGAGTGATGGACCATTCACGCGGCTGGACCCAGCAGTTCCACATCGGAGCATTGCGCAACAACAATACACGATTATTCAATAAATTAGGCGCTGATGTCGGCCTGGATTCAATTGGCGATAAGCCGGTTGCCGAATCCCTGTCCAAATTACTGAATCGTCTGGATACTGAAGACAAGTTGAGCAAAACCGTTTTGTATAACCTGAATCCACGCGATAACGAATTGTATGCTACCATGATTGGTAATTTCCAGGATGGAAGTGTTGCCGGTAAAATGCAGTGGGGATCCGGATGGTGGTTTCTGGACCAGAAAGACGGGATGGAAAAACAGATCAATACCTTGTCGAACCTTGGTTTACTCAGCCGTTTTGTGGGGATGTTAACCGATTCGAGAAGTTTCCTTTCCTATACCCGCCATGAATATTTCCGTCGCACCCTGTGCAATATTATAGGTAACGATGTGGAGAACGGCGAAATTCCTTATGATATGGAGTTATTGGGGAACATGGTCGAAAATATTTGTTTCAACAATGCAAAAAACTATTTCAATTTTTAATTTTTATCGTTTTTCCCGTTTTTTGGTACAAACTGCACTTGGCAGATTGAGTAAAAACAGTAGATTTGCAATCGATTGCATCATTTATAAAACAGCGTAAAAAATGAAAGTAGTTACATTTGGTGAGATCATGTTGCGTTTGGCAACTCCCGGCTATTTGCGGTTTAATCAGACTGACAGTTTAACAGCAACCTTTGGCGGTGGCGAGGCCAACGTGGCCGTTTCGCTTGCAAATTTTGGCATCCCGGTTGATTTTGTCACCCGCTTGCCAAAAAATGATATAGCCCTGACCTGTGTCAGCGATTTACGCAAATACAGGGTAGGTGTGGATCAGATTGTTTACGGCGGCGAACGCATCGGAATTTATTTTCTCGAAACAGGCGCTGTCAGCCGCGGAAGCAAAGTGATTTATGACCGTGCACATTCAGCAGTTTCAGAAATAAAATCCGGAATGATAGACTGGGACAAGGTTTTTGAAGGCGTTAACTGGTTTCACTGGACCGGGATTACTCCGGCTATATCGCAGGGTGCCGCCGATGTTTGCCTGGAAGCCATTCAGAAAGCCAACGAAAAAGGGATTACAGTTTCGTGCGATTTGAATTACCGTAAAAACCTGTGGAACTACGGTAAAACAGCCGGTGAGGTTATGCCTGACCTGGTTGCCGGTACTGACGTGATTTTGGGCAATGAAGAAGATGCTGAAAAAGTACTCGGAATTTCACCTGAAGGTGTTGATGTTACCGGTGGTCATGTTGAAGCAGCTGCCTACGAATCTGTTTCAAAACAGATTATGACTAAATTTCCGCGTTGTAAAAAAGTAATTACTACTTTGCGAGGCTCAATCAATGCCAATCATAACAGCTGGTCAGGTGTTCTCTGGGATGGAAAAACACTATTCGAAGCCCCAACCTATCAGATTACCGACATTGTTGACCGTGTTGGTGGCGGAGATTCGTTTATGGGCGGTTTGATTTATGGTTTGCTGACCTACACGGGCGATGATCAGAAAGCATTGAATTTTGCTGTTGCCGCATCATGTCTGAAACATACCATTTACGGCGACTACAACCAGGTAACCGTTGATGAAGTTGAAAAACTGATGGGTGGCGATGCATCGGGCCGGGTTGCGAGATAGGAGCCCCTCCAACCCCGCCGAAAGAGGTGCTTTAGACCTGTTTCCAAACTTGGATATTGGTTGTTGGAAATTGGTTATTGGGACTTTGAACTATAAATTTCAAATATTGAATAACTAATATTCAATATCCAATACTCAATAATGAATAAACAATAACCAAGATCAGGGCAAAACCTGGAACCTGAAACCTGAAACCTGGAACTTGAACTCTGGAACTTGAAACTTGAAACTAATTGTATGGCAAGGTTTACACGAATAGAAGTTGCATTAAAAATGAAGGAAACAGGCATTGTCCCGGTTTTCTACCACAAAGATGCAGAAGTATGCAAGTCAGTATTAAAAGCTTGTTACGATGGCGGAATCCGTGTGTTCGAATTTACGAATCGCGGCGATTTTGCACATGAAGTGTTTGCTGAATTAAATAAATGGGCGGCAAAAGAATGCCCTGAAATGATACTTGGTGTTGGATCAATCGTTGAAGGGCCAACAACAGCTTTATATATTCAGTTAGGTGCCAACTTTATCGTTTCTCCCCTGATTGAAGAAGAAATGGCCAAAATCTGTAACAAACGTAAAATAGCCTGGAGTCCGGGTTGTGGTTCGTTAACCGAAATTGGCCGGGCTCATGAATTAGGTTGTGAAGTCGTGAAAATTTTCCCCGGCTCATCCGTTGGGGGGCCTGACTTTGTAAAAGGAGTATTAGGACCGATGCCTTACGCGAGTATCATGCCAACAGGAGGTGTTTCTCCTGATGAAGCTAATCTGAAAGGATGGTTTAATGCCGGTGTTCATTGTGTTGGAATGGGTTCACAATTATTTCCGAAGGAAGTTCTTGAACGAAAAGATTGGGCATTTATAACCGGAAAATGCAGCGAAGCTCTTGAAATTGTATCGAAAATCAGAAATAAGTAATTAACTAAACTAAATCGTATGACTAAACAGGAAGCACCAGTAGGAAAGTATCGGTATCGAATACTTGCTTTGTTATTCGCAGCCACTTCAATCAACTATTTTGATCGAAGTCTGATGGGAGTAATGTCTCCGGAATTAATTGCATGGTTTGAATGGACAAAACAAGACTATTCAAATGTTTTAATCGCTTTTCAAATTGCTTACGCCATCGGATTGCTTTCGATGGGAGGTATAATTGATCGTTTAGGTACGAAAAAAGGATACATTTTATCAATTGGTATTTGGAGTGTGTTCGGTATGCTTCATGCTACTATAGGTAAAGGATTTAGTCTTATAGGATTTATGCTTGCACGGTTTGGACTTGGTTATGGTGAATCAGGTAACTTTCCGGCCGCCATTAAAACTACTGCGGAATGGTTCCCAAAAAAGGAACGTGCATTTGCGACTGGAATTTTTAACGCAGCAACAAGTATCGGTGCGATTGCAGCGCCATTCGTAGTTGGTGCAATTGTTTACTGGTCTGGTGGAGCGCGCGGAGAGGGTGAATTGGTAAACTGGAGAATTCCGTTTCTGATTACCGGAGTACTGAGCGCTATCTGGGTATTTGTATGGTGGAAAACCTATCAAAAACCTGCGGATCATAAGAAAGTAACAAAGGAAGAGGTTGATTATATTCACAGTGATTCGGTTGCTGAAAATGACGAAAAACTTCCCTGGAAAAGTGTATTTCCCCAGAAAGAAACATGGGCATTTTCTTTGGCGAAAGTTACTGATGCCGTTTGGTGGTTTTACCTGTTCTGGGGTGCAATTTTTCTTGCCGAAAAATTCCAGGTTGACATTAAAAATATGGGATTACCATTTTTGGTAATCTATTTAATAGCCGATATCGGAAGCGTTTTTGGAGGCTGGCTTTCAGGAGCATTTATTAAAAAAGGATGGTCTATTAACAAGGCAAGAAAACTTACATTATTAATTTGTGCGTTAATAATTTTACCTGTTGCTTTTGTTGCCGTTACTGAAAGTAAATGGCTGGCAATCTTCCTGATCGGATTGGGAGCAGCCGGACATCAGGCCTGGTCAGCAAATATTTTCACTTTGGTTTCTGACGTATTCCCTAAAAAAGCGACTGCTTCGGTAGTAGGTATTGGTGGAATGGTTGGTGCTGTAGCTGGAATTATTAGTAATGTTATTTTAGGTTCTGTTCTTGACCAGGCAAATAATACCGGATTCTTTTGGGCATTCCTGGTCGCTGGGGCATCTTATCTGGTAATCCTGGGCTTTGTTCATTTGTTGATGCCAAAAATGACTCCGTTGGATGAAAACCTGAATTACGTTGTTGCGAAATAAGGTTCATTCCCATTGATTGCATTTATTTTGAAGTATATAAGATCATAAAGAAAGCAGGTTTCGGCCTGCTTTTTTTATGCTTCCATTTTTTTTTAGTCCGGATTGGCCAATTCCTTTACTTTGTTCCAGATACCATCGTCAACAGGGATTCCCAGTTCCATATTTTCTTTCCGGGTTTTTAATGACTGTTCACCGGGATAAAAGATTTCATTGTTTTCCACAGCAGGTTCTGCCGATTTGATTTGTTGTACGGTTTCGTTTAATGCCTGGTCGATAAACTCCTGTGTATTTATTTTGAGCGGATTGATGGCGATAAACACCTGGCAGCAGCTACCGCAACTACCTTTATCGTATTTGTCAATTCCTGCAGTGGTGAGGCCGCCGGAGAGCAATGCGGAAATCAGATCGAGAAGAATTGCAAATCCTGAACCTTTCCAGTACCCCATGGGTAAAATACGTCTGGATTCTTCAATCGGACCGGGAACGTCGGTTAAATGACCATCCGTATCAAATCCGCCCGGAAAAGGAAGTAACTGATCTTTCAGGCGTGTAACCTGCAGTTTTCCATAGGAATACTGCGACATGGCCATGTCGAGAACTACATGTCCGTTTTTGCGCGGTACGGCCATGATAAACGGATTATTTCCAATGCAGGTCGTTTTTGCTCCCCATGCCGGCATACACGATTCGGTATTCGTCCAGCAAATACCAATATATCCTTTTTCAGCAGCCTGCCATCCGTAGGCTCCGCCACGCATCCAGTGGGTTGTGTTGTTCATGCTAACCAAACCAAGCCCGTTTTTTTTTGCTATTTCGACAGCGCGGTCCATCGCAAAAATGGCATTCAGTATCCCTGAGCCCAGATTCCCGTTATAGACTTCCATGGCGCCGAGGTTCGCATCGAGTGCTGGTTCTGCATGTACATCAACCCATCCTTTTCCGATGTAATCAACAAATCGCTCAACCCGGTTAAGGCCGTGTGAATATACACCGTCGCGGCTCGATTCAGTGTGGATACGGGCACATACCTCAGCTTTTTCTTCCGGCATACCTGCACTCAGAAAAGCCAGTTTGATCGTGGATTTCATTTCTTCAAATCTGATTCTGGTCATAAATAAATATTTTTATTCTACGCCTTTGGTTTCCATTTTCAGGGTATAAACCGAAGTTCGGGCTGTGATGAAAAGGATGTTTCTCTTTTTGCCACCAAAACAAACATTCGAAGGTTGCTCCGGAACTTCAACCGAAGCGATTTTTTTTCCGGATTTATCAAAAACCGAAACCGTTTTGTTGGTCAGGTATACATTTCCTTTCGTATCAATTGTCATTCCATCCGATCCTTCAGGGGCAAAAAAGGTCTTGTTGCTTAATGTTCCATCAGATTGAATATCATATTTCCATATTTTCCGGTCATTGATGTCGCTGACATAAAGCGTTTTTCCATCAGGAGTGCCTACTAAGCCGTTGGGTTGTTTGAAATCATCAATTACACGAATAAGTTTTCCTTCGGGATTCAGGTAATAAACTCCGCGCACATCCTGCAGTTCCTGATGCCCGGCTTCCCAATAACCACGGAAATAATACGGATCAGAAATATAGATGCCGCCATTGGGTGCAATCCATAAATCGTTGGGCGCATTCAAATGTTTGCCGTTGTAATTTTCAGCGATAGTTGTCATTTTTTTATCTTTATCAATAATAACCAGTTTGTTGTGCATGTCGGCACAGGCAACCAGTTCGCCTTTGTGATTGAAATAAGTCCCGTTTGAACGGTCGCAGGGCTGCATAAAAGTAGTGATTGTTCCATCCTCGCTCCATACATCTATTTTGTCATTCGGCTGATCGGTGAAAAAGACCCGACCATCAGGTGCTACTGATGGACCTTCAGTAAACAGGTAGCCTCCTCCGGCTTTAATCACTTTGGCATCTTTGGCAATGATCTCCTGGTTATTCATTGTATCCTGAGTACCTGCTGGAATAATCAGTACAATAAACAACGCGAATATTAAGAATTTAGTCATGATGGGATAATTTTATCTGGTTAGTGTTTCAAAAAATGACTCAAGAATTTAAATGTGTGTTTTTGCCGCAATAAAAGTCTAAAGGTATAATTCGGTCATCAAATATTGTCCTTCAGGAATGAAGAAAATTAATTATCTGATCATTATTATTTTTACTGTCATTTCTCAGAGAGGATTTGCTCAGTTTGCCGGTGATGGTTCATACCTTTGGATTTCGACAAGTGTTACCTATTCGTTTAATGATAAAACCGACCTGATCATTTCGAATAAGTATCATTACAGGGATCAGATTGACCATTTGGATTATTTCCATTTTGAACTCACCACATACCGGAAAATTACCGGTAAGTTTTCACTGGGGCCTGTATATGTACTCTTGTTACCAGAAATCAAGACCCTCCCGGGTTTGGAAAGATTACATTATTTTAGGGATCACAACAAAATTTCGGATCTAAACCAGAATTGCATAAACATATCTGATTCTGCAAGAGAATCAATCTGTTTATTCCTTTTTCTTGATCAGGTATTTGGTATATAAAATGGAAACGGTAATTGAAATAATAGCAAGCAGGAGGAACACCAATACCCTGAAGCCAATATCAATATCAGAGAGATCGACAAAAATGAGTTTGATTCCTGATGCCACAAGGGTTGCTATTGCCAGCCAACGGTATTTAATATTCTTCATCAACCTGCCAAGTATAAAGAACAAAAGAGCGGCAAACATCCACGATACGGTGATGTATGATGACGGGAATGCGTGATAAAAGGCTATCAGTGTCATTATAAATCCTGAACCCAGATAGATATTCCGAATATATTCAGTCTTGATATTTAACCTTTCTCTTTTCCAGTTAATGATACGGGCAGTAATAAATGCCACCAGCATGAACGAGAAATCTGTAGTACTCAAATCGGACTTGTCAGTCAGGTAAAACAGCATCAGGAACACGAACAGAAAGGTATTCATGACTACGATAAATCTGGAGCGGAACCAAAGCGCCATGGATACCACCAGCAGACTTTGAATGGACAATAACATGTAAGCTTTTGGGAACAGCAGAATTCCATAGAATGCCACACTCATAGCCAGGAAACCGTAAAGGGCATACATCGAGGCAAGTATTTTCAGGTTTGAGTAAGACTGAAGAATGAAAGAGTATATCAGACAAAGAATTGCAATCGCACCAAAGACCGGCATGTAATTCTTGGTTAAATAGGTGAATACAATTAAGGCAAGTATAAAACTAAATCCAAGACCATTCCATACTACCGTTGAAATGATAAATTCGTTTGAAACAGGCTCCTTTTTTGGAATAAATGCCAGCGATGAAAAGATAAATCCGGTCGCAATAAAATACAAATAGGCCGTTCCTGGAGATTTGATAAATCCGGGAGGATTACCCATTAATGGATTGTTTAACAGCCAGTTTAAATGGGCCAGATAGATCAGGAAAATAAAAATGAATACCAGCTTTAACCAACCATACCTGTAATAAAGGATAACAGCCAATACCGCTGCAATACAAGTCATTGCAGACATAAATAGAGTAGTATTGCTGATGATACCGGAAATCAGAATCATGGTTAAAACCATTCCGGCCATCAGTGGCAATTTTCGGATGTAGGATAAATAAAAAAGTACTCCCAGCGTAACAATCAGAATGAACAATCCGGCAGTCTTGTTACTGATAAGCGGATCTGCCTGGAAAAAATGCAGGTTCAACACCATATAGAACAATAACAAATGGCCATTATAGGCAAATAGTTTCGACAGGTAGGAATAGGAAGTACGGGTAAGGTGGCATGCGCCATAGATTCCGGCAACCGCAATAAAACCGATTAATGCAGAAAAGATCGGATATCCCGAATTCTGCAAATACTGAACAAGGAATGATATTCCAAAGAGTAAAACAATATTTCCAAGCCAGGCCATCCCGTATTCACCTACCCGGAATTCAATGGAATCATCTGATTTTGTCGAAAAACTTAACTCAAAATCATCATCCGCTTGTTCTGAATCGGGCTGAACGGATGGTGTTAAATTCAGTCTCCTGATATCCAGGATGGCTTCCATGAAGTTAATCCTGTTTTTTAACTGCTGAATTTCATCCCGGATAGGTTTTAATTCCTGTGAATCTGAAATCTCAATTTGCATCACAAATCTCCTTTGTCATTTAATGAATGAAAAGAACTAATTGTAAGGGGAAAAAATCCCGGGTCAAATGCAGTGGCAATTATACAAGTTGAAACTATTTACAAGTAGAGAGTACTAATTCGAACCTGTTTATTTGTCTGATTCTTAGGCTTCTGTTTCTGAGAGTTTTTTCCAGGGTGGTACCAGCCACAGTATAAACGCAAGAATCAGAAATGGCAAAATCATCCATACAATAGCCATCCAAATTCCTTCCAATCCGATCATTCCTAATTTAAAACTGGTGAATCCCAGGAAACTTTTTGAAAATAACTGACCACCGATTACTACGTTCCAGCGCATGAAAAACACACCAAACAGTACTAAGCAACTAACCAGGAAATACATAGGTTTTCTTAACTTTTCCTTTGGAAGGTACATTCTGAAAAATCCGAGTGTCAGCAATGGAATAATTGTTCCCATTAGTCCCTGAAAAATAAAAAGAGTATAGGTAAGTTTTCCGGTAACCAGCATGTGCAAAATTTCGAATGACTCTTCGGCTTCGTAAATACGATGAACCTGGTCGAGCGCTTCAAGCGTGAAATCAAGAATCAACATCATGAAAAGAAATTTCCCGATTTCGTCCAGACATGCCATATCAATTTTCACCTTCCGGATCCACGAAACGACCATGTACAGGAACATGATCAGGGCAATACCTGAAACCATCGCTGAGAGCAGGAATATAACCGGCATCATGACGGTTGACCACCACGGATTTGCTTTGATGGAGCCAAAAATAAAACCAACATAGCCATGAAGCAGAAACGCAGATGGAATACCAATTACAGTAATAATATATCCGAGTTTTTCGTCCCAGGCAAGTGCTTTGGGTGAAATGTCGGTTACTCCCAGGGTAAGTATTTTATAGATGATGCGTTTAACGCCTTTTGCCTCGTTCGACCAAATGACAAGGTCATGACGATAATCGAACCAAATTTCAAGTAAGAGTACAACCATCAGATACCACAGGTAAACAAATCCAAAGATGGCCATGGCTGAACCTAAATGAGGCGTTGTCAGGATTTCATAGGATCGGAAGGGGTGTCCCAGGTGTGAAACCAGCGGTAAGCCTGCTACAATTAAGAAGGCTAATGCTGTTAACAGAGCAAGATGGTAAGTTGGGCGAAGGACTTTTACCTTAAAGACCCGTTCGAGTGATGCCAGAATAAAGGCACCTGCAACCAATCCGGTAATGTATGGATACAGGACGATCAGTATTCCCCATTGCAGTTCTATCTCATTGGGATAAATAAAACCATCAACATGTTTAAGTATTTCATATAAATGTTCCATATTATCGTACCTCCGAGCTTAATCCGTTATAAAATAGCTTTGAACCGGTATTTAAATTCGGTTTTAAAACTTGTGTGTTATGATCTTTGAGAAACTTATGGATTTTATCATCCTTATCATTTAGATCACCGTATATCCGGGCGCCTGTAGGGCAAACTTCAAAACATGCCGGATCTAATCCCTTTTTTAAGCGGTGGTAACACAAGGTGCATTTATCAGCTGTTTTTGTAACCGGATGAAGGTACCGGCAACCATAAGGACAGGCCTGAACACAATAGGAACATCCGATACAATATTCCTTGTCAACAAGAACTACACCTTCAGGACTTTCAAAGGTGGCTCCAACCGGACAGACTTGTACACATGGGGATTTGTAGCAATGATTACACATTTTGGGAACAAAAAATGTTTTGAATAGTTCTTCTTCAGAAACAGTTTGTGTAAAACCATCGATTCCGCCATTGGGCGATTCAACGCTCATGGTGCCATCATTCTTAATGGTATACTGTTCAACCCATGAGCGGTAATAAAATGGATCTTTTGGAACCTCATTTTCCGATTTGCAGGCTTTGGCACAATTGCCGCAACCGATACATTTTTCAATATCAATTCCGATTGCGTACCATTTTTTTGACTGGTCGGGTTCGTTAGCCGCAAACAACATGGCAGTGAAGGGTTTTGTTGTTGAGCTTACAAATAAGGTTCCGGCAAGAACTGCAGACTTCCTTAAAAAGTTACGCCTCGAATCGTTTAATCTTTCAGTTCCCATACGGCATGTGGATTATGGCAATTGATACAATTTCCCCTTTCAATGTTGTGGGTTTTTATATCAATCTGGGTTATTACTTCAGTTTTGCGTGCAGGATTCATGTTGTGGCATTTTCCGCAATCTTCCCTGGTTCCGGGCTTTTCCAGTTTGTTAGTATCCGGATCATCGGCATGTTTTGCGCCAGGACCATGACAAGCTTCGCAGGATAATCCTGAATGCGCGTCAGACGCCAGCATAGCTGCTTCGGTGTCATGGCAATCCAGACATACTGTTTTCCCGGCATAATGGGCTGGGAGTGCTGCAATCTCATCCAGCGAGTTGCCCCGGTAATGTCCGTATTTTCCAAAAGACTCCGGAATCAGGAAATGTCGGGCAACAAGAAAAATACAGATAAAAACAGCTAAAAATGGGAGTAGAGTTTTTAGTTGTGGAGGCATAAATTCATTTTATTTAATTAGGTAAAATCAAATGTATAAATTATACCATCTGCTTATTTTGAAACAGACTGATATAAGTCAATGAAAATGAAGATATTTGACAATTGATTCCGCGATTATGATAGATTTAATAATTTAGTTACAGCAAGTCAGAACGAATACCTTAAACTCACCGTCGATTTAAAATTTCGTGGTAATCCCGGGTAATAATAACGCGGAGCCTGTGTTCCAACCGAAGTGGCATTAATTAAAATCATGGACGCATAATGCGTATCAAACAAATTCTGAACGCCGGAAGAAATGCTGAGGGAGAGCTTGTTGTATGTTTTTTCGTATCCGGCCATGAAATTCGCAAGCTGGTAAGCATCCGAAAAGATGAAATTATCGTCGCGCATCGGCATCCGTCCAACAGTCTGGTAATGTATGTTCATGAAAAAACCTTTGGCATGGGTAGTTTCCAGCATCCAGTTGGTGGCTGAAGCAGGTGTCCCGGTCAGTTTATTTCCTGAATAATCGTTGCCATTATCCGAAAAATCAGCAAAACGATACCGCGTCAGATTGGCATTCATCCGGAAGTAAGCTGACCACATGGGCCGGTTAATCAACCGGTAGTCGAGTTTAAGTTCAATTCCGGAATGATTGGTAGCTCCGGCGTTAATTCCTATGTATGCGTCTTCGGCAGTTCGCCTTGCAACGAGTAAATTTTTGATCTTCATGAAATAAGCCGAAACTTCAATATAAAGCGACTGGCCAACCGAAGTTTTTGATCCAAGTTCAAAATTCCAGCCGGTTTCAGGTTTAATGGAAGTATTCCGCTGCCCATTGGGCATCAGTGTTTCTTCGAGGGTAGGAGGGGAGAAACCATGACTTAAAACCGAAAACATTCTGACATTTTCAGAAACTATCCAGGTGGCTGCAAGTCGTGGTGAAATAACCGGGTTAAACTGATGTTTTCCGCTTTGATCACCGTCTGCAGGGAAATCATCGTTGTAATCGTAGCTGGTCTGGTTCCGGTTCAGGCTGGCTGAAATCAGAACTGCTTCCTGAATATTCAGGTCTGCCAGTAAAAACAGGTTGTTATAGGTTCTAAATTCCAGATTGTCGGACAACAGGTTCCCGGCTACCCGGTTTTTATTCTGAAGGGTTTGCCACCGGTAGGTCTCGTTAAAATATTCGTCACCCAGAATCAAGCGGACGTTTGAATTTCCGAAAGTGTATTTTTTTTCCAAAACCGGGCGAATGCCCAGATAATGATTCTTTTCCTGCAGGATGTTGAATGGCCGGAGTTCGTTGTTCTTATTGAACGAACCAAACGTGCTGATTCTGGCCATCCAGTTTTGATCCAAATCCTGCTGAACTGAAATGCCTGCAAAAGCCCGGCTGTAATCTTCATACCCACGCGTCGCAGCCCAGTTGGAGGCAGCTTTTTCCGGAGTTTCCCGAAAGGTTTTCAGATTGATGGAGCTTGGAATAAAAGCGTCCATTTTTATGAATGCCGCCAGTAAATCAATTTTAGTCCGTTTTTTGGTTACCGTGGAAGTCCAGGTCAGGTTGTGCCGGTTGGTCTGGTTATTTTCCCGGTAACCATCTGAGCTGAAGTTGGAATAAACCAGTGAATGTCCTGCATTTTGACCTGCAATTGCCAGTTTGCCACTGTATTTAATGGTTCGATACGAACCTGCTGAAACCGTTTGGGTAAATTGATTTTTCACAGGTTTTGCCGGATTAAACAACAAAACTCCTCCTAAACCAGAGCCATAAAATCCTGATGATGGTCCTTTTACAATTTCGATGTTCGAAATTTGTTCCAGATCCAAATCTTCCAGCGTGGTTTCTCCAACTCCGTTGGTTAATGGAATATCACCGTAATAAGCCCTGATTTTGTTACTGCCGTATGGCGAGCGTGTTCCGATTCCGCGAATGGTTAGCCGGTTGGTATTGATGGATCCACTTTGCATCCAGACACCGGGCAGTTTATTTAGTGAAGGAGCAAGCGTAAAAGCAGGTTCATTTTGCAGTTGCCGGTTGGTAATCAGTCCGATTGCACCCGGTGTGTCGGAAAGTCGTTTATCCGAATGGAATGCTTTCACAATCACTTCCTGAATGTCTACATTTTCAGGTATGAGGCGGATACTTCGCGGGGTTGTATTTGAAGAAACACGAAGGCTAAAAGTATAATACCCTTCAGCTTTAAAGATTATCTGAGCCGGCGGTTTCCCAATGCGGATCTGAAAAATTCCGTTCGTAAACCGGGTTTGGGCGGAGTCATATTGAATGATGAAGGATTGAACCGGCAAATCAGTCTGGGCATTTAAAACCTTTCCTTCGGTAAGGAATTGAGCCTGAGTTGAAAATGAAATCAGGAGGAATAAAACCGGAAAAATTAACGGAAGAAAAAACTGGCTTTTGGCTTTGTTCATTTTGAAATCATTCATTCATTCATTCATTCATTCATTCATTTAATCCTTCGGTCCTTCAATTTATCAGTCCTTGATTTTTCTGGGTTTACAAAGTTTATCTTCTTTTTTCGCTTTTCGTTCGCATTTTCTGCAAACGTATTTCGCATCGCCTTTTTCCTTGTAATCGTCGTTTTTACATTGCGTTTTTGACATCTTCTAAATCTTATCCTGTTCGATGTGTTGAAGAACAACTGTAACCGGATAATTGTTTTTTAAATACTCTGCCAATTTTTCAGCAGCATAAACCGAACGATGCTGTCCGCCTGTGCATCCGAAGTTTACACATAAATGCGAAAAGCCTCGTGACGAATAAACTTCAACTGAATAGGATACCAGGCTAAAAACAGGCGCCAGGAAATCTGCCATGGTTGATTTTTCTTCCAGGAATTTCTGAACCGGCAAATCATTGCCTGTCAGATGCTTGTACTCAGGATAACGGCCCGGATTGTGTATGGCCCGACAGTCAAAAACAAAACCTCCGCCGTTGCCGGAAGGATCAGCCGGTATTCCTTTTTTATAGGAGAAGCTGCTGATTCGAACTGTTAACCGATCATCGACCGGACTGATCGATTTCAGAAATGCTGATTCAGTTACGGCCTTCAGTACTTTCCATAATTCGGGGAATTGCACCTGAATGGTAGTTTTATCCAGTAGATTTTCCAGATTTTTGATGGCAAATGGAATGCTTTTAAGAAAATGTTCCTTCTTTTCGTAAAATCCCCGGAATCCATAGGCGCCCATGGCTTGCATAATCCGGATTAAAACATAGTCTCCAAATAAAGATTTGAATTTATTCCGGTCAACATGTTTGTAAAGGCTCAGCTCATCCAGGTAAAACTCAAGTAATTCTTCCCGTTCGGCCTCCGGAATATTGGCTTTGGCATCGTATAAAAGCGATGCCAGATCATACTGAAGCGCACCTTTTCGACCACCTTGGTAATCGATGAAATATACCTGGTCGTCTTTCAACATCACGTTGCGTGACTGAAAATCGCGGTACAGGAAAGCATTGTTGTCAACAGCAAGAAGGTAGTCGCTGAATGCCTGGAAATCATCTTCCAGTGCCTGTTCGTCGAAGGGTATTTTAGCCAGTTTCAGGAAATAATACTTGAAATAATTCAGGTCCCACATCATCGATTGTTTGTCGAATGCTTCGCGTGGATAGCAAACGCTGTAATCGATGTCTTTTCCGGCTACCAGCTGAATGCGTGGAAGCTGACGAAGAACCTTTTTGTATTCATCGACGATACTGGCCGAAAAACCCTCGGTTTCGCGTATTTTGGTCAGGAAATCAAACAAGGTTGTATTACCCAGATCTTCCTGAAGGTATGTTTTCAGATCACTACTGACCGCATAGATGTGAGGAACCGGAATGTTTTTATTCCTGAAATGTGCTGAAAACTCCAGAAAAGCCTGATTTTCCCTTGTATCCTGGTTGTAAGCGCCAAGAACCTGGTGGCCGGCACTTTTCAACCGGGCATATTCACGGTATGAACCTGATTCAGGTAATTGTTCAAAAAAGGTAACCTCTTCTTTGAAGTGTGATTCAAATAATTTGATAAGCTGATCTTTTATTTTGAGTTCCAAGCTGAAAAATTTATTCGGGTTTGTGGTCTGTATGTGATAGCAAAAAGTTTATACACGCATTTATCTGGCTGGTTTATCCAATGCTTCTTTAGCTGGTTTATCCAATGTTTCCCTGATTCTTTTCAGCTGATCCTTCGGATATTTCTCCGCTGGTTTCAACGTGATTGCCTTGTTGTAATTGAAACGGGCAATACTGAAATTTTCAATCTCCAAAGCCTGATCGGCCAGTTCAATGAGATTACGGTATTCCAGGTTTAGCTGATCCTGTTCATCCTGTTCAATCAGTTTCTGAATATCTTTGATTTTAATCCTCGGGTAGTTATCTTCTTTTTTAATCGAAATAGCTTTGTTGTAATAGAAACGGGCAATGGAAATGTCTTTGTTAAAATAAGCCTCATCACCTTTGGCGATTACATCGCGGTATTCTTTTTCTTCTTTTTCAGAAAGCAGGGAGTTCGTCAGAGCTAATATTTCGTTAATCCGGTCTTTCGGATACTGTTCCCATGATTTAATCTCGACCGCCTTGTAATAGAAAAATTTGGCAATGTTGTAGGTTTTCCTGGTAAAAGCTGCATCAGCCTGGGTAATAGCCTGTTCATATCCGGATATGTCGTTGCCCGAAAGTTCTGAATCAATCAGTTTCCGGATTAATTCAATCTGATTTTTAGGGTATTCTTCATTCGGTTTCATATCACTGGCTTTCAGGTAAAAGAAACGGGCAACAGAATAATCTTTAATGCCAAATGAACCATCCGCTTTTTTGACTGCTTCATCGTAGTTGTTAATTGTTTTAAACGACTGGGCCCGTGCTTCGGTAGCCTCGGAGGATTCTGCCGGATTGTATACGGTTCTGGCTGCCGGTTTTGCCGTTTCCGGTTCAGGTAAATTGGATGCATAAGTTTCAACCGGCTGTTCTTCATTCAGTAGTTTATCAATCAGTGCCATCTGATTTTTCGGATAGGATTCGGCAGGTTTGATAAGTAAGGCTTGTTTGTACTGAAGCCTGGCTATACGATAGGATTTTTCCCGAAACGAATTGTCGGCAACCGAAATAGCCTGCCGGTATTTGTCATCGATTTCGCGCTGCGACTCGTTAAGACGGTCTTTGTTACGTTGTTCAAGTAAAAGATCAATTTCCTTGATTCGTTCTGCAGGCCTTTTTTCATCAGGACTCAGGGTTTTGGCCACTTCAAATTGAATACGTGCCGCTGCGAGCTGATCGTCCTTCATTGCTTTTTCAGCTTTTCCCATAGCTTCGTTATAAGCCTTTTCTTCAGCCTGACGACTGGTGTTGGCTATATTTGAATCAGCAATATTTTTGTTGACTATTTTTAGCTGGCTGGTCGGATATGCTTCGTTGGGTTTGAATCCCAATGCCTGGGTATATGCTGTTTTGGCGTTCTGCCAGTCAGAAGCATCAAACGATTTGTCGCCATTCCGGATGGCATTGTTGTAGTTCGTTTCCAGTGCAGTCAGAACCGACTGTATTTCCACGATCTGTTTTTTGGGATATTCTTCGTCTGATTTAACAGTAACGGCATTGCGGTACTCTATCAAAGCTTCGTTCAGTTTCGAATCTGCAAACAGCTTATCTGCAAGTTTAATAATTCGTTTGTACTCTAAATCCTGTTTTGCAAGCAACTGCATCTGGTCCTCTATGTTCCTGATCAGCTTTCGGATACTTTGATTTTGCGATGGATTAATCTTTATTGCCTCTTCATATTTTTGAATAGCCTGGGGAAATCGTTTGTTTATTTCGTGTTCTTTTGCAGCAGATACAGCCAGTTCAAATGCCTTATCTTTTATTTTTTGAAGTGAGTCCAGTTGCATTTGTTGTAATGCAAGTGATTTTTCCAAATCTTCCTGATCCATCAGGGCGGTAATTTTGTCAATCTGGTCTCTTGGATATTTTTCGTCGGGAAGGGCGTTAAGTGCCGTTGTATAATGTGTAATGGCAAGCGGATATTTTTTGGCATTGAAGGCTTTATCGGCGGCGGCAATGGCGCTGGCATACTGATCCCGGTCAGCTTTTTCCCTGGCCAGGCGCTGAGCTTCTTCCATCGCGGTAAGCCTGGCAGTTTCTTCAAGCTGAGCAAGCAGTTTGTCGATTTCTGCAATGCGTATCGGTGGGATTGGTTCAGAAGGTTTCAGCGTATTGGCCTTTTGGTAAACATCACGGGCCTCTTTCAGTTTATTCTGGCTAAAAGCATCCTCTGCTGATTTAATGTATTGTGCATACAGCCGGTTTACTTCCAGCTCATTTTGTAACTGAACCAACAGCATGTCGATTTTGGCAATCTGATCTTTGGGCAAAACTTCATCAGGTTTTAACGTTAAAGCCATTTGGTACTTTTCTTTTGATTTTTGATAAGCTTTATTCCTGAAATCGGTGCCGGCGTCTGCCATTATTGCATCATATTGTTCCTGAAGTTTTTTCAGCCGGATATTTTCCAATTCAATAGCTGCTTTTTTCTGATCGATTTCCTTCAACCGGTTGGTGCAATAAAGATCACCTTTTTTAATCTGAAGTGCTTCGTTGTATGATTTGATAGCATCATCAAACTGATTGGCATTGAAAGCATTATCGGCCCTGGCGAGAACGGTTTTGTAATACTGGTCATTTTGTTCATTCAGTAGTTTGCCGATGAGCGCAAGTTGATTGACCGGGTATTTTTCGTCGGATTTAATGAGTATTGCTTCACTGTAAGCCTGCCTGGCTGCACTATATTCCTTGTTCCCGAAATATTTGTCAGCACGTTGAATTGCATTCTGATAGGCTTCCCTGGTATCTTTTAAATCTGATGCTTTCCTGATCTGTTCAGCCAGCAAATCATTGATTTCGCTGATTCTTTGGGGTGGAATACTTTCGGATGGAATGAGGTTGGATGCTCTCATAAATGCATCTTTGGCCTTAGCCAGGTCTTTATTTTTGAGTAATGCTTCACCTTCATTCAGCGCCAGATTGAAGTTTTTTCTGGTCAGGGCTTCAGTATCCTTCTGAATGATTAATTCATCGATTTCCTTGATCCGCCCATTCGCGAATACATCTCCGGGTTTGTGTTGAAGAGCTTCTTCATAGACCGGTCGGGCATCACTGTAATTTTTCAGGTCGAAAAAACCGTCGGCCCGGGCAATGGCATTTTTATATTTTTGTTCAAGTTCAGCTTTTTGTTTTTCAGTGATATTAAGTGCTTTCACCAAATCCTGGAGTTCAGCTATCCGATCGTTTGGGTATGATTTATCCGGAAATAAATTCTTGGCTTCCAGATATTTCAATAAAGCGATCTGGAATTCCCCACGTTGATAGTGTGTGTCAGCTTCCTTGATCAGTTGGTCGAAGTTCTTCTGTTTAGCTGCCAAATCCTGAGCATTCTCTTTCGAAATTATCTCTGATTCTTTTTTAACCTTGTTGGCCTGTGCTTTTGCAGTTTCAATCTGTTCAATGAACTGAATGTCTGAGATGTAGCTTTCTGATGCGAAATTGTCAATTTCCTTTCCATAGAAAATTTTCCCGGAGGGTTTAAGGGTGAAACTTTTGTCAATTCCGTCAATTTCAGGTGTTAAATTTACGATCATAGGGAAATTAGGGAAATCATTGTCGCGTGCCCATACTTCCTGAGGAATCTCGGTTGATATAAGGATGATTTTATTAAAATGTCCCGGGTAGGTGAAATTCAAAGTATATTCATTGAAAAAATCAAGTTCAAGTCTGAATCTGAGGTTTTTAGGAACTTCAATTTTCGTTGTTTCTTTCCCGTTTTTGGTTACTTCAATAATACCGGTACCTGATTTGCCAGCCTCAGGCACAATATTGCCCTGAATCACAAAGTATTTTTTGCTTTGTGCCAGCGATGGAAGCTGAAACAAAAACATAAAAATCAGAAAAAACAACATCCCTATCTGACCAATCTTTCGCATAGGATTAATTTCTATCAAGAGTTTTATTTGAATAATCAGTAAAAGCTCAACACGGTAAAATTAACCAAAACAATCAATGGTGAAAATGAAAATCAAATAAACAATTGGATTTTTGTCATTCAGCTCTTTTTTATTTCTTTTCTTTAGCATCTAAATTGCTTTTTCATGAAGTTTGAGAATCTTTTTCGAAAGAAATCCATTTCGCATATTCTAAATGATGTCGATTCATTAACCCAGGCCAGGGGAGGCATGAAACGCAACCTGCGGGTTTTTGACCTGACAGCTCTTGGCGTTGCTGCAATTGTTGGAGCCGGGATATTCAGTACCATAGGCAATGCAGCAGCCAGCGGAGGTCCTGCAGTATCTTTACTTTTTATATTCACTGCCATTGCCTGCGGTCTGTCGGCCATGTGTTATGCCGAATTTGCTGCATCAATACCCATCAGTGGAAGCGCTTACACTTATGCTTATGCCAGTTTTGGCGAACTGATAGCCTGGATTATCGGGTGGGATTTAATCATGGAATACGCCATTGGCAATATTGCAGTGGCTATCTCGTGGTCAGGCTATTTTACAGGATTAATGGATGGGCTGGGATTGCATATTCCTTCATTTCTTTCTACCGACTTCCTGACTGCTTCACGGGGATACGAGGCTGCAATAAGTGCAGTGAATGCCGGAACGCCATTTGCAGACCTTAGCCCGGCGATTCAGGATGCATTTTCGGCCTGGACAAATTCACCTCAATGGGGTGGTTTCCATCTAATAGCCGATCTTCCGGCGTTGTTCATCGTCTTTATCATTACCTGGATTTGTTACATTGGAATCAGGGAATCACGAATTACAAATAATTTTTTCGTTGTGCTGAAAGTGGCTATTCTGTTGATGGTAATAGGAATAGGCGCTTTTTATGTGAAGCCTGAAAACTGGAGTCCTTTTGCTCCCAATGGGATCAACGGGGTTTTGAAAGGCATTTCAGGAGTATTTTTTGCTTACATCGGTTTTGATGCCATATCGACAACCGCCGAGGAATGCAAAAATCCACGGCGCGATTTGCCGTTGTCGATGTTCTATGCCCTGCTGATTACAACCATTCTGTATGTGTTGGTCAGCCTGGTGCTTACCGGCATGGTTCCCTACTATGAATTGGGTGTTTCAGATCCAATGGCTTTTGTTTTTACAAAACTGCATCTAACCAAACTTTCAGGAATAATCGCTGCTGGCGCTGTGATTGCCATGGCGAGTGTTTTACTGGTTTTCCAGCTGGGGCAGCCGCGTATCTGGATGAGTATGAGCCGCGACGGACTTCTTCCGCCGGTATTTGCCAAACTTCATCCCAAATACCGCACGCCCGCTTTTGCAACCATCGTGACCGGTTTTGTCGTGGCTATTCCCTCGCTTTTCATGAACCTTACCGAAGTGACCGACCTTACCAGTATTGGAACCCTGTTCGCCTTTATACTCGTTTCCGGAGGAATAATTGTTCTTAATCCTACAGGGAAACAAGTACACGACGGTAAAGGATTCCGTGTTCCTTATGCCAATAGTCGCAAGTATTTGATACCAATATGGGCGGTGGTTTTATATTTTGTCTGGAAGTCGGGTTTTGAGAGTTCAAGCCTGTTTACAGACCATTCAGAAGGTTTTGATTTAGTTCGATTTGTGCGGGATCATTTTCCTTTCCTGATTTTTTGCCTCGTTTCAATCATCATAACTTTTCGGGCTGTAGTTAAAAGCTGGTCGCTGATACCTGTGCTTGGCCTCTTGACCAATCTCTACCTCATGAGCGAATTGGGTGTGACCAATTGGTTCCGATTCGGAATTTGGCTGGTAGTTGGCCTGTTTATTTATTTTTTATATGGAATGAAACATAGTCGGTTGAAGGAAGATGACTTATCGAGATTGAGCTAAGGAAAGAATAACTCAAAAGACGCTATCAGCGAGAACGAAGCTCAAACATACAAGCAAATTTGGAAGTTGAAAAGGGGAAAGTCAAAAAATAGGGTTTTTTGACTAAGTTTGCGTTAATAATTGTAATATTACCTTCGTGAGTACTGTAAATATAAATATAGAGAGACTAAATCATCTTTTAAAGCTTTATAGGCTTTCTAAGGAGGATGTTTTATTGAATATCAACGAGATACTTAAAAGACAATTTACTGAAGCAGATATTTTTAAATCTGAAATTAAAATCAGTATTCTCAAAAAAATTGATCTAATTTTTAACAAAGGATTAAATTATTATATAGACCCCAAAGATATAACTGAATCTAAGGAGGAAAGTATTTTTTTTAGAAAAGATAAATTTAATGCGGTGCTTAGTTTAGGTGCAAAACAAATTGTAAATCACTTTGAGGAAGAAAAGATAGCGCTTTCTGCATTATCAAAACTTTCTGACTTGAAAACGGACAGATTACTACCTGTTTATACAGTAAAAAATAGCCCTAAAAAGGTAGCAAATGAAGTTAGAAAATACCTTTATCCAGATTTCAAAAGAAACAGGAAAGACTTTTTAAAATCATTAATCAATAAATTTGCTGACTACAACATTCTTGTTTTTGAATTTATTGAAACTTGGAATAAGAAAGAAAGGGCAAACATAAATGGGTTCTATTTAACACCAAATGTTGTTGTACTCAAAAGGAATCAAAAATCCTTTCGAAGAGAAATTTTCACTTTAGTCCATGAACTTGGTCATTATCTGTTGAATGAAGAAGAGATTGACGAGAAAACAAGTGAAGATTTAATAGATTATCATTCACTTAGTCAGGTAGAAAGATGGTGTAATGATTTTGCTTATTATTTTCTTGTTGGCAATTATGATACAGCAATCGCTAATTTGGATCAGGTATCTTCAAAAAACGACTTTTATAATGATTTAATTTCAAGTATCTCGGAGAATACAAATTTGAGTACTATTTCTCTTTACACCCGCTTACTTATAAATAATAAAATCTCACTGACGAATTATAATAATGTATGCGATGAGATTTTAGAAAGCATTAAAAATAGAGAAAGTCAAGAAAAGATAAAAAGAGAACTTGAAAAGAATAAAGCCTTGGCAGAAGGACGAAAACCAGGCGGAGCAACTCCAAAACCAATTATTTCACCCTTATACATAAAGACTATTACTCCGCAATTTCGTGGCTCAAACAATGCAAAGTACCCAATCCCCAAATCAGGTCAACCGCATTGATCCCGATTACATCGCGATCCGGAAACAAATCAGTTAGTATCCCCAATGCTTTGTAATCGTTTTTATCGTTGAAGGTTGGCATCAGTACACATCCATTGGTCATCAGAAAATTAACGTAACTGGCTGGTAACCGGAGGTCTTCGAAGTCGAGCCGGCCTGGCATGGGCATAGTGACCACATTTAGCTTTTCACCATTCTCAAGACTGGCATTCCGGAGAATCTGAAGATTGGCTTCCAGTTTCAGATGATTGGGATCGCCGGTATTCTTTTCCTGAACGGCAACTACCGTATTCCGGTTTACAAAACGACAAATATCGTCAACATGTCCGTGCGTATCATCGCCTTCAATGCCTTCTCCCAGCCAAATGGTGTTGGTAATTCCCAAATATTCGCGGAAAACATTTTCGTAGTCTTCCTTTTTAAACCCTTTGTTGCGTATTTGCTTAACCGGATCCATCAAACATTCTTCGGTAGTTATCAGCGTTCCGCAACCATTTACGTCGATTGAACCGCCTTCCAGTACGACCAATTTGTTGTTGTACATTGCTGGAATTAACGGTAGTCCCAAATTTTGGGCAACTGCTGCCGGAATACCCTGATCTTTCTTATGGTTTTTGTATTTGGCCCATCCGGTAAAACCAAATTGAATGGCTTCGCTGGCACCGTCTGCCGTTTTTACAATGGCAGGTCCCGAATCGCGCATCCAGTTGCGGTTGGTGTCTTTAATGATGTAGCTCACCTGTGCGGGATCAACATGCGCCTGTTCGAGCATTGTAGCTACTTTTTCGCGCAGTTCGTCCGACTGAACGACCAGAATAACCGGTTCGTAGGTGGTCACTTTTTTAATCATCTCCACAAATGCCCATTTAATGGCGTGGTACTTTCCCGGCCAGTCGCGGCCTTCAGAAGGAAATGACAATAAAGTGGCCTGATGTTTTTCCCATTCAGCAGGGAATCGACGGGATAGGTTATTCATCTGATATCTATTTTCTTAATCAATAAACCTCCTGGTAATATCTCCGTAAGCATCAATCCTCCGGTCGCGGAGGAAGGGCCAGTTGCGGCGAACGTCTTCCATCAGCGTCAGATCAACTTCGGCCATAATGATTTCTTCTTTGTCGTGCGATGCCTGGGCCAGAATTTCGCCTTGCGGACCGGCAATAAACGATGCGCCCCAGAATTCAATTCCTGCGGATGATTCCACCGGTTTTTCGAAACCTACCCGGTTACAGGCTGCTACAAAAATTCCGTTGGCTACTGCATGGCCACGCTGAACCGTTTGCCAGGCATCGAATTGTTTTTGTCCGTATTGTGACTTTTCGTGAGGATGCCAGCCAATGGCTGTGGGATAAAAGAGTACTTCGGCACCCTGCAATGCAGTAATCCGCGCTCCTTCGGGGTACCACTGATCCCAGCAAATGAGTGTTCCGATTTTTCCGATTTTGGTGTCGAATGCTTTAAAACCGATATCGCCCGGAGTAAAATAGAATTTTTCGTAAAAGCCTGGATCATCGGGAATGTGCATTTTTCGGTACAAGCCGGCTTCCGATCCGTCGGTATCAATAATGTATGCCGAATTGTGGTATAAACCTGATGCCCTGCGCTCGAAGAACGGCACAATTAACACCACGCCCAATTCTTTCGACAAAGCGCTGAAAGCCTGGTAAGAATCATTATACAACGGTTCAGCCAAATCGAAATAATCATGATTTTCGCTTTGACAAAAATAAAATGAACTGTATAATTCAGGTAAACAAATCACATGGGCTCCCTGTTTGGCCGCTCGTCCGATCCATTCCAGGCACTTTTTCAGGTTCACCTCCGGACTTGCATCCAGCGAAATCTGGATCAATGCGATGTTGTAGTTTTTGTTCTTCATGCTTATTTTGGATTTTGAAGTGCAAAAATAATGAAATGATTTATATAGCTTCAGGAACACCGGCTTTGGGTGTACAACAAAATTCCCTTCTTGATTTTAATCAACTTTCAATATAACCAGGCCTTTTTTCATTCCGTCCGAAAACAGGCGATTTCTCGTATGAACGATTTACTGCGGACGGGTTTCGCATCCTTCATTGTCAACGCTACTAGAAGGTTAAATATCATAAAATAAGGTTTTTATAATTTTGATTTTTAAAACCTTATTTCCACCGGGCAACCTTAGTAGCAAAGGAAAACCAGGAAAAACAAACCTTATTATTCCAATTTGTAATTCAATCTCGTTTATTTTAGGTCCTGATATTCTATACACATTGGGAATTTTGTCGTACACCCCCGGCATTCGCTTTATACCTTTTTAAAATACTCCTTGCTTGCATTGCAGATCGGACATTTGTAATCTTCGGGCAGGTCTTCAAACCGGGTCCCGGGAGGTATCCCCATTGACGGATCGCCTTCTTCCGGATCGTAGGTGAATCCGCAAATCACACAAACATAGCTTTCACCGTCAAATACATGTTCATGCTCAGGCTCCTGTTCTTTTTCTTCTGCGGAAATCGCTGAAACTTCGGCATCCAGAACAGACTTCTCGATGTAGGTTGGAGAGTTTTTCGGCGAAAGCATTTTGTATTTTTCGCGGTAATGTTTATAGGTCAGCGGTTCTTCGTCCGAAATTTCATCCGAATCCAGCACCTCACCAACAATCAGGATATGTGAGCCCAGGTCAATGGAATGAGTAACCCGGCAGTCGAACCAGGCGACCGAACTATCAAGTACAATCGGCGCGCCTGTTTTGGAAGTGATGGTATTAATTCCGCTGAATTTATCGATATCATTGGACGACATAAAACCAAAATCGCCAATGATTTTCATATTGACTTCTTTTTTAAGGACTGAAACAGAAAAAAATCCGGAATCGAGAATCACCTGGGTTGTCAGGTTTTTTTTATGGCACGAAATGGCCAGTTGTTCCGGCTGTGAAGTAACCTGGAATGTCGTATTGGCAATGTATCCGGCCTTTTTACCCTGATATTCAGTTGCAACCAGGTATAATCCGTACGATAATTTATGGAAAGCTTTTAATTTCATATTTCTGAAGTTTTATAAAAATAGGAATGAACGAATTTAAGCTATTTTGATGAGGATTCCCCATGTTTCCCGGTTCAAATTCATTTCGGATATGAGTTGTCTGAACCAGCTGATTTCAATACCTTAGCGAAGCCAATTAAGATATAATCAAACGCTGACAACCATGAAAAAGAATATTCTTATTCTGACTTTATTTCTAGTGACCATATCTCTGCATGCCCAATTTCCGCGATCACCGGAAACCCAAAAACAAATCATCATCGAAACTGAAAATACCGCACTGGTTTATTCGGTTGGTAAAAGCCAAAAGCTTTATCAGGTATATTTCGGCGAAAAACTAAATCACCCGGTGGATTACAACATCCTGCCAAATCAGCACGAAGCTTATATTCCTTCCGGAGGCGATAATTTATTTGAACCAGCCATTAAAATGCTGCACAACGATGGAAATCCGTCGCTCGAACTGTTGGTAGCTGATGTAAAAGTTACCCGTGAAGGTAACCTGGTCACGACTTCCATTTTACTGAAAGATCCCAAATATCCGGTTGAAGTACGACTGAATTTTGTCGCTTTTCAGAAAGAGAATATCATTAAAACCTGGACTGAAATCAAACATCAGGAAAAAGAACCGGTGGTGATGACCAATTTTGCATCTTCCATGCTGCATCTCGATGCCGATAAATACTGGCTTACCCAATTTCATGGCGACTGGGCCAAAGAAATGCGGATGGAGGAAAGTCAGCTGACCAACGGCATCAAAATCATCGACAGCAAACTGGGAACCCGTGCCAACATTTATGAGACTCCGGTGTTTTTCCTGGCTAAAAATAAACCTGCCGATGAAAATTCGGGAGAAGTGATTGCCGGAACCCTGGGATGGACCGGAAGTTTTCAGATGGTTTTTGAAATTGACAACAAAAATTCGCTTCGTATGATTTCGGGTATCAACCCGTTTGCTTCGGAATATCACCTCAAACCTGACGAAACGTTTAAAACGCCTGAATATCTATTCACTTTCAGCAGTCGGGGCAAAGGACAGGCAAGCCGTAATTTTCACCAATGGGCGCGCAACTACGGTGTTCTGGATGGAAACGGTACCCGTTTAACTTTATTGAATAACTGGGAAGCTACCTATTTCGATTTTGATGAAAATAAACTGACTGATCTGTTTGGCGGAGCCAAAGAACTGGGCGTTGACCTTTTTCTCCTGGACGATGGCTGGTTCGGAAACAAATATCCACGGGCAAATGATCGTGCCGGTTTGGGCGACTGGCAGGAAACCAAAACCAAATTGCCTCACGGATTGGGTTACCTGGTTGAACAGGCCGAAGCCAAAGGAGTCCGGTTCGGCATCTGGATTGAACCTGAAATGGTGAATCCGAAAAGTGAATTGTATGAAAAACATCCCGACTGGGTACTGAAACTGCCTAACCGTGATGAACACTATTACCGCAATCAGCTGGTGCTGGATTTAACCAATCCTGAAGTCCAGGAATTTGTTTACAAACTGGTGGACGACATACTGACGAAAAATCCCAAAATTGCCTTTATCAAATGGGATTGCAACCGCATGATGACCAATACCTATTCGCCTTACCTGAAAGACCGGCAATCGCATGTGCAGATTGAATACGTACGAAGTTTTTACCGTGTGATGGAACGATTGCGGAGCAAATATCCGAAATTGCCCATTATGCTTTGCTCGGGTGGGGGTGGCCGCACCGATTATGGTGCCCTGAAATATTTCACTGAATTCTGGCCCAGCGACAATACTGATCCATACGAACGGGTTTTCATCCAGTGGGGATATTCTTATTTTTTTCCCAGCATTACCTCGTGCAATCACATCACCACGATGGGCAAACAATCGCTCAAATACAAAACGGATGTAGCCATGATGGGTAAAATTGGTTACGACATCCGGGTGAACGAAATGACAGCCGACGAACTGAAATTCAGCCGGCAGGCCGTGCAGAATTACAACCGGCTGAAGGAGCTGATCTGGAAGGGTGATTTGTATCGTTTGGTTTCGCCTTACGAAGAGGAGCGGGCTGTTCTGATGTTCGCCAGTGAAGATAAAAGTAAATCGGTTTTATTCTCCTATGCCCTTCATCCCCGGTCGTTTGGCCAGTTTAGCCCGGTGCGGTTAACCGGTTTGGATCCGGATAAAAATTATAAACTGGAGGAAATCAATAAAATGCCCAATTCACGTGGCCGGTTTTTGGCCGAAGGAAAAACCTTTTCGGGTGATTACCTGCTGAAGGTTGGTTTATCGTTGCCAAACAACAGTGATTTAACGAGTGCAGTGATTGAAATAACTGAAGTGAAATAAAATAAAAATTCAATGGAAACGAACAGACGCAAATTTCTAGGCACCTCCATTGCCGGCTGTGTGGCCGCTGCAATTCCATCAGCCTCTTTTGGTTCAAAAGTATCCGGACCCGGTTCCGGTCAAAAGGATTTGAATCCTGATTATTCCACGCTGGATCAGATTATCCGGCAGCCGGTATTGAAAAAGGAGTTGTTCAAAACTCCCGTTATCATTGAAACGCTTGAATTACTTCGTTATAAGGATAATTTTTTATGTCGTGTACGTTCGAAAGACGGAATGGAAGGATGGTCGGTTTCGAACAACGGGCCGATGAAATCATTTTATCCTGTTTTTGTAAACCGCTTACAGCCATTTTTTATCGGGAAAGATGCACGGGAGTTCGAATCGTTGCTGGAGGAAGTTTATGTATATCAGAGTAATTATAAATTTCAAAGCCTGGCGCTCTGGGTTCCTGTGGCCACCATCGAATTTGCCATTCTCGATCTGTTGGGCCGGATTGCCGGCAAGTCAATCGGTCAGTTGATCGGTGACATTCATCATCCGACGGTTACCTTTTACCAGGCCAACAGCGATCGCGACATTAGCGAAGAGGAAACACTGGACCTCATTCATAAACAACTGGCCGATTCAAATACCCGGGCACTCAAGTTTAAAGTGGGCGGACGAATGAGTCATCCGGAATTTCCTGTGGGGAGAACAGAGCGACTGATCCCCCTGGTTCGGAAAACGTTTGGCGATGACATGCATTTGTTTGCCGATTCCAATGGTTCATATGATACCGGGGAAGCGATCCGCATCGGCAGGATCCTGCAGGAATATAAATTCGAACTTTACGAAGAGCCTGTCCCGTTCGACTGGTACCAGGAAACCAAAGAAGTAGCCGATGCGCTTACGATTCCAATTGCCGGTGGGGAGCAGGAATCCAGCATGCATAATTTCCGGTGGCTGATTGCCAGCAATGCACTCCAGATCGTACAGCCCGATGTGTATTATTTTGGAGGAATGATCCGGTGCATGAGAGTTGCACGAATGGCTGAAGCGTTTGGAAAAGTATGTACACCGCATATTTCGGGTGGTCTCGGGTATTTGTACATGATGCATTTTGTATCTGCCTTGCCCAATGCAGGTCCGTTCCACGAATTTAAAGGTAACAGCAGGGAAATACCTTTGGAATGTAAAACTTCTTCACTCCTGATCAACAATGGAATTATCCAGGTTCCGACAAGTCCGGGTTCAGGAATTGATATTGATCCGGATTTTATCAGGAAGCACGTGGTGGTGAAGGCCTGAATTCACACTGATCAAACGGATCAGCTTGTTGAATCACCAGGTTTTTTCCGCTTAGAGTGGCTTTCAGTTTTGGTCGTCCGGCCTCGTTGATCCAGCTGCCGGACCATTCGGGTAATTCGGCTGATTGGTCCGGATTCAGAATGTTTATCAATTCCTGCCAACCGGCATTTTTCCAGGCATATTGTTTCAGGTATTGCTGAAGTCCCATGCGGAGTTTTTCTTTCCCCGTTTTTTGTTCCAGCATTTTCATCACGATGGGCGCCTTGTGGTAAATGACCGATCCGTATAAACTGCCGGCATCTTTCATGTTGGCCAGGTTTTGTCCGATGGCATTGGCTCCCGCGGTTCGGTCGACTGAATAAGCCGCTTCATAATGAGCCATCAGGAACAGCAAATCGAAATCGAATTCAGGAAAAACCGGGGCAACCACCTTGTCGGCCATAAAATTGGCAAATACTTCCTTTAACCAGACTTCGTTGAACCACGGCATGGAGACCAGGTCGCCAAACCACATGTGAGCTGTTTCGTGGGCAATCAGGTTGGCTCGTTTCAGAAGATGTTGCCGGGTAGCCCGGGCATCTAAAAACAAGCTGGATGCACGGTAATACGTGGCGCCCGGATGTTCCATTCCATTGTACTGAAACGAAGGAATGGCAACCAGATCGTACTTTTCGAACGGATATTGAATTTTGGTATAGTGCTCAATCCAGTCTACGGAGCGAAATAACAGCTTAAAAATGGAATCGACATTATTCCGGAGTGTTTCTTCATCTTTTTCGCGGTGATACAATACATAGCTTTTGCCGTGGTGTGTCCGGCTGATGGTATCAAATTTACCGGCGGTAAAAGCAAACAGGTAGCTTGAAATCGGTTTTGTCGGGCAAAAACGGAGGATTTTCACCGAATCGCCTGCTTCCCGGCTGCTGACTGAACCATTACTTACGGCCTGCCACCCGGCAGGAATTTCAAGTTGTAATCTGAATCGGGCTTTTAAATCAGGTTGATCGAAACATGGAAATGCCGTTGAGGCGCGGTCGGGTACAAACAGGGTGTACAGAAATTCCGGGTTTCGGTTCAGCGACCAGTCCGGGCAGGTAAAACTCATACGGATTTCGTTTTCACCCCGTTTCAATAACGATTTGCGGATGACCAGATGGTCGTTCAGGATCCGAAGTTCAGTCGGTTTTTTATTACAAACCACCGAATAATTTACCGTTGTATCGCCTTTAAAATCAAGCTGAATATTTTGCTTCGTATTTTTCAACCTGAACCGGATAATAGCTGAACCCGTAACATGTTCAGATTTCAGTACCGGAATGTGGAAGTTCAGATCATAGCTTAAGTTTGAAATGACTGATTTCCGCTGTACGGCCAGTTCTTCAGTAACACCTTTGTCAACCGAAATTTCCGGAGGGCTGCAACTGATCAGCAACAGAATAAACAGCATGAATAGGAGGCACTGTTTCATAAGCTTTTTTTCGTTAGGATTTCGTCTGAAATAATATCAATATTAAGGATAAACTTCAATCTAACAATCGCTTATTCTTTATTTTCCGATTTCCGAAGGTGGTACCCCAAAGTATTTCCTAAAGCAGCGCGAAAAATAAAGCGGATCGTTAAAACCTACCATATAGCTGATTTCGGCTATCGTTTGCTGGCGATCGTTATTCTGCAACAGCTTTTTGGCTTCTTTCAACCTGACATGACGAACAAACTCGGTAGCCGATTGCCCGGTAAGTGATTTCAGCTTGGAATACAAAAGTGTTTTGCTTGAGTTCATCATCTGGCAAAACCGGGACACATCAAATTCTGAATTATCCAGGTTTTCAAATACAAGCCGGATTGCTTTTTCCAGAAATTCATGATCGGCCGGATTTTGCGTAAACGCTTTTACCTGAAGTTCTTCCTGTTCAGCAAACCGGTCTTTCAGGCGACGACGGTTTTCAATCAGGTTGAAACATCGCAGAATAAGCTCGCTGATTTTGAATGGTTTGGTGATGTAATCGTCGGCTCCGGTGCCCAAACCTTCGGCAATGTCTTCTTCCGAATCGCGTGCGGTGAGCAGAATCACCGGCAAGTGACTGGTCAGTGGGTCTGATTTCAGTTTGATGCAAAATTCGGTACCGGACATACATGGCAGCATCACATCTGAAATAATCAGATCGGGCATTTCCGTATTCAGCCACTCAAAGGCTTTTTCGACGGAGCTAACCGCTTTCACTTCAAAATAATCTTTCAGCTCACCAAAAACAAACCGAAGCATGGGTTCTTCATCCTCAATGAGCAGTACTGACGGTTTTTCAGTTGATTTAAATATACCCGGATCGATGCTTTCTGCCGGAACGGTGGCCAGCGTTGTTACTTTTTCGGTGGGAACAAGGGGCAGAACAACATGGAAACTGGTTCCATGCATTCCATCACTGATAACTTCAATTGTTCCCTGGTGAAGGTTGATCAATTCTTTGACAAGTGATAATCCGATTCCGGATCCGGGAATCCGGTTGATTTTTTCACTTCGTAAACGGTAAAAACGATCGAAAATATTTTGTTGCATTTCTTGCGGAATACCTGATCCGGAATCGTTTATCCATAGCTGGAGTTTGTCGTTTGACTGATCGATTTGGGCTATCAGTTCCACTTTCTCATTTTCAGGAGTAAATTTAAATGCATTCGACAACAGGTTCACGACGATCTTTTCCAGTTTGTCGGCATCATATTTTACCCAGATTTCAGGTAGGTTGCAGTTAAATTCGAACCTGATATTCTTTTCGTGTGCCAGCGGTGTATAGTAGCTGAATATATTCCGGAGATGCAGTACCAGGTCTCCCGGACTGATTTCCAACTGAATTTTGCATGCTTCAAGACGCCTGAAATCTACCACCTGATTCACCAGGTTAGTCAAACGCTGAACATTGGTATAAATGAGTTCCAGGCTGTCCTTGTTATCATCTTTTCCGTTTGCCTTGTCGAGTAATTTTTGCAGTGGCAGCGAAATAAGCGTTAGCGGGGTTTTTAATTCGTGCGAAATGTCGGTAAACAGGCGTAATTTCAACTGATCCAATTCGTGAATCTGCCTGTTTCGTGCATATAAGCGAAGGAGTAGCCAAACAATAATTCCAAGAAATGTCAGGATCGTAAGAATGAACCAGGTCCGGAGGTATACCGGTGGTAAAATGCTGAATGATATTCTGGCAGGATTCAGTTCAATATTATTGTCCAGGTCGCGGGAACGAACTTCGAGCTCGTAATTTCCGGCATCCAGGTCCAGAAAAACACTCGATTTTTCTTCTGAAAAAGTGGACCATGCTTCATTATTCAGGCGATGGGAATACTGAATCTTCCCGGCCGGGGTCTGATTCCAGTAATCGATTCCGTTGTAGGCAATAATTACGTTTCCGGAAGAAGAAATTTCCCGGTTCGAAAATAAAATCGTTGTTTGGGGAGCGTTGAATTCCTTCCGGTACAGGATTGTTTTAAAAACCGACGGATCTTCCAGTGTATTTTTGAAATCGTACAGATACCATTCCCGTGTTCCCTGGTTGATCCAAAGTGCTCCATCTGCGGATTTCCGGAGATAACCACGTTCCCGCTGGATGTTTAATTCCGGATGAATGATTTGGGGGATAAACTGCTTCCCGTCAAAATATGAAATTCCCTTGTCGGAAGCTACATAAACCGAACTGTCGTTTTCAATATACAGGTTAGTGACCATGTTGCTGGCGAGCCCGTTGTAAGTGGTAAAGCGCGTCCATTTATCTCCGTTGTAGTAAAACAGGCCGGTTCCACCCTGGGCAACCCAGATATGATCGGATGGAGAAATACAAACATCATCGATCCAGTTGGATGATTTGGCGGGTAATTCGACGCGCTGGGTTTTTAATCCGTTAAAAGTCATCAAATCGTTACCTGAAAACCAGAGCCTGCCATCGGAGGTTTGTCCGATGGAGGGAATCCGCTGGGGAACTTTATCCGGTGTATAGTTCTTCCATACCGAGTGTTTGTAATTGTATTCCACAAATCCACCGCGGTAATTGGTATTGTTCAATTCGAGTACACCGTTGCCCGGAAAAATGATGGCCGAATCACCCAGCTCGCAAATGCCTTTATAAGCAATTCCAAGGTAAAGATCCGGGAACGATATCAGGTTCCATTGTCCGTTTTGAAACCGGGCAATGGCAGCTTTCCCTGAATGACTTCCGGCAGCCCACAAGCCGCTTTTTTCTGAAATGTACATGGTCATGGCCATATCCATCAGACCATCATTTTTTGAATATTCCTGAAAATGCTGAAAATCAGGATCGCATACAACCACTTTGCCTGAATTGGTGGTGAACCAGAAATTGCCGTCCGGAGTATTGCATTGAAAATTCAAGCCTAAAAAAGTACTGAAATTATTCGCGGACAGATCAAGTTTCATTAAACTGCCGTTACCTCCGAAGATGAAGAGGTTTTGCTGCGCATCCAGGTAGATTTCAATGTAGGAAAGAGGAAGTGCAACCTCGGGATACTGGTAAACTTTCCATCCGGTTGAAGACAGGGAATACAATTTGCTGTGGCCGCCAATCCAGACCATTCCTTCCGGAGATTTTAACATGGACGTCTGAACATTATCTCCGCCAAGTTCTTTCAGATTGATGCTTTTCCATTGATCATCGGTAATCAGATATTGTAAAAGCAAAATATTGGCGTTGCTGCTCGTGACCCAGAGCGAATTTTGATTTTCACAGATTCCGGAAATATCGTTGACTGACAGGGCCGGGGCTTTCAGAAATTTCCAGACAGGCAATCTTGCAGGAAGCCTGCCCAGATCAACAGATGCCATGTTTTTGTCGGTCAGATCGACCACCATCCAGAGACGCCGGGAGGGATTGATGTCCAGGTTGTAGACCGGAAATTTAATTTCCTGAACCGAATTGATGTGATAATCGTTGGCCATTTCGAGCCTGATTGTATTGACCACCGATCCGTTGTCCGTGATTTCGAAATATCCTTCAGGATTAAGGCAATAGCTTGATTGGGGGGTAATTTGAATCAATCCGAAGTCAGAGCCAATCCATACATCTCCATTGTGATCGCTGATGAAATTTCTCCGACTGTTGAAACTGAAATTCAAAATCTTACTGAATTCTCCCTCCTTGTACCTGAAAATCCCATTGGTGGTAGTCACCAGCAGATTATTGTCTTTTTCAAAAATAAGTGATTGTATGGTTGAACTGTCAGGTACAAACTCGATGGTCTTGTATCCGTCGTAATACACCGCCTTATTTCCGATACCCATCCACATGCCGCCATCTTTCCCTTTTGCCAGACACGAAATCCGTATGGTATCATATTCCGGGAAGTCGGTCCAGCGCCAGGATTCCAGAACAGGATTGGCGAATTTTGGTTTGTATGACTCCGAAGCCTGGGTTTGAAAGGTTATTAGAATGAATCCCCAATAGAAAATCTGTTTCAGGCTTTTAATCACGGATTATAGTTTACGGATTACCAAATTTGTAAGCGTTTCAAATTTAGTAAAAAATCGATGACTAAAAATGGAATGCCAGATAGAATGAAAGTTCTCGCTCTGAACCGGTCCGGATGTGATTCGGCTTCATTGATTATCCGGACTGCTTTTTTAACCGGTAACAGAGACTGAATCCGGACTATTGAATACTATTGTTCAGCGATCAGCTGCCTGGCTTCCTGCTGAAGTATTGCTGGTAAGTGAATATGCCTGCGGCTGATGCTGGTGAGCCATTTGTTGATTTCATCGGTCCGAAGGGTGTACAGGACATCACGTAAATCATCCATATTTGCAGCTGTAAGCTGATCTTCACGGATATTCCGTAATTCGTCCAGTTCCTCGTCGTTGAAATAAATGATTTCATCTTCATTAAAAACCGACTCATCGAATTCACAGATTTCGTGTGCACCGCAACAATCGGAAGCAACCTGGCGGGGTTTTTCATCCGGTTCTGCTGCAGATTCAGTCACTTCTTTTCCTCTGAAACGGTTTACTGTAAAAACTACTGCTGCAATTAACAGTATCAGGCCTAAAATGTAATACATGGATGCAAATGTATGGTATGAATCTGAATGATTGTTCCCGGAATCAATTTCAGTATAAAAATGATAAAGAATATTTAACTCTGTTGTACCGCATTTTGTTGCGAATTATATTGTGCTATATTTGATTTTTCTGTTGATGTTCTTACCGGACACCAATATACTGAACAATAAATCATTTTCATTCGGAAAGTTGGATCCGGATCAGGTGTTGTAAATTTATGCTAATTTCCTGATATGAAGTATATTTTAATCTTCTCTGCTGTTTTCTTTTTTTCTCAGCATTCTATTGCCCAGTTTAATCATTTTTTTCAGGAGAAAACCCTGCGGCTCGATTATTACCATTGCGGAAATGCTGATTCGGAGATGTTTTACTTTGATGAATTAATCGGGGAGCCTTTTTGGGCCGGTTCAAAAACAAACCTGATTGATACCAAAGGATATGGAAATCTGTTCATGGAAGTGAGGGCTGCAGAAACCAACGAACTGATTTATTCACGCGGTTATTCAACCCTTTTTAGTGAATGGCAAACAACTCAGGAAGCAAAAACTACCCCATGCTGTTATCCTGAATCGCTGGTACTGCCTTTCCCAAAAGATAAAGTGATCGTTTCGATCCTATGCAGGGCTAAAAACGGTGAGCTGGAGAAAAAGTTCGAATATACGGTTGATCCGAAAAGCTATTTTATCAAAAATGAACAGGAGAAGTTGCCTGTTTTTGATGTGGTCCATTCGGGCGATCCCAGTAAGAAAGTTGACATTGTATTGCTGCCGGAAGGATATACTGAAGATCAACAGGAACTTTTTAAAACCGATTGCAAAAAATTTGCTGAAGAAATTTTAGCGTATGCACCGTATTCCCAAAATAAAGACAAGTTTAATATACGTGGTGTGTGGGCGGCATCAAAAGATGAAGGTCCGGATATTCCCGGTGCCCTGATCTGGAACAAAACCCGTTTGAACGGGTCTTATTATACCTTTGATTCAGAACGTTACCTGATGGTTAAGGATTACCAGGGAATTCGCGATGTTGCCGGCAATGCACCCTGCGACTACATTTATATCCTGGCCAATACGGATAAATACGGCGGTGGCGCCGTATATAATTTCTACGGAATAAGTGCAGCTCATCATCCGGACGAAACCGGTAAAATTTATGTGCACGAATTTGGCCACTTGTTTGCAGGTTTGGGCGATGAATATGTTGGGGGAGTCGAATATTCCGAATTTTATCCGGCTGATGTGGAACCCTGGGAGCCCAACTTAACCACCCTGGTTGATTTTGACCGGAAATGGAAAAATATGTTGCCTGAAGGAAGTGTAATCCCAACGCCGGAAAAAGACAGAAAGGCCGAAAAACTGGGTGTTTATGAAGGTGGCGGTTATGTTTCGAAGGGGGTTTACCGTCCCTGGATCAATTGCCTGATGAATAACCTGCACACCATGAATGTGTTTTGCCCGGTATGTACCAAGTCGATTCAGGAAATGATTGATTTAAACTGCAGGTAAAGGCCAATTCCAAAGATTTGGCGCATTGATCAGGGATGTTTCAGGGAAACAAATCGTATGATTTCAGAATGGTTCAAACCTTAGTTAAGTTCGACCATACAATGGCAATCAGGAATATTTTCAGGTAAGGTATTTCGCGTAAGCGCAAAAGGTGTTTTTTATTTGCTGAAACCGGGATGGAATAAATCATGGTCAGTAAACGATCGGACGAAACGGATTGTTTAAAAACGTTTTGAAATTCGCCTTTAAATCCCGGGAGATTTACTGCAGGATCGGTAAAAAAAATGAAACAGAATGTTTTACTATTTAGTTATCCTTTGAATGACATGATAAACTTTGCTCCTTTGTTAATTTCACTTTCCACACGAATATGACCTGACAAACTTGTAATATGGTTGTGTACCAGATATAGACCTATGCCTTTACTGTCTTTATGGTCATGAAATTTTTGATGTAACCCAAAAATCTTGTCTTTTACTTTCTCCCAGGCTTTCACTTAAATCTACTTCTTCCACATTTGCAAGCATATTGTGTTTTTCACTTAGGGAGTCGACATAGTTATCCATCATTTCTTTTAAACGCTCACCTGATAATTTTAAAAGGTTCAACAATTCAGATGATTCCTGGTCCTTAATTTTTGAAAGATCGATCAGATCCAAAACGGCCAGTACGTTATTTACAGGAGATCGCAAATCATGTGATGTGGTATATGTCAGTTGTTTGAGATCATTATTAATGTTAAGTCTTTTCTTTAAGCAGAACAATCCAGACCGACAATTTGCTCAACGATTGACCGGCTAATTTTGAAATGGTCCAATTCCGGGTTAAATAATCTTCTGGGTTTCAAATTTATTCCTTAATTTTAAACAAACTTTAAAACCTGGCATTATGAATACATCAAAAAAGTATCCCTTATCACGTCGTAGTTTTATTAAAGTTTCGGCCGCTACAACCGCAGGAGTTTCCATGCTGTCGTTTGCCGGATGCAGTAACGAAAAAATGCCTTCCTCCCTGAGACGTAAATTTGGCAACTTTGATTTTGAGGTAACCACCCTTGGTCTGGGAGGTCAGGCTTCGCTGCAATGGACTCCCGATGACGTTGATCCCGTACCGATCATCCTGAAAGCTTTTGAGCTTGGAGTCAATTATTTTGACACCTCGAACCTATATGCCGGCAGTCAGTTGAATTATAACAAGGCTTTTAAAACACTGAACCTGATTCCCGGAGTTGAAAACTACGATGAAAAACTTCGTAAATCGATATGGCTTACCAGTAAAACCTGCATGCGCTGGGGAAAACCGGGATGGCCGGAGAGGGAGAATGTCAACAACTGGTCGAACGGGATGCCGGATGTAAAGTGTGCCATTGATGATCTGAAACGCTCACTTACACAGGTTTTTGGCGACAACAAGGGTTGGTATCCCGAAGGAGCATACCTGGATATGATACTGATTCATACCTTAAACCATGCGAATGAAGTGGATGTTCTTTATGAAGGTCTGGAAACACCTCTCGACCCCAACGGAAATTTCGGAGCTTTGGTGGCCCTTCGTGATTTCCGGGATGGGACTAACCTGACAGGGATGAATCCCCAAAATGAAAAACTGGTCCGGCATATCGGATTTTCCGGACATGCCAACCCACCTGCCATGGTTGATATGATTCAACGCGATGAATACGGAATTCTGGAAGGAATGCTTGTTGCCATCAATGCCAACGATAAAACCAAATACAACATGCAGCACAATGTTATTCCTGTTGCTGCAGCCAAAGGCATGGGGATTATCGCCATGAAAGTATTTGCCGATGCCGCCATGTACCACAAGGAACCCCGCTGGTCGCGCGATCCGGCTGATGTATTCCGGAATGTGGGCACTCCCGAATTACCCAGCCGCCCGCTTGTTGAATATTCTCTGAGCACTCCGGGAATTCATACCGCCATCATTGGGATCGGACAAATTGATGAGGATCCGATGAAATGCCAGTTGATTCAGAACTTTTTTGCGGCGCAGATCAAACCCAATGGGATGGCCGAAGATGAACGGATGAGGATTGAAGAACAGGCCGGCAAATTAAAATCAGCGTCCAATTATTTTCAGATTGATAAAGTTGGCCTGACTGCCCCCGGAAACCTCCGGAAAACAGATAACTCGATTTTATGGGATACGGCTTTTGCAGGTGATGTACCGTTGGACCGATACGAAGTGAGGATCAATGGTGAAAAAGCCGGCGAAGTTGAGCATAGACCACAGATTCTGAAAAGTAAACCATTTGCTTTTGAAACCATTCTTAAAGCAGGAGACAAAGTGGAGGTCGTTGCGGTCGATAAAAATGGCGAAAGAGCTGTTGCAACATAAGTCCATAGTTCCTGCAAACAATGTCCTCCAGAGCGGATGAATAGTTTTTCAGCCCCGTTAAACAGAACAAATTTAACGGGGCAAGCCGGGACTTTACACAGTTTGTGATACAGTGTTACAAAAGGGAATAATCCTTTCGGATCATTCCCTTTCTATACTTCTAAAGTAATTCACCGGTTCTCGGTTTCTACTTCGACTTCGCACAGTACAAAGCCTTCTCCGGTTTTACTTTTTTTGTATTGCAGGGTTTCCGGCTCTCCTGAGCATATCCCTGCTGTCCAGACGAAGTCTGAACTTTTACAATTTATTATCGCTTTTTGGCTTTTCCCCTTTTATTCTTCTTCAGAATTATCGATGTAAGGGGTTACATTGCATTCATATTCCAAATTTCCAAAATCTTCTTTGTTCAGCCATTTTTCCGAAGTAATCATCAGGTATTGATCGTTTCCTTTGTCTTGTAAATCCCATACTATACCATCTGCTTCCGGAAATGGAGCGTTACCCTCTAAATGTTCTTTAAATAACCTGTTTATTAAATTACTTTCTGAAAGACTTTTGCTAAGCGCTTTTAAAACCAATTCTTTTGTTATTTCTGTTTCTTCACCAGGTTCCCCCCTCATTTCAAATTCAACGATATAGGCTTTGGCAGAGGGGAATTTCCCATTGTAGGCCTTGTACAGTAATTGATTCGTGTTAAATAAGAGTTTATGTATATAGATATCCGAATAATTTTCAGAAACCTTTTCCCTTAGCATTTCGTGTGAAAGATTGTCAATTTGCCCCTCAGCCAATACATCTGACAGTATGTAATCCAGCACAATTGCAGCTGCATCATTAGGCTCGAAGTCAGATATAGCCATGAATAGATATTCTTTTAATTCATTTTGTTTTAATTTTCCGGCTTCAGCGTAATCGAATCGTATTAAAAGCTCGGTTAAATCGGCATTAGTCCATGCACCTTCAAGCTCATCTATTGTTTTTGCGGAGTTTATTTTTACGGAGTATTTCATAAGTTTATTTTTTAATTATTTATTTGTATTAATAACATTCTCATATGGCTTACCCTTGTCCGGAATGAAAAATACCAGCACCTATTCCCCGGAAAAGGTTTTCCGTTAGTTCTATCTGCGGAATTCTTGAAAATTCAGCTGTTTCGGCCTTCATGAATTTTGGATTGGCTATCTCCATCAGGAACAATGCTAATTCACCTGGTGAGGTTCTTAATGTACCCGCTGAACCCGATTCATAATCGGTCCAGTTTGGAACCGGAAGCTTACTTACTTTCATTGAAATGAATATGATCATGCCAGTAAGCATTAAACCCAAAAGTACAATTAATGTTCTTTGAAACCCTTTTTCAGGAATAATTCTGGGTATTAATAACCTAAAGATATTGAATGGAATAAGAAATATCGCGAGAACTGTCAATCCGGATAAGTACAATTCCCGCCAGGATGCAACAATCACAACGAACTGATTTATTACATTTTGAATCGTTGCACCTTTGCACTAAACCGTTAAAAATTCTTTTTCGGAGTGGCTTCAATCCATTCCTAGTTGAACTTTCCATTGCAATTGAGCGGTTCCGGAGATTACAGCCTTTCCCGTTTTAACCAATTCAATCTTCCGGGTGGAGGTCCATTAATTAACGTTGGGTTTACGAATAAAAGCTTATCGATACAGCAGGATGAATTAAGGGTTGCGATTAAATTGAAGTAATAAAGGCTCAAAATCTTTAGCTCCGCTAAAAAACGAAAGAGAATAACCCTCGCGGATCATTCTCTTTTCAGATGTGTTATGCTGATTTCTCAGCAGGAAGATTTTATAAGTTACTGTGTTTTATGTTTGCCTGGGCAGCAGCCACGCGTGCAATTGGCACCCGGAAAGGTGAACAGCTTACATAGTTTAGTCCGACCTTGTCACAGAATTCAACCGAACTGGGCTCTCCACCGTGTTCTCCGCAAATACCAACCTTTAAATCAGGTTTAACCGAACGTCCTTTTGTAAAGGCCATTTCAACCAGCTGGCCAACGCCACTCTGATCCAATACCTGGAAAGGATCCTGTTTCAGGATGCCTCTTGCAAGATAATCAGGAAGGAATTTCCCGGCATCGTCGCGCGAGTAACCCAAGGTCATCTGGGTAAGATCGTTGGTTCCGAAGGAGAAGAAATCGGCTTCGGCTGCAATATGGTCGGCAGTTAAAGCTGCACGGGGAATTTCAATCATGGTACCCAACAGGTAATCAATGCGGTCGCCTTTTTCTTTAAATACTTTTTCGGCTGTAGCACGAATAATATCGGCCTGATTTTTAAGCTCAGCAACAGTACCAACCAGCGGAACCATAATTTCCGGACGGGCATCAATTCCTTTGGCTTTCAGGTTGAGGGCAGCTTCAATAATGGCACGTGACTGCATCGCTGTAATCTCAGGATAAGTGATACCCAAACGACAGCCACGGTGACCTAACATCGGGTTAAATTCTTCGAGTTCCGAAATTTTACTTTTCACCATGTCGATAGAAATTCCCATTTCGTTGGCCAGTTCCTTTTGAGTAGCCTGCTGATGAGGAACAAATTCGTGCAATGGCGGATCGAGCAAACGAACAGTTACGCCGAAACCTTCCATTTCCTGGAAAATTCCTTCGAAATCGGAACGCTGATAAGGTAATAATTTAGCCAGGGCCTTTTCGCGGCCTGCTGTATCTGAAGAAAGAATCATTTCGCGCATGGCTTTGATTCGTTCGCCTTCGAAGAACATGTGTTCGGTGCGGCAAAGGCCGATTCCCTGAGCGCCGAATTCGCGTGCAATGCGTGCATCGTTGGGAGTATCAGCATTGGTGCGAACAGTCATCCGGGTATATTTATTGGCTAAATCCATGATTTTACCGAAGTCGCCGGTAACACCGGGATTCATGGTCAGAACTTTTCCGTCGTAAACTTCGCCGGTTGAGCCATTCAGTGAAATCCAGTCACCTTCTTTAAAGGTTTTTCCAGCCATGACCATTTCACGGGATTTGTAATCAATTTTTACAGAACCGGCTCCTGAAACACAACATTTACCCATTCCACGTGCTACTACTGCAGCGTGTGAGGTCATACCGCCACGTGCAGTAAGAATTCCCTGTGCCAGGTTCATGCCTTCCAGATCCTCCGGAGATGTTTCGATGCGGACCAGAATTGATTTTTCGAATTTAGAGGCTTCATCGGCAAAGAAAATAATCTGACCGGTAGCTGCTCCCGGAGATGCAGGTAAGCCTTTTGCCAGTAATATAATGCTTTTCAAAGCATTCGTATCAAAAATAGGGTGCAGTAATTCATCGAGCTTATTGGCATCGATGCGTTTCATCACTGTTTTTTCGTCGATCATACCTTGTTCGAGCATATCCACGGCAATTTTCACCATGGCAGCGCCGGTACGTTTACCGCTACGGGTTTGCAGCATCCACAATTTACCTTCCTGAATAGTAAATTCAATGTCCTGCATATCCTTATAATGATTTTCAAGTTTTTCCTGAACTTCGTTTAACTGACGGAACAGATCGGGCATTGTTTCTTCGAGTGAAGGATAATTGGCGGCACGGTCTTTTTCAGAAACTCCGGCCAATACTGCCCAACGTTTACTCCCTTCAATGCTGATTTCCTGTGGTGTGCGTGTTCCGGCAACAACATCTTCACCCTGGGCGTTAATTAAATATTCTCCATTGAAGACATCTTCACCGGTAGCTGCATTACGTGTAAAGGCAACACCTGTTGCTGATGATAATCCCATATTCCCAAAAACCATAGACTGAACGCTCACTGCAGTTCCCCATTCTTCCGGATAATTATTGAGTTTACGGTAATAGATGGCCCGTGGAGTCATCCAGCTGTCGAATACCGCACAAACGGCACCCCAAAGTTGTTCCCATGGATTGTCAGGAAAGCTATGGCCGGTTTTGCGAAGTACCGCTTCCTTAAACCGGGCCACCAGAATTTTCAGATCTTCCGGGGTAAAGTCAGTATCCAGCGAAATTCCTTTTTCTTCTTTCAAATGCTCAATAATTTCTTCGAAAGGATCGATGTCTTCCTTGTTATCGGGTTTCATGCCCAAAACAACATCACCATACATTTGAACGAAACGACGGTATGAATCCCATGCAAAGCGTGGATTTCCCGATTTTTTTGCAATACCCTGAACTGCCAGATCATTTAATCCAAGATTTAAAACCGTATCCATCATACCTGGCATGGATACTCTTGCTCCTGATCTTACTGAAACCAAACAGGGATTGTCTTTATCTCCAAATTTAGTGTTGGTTAAATTCTCGATGTATGAAACAGCTTTTTCTACTTCTGACTTGATCAGCGAAACTGCGGCATCTTTACCTTTTTGGTTGTAAACGGTACAAACTTCGGTAGTGATTGTAAATCCGGGAGGAACAGGAACACCAATCAGGTTCATTTCTGCCAGATTTGCACCTTTACCTCCAAGTAGATTTTTCATATCAGCTTTTCCCTCAGCTGCACCATTTCCGAACGTGTAAACGTACTTTGTCATAGATTGAAATTTTATAGATTATTGAAATTTATTTCGTCGTTAAATTGTGGCCTGCAAAAATAGTTCAAATTTTCAGAATTCTAATATTATTTGTTTTTTCCGTAGTTAAAGTATGAATCCACCATTCAAACGAACAATCCTTACATTTGTTTTCCAGGTCACGGGGATACAAATATATACATTCATCGATGAAGCAAAAAAAACTTTCCGGATTTAATTCACCTGAAAATAAATTAGTTCCCAAATGGAGCCTGTTCTGAAAAGTATGAGTCCATCGATTTTTTGTGTATTTCTGAAAATATTAACATTACTTAACGATCATTCAGAGATCTTAACTGAATGATGATATATCTTTGTTGTGTAGTTAGAGATAAGAAATACACGCATTAGTTTTTTTTTCATAGAAATAGGTTAGGTTAGATTGAAAAGGATGGTTGGGGCCATCCTTTTTTTTTTGATAAAACAATAACAATCAGTTCGTTTTAGCTGACAACTTTGAAATTAAAAGCACCGCTTTGTTTTGCACCCATAATTATCACCCATACCGGCAAAATACCTTCGGTGCCTCTTGCCGATGATATATCACCTAAATCGAGGATGTTTTCATCTTTCCACCCCAATTCGTTGAGTAACGATTTTACTTTCTGTTTGGCGTCCGAATCGTTACCACATATGAAATTGTTGTGATCGCAATTGTTTATCATTGCTGGATTTACCATTAATCCGGACCACATGGTGCTCATTCAGTTTGTGCCATTCAGCAAAAGAAGGATTTCCATAATGGTCTTTCTCCTTGCTTGCCAACTTTTTAGCAACATTTCGTGTGCCGATCATCACTTGATGTCCAAGAGAAAACAAACTGGAAGCAATGGTCTGACCAACACTTCCGGTACCAACAACTGCTACTTTCATGTCTGTATGATTTAAATCTGTGGAGGATAAAACAATTTGATGAAAATTTAAACAGTCTTTCAATGTTTATGTCATATAGTCATCTGATTTTTTAAACCCCCTGAAATCTTTCACATATAAAAGTACATTACCAGTCAATTTGTCGTGATTTAAATAAGGGTTGTTCTTCATTGCGAAATATAAAATAATTCGTTTTGTGGCTAATGTTAATATAATCAAATGATTATTGCTTTGATGTTCCGGGCAACCTACTTGGGATTTAGAACTTGAAACCTGGAATTTTATCCCTCTGGCAAGCCATTTGATTGTCTCAATTCGTTATCTTTATTCAGAAAACAATTAAAACAGATAGATATGAACTTTAACAATTTCACCATCAAATCGCAGGAAGCTGTTCAACATGCTTTTGTTGTGGCTCAGGGTCAGAAACAACAAGCCATTGAACCAGGTCACATTCTGAAAGGGCTTTTTCATGAGGCAGAAAATGTCCTCAGTTTTTTATTGAAAAAACTTGGTGCAAATCCCGTGGTCATTCAGCAGGCGCTTGACCGGATTGTTGATTCCTATCCAAAGGTTACAGGAGGTGAACCTTATTTATCGCCTGATGCCAACAAGGCTTTGCAAAAGTCAATCACCATCATGCAGGAAATGAAAGACAAGTTTGTTTCCGTTGAGCATATTCTGATGGGACTTCTGGAAACCGGTGACACGATTAGCCGCATGCTGAAAGATTCGGGAGTCACCGGCAAAGAACTCGAAATGGCTGTAAAAGAACTCCGGAAAGGTGCCAAAGTGGACAGTCAGACTGCCGAAGATAAATTTGATTCACTAAACCGTTTTGCAGTTAACCTCAACCAGCAGGCCCGTGATGGCAAACTCGATCCGGTGATTGGCCGTGACGACGAAATCCGCCGTATTCTCCAGATCTTATCGCGCAGAACCAAAAATAACCCGATAATGATTGGTGAACCCGGAACCGGGAAAACAGCCATTGCTGAAGGTCTGGCACAGCGCATTGTACGTGGCGATGTGCCTGAAAACCTGAAAACCAAACAACTTTTTTCGCTCGATATGGGCGCTTTGATTGCCGGCGCCAAATACAAGGGCGAATTCGAGGAACGGCTGAAGGGGGTTGTTAATGAGGTTATCAATGCCAATGGCGAAATCATTCTGTTTATCGACGAAATTCATACCCTGGTGGGAGCAGGTAAAAGCGAAGGTGCAATGGATGCCGCCAATATCCTTAAGCCTGCACTGGCCCGTGGTGAGCTGCGTGCCATCGGGGCAACAACACTGAATGAATACCAGAAATATTTCGAAAAAGATAAGGCTTTGGAACGCCGGTTCCAGATCGTCAATGTGGACGAACCGGATAGGCTGAGCGCTATTGCGATCCTGCGCGGACTAAAGGAACGATATGAAAATCACCATAAGGTACGGATCAAAGATGAGGCAATCATTGCTTCAGTAGAACTTTCTCAGCGGTACATCACCGAACGGTTTTTACCCGATAAGGCCATTGACCTGATGGACGAGGCTGCTGCCCGTCTGCGCCTGGAAATGGACTCGGTACCGCAGGAACTCGATGAGATTGACCGTAAAATTATGCAGTTCGAAATTGAACGGGAAGCCATCAAGCGTGAAAAAGATGAAAAAAAACTCTCGTTTTTAAACGAAGAGATTGCCAACCTGAAACAGGAACAGTCGAAATTCAGAGCTCAGTGGCAGCTTGAAAAATCGCTGATCGATGGAATCCAGCAAAAGAAAATGGATATTGAATCACTGAAACTGGAAGCTGAACAGGCTGAACGTGCCGGTGATTTTGGCCGTGTAGCCGAAATCAGGTATGGTAAAATCAGGGAAGCGGAAACAGAAATTGAACAGTTGAAGACTGAATTAAGCAATAATAAAGATCAGCATCTGATTAAGGAAGAAGTTGACGCCGAGGATATTTCCCAGATTGTTTCGCGTTGGACCGGCATCCCGGTTGCCCGGATGTTGCAGAGCGAACGCGAAAAACTGTTGCACCTCGAAGATGAACTGCATCATCGGGTAATTGGTCAGCATGAAGCTATTCGTGCTGTTGCCGATGCCGTCAGAAGGAGCAGGGCAGGACTTCAGGATGAAAAACGTCCGATTGGTTCCTTCATATTCCTGGGAAGCACCGGAGTCGGGAAAACTGAACTGGCAAAGGCTTTGGCCGAATACCTGTTTGACGATGAAAACATGTTGACCCGCATTGATATGTCTGAATACCAGGAAAAATTCTCCGTGACGCGGCTCATTGGTTCACCTCCCGGATATATTGGTTACGACGAAGGTGGCCAGCTGACTGAAGCCGTCCGTCGGAAACCTTATTCAGTTATACTTTTTGATGAAATTGAAAAGGCACATCCGGATGTTTTTAACGTGTTGCTGCAGGTACTCGACGATGGCCGCCTGACCGACAACAAAGGCCGTATTGCCAATTTCAAGAATACGATTATTATTATGACATCGAACCTGGGCTCCCATTTGATTCAGGACCGTTTTGAGCAGATGAACGAGCGGAATCATGCCGAAATTGAGGAACAAACCCGAACCGATTTGTTCGATATGCTCCGGAAAACCATTTCACCCGAATTTCTGAACCGGATTGATGAAGTGATCATGTTTACCCCGCTGACCAGGAAAGATGTCAGGAACATTGTGAAACTTCAGCTAAACCTGATTTTGCAGCGGATTCCGAATAAACAGTTTACCATTGAATTATCGGAAGAAGCCATTGATTGGCTGGCAGCTGTTGGTTATGACCCGACACACGGCGCCCGGCCGGTCAAACGAATGCTTCAGAAATACCTGATCAACGATTTGTCGCGTGAAATACTTTCAGGAAGAATGGAAGGACGTGCCAAAGTTATGGTGGAAGTCGAAAATGATGAAATCGTGTTTAAATACGAATAACAGATAAAAATCAGGTAATCGAATCAGTTTTATCTTAAAAGTCGTAAATTAACGGCTTTTGGATATTTCAATATTCAATTGAAGAGTAAGACTAACCAATTAGAATAAACCAAATGAACCTGATAAAAATAATTCCGGCATTGCTTCCTTTGTTTTCCATGAGTATCGTGGCGACGGCAGAAAAAACACCACCCAACATCCTTCTAATCCTTACTGATGATGCAGGAGCCGGTGATTTTGGATTCAATGGAAATCCGTTGATTAGAACACCTAATTTAGATAAGCTGGCTGCTCAAAGTACCCGGTTCACCAACTTTTATGTTTCTCCGGTTTGTGCTCCGACCCGTTCCAGTTTAATGACCGGAAAATATTCAGAAACCACCGGAGTTTACGATACTTACAATGGCGGCGCTGTAATGGCTGCAGAGGAAATCACAATAGCCGAAGTCCTTCGCGAAAATGGCTACCAAACCGGAATTTTCGGAAAGTGGCATTTGGGCGACAATTATCCTTACCGACCTGTTGATCAGGGATTTGATGAGTCATTTGTTTTTAAGGGTGGGGGAATCGGACAGCCAGGTGATAAGGATAATTTCTTTAAAGGCGACAGTGCCTATTTCAACCCGGTGATTTACCACAATGAAAAAAAGGTTTCAACCAAAGGGTACTGTTCCGATGTTTTTACATCTGAAACAATCCGGTTTATTCATGCCAATAAAAACAAGCCATTTTTTGCCTACCTGGCTTTTAATGCGCCACATACACCCTTGCAGGTCCCCGATGAATATTCTTCGGTTTATAAAGATCTTACGCTGGCGGATTTTAAATCACTCCCCGGGAATCCAAAGTCTGTAATGACTTCGAAGGATCTCGAAGATGCTAAAAAGGTTTATGGTATGGTCTCCAATATTGATGACAACATCGGCAGATTACTGAAGGATCTTGAAGATCTGGATCTGCAGAATAATACGGTTATCATCTTTCTGTCCGATAACGGACCTCAGCAATACCGTTATGTGATGGGACTTCGGGGCAAAAAAGGCCTGGTCTATCAGGGTGGGATAAAATCGCCTTGTTTGATGCATTTACCGGGCATCTTTCCTGAAAACAAAGAAATAGGCACACTTGCCGCGCACATTGACCTGTTACCCACGATTCTTGATCTTTGTAACATTAAAAAATCTGGAAATCAAAATATCGATGGTCGAAGTTTGATGCCTTTGCTTAAGGACGATGATCATGAATTTGCTGGCAGAACACTTTTTTTTGAATGGGGACGCGGATTCCCGATTCCCTATGAGAATTTTGCAGCCATGAATGGACGGTACAAATTAGTCGGAAACTCATACGATCAGACCGGATTCAATGGATTTGAGCTTTTCGATCTGGCAAACAGCCCGAATGAATCGAAAAATATCCTGAATGAAAATAAACCTGTTGCCCAAAAACTAAAACATGATATGGAAGAGTGGTACTTAAAAACGGCCTCAAATCCAAACAACAGAAAGATTCACCCGGCAATTGTTGGGACAAAACATGAAAATCCGGTTGTTTTAAACCGAAATGATGCGAAAGGAAGCCCGGGTATCTGGACACAGGAGGAAATATTCGGGTACTGGGATATTCGGATTGCAGCACCCGGAAAATATTCGGTTACAGCAAACTTTATCAGGGAATTAAATGAACCGGGAACACTTTTCCTGAAATTATATCCATTTCAGTTTGCAACAACTTCAACCGGGCACTCCAATCGGATCTCAATCGAAAATGTTTACCTGGATGTGAACGATTACCGTTTGGAAATCTACTTCCAGACGAAAAGCGGGAAGCGTCTTTTCCCTTTGTTTACAAGCATTGAGAAAGATGAATTATAAAGAGAAAAAATAGAAATGAAATCCTTTTTTTAATATAAGCTTTAAACATTTAACCCATGACCATAAAACCAATTGTTATCCTGATTCTTCTTTTAAATTTCGTTGGGTATATCTCATATGGAAAAATAATTCCCATAAAACTGATTTGCGAATACCTGCAGAATCCTTCGGTAGTCGATGTTCCAAAACCCCGGCTGGCTTGGATAAATACGGCAGAAGAAGGTGAACGCGGTCAAAAACAAACTGCATGGCAGATTCGGGTAGCTACTTCAGAAAAGGGACTTGAAAAACCTGATTTATGGGATAGCCAGAAGATGATCAGCGAACAGTGTGACCGGGTGGAATATGCAGGAAAAACACTTGCATCGCGGATGGATTGCTGGTGGCAGGTAAGGGTTTGGGATAAAAACGGGAAGGTTTCGCACTGGAGTCAACCTGCATACTGGCGCATGGGACTTTTGAGCTCTTCGGATTGGATAGCCAAATGGATTGGCGCTCCCTGGCAGGGTGAAGAAGCGCTTCCCAAACCGATGAATCCCAATGTCCTGCTTCCGGAAAAGTTGCCGCCCCCGGCACCGATGTTCCGGAAAGAATTCAGGCTGGCCAAAAAAGTTGCAAAAGCAGTTGCCTTTGTTACCGGCCTGGGATATTTTGAGTTGTACCTGAATGGGAAAAAAGTGGATGATGATGTTTTGGTCCCAAATCAAACCAACTACGGAAAACGACCTGAATTAATCAATGGAAATATCCCGCTCGAAGACAATTTCAGGGAATACAAGGTCATGTATCTGGCCTATGATATTAAAGATCAACTGAAAACTGGCAGTAATGTACTGGGAAGTATTCTTGGAAACGGTTTTTACAATCCGGCAAAATACTGGACTGCAGCTTATGGCACTCCCCGGTTTTTGATTCAGATATACATTACTTATGCTGATGGAAGTGAAGATATTATCGTGAGTGATGAAAGCTGGAAAGCTTCGAAAAGTCCCATCCTAATGGACATGGTGTATTACGGCGAGCATTATGATGCCCGGCAGGAGCAGGCCGGATGGAATCGGGCCGGTTTCGACGATTCAGCATGGACCCCTGTTGTGCTCCGGAAAGCCCCGGAAGGTAAGCTGGTGGCCCATACTGCCCGGCCTGACCGTGTAATGGAAAGCCTGGCGCCCGTAAAAACCGAGAAACTGGCCAACGGAAATTATCATGTCGATTTTGGCGTGGAAGTTTCGGGATGGGTAAGATTAAATCAGGTAAAAGGTCCCGCCGGACATAAAATAGAAATCAAATACCTGTGCAATACCTATTCGGGCGATAATTCCTATATTTTTAAAGGTCAGGGACCGGAGTCGTATGCCGCACGTTTTAACTGGTTTGTCTTTAGCGGCGTTGAAATCAGCAACTGGCCCGGCGAACTGCAGGCCGGTCAGATTACCGCTGAAGTGGTTCATACAGCTATTGATGAGTCGGCTGTTTTTGAAACCTCCAATCTGTTGTTTAACGACATTGCTAAAATTTGGCAGAGAAGTCAGACCGATAACATGCACGGTGGAATTGCCAGCGATTGTCCGCACCGCGAACGTTCGGCCTACACCGGCGACGGGCAGGTAGCCAGCGTCACGGTGATGCACAACTTTGATGCCCGGAATTTTTACCACAAATGGATTCAGGACATGCTTGGGGCGCAGAATGTGAAAACCGGCTATGTTCCCAATGGCGCTCCCTGGCAGCCCGGATGTGGTGGTGGTGTGGCCTGGGGCGCGGCGATTTGCATCATGCCCTGGGAATTTTACCTCCATTACGGCGCCAAAGATATGCTGGAGGATAATCTGGAGGGTATGAAGGAATATGTCCGCTACATGCAAACCTGGGTCGATAAGGATGGGATCATGTTTTCGCAGCGTGTCGGGAAGGATGGTAAAGTGCTGAAATGGTTCAACCTGGGCGAATGGGTTACCCCGGGCAATTTGCCACCTGATGAGATGGTTCACACGTTCTATTTCTGGCGGTGTGCCGATTTAACAGCCCAGGCAGCCAGAGCCTTGAACAGGCCTGAAGATGAAAAAAAATATGCAGAACTTGCAGAGCAGACCAGGCAGGCATTTTACAGGAGGTTTTACGATGAGAAAAATGGAACTTACGGTAAGTCAGGTGGAAATATTTTTGCCCTGAAAATGGGTGTGCCGGTCAGCCAGTACAACAAAGTGATACAGTCTCTGAAGGACGACATTAAAGCGAATGACGGCCATCTGGATACAGGCATTTTCGGCACGCAATTCTTCTTCGAGGTTTTGTCGGAAAACGGTATGCACGATCTGGCCTTCGAAGCCATGAACAAAAAGGACGAGCCCGGATATGGACACTGGCTTGAACTCGGAGCAACCACTTCACGCGAACAATGGAGTGAAGAAGGATCGCACAACCACCCTATGTTTGGTGGCGGGCTGGTCTGGCTTTACCGGAAACTTGCCGGAATGAACGCCGATCCGGAGGCGCCGGGTTACCGGCACATCATCTTCCGTCCACAACCGGTGGATGAACTGACTTTTGTGAAATATTTTAATCAAACCTCTTTGGGTGAGGCAGGTATCAGCTGGAAAAATGAAAATCAGGTATTCTCCATGGAGGTGACCGTGCCCGTTGGTAGTCAGGCAACTGTTTATGTGCCTGTCAGAAATGGAAATCATATTACCGAGAGTGGAAATCCAATTTCTGCATCGGAGGATGTCAGTTTAATTCGTGAAGAAGAAGATTATCAGGTATTTGCTGTAAAAAGCGGGAAGTATCAGTTTTTATCCAAATAAATAATTCTACGATGAAACTTAATGGTCTTTTAGGATTGAGTCTTTTAGGTCTTGGTTTTCAGAATGTTTCCGGAATGGCCCCTGAAAAAGCAGATGTCCGACCCAATATTCTACTGATTCTGGCCGACGACATGGGCTGGGGCGATTTAAATACCAACGGCAACAAGCTGATTGAAACACCGGTATTGGACAGGCTGGCCAAACAGAGCCTGAGTTTCGACCGGTTTTATGTTTGTCCCTTGTGTGCACCAACCCGATCAGAAATACTGACCGGAAGGTATTTTCTGCGGACCGGTGTTTCTTCAGTTGCACAGGGTTACGAAAACATGCGCAGCAACGAAACCACCATAGCCGAAATTCTGAAGCAAAACGGTTATTCCACAGGATGTTTCGGAAAATGGCACAACGGAGCCTATTTTATGCAGCACCCCAATCAGCAGGGATTCGATGAATATGTTGGTTTTATGGTGGGGCATCTCGGTTATTATTATGATGCCATTTATACGCACAATCAGGGGGAGATCAAATCTTCAGGCTATTCAACCGATTTTTTCACCAGTCGGGCGCTTGATTTTATCGAAAAGAATAAAGACAATCCATTTTTCTGCTACGTTCCTTACAATGTGCCACATTCTCCGTTTCAGGTTCCTGAAAAATATTTTCTGAAATACAAGGAAAAGGGACTGGATGATGAGCTGGCGACCATTCATGGCATGGTGGAAAACATGGACGATAACATCGCGCTAATGCTATCGGAACTGGATCAGTTAAAACTGAGGGAAAATACGATCGTGATTTTCATGTCGGATAACGGGCCGAATACTTACCGGTACAATGGGGAGATGAAGGGAAAAAAAGGCTCGGTTGACGAAGGTGGTCTTCGGGTTCCTTTTTACATTTCGTGGCCGGGAAAAATTCAGCCCGGATCCACCAGTCAGCTGGCACAGGACATTGACATTCTGCCTACGCTGATGGATTTGTGCGGAATAAAATATCGGACAGCATTCCCGGTTGATGGTCAAAATCTTTCCGGAATTATCAGCCAAAAAGAAAATCCGGCTGACCGGTATATTTTTTCACGCCAGGCCAGCCAGGTGCTCAGTAATTGTAACGGATCAGTCCGGAATAACCGTTACAGGCTGGTTGTCACCCGAAAAGATACCAGCTTGTACGATATGCTGGCCGATCCTTCTCAAAAGAAGGACATCTCCTTGTCTGAACCGAAAACAGTGGCTCAGCTTTCATCGGGTTACAAAAAATGGGAAAAGGAACTGGTTGAAAACTACAAGCCGGAAACCACCATAGAAGCCGGATATCCGGAAGAGCTGCGTATTGTACTTCCGGTTCAGGATGCCAGATTATCCGGGAAAGTGAAGTATTCCAGCATTCACCCCAATCAGTCGCACACCGAAAACTGGGTTCAAAACGGCGATTCAATTTTCTGGAAACTTAATATGGTGAATCAGGGAACCTACCGTATTGAAATGGAATATGGATGTCCGGCTTCTGATACAGGCAGTATTTTTCAAATCCGGATTAATTCAACAACACGGACTTTCACTCTGGATAAACCTTTTGATTCGGAAATATTGCCAAACCGTGATTACGTTCCCCGGGCCGAATCGGTTGAACGGACCTGGTCCTGGATGGATGTGACGACCGGAAAAATTGATTCCGGACAACTGATTATTGGTATAAAACTCGTTCAGAAACAAAACAAGATTGCCGGACTGATAAAAGCCATCCGGCTGATAAAACTTTAATCTATAAACTCAGATGATGAAAAGAAATAAACAATTGATCACTGCAGTATTTTTACTTTTTGGAAGTACTGCATGCCACCTGAATAATGATAGCCGGATCTACGATTTTAATCACATCAACAACCGCACCTGGATTGGCGAAAATTTCTGGACCGTTCCGCTGGAAGACTGGCGGGTGAACGATGGACGGATTGAATGTATTGGTAATGATCAGCAGTCAACCTTTTCCGTTTTGACTTCAGTCATGAGCGAAGAGGAAGCACCGTTTTTAGTTTCATTCGATTTGGGCTTGATTGAAAAAGGGAAAAACGAAGGTTCGGTTGGCCTGACCATCGGAGCCGAAGCACGTGAAGAGGCTGATATCAGGGCGGCCATCTATTTTGGCACCGGTATCGATATGGGAATCAGTACCAAAGGGTATGCGTTCCTGGGACAGCAAACCTGTGATTTGCCTGAAGGAACTGACCTTCAGAACCTCAAATTTCGTGTTTCAGGCGGGAAGAAAGGAAATGTTTATACGCTTAAATTTGAAGTACTCGACATAAACGGACTGGATTTATGCCAGCTTACCTCCGTTCCGGAAAAACCTGTAAAGGGAATTGTACAGCTGGTGAATAATTTTCGCGAATCTGAATCAAAAAATAACGGGCCAAAATTCTGGTACGATAACCTGCGACTTGAAGGACACAAATTTACCAGTCAACCGCAAAACCAGTATGGTCCGATACTCTGGACCATGCATACTTTGAGCCGGAACACCTTAAAATTGTCGGTTCAGTTACCACCGGTCGGGGATGCCGACAACCAGGAGGTCGAACTTCAGCTGAATGACGGAAATAATTGGGTATCTGCAGGTAAAAAGTCCATGGATGCAGCTTCCCGTTCAGCGACTTTTAAGATCGAAAACTGGGATGCCTCGGCCGATAGACCTTACCGGGTAATCTATCCTTATACCAATGTTGCAGGGGAAGAAAAAATGGCCGAATATGCCGGGACCATCCGAAAAGACCCGGTTGACAGGCCTTTAAACCTGGGTGCATTAACCTGCCAGTTCTCTTCGGGATTTCCGTATTCTCCCCTGGTTAAAAACCTGACCTTGAAGTCTCCCGACATGCTCTATTTTTCAGGAGACCAGATTTATGAAGCCAACGGAGGTTATCCAATTAAAAGAACTCCGGAAGATACGGCCATTTTAAGTTACCTGGGCAAATGGTACATGTTTGGCTGGGCTTTTGGCGATTTGATGCGTGATGTTCCAACGGTTTGCACGCCTGATGATCACGATGTGTTTCAGGGAAATTTGTGGGGAAGCGAAGGTGTTGCAATGTTACCGGGTACCATTATGACCGGGGACATTACCGGTTTTATACAGACTACGAAAATGGTGAATGTCGTAAACCGAACACAGTGTGGTCATCTGCCTGATCCTTACGATCCCACACCCATTGGTGAGAACATGAACGTTTGGTACACGAGCCTGAATTACGGAAGGATAAGTTTTGCCATTGTCAGCGATCGTATTTTTAAATCCGGGCCTGATCAGGTCTCTACGTGGGAAGGTCGCAAAGACCACCTAAAAGCTCCAATAGCTCAAAAATTAATTGAAAAACCGGGACTTGAACTTTTAGGCAAACGTCAGGAGGACTTCCTGAACGCGTGGATTGGCGACTGGAATGATGTGGATATGAAAGTTTTGCTTTCTCAGACGGTCTTTGCCAATGTAGCCACCCATCACGGACAGTTTGACGGCTATTTATACGGCGATATGGATTCGGGCGGCTGGCCAAAATCGGGAAGGGACCGTGCCATCCGTATTATGCGAAAAGGTTTTGTGTTCCACATCACCGGAGACCAACATGTGCCATCCCTTGTCCAATACGGGATCGAAAACTATCGTGATGCAGGATGGTGCTTTTGCACACCGGCTATATCCATTGTTTATTCGCGCTGGTTCAGGCCCGATGATCTTGGTATTCCGGTGAAGAACCGGCCTGAACATGGTTTCCCGGATACCGGCGATTACAAAGATGCTTTTGGAAACCTCAACTATGTTTATGCCATTGGTAATCCGGGTAATTTTAAAAAAGTACTGAATCGTTATGAATTTGAACAGGCTAAAACTGCCGGTTTCGGCTTCGTCATATTCGATCAGAAGGAGCGCAACATTACCATGGAATCGTGGCGTTTTTTGGCCGATGTATCCAATCCCGGCCCCAATGATCAGCATCCGGGATGGCCACTCACCATCAGTCAGTTTGATAATTACGGCCGGGAAGCTGTTGCCTGGCTTCCAGACCTGAAGATTGAGGGAACTTCGGATCCGGTGGTTGAAGTCATTAATCAAACCACGGGTGAACGGGAATACATGGTCCGGATTAAAGGAAATGAATATACTCCCAGGGTATTCAGCCATGGAAAGTACCTGGTCAGAGTTGGATATCCGGAGAAAGGGTTATGGAAAGAAACAGAACCCCTTTTGGCATCGGGAAAAAAAGAGAACCATGAAATAACAATTTCATTTTCAGAATAGATCGCTTTGGATAATCAGTTCGGGAAGGCGCCCCATGCATTCGAAATTACCCGCGATAAAAAAGTGGTTTGGATATTTGATGATCATTCATTCCTGAAAACCATGTCGAGCATTCAGATTATCGATTCGAAAGGTTTGCCCGTAACCGGTAACGGATTACATTAATCCGGGCAACGACTTCATTGATATTCCGGGTCATGATTCCTATCCGGGGCTGTATAACTATGATATGCAAAAAAACAGCTTCGACCGTATTTATGCGCTTTCAGGGGGCAGAAAACTGATCTTCTCAACAATTTGTGTGCTTAAAAGGGGATAGGTTAAAATAAATTTTCAAATTGCAATCGATTGAATTATTTTACTAAATTTGAAATCGAACCCAAATACCCGGGCTGAAACTTCTTTTGCCATCGATTTGAAATCGTTTGGTTCTGAATTCTGGGATTTGAAAACTTTATTATCAAACCAACTAAACTGAATTATGAAATTTTCTATTTTGGCAGTAGCAGCATTCATGCTCTCAGCCATCCTTGTACAAGCAGCGAAACCATTAAAAGTTGAGTTCAAAAACAAGGAACAGGATAAAAAAGTCGAAGTGTTTATTGGCGGCAAGTTATTCACTGCCTACATCTACCCCGATAACATGGAAAAACAGTCGCTCTATCCGATTGTGAGTGCCTCCGGAAAAATTATAACACGGGGATTTCCCTTAAATCCCCGGCCATTTGAACGAACCGATCATCCGCATCATGTGGGTTTGTGGGTCAACTTTGGCGATGTTAACGGATTGGATTTCTGGAATAATTCGTTTGCCATCAAAGCCGCTGACAAACATAAATACGGAACAGTAATATTCAAAAAAATAGTATCTGAGAATCCCAAAAAAGGAGAACTGGTTACCAGTTCCGATTGGGTAGATGTCAATAACAAGGTGCTTCTGAACGAAGAATCAACTTTTGTCTTTTTTGGTATTGGTAAACTTCGCACGATCGAAAGAACTACGAAGCTCACATCTGTTCAAAAGGTAACTTTTACTGAGAATAAAGAGGGTTTGATTGGCTTGCGTCTTGACCGGGCATTCGAGGAGCCGGCAACAAAACCAGAGAAATTTCTGGATGCAAACGGAATTGAAACTTTGGTTCCGGTACTGAATAATGATGGTGTCAATGGTGTTTACCGAAATGCCGAAGGCATAAAAGGTGGTAATGTCTGGGGAAAAAGAAGTCCCTGGGTTGCACTCCGCGCTGATAAGGAAGGAGAAATAATTACCATTGTTATTATTGACCATCAGAAAAATGTAAACTATCCGGCATGGTCACATGCACGTGGTTACGGATTATTTGCTTCCAATAACCTTGGTGGACGTACTTTTGATAAAAATGCAGATGAAGTAAAAGTGGTACTGACGCCTAACCAAACCATCGTGTTTAAACACAAAATTGTCATTGGTGGCGACCTTACAGATGACCAGATCAACCAAATGGCTAAGAATTTCAAATAATATGCTTTGGGTAATATTGGTGCAATAGACTAATAATCAATCATAAATATCGAATTCCGGATGTTTTTGACCAGTTGGAATTTGAAACTAATTTATAACCTAATTTTTTAAAATAATGGAAAATAACGAGAACAATTCGAGAAGATCTTTCCTGAGAACCGCAGCTACCGGTGCAGTTCTTGCAGCGGTCACTCCAGCGGTGCTGGCAGGTGAAACGATCAAAAAACCAATAGTTATTCCACCAGGAGCTAAAGGCGCAAACGACCGCCTCCGGGTGGCTGTTTTGGGAATTAATGGCCGCGGTAAAACCCATATCGAAGAAATCATGGGATTGGCTGACAAAGCGAATGTCGAACTGGTAGCAATATGTGATCCCGATATGGTAATTCTTCAGGAACGTGCTGCTGAATTTGAAAAAAAGTATGGACGGAAGATTCGGATTGAGCAGGATTTCAGAAAACTATACGACGATCAAACCATTGATGCCGTAACTCTGGCGACTCCGAACCACTGGCATGCACTGCAAACCATTTGGGCTTGTCAGGCCGGAAAAGATGTGTACGTTGAAAAGCCTGCAACACATAATATCTACGAAGGCAAAAAAGTGATTGAAGCAGCCTACAAATACAACCGTATTGTTCAGCACGGAGTTCAGTTACGCAGCTCTGTTGCAATCAGGGAAGCCGTTAAACATTTGGAAGAAGGACTGATCGGACGTGTTTACATGTCGCGTGGATTGGTTTACCGCTGGCGCCCGGATATTGGCGATAAAGGCATCTCGCAAACTCCTCCGGGATTGAATTATGACTTGTGGTGTGGTCCTGCACCTATGCGTCCGTTTACCGAAAACCTGGTTCACTACAACTGGCACTGGCACTGGAATTACGGCAATGGCGATGTTGGTAACCAGGGAATCCACGAAACCGACCTTTGCATGTGGGGTTTGGGCGTAAACAGCCTGCCCGAACGCATTACATCGATGGGTGGAAAATTCCTTTGGGACGATTGCAAGGAAGTTCCTGAAATTCAATCGTCTATTTATCATTATCCGAAGGAAAAGAAAATGATCCAGTTTGAAGTCCGTAACTGGTGTACAAACGAAGAAGATGGCGCCGGAGTTGGTAATATTTTCTATGGAGATAAAGGTTATATGGTTGTAAAAGGTTATGGAACCTACGAAACTTATTTGGGTCAAAAACGTGAAAAAGG